>JAFROD010000008.1 GCA_017429835.1 Oscillospiraceae bacterium
CTTGATCACTATGTCTCTTACTTCAACAACCAGCGCCTTCATGCTGCCTTGGGCTACAAAAGCCCAGTTCAGTACAAGACCGAACTGGGCTTTCCGTAATTATACTTTTTTATTGTCTACTTTTGCTTGACAGGTGCACTGTGCAAACGCACAGCGCCTTTTCTGTATTCGGTTACGTCTCTTCTTTGAGGTACAGCAGGTCGTGGGAGATCGGGGTGCAGAAGAGACGGCGGACCTCGGCGGGGTCGTGGGTCTGCCCGAGGATCCACATCAGCTTCGCCAGCGCCGCCTCCGTCGTCATGTCGTAGGCTTCCAGCAGGTGCAGGTCGTTCTTGAGGTGGAAGCCGACGTCGTAGACCGCCAGATTGCTGCCCTCGTTCTGCACCTGCGTGGTCATCACGATGGTCTTGCCGCGCTCGATCGCGGAGCGGATCACGTCAAAGAACCCGCTGCCCTGATAGGAAGGCAGTCCGCCGACGCCGTAGCTCTCCACGATCACCGCGTCGTTGCGCTCAAGCAGGTACGAGAGCTGGTCACAGTCTGCGCCGGGGATCATCTTCATCAATCCGACGTGCGGGTCGAGCTTGTTGTAGAAGATCGGCGCGGGCAGGCTGGTCGGGCGGATGTATTCCATCAGAAAGCCGTTCTGCAATACGGCGAGCGACGGATAGTTGATGCTCGAGAACGCCTGCAGGCTGGTCGTATGCGTCTTTCTCGCACGGGTGCCGAGGATAACGCGGCTGTTGAAGACGATCATCACCCCGCAGAGATTCGACACCGCGACGCGGAAGGCGTCGATCAGATTCGTCTTGGAATCCGTGTTCTCGAACAGGATCGGCTTCTGCGCGCCGGTCAGCACGATCGGCTTCGGGGCATACTGAATGAGGTAGGACAGCGCGGCGGCGGTGTACGCCATCGTGTCCGTGCCGTGGACGATCACGAAGCCGTCGTATTTAGAGTAATTCTCGCGGATCGCGTTCGCGATCGCAAGCCAGTGATCGGGCGTGATATTCGTCGAATCAATGGAGTAGAGCTGTCGGCAGGTCACGTCGCACAAATTGGTGACCTCGGGGACGTTGTCAAGCAACTGCTCCGTCGTCATGATCGGCGTCAGACCGCTCTCCGTCATGCCGGAGGCGATCGTCCCGCCGGTGCCGAGCATCAGAACTTTTTTCATCGGTAGGCGACTCCTTTCGGGGAATCTTACGATCATATTATAGCACGTTTTCGCCGCGGGAGCAACGCAAAAGGTTGACAAAATCAGACGCAGGCAATAAAATGAAGAAAACGGAAGGGGGCGGTTTGAAATGCTGTCCGTTGTGCTTCCTGCCTATAACGAGCAGGAAATGGTGCCGATCGCGGCGAAGGAAATCAGCCGCGTGTTGACGGCGGCGGGAATACCGCATGAATTGATCTTCGTGGACGACGGCTCGAAGGACACGACCTGGGAGAAGATCCGGGCGGCGTCGGCGGAGCTTCCGACGGTGCGCGGCGTGCATTTTTCCCGCAACTTCGGCAAGGAGGCGGCGATCTTCGCCGGCTTGAGCCAGTCGAAGGGCGACTGCGTCGCGGTGATCGACTGCGACCTGCAGCATCCGCCGGAAAAGTTAGTGGAGATGTACCGCCTCTGGGAGCAGGGCTACGAGGTCATCGAGGGCGTCAAGTCCGACCGCGGCAAGGAGAGCGTCCTGCACCGCGCGTTTGCCAAGCTGTTTTACGCGCTCATCAGCCGCGCCACGAAGGTGGACATGTCCCGCGCCTCCGATTTCAAGCTCCTTGACCGCAAGGCGGTCAACGTCATTCTGACGATGCGCGAAAAGCGAGCGTTCTTCCGCGCGCTGTCCTCGTGGGTCGGCTTCAAGACCACCGAGGTCTCCTACGAGGTGCGAGAGCGCACGGCGGGCGAGTCCAAGTGGTCGACCTGGTCGCTCGTCAAATACGCCCTGTCCAACATTACGGCGTTTACCGCCGTGCCGCTGCATATCGTAACGGTGCTCGGCGTCATTACGCTGATCGTGTCCGTCGTGATGGGCGTGATCGCGCTGGTGCAGAAGATCAGCGGCACCGCGCTCGGCGGCTTCACGACCGTCATCATTCTGCTGCTGTTCATCGGCAGCCTGATCATGATCAGTCTCGGCATCATCGGTTACTACGTCGGCAATATCTACGAGGAGATCAAGGATCGCCCGCGTTTCATCATTGCCGACACCTGCGGAAAAAACGATTAATTACGGTTTAGGAGGTTTACCATGTCTGATCTCAATCTGAATTCGATCATGTCGCTGCTTTCGGGCGACGGAACGTCCGCGATCAGCAAGCGCACAAAGGTGAGCAAGAGCGACGTTGCCAACGTGCTGTCTGCCGGCGTGCCGATCCTGCTGACCGGTATGCAGCGCAACGCCGGCACGCAGTCCGGCGAGGCGTCGCTGCGCGGGGCGCTGAAGGATCACGCTGCGGCGGACGTTTCCGATCCCGGCGCGTTCCTGAAAAACGCCGACCTCAAGGACGGCAAAAAGATCCTCGGTCACGTGCTCGGCAGCGACCAAAAGGCGATCGTCAAGCGCGTTTCCGACGCCAGCGGCGTCACCAAGGCCAAGACGACGTCCATCCTCGCACTGATCGCGCCGCTGCTCCTGTCGCTGCTCGGCGGTCAGCAGAGCCAGCAGGGGAGCGGCTTCAGTCTGCTGGGCATGCTGGGCGGTCTGCTCGGCGGCGGTCAGCAGGAGCAGGAGGAGCAGGAGCCGGAGCCCCAGACGCAGTCCGGCGGCGGTCTGCTGGACTCGCTCGGCGGACTCGGCGGTCTTGCCGGTCTCTTCGGCGGCAGTCAGCAGGAGGAAAAGCCGCAGAGCGGCGGTCTGTTCAGCAGTTTCCTCAATCTGTTCCGCGGATAAGCGGAGATACAAACACGGGAGGATCGGTCGGATCCTCCCGTGTTTTCTGTCTTGCTGTTATCGCAGCACGACGCTGGTCATCGAATCAAGGGTGAGCACCGTTCCTTCGAGCGTGGCGCCACCCTGCCCGACGACGGCGGCAATGGCGTTGAACTGTTCGCTTGTCAACTGAGCCAAATCCACCGATTTGGCGGTGAGCGTGGTGTTGTGCAGCACGCAGACCGAGCTGCCGTTCCACGTGGCGACGAAGCCGCCCATCTTGGAGTCGGTCACGTTCAGCGCGGTGTAGTCCCCGCGGGCGATCTCCGGATTGGCGCTGCGGATCAACAGGAGCTTTTTATAGTAGTTTAAAAGGCTGTTCCCGTCGCCCTTCAGATTTTCCACCGTAGAAGACGTCTGATTGGAGGCGTCGTAGTCGGCGCCGTCGGGATCGCGCACCGTATCGCCGTCGCCCCAGAGCATGGCAAGCCGACGGTTGGCGTCCGTGCTCGCGCCGCCGCGGGAGCCGCGCATGCCCAACTCTTCGCCGTAATAGAGGAAGGGCGAGCCGCTGGAGAGGATATAGAGGTTGGCAGCCATCTGCATCTGCCAGCTCGCAACGGTCAGGTAGCCCGCCGCGCGGTCGGTGTCGTGGTTGGCGATGAAAGGTACGATCATGGCGTCCGGATTGAGTGCGTGGATCTCGTCCAGATAGTGATCCACGTAGGAGGTGTAGACGTTCACGTTCCCTTTCTTGGCGGTCTCGGCGATGAGGCCGCTCGTCTGCGAAATGGTGAAGTTAAAGCAGTTCATGGCGGGGTAGTACATATCGGTCACCCCGTCCCCGTCCCAGACCTCGGCGACGGTGTAGATGTCCGGGTCGAGCTTCTTCAGCTCGGCGACGTACCACTCCCAGAAGTCTGCGGAACGGGCGTTCTCGCCGAAATAGATGTATTTGGCGGCGTCGAAGCGGAAGCCGTCCACGCCCATATCCAAATAATACCTTGCCACGTCCAGCACTGCCTGCCGCACTTCCGGAGCGTCAAAATTCAGCTCGGGCATATCGTCGGAGAAATTGCACTCATACCAGTCGGTCGTGCCGGAGAGCTGCGCGAATCTGCGGCCTGCAGGAGCGGATTCTCCCTCGTGGTAGTAGCAGTAGAAATCGTACCAGGGGTCGTCGGTGTCTCCCTCCCGATGGGCGCGGGTGAAGTTGCCGAACCACTGGCTCAGCCGCCCCGTGTGATTGATGGGCAGGTCGAGAATGACCTTGACGTTCCGACTGTGGCAGGCGTCCAGCAGCGCCTGCAGGTCGTCCATCGTGCCGAACGCAGGGTCGATCTCGTAATAGTCGTTCACGTCATACTTGTGGTAGGACTGGCTCTTGAAAACGGGCGAGAGCCACAGACCCTCCACGCCAAGGCTCAATCCGGAGGCGGGATCGCCGTCGTTGAGGTAGTCCATCCGGTTCAGAATGCCCCGCAGATCGCCGACGCCGTCGCCGTCCGAATCGGAGAAGGAACCGACGAAGATCTCGTAGAACACGCGGTAATTGTCCTCCGACGCCTGCGCGTTTTTGAATTCGTCGCCGGTGAGGATCGCCTCTCCGTCGTCGCTGAGAAAATACCGCCCGGAGGCGTCCGGTACGGCAGGGTCGGTCTGCTCGGTCGGTGCGGTCGGGGTCTCCGGCTCGGCAGGCTTGTTGCAGGCGCTCATGCCGAGCAGCATGGTCAGGATCAGAAGCAGCGAAAGCAGTCGTTTCATCACGGCACCTCCCTTGAATATAGTTCTATCCTACCCCCACCGCACCCGTCTGTCAACAAAAATTGCCCTTCCGTCTTGCATTTTTCACTCGCTGTGCTATAATTTTTCCTATGAAAACCATAGAACTGTACCGGCCGGAGGATCTTGCCCGGCTGACGAAAAAACGGAAAATCAGGCGCGTTCTGCTGCTCACCCTCACGGCGTTGGCCGCGGGGGTATGCGTGCTGCTGTGCTGTCTGGTCAACACCCGCAACGCCGCGCGAATGGAGCTTGCGGTCATTCTCACGAGCATTCTCTCCGGCTGGGTGCTGATCACGCTGCGCTATGAGCTGCTGGTGCTTGCCCGCAGAGAGGCGGAGCACACGGCGCACATGCTCGCGGGGCCCCGCGTGACCCGTACCGGCATACTCGACCTTACGGACGTCACCGTGCGCATCCCCGGCAGCGTCCGTATCCGGAGACTCACGCTGCAGGAGGGGAAGGACGTCCGCCGTTTGAGCGTGGATGCGAGCAGACTGCGCATGCTGGGCGAGCTGCCGCGGCAGGTCACGGTCAGCACCGTCCACGACTTCGTGGTCGCCCTGGAGGAAACGCCATGATCAAACGAATCCTCTCCCGGTTTCAGGTCTATCTGCTCTGGGCGCTTGCCTCGGTTCTTCTCTGGAGCTACGTTTTCTCCTTTCTCACCGACGCGAAGCCTGCAAAAAAGCTTTCTCTTTATATCAGCGCAGAAAACGTCGAGGAGGTGGAGCTTGCCGCCAGACTGGAGGAATACGGTCTGCCGGACGGCATTCGCATGATCAAGGTGCGCCCCTTCTCCTATGCCATGTTCAGCGACCGGGATCTGCTCTCGGCTGACCTGTATATCGTGAAGGCGTCTGAGGCGGCGGGCTGGCGCGACTCCTTTCGCCCCCTGCCCGACGGCATGACCGGCGATCTGGATTTGGGAGACGGCGTGCAGGGCGTTCGGGTCTACGACGCGGCAAGCGGCACCGGCGTGTTTGACGAGCTGATCGGCTACGCCGCGGAGGACTATTACCTCTTCTTCGGCGCGCAGTCGCAGCACACCGAGGCCGGCGACGGAGCGGCGCTGTGGCTTGCGGATCGTCTGCTGGAGGGCTCAAATTGAAAAAGAAGCTTCTTGCGCTGCTGACCGCATTTTCGGTTCTGCTGGGCGTGAGCGCGTGTGCCGCGCCCGCTGAGCCGCCTGCGATCGCGTCCGAAACGCTCGCGGTGAAGGCGATCCCCGATCTGCCGGAGGATTTCATTCTCGGCATGGACGTTTCCACCGTCCTGTCCGAGGAGGAGAGCGGCGTCAAATACTATGATTTTGCAGGCACGGAAACGGATCTCTTCCGGCTGCTGCGAGACTGCGGGATCACCCACG
The DNA here is from genome assembly GCA_017429835.1 of Oscillospiraceae bacterium. Lineage (GTDB taxonomy): Bacteria > Bacillota > Clostridia > Oscillospirales > Oscillospiraceae > JAZOXB01. The sequence continues at coordinate 6,022 of JAFROD010000008.1, forward strand.
TCCGCGTCCGTGTCTGGAACGACCCCTACGATGACGAGGGGCACGGCTACGGCGGCGGCAACTGCAGCCCGGAACGGGCGGTTGAGATCGGCAGACGCGCTGCGGCATACGGCTTGAAGCTCATCGTGGACTTCCACTATTCCGATTTTTGGGCGGATCCCGGCAAGCAGACGGTGCCAAAGGCGTGGCAGGGCATGGACTTCGGAGAAAAGACGAAGGCGGTGGGCGAATTCACCCGCGAAACCCTGCGGAAGTTCGCGTCTGCGGGCGCGGAGGTCGCCATGGTGCAGGTGGGCAACGAGATCAACGGCTTCCTCTGCGGCGAGACCGGCTGGGAGCATATTCAGGCTCTCCTGCAGGCGGGCGCCGAGGCCGTTCGCGAGGTGTCCCCGGAAGCGTTGGTGGCAGTGCATTTTTCCAATCCCGAGCGGAGCGGAGCCTATCAGGACTACGCGAAGCGGCTCGACGAATACGGAGTGGACTACGACGTGTTCGCCACCTCCTATTACCCCATCTGGCACGGAACGCTCGAAAACCTCTCTGCCGTTCTCTCCGGGATCGCGAACAGGTACGGCAAAAAGGTCATCGTGATGGAGACCTCTTACGCCTATACCGCCGACGATTCGGACTTCTTTGCCAACACGGTCGGCGCGGACAGCGCGGCGCCCTATCCTTTCTCGGTACAGGGACAGGCTGACGCCGTGCGTGACGTGATCGATACGACGGCGCACGTTCCCGGCGGGATCGGCGTCGTCTGCTGGGAGGGCGCGTGGATCAGCGTGGGCGGCGCGTCGTGGGAGGAAAACCGCACGCTCTGGGAGCGGTACGGTTCCGGCTGGGCGACCGGCTATGCGGCATCTTACAATCCGGAGGACGCGGGCAGGTACTACGGCGGCTGCGCGGTGGATAATCAGGCGTTCTTTGACCCGGGCGGACGTCCGCTGGAGTCGCTCAAGCTGTTTTCCCTGCTTCGCAGCGGGAACGGCGTCGGCTCCGACCCATGACTTTTATTCAAACTTAATAAAATTTTAAAATTTTTCTTTTTTTGAGGAAAAGCCGGTGTTTTTACCAAAACACCGGCTGTTTTCTTTTCCAATATTGGTAAATGCAGATAAGAAAACAGGGAAAACCGCACGGAATTCCGTTTCTTTTGCTTGACATTCGAAAAAGCAAAAACTATAATTATAAACAAGAGAGCAGGAACAAGCAGCGGCTTGCCTGCCCCGATCAGCCCGGAATCCCGGGAAAATAGAATGGAGGTAATTATCCTATGAAGAAAGTCCTTTCTATCCTTCTGGTTCTTGCCATGCTGTTCAGCCTGGCTGCCTGCGCCGGCGGCAACGGCGGCGGAGAGAATCCGTCCGGCGAAGCTCCCTCCGGCGAGACCCCGACCGGCGAAGCCCAGAACGGCGACAGCCCGCTTGCAGGCACCTATGACATCAAGGTTTGGGTCGCTGAAGCAATCACCGACCTGACCCAGAAGCAGATCGAAGACTTCAACAACACCAACACCGACGGCATCAAGTTCAACGCTACGGTCCAGGCTGTCGGCGAAGACATCGTCGCGACCCAGTTGATCACCGACGTCGAGGCCGCAGGTGACATCTTCATCTTCGCACAGGATCAGTTTGCCCGCCTGATTCAGGCAGGCGCGCTTGCTCAGCTCGGCGAGGGCGCTTCCCAGATCGTGAAGGACAACAACACCCCCGAGGCGGTTGCTGCCGTCACCCTGAACGATGGCCTCTACGGCTACCCCGTCACCGCCGATAACGGCTACTTCATGTACTACGACAAGTCCGTTATCCCCGAAGAGGACGTGGATTCTCTGGAAAAGCTGATCGAGGACTGCGAGGCAGCAGGCAAGTACTTCAGCATGGAGCTCCAGACCTCCGCATGGTATCTGGCAAGCTTCTTCTTCGCGACCGGCTGCGTTTCCGAGTGGACGATTGACGACGACGGCATGGCCACCGCCCTCAACGACACCTTCGACTCCCCCGAGGGTCTGATCGCCGCCAAGGGCATGAAGAAGCTCCTCGATTCTCCGGCACACGTCAGCTCCTCTCAGGCCAGCGACTTCGCCGCCGGCTCTGCCGTTCTGGTTTGCGGCACCTGGGCATACGACGATATCAAGGCGATCTTGGGCGACAACCTCGGCGCGACCGACCTGCCCTCCTTCGAGGTGGACGGCGAGGAATATCATCTCGGCTCCTTCAGCGGCTTCAAGCTCATGGGCGTCAAGCCGCAGACCGACGTCACCAGACAGGCTGCCCTGCATAAGCTGGCGCAGTATCTGACCGGCGAGCAGTGCCAGCTCGAGCGTTTCAACGAACGTTCCTGGGGCCCGAGCAACATCGTTGCCCAGCAGGATCCCGCCGTTGCCGCCAACGCAGGCCAGATCGCGATCAACCTGCAGGCTCCGTATGCAACCCCGCAGGGCCAGATCAGCGGCGCATGGTGGAACATCGCCAAGGTCATCGCCGATGAGGTCAAGGACGCTGCCGACGAGGAAGGCATCCAGGCTGCGCTGACCAACTACAGCCAGAAGTGCAACGCCCTCATCGGTGTGGGCGGCTACGTCTTCGTGGGCGCGTGGAACGGCTGGGACAACGCCGACATGACCCATAAGCTCACCGAGGAGGACGGCGTTTACACCATCACCGTCGAAGTGGAAGAGAGCGACTACATGGGCGGCCGTATCGTTACCGCGACCAACTGGGATACCGACCACGGCGCAGCGCAGGTCACCACCGGCGCGGATCTGATTGACATGGAAGCCGCCGGCGGCGACAACAACATCGTCTTCAAGGAAGCCGGCAACTACACCGTCACCTGGAACGCGGACACCAACGAGATCACGATCGTAAAGAACTAACGCCTAGCTCAGCTCAGGCCAAACAGTCACTTTCGGCCGGAGCCAGTATTCCCTGGCTCCGGCCTTGCATTTTTCCGGAGAGGAGCGTGTTTATGAAGCAATACAGCGACCTCGAATACTTGCAGCTTTCCAAATGGAAAAAGTTCTGCTATCGGATTCTTTGCTTTTTCCGGTCGATCCCGACGGCGCTGAAAAACTTTGTTTTCGGGATCGGACGTTTCTTTAAGAACGCGGCTCTCGCGGTCGTGCGGGAGTTCAAAGACATATTCTTCACCTTCAAAGACGGCGACGTCCATACGAAGATATCCTATGCAGTCATGGGCTGGGGCAATCTGGCGAGGGGACAGATCCTGCGCGGTCTGCTGTTCCTTCTCTTTGAGGCGGTCTTCATTTTTTACATGGTCGTCTCGGGCGGCTACTGGCTCAGCATGCTGCCTTCTTTGGGCAAGGTCGGCCCCGGCAAAATCTATGACCCGATCTATGACGTCTACGTCTACCAGTACAACGACAACTCCTTCAAAATTCTGCTCTACGGCGTGCTGACGATCTTCTTCATCATCGCCTTCATCTATACCTGGCGGCTCAACGTGAAGCAGAACAAGATCGCCGAGGACATTATCAAGAGCGGCAAGCCCTTGAAGAGCGGCAGGGACGACCTGCGCAGCCTCGTGGACGACAAGTTCCACAAGACCCTGCTGGCGCTGCCCCTTACCGGCATTCTCATCTTTACGGTGCTGCCGATCGTGTTCATGATCCTCGTGGCGTTCACCAACTACGACGGCTCCCACGACGGTTTCATCAACGGCCTGTTCGGCTGGCAGGGGTTTGAAAACTTCCGCACGCTGTTCTCGTGGAAGGGCGCAAACGGGCACTCCTACGCCGCGACCTTTGGCGAGATCCTGACGTGGACGCTGATTTGGGCGGTGTTTGCGACCTTTACCAACTACTTCCTCGGCATGTTCGTCGCCATGATGATCAACAAAAAGGGCGTCCGCGTCAAGAAGCTGTGGCGGACGATCCTGGTCATGACCATTGCGATCCCGCAGTTCATTTCTCTTTTGTACGTGTCCAAGATGTTTGCCAAAAACGGCATTGTAAACGGCGTGCTGCTCGATCTGGGCTGGATCAAACAGGCCATAGACTTCTGGGGCAGCACGGCAAACAACGGCCTGCTTGCAAGGGTGCTCGTCATCGTTATCAATATCTGGATCGGCATTCCGTATCTGATGCTGATCGCGACCGGCATTCTGATGAATATTCCCGCAGACCTGTACGAATCCGCCAAGATCGACGGCGCTTCCGGCTGGAAGCAGTACACCAAGATCACACTGCCCTACATGCTGTTTATTACCGGGCCGTATCTATTGACCCAGTTTACCAGCAACATGAACAACTTTAACGTGATCTTCCTGTTGACCGGCGGCGCGCCGACCAATGCATCGGCGTCGTGGGCGTCCGGCAACGTGGGCTACACCGACCTGCTGATCACCTGGCTGTTCAAGATCACCACCGGTGAAGACGCCAAGTACTATCTGGCGTCGGTGGTCGGCATTATGGTCTTCGTGGTGGTGGCGCTGATCACGCTCATCGTGTACAACCGGCTGCCCTCGGTCAAGAACGAGGAGGACTTCCAATGAGAGAGAAGAAAACAGTGAAGCGGCATCTGGGTCTGCGGGCGACCAACGCCATCTCCAACAGCGTCATCCACGTGCTGCTCGTGATCATCAGCATTATCTGGCTGATCCCCTTTGTCTGCATTGTGCTCCAGTCCTTCCGGTTAGAGCTGTCCGGCCCGGTCGGCTACGTGATCCCCAAGCAGTGGGGCTTTGACAACTACGCCGCCCTGCTGCGCACCGATTTCAAGCAATGGTACATCAACACCTTCATCATCGCGCTGGTCAACGCTGCGCTGCAGACGGTGATCGTGCTCTGCATGAGCTACACCCTCTCGCGTTTCCGCTTCAAGATGCGCGGCGCGCTGATGCGGCTGATGATGATCCTCGGACTGTTCCCCGGCATGCTGACTATGATCATCCTCTACCGCGTGCTGAAGGATCTGGGTCTGACCGAAGCCAACGCCGTACCCGGCCTGATCCTGGTATACGTCGCGTCCTCCGGCATGGGCTACTACGTGTCCAAGGGCTTCTTCGACACGATCCCCAAGTCGCTCGACGAAGCGGCGAGAGTGGACGGCGCGACCCGTATGCAGGTGCTCTTCAAGATCATCCTGCCGCTGGCAAAGCCCATCGTCATCTACACGATCCTGACTGCGTTCATGGCGCCCTGGGGCGACTACGTCTTTGCCCGGTACATATCCTTTGAGAACCCTGTCGGCATGAACGTTGCCGTCGGTATGTACAAGTGGCTCACCCTCGATCAGATCAACAGCAACTACACCATGTTCTGCGCAGGCGGCGTGATCGTCGCCATACCGGTTACGATCCTGTTCCTGTGCCTGCAGCGTTACTACGTGGAGGGCGTCACCGGCGGCGCCGTCAAGGGCTGAGAAAGGAAGCGAGAAGAAATATGGCAAGTGTAAAACTGACAAAAGTCAAGAAAATATACGACAAGAACGTGGTGGCAGTCCACGACTTCGATCTGGAGATCAAGGATAAGGAATTCGTGGTGTTCGTCGGGCCTTCCGGCTGCGGTAAATCCACCACCCTGCGCATGATCGCCGGTCTGGAGGAGATCTCCGACGGCACGATCGAGATCGACGGCGAGGTAGTCAACGATCTTCAGCCGAAGGATCGCAACATCGCCATGGTCTTCCAGAACTACGCGCTCTATCCCCACATGACGGTCTACGAAAACATCGCCTTCTCTTTGCGGCTCCAGAAAGTCCCTGAGGACGAAATCTACGCCAGAGTGACCCGCGCCGCCGAGATCCTGGGCATTACCGACTATCTGATGCGCAAGCCCCGCGCGCTGTCCGGCGGTCAGCGGCAGCGTGTCGCCATCGGCCGCGCCATGGTGCGCGACTCCAAGGTGTTCCTGATGGACGAGCCGCTGTCGAATTTGGACGCAAAGCTGCGCAACCAGATGCGCGCCGAGATCATTCTCCTGCGGCAGAAGCTGGATACCACCTTCGTCTACGTCACCCACGACCAGACCGAGGCGATGACGCTGGGCGACCGGATCGTCATCATGAAGGACGGCTATATTCAGCAGGTCGGCACGCCCACCGAGGTCTTTGAGATGCCGAAGAACCTGTTTGTGGCGGGCTTTATCGGCGCGCCGCAGATGAACTTCATCGAGACTGAGCTGATGTTGGAGAATGGGACCTACTACGTTAAGCCCTTCGGCGTGAAGCTCCCCGTGAGCGGCGAGAAGGGCGCGGCGCTGAAGGAAAAGCAGGCGAAGACCGGTCACATCACGCTGGGCGTCCGTCCGGAGCATATCACGCTGACCCAAGCCGGCGCAAACGCGATCCCGTGCACGCTGGAGGTCAACGAAATGATGGGCTCCGAGCTGCATCTGCACGTCTATACCGAGGACGGGACCCGTCTGGTGGTGCGCGTGCCGACGATCAGCCTCGACGCGGAGACCCGCAAGGGACTCGTGGCAGGTGCGAAGGTCTATATCACCTTCGAGGGGAAGGTCATGCACTTCTTCGACCCCGAGAGCACCGAAAACCTGCTGAACTGAACTGCAAGCATGAACAAAGAGGAAGGGCGTTCGCCCTTCCTCTTTGTTATTGTTTCTGCAGCTTTTTCCGCAGGCGTTCGACCATGATCGCAGCCTCCTCGCGCGTCGTATAGCCGCGCGGGCGGGTACCGTCCGTAATGCCGTGCGCCACGGCGCTTTGCAGTTCTTCCTCCGCCCACGGGCTGACTTTCGTATCCGCGCCGATCAGTACGGCTTTGATCCGCTCGTCGATCAGCCGCTCCAACGCTTCGCTTGTCATGCCATCAACCCCCATCAGCAGGTTTACATAATACCTGAAACCGTCCATCGTCCTGCCGAATTTCGGGAACCAGTGGCTCACGTCGCCGTGATTGCTGGCGATCCCGCGCCGATAACCCTCCGCGTGGTCGATCACGACCCCGTCTCGCAGCGGATCGAGACGGTACTGCTTACAAAGATAGGCGGTCAGCTCCGCCGCCTCGCGGTAGACCGCCTCGAAGTACTGCCGGTCGTTCAGACCGTCCTCGCAGATCTCAAAGGAGATGTGCGTGTTGTTCGCCGCGCCGCCGGCGTGCCAGCCGCGGTGCGCCCACGGCAGCACCTGATAGGTTGCGATCCCGCCGTCCTGCTTTCTGCCGATGAAGGCGTGGACGCAAACGTCCAACCCCGGGCGATTCCAGTCGTTGGCGTTCTGATTCTTCCCGAGCAGCCCGTCGTCCGGCTGCACGTAGCGTTTCAAAAACGGATTGTTCGCGCCGGTCGAATGCACCATCACGCCCTGCGGCGCGATCTTATCTCCCTGCAGCCAGCAGTCGCTTTTTGTAAAGAAACAAGTATGCAGCTCCATAGCCGACTCCTTTCGGAACAGACTATGCAGCCGCATTCGGTTTTGTGCTACGTGCCGGAAAACTCTTTGCAGTACGGCCGCAGCGGGCAGTCGCCGCACTTCGGACTGCGCGCCGTGCAGATGTCGCGCCCGAAGAGGACGATCCGGTGGCAGAAGGCGGTGCTTTCCTCCGGCGGGAGGACGGCGCGAAGCTGCGTTTCGACCTTTTCCGGCTCTTTTCCCGCCGCCAGTCCGAGACGGTTGGCGATGCGGATGCAATGCGTGTCGCAGACGACGGCGGGCTGCCCGTAGATGTCGCCGAGCAGGAGATTCGCGGTCTTTCGGCCCACGCCGGGCAGCTTCAACAGTTCTTCCATGGAATCCGGCACTTTACGGTCGTACTGCTCGCGGAGCATCCGGCACGCCAGCACGATATCGCGTGCCTTGTGCTTGTAGAAGCCGCAGGAATGGACGAGCGTTTCGACCTCCGCGACGTCCGCGTCCGCAAAGCTGTCGAGGGTGGGGAAGCGCGCGAACAGCGCGGGCGTGACGAGATTGACCCGCGCGTCGGTACACTGCGCCGACAGCCGCACGGCGATCATCAGCTCGTAGTCCTTGTCGTACTGCAGAGCGCACAGCGCGTCGGGATACCGCTCTTTTAGAATAGAAATGATTGCGTCGACGTTCTTCATCATACCACCGCCTTTTTCGACCATTATAGCACAGATTCGCGCAAATAGTTGCCTTTTTTTCACCGATGGGGTATAATTTCAGCGGTGATCTTTATGAAATGGAACGATTTGGGCGCATGGAGCGCGCTCCTTGCGGATCAGAAAGACTTGTTTTCAGAACTGAATGAACGGCTCGCGCTTGCGCGGCAGGAGGCGGAGATCTATCCGCCCGACGGGTCGGAGCTGACCGCCTTGAAGCTGACGCAGCCGGACGCCGTTTGCGCGGTGATTCTGGGGCAAGACCCCTATCACGAGCCGGGGCAGGCGTTCGGTCTGGCGTTCGCGGTCAAAAAGGGCGTTCCGCTGCCGCCGTCGCTGCGGAATATCTATACCGAGCTGCAGTCCGACCTCGGCGTCGCTTCACCAAACCACGGCGATCTGACCGCGTGGGCGGAGCGCGGCGTGCTGCTGCTCAACACCGTTCTGAGCGTGGAGCGGGGCAGGGCGAACAGCCACGCCGCCTGGGGCTGGCAAAGGCTGACCGACGCGGTGATCGCCGCGACGAACCGTCTGCCGCAGCCGATCGCCTTCGTCCTCTGGGGCGCGCAGGCGCAGAAAAAGGCGGCGCTGATCCAATCCTGCGCGCCGCGTCTCGTGCTGTCCGCGCCGCACCCGAGCCCCCTGTCGTCCTACCGCGGCTTCTTCGGCAGCAAGCCGTTTTCGCAGATCAATCGTTTCCTCAAAGAAAACGGCGACGCGGCAATCAAATGGCAAATATAGACAACGCGAGAGTCCGCGCAAAAAGCGAACTCTCGCGTTGTCTATCGTTACACAAGGGAGCCTAAGATGTACATTTTTTCTATTCCACGTCGTCGGCGCGCGGGAGGTTCCAGTGATAGTGCGCTGCCAGCAGGCGGATGATCAGCACGAGCAGCATGCCGACCAGCATGGCGGCATAGCTCGGCAGAATCTTCCACAGCAGCGCGCAGGCGAGCGCACCGATCAGAGAGGCGCAGGCATAGACGTACTTGACCAGAATAAACGGCATGTTGCCCGCGAGCACGTCGCGGATCATGCCGCCGCCGACGCCCGTCAGCACGCCGACGAAGACCAGCAGGAAGGTGCTGCGATCCGGGTCGAATGCCAGCGCGTTCCAAATGCCCATGACCGTGAAGACGCCGAGTCCGATGGAATCCATGATCAGCAGAATGACGTCGAACAGCCGCTGGTTGTGCATCAGGCGATGGCGCAGCCACGGAATAAACAACAGAATGGAGGTTGCGACCGCGACCAGGGCGTCCGCAGGATCGCGGAAGGCGAGCGGCGGGGTAATGCCGAGGATCAGATCGCGCAGAATGCCGCCGCCGACGGCGGTGACGACGCCGAGGACGATCACGCCGAGCAAGTCCATGTGCTTTTTCATGGCGATCAGCGCGCCGGACGCGGCAAAGGCGACCGTGCCGATCAACTCCAATAGACTGACATAAGTTTCCATATCCAAATCCCTCAAAAAATGCACATCCGAACGGATGTGCATTTGTATGATCTCGTTATCCGGCAGAGCGGCTTTTTGCGCCGCGGGGCATCTCGATGCGCTTGATCGTCGCGCCGAGTCCGTGCAGCTTGGAGATCAGCGCCTCGTAACCGCGCTCGATATACTCCGCTTCTTCGATCACGGTCGTGCCGTCTGCGGCAAGACCCGCGATGACCATCGCCGCGCCGGCGCGCAGATCGCAGGCGTGAACGGTGCAGCCGTGGAGCTGATCGACGCCAGTGATGATGGCGATCTTCGTGTCGACCTTGATCGACGCGCCCATGCGGTTGAGCTCGGCACAGTAGCCGAAGCGCGTGTCGTAAATGCTCTCGCGGATCGTGCTCACGCCGGACGCCAGCGACATACAGACCGCGATCTGCGGCTGCATATCGGTCGGGAAGCCGGGGTAGGGCAGGGTCTTTACGTTGGCGCGGCGCAGCGGCGTGCCGTCGCGCTCCACGCGAATGGCGTCGTCATACTCCGTCACCTTCGCGCCCATTTCGCGCAGCTTCGCGCTGATGGTGTCCATGTGCTTCGGAATGACGTTCTGTACGAGGACGTTGCCGCCCGCTGCCGCAGCAGCCGCCATATAGGTGCCCGCCTCGATCTGGTCGGGAATGATCGAATACGAGCCGCCGCGCAGTCCCTTGACACCGCGAATCTTGATGACGTCGGTGCCTGCGCCGGAGATCTTCGCGCCCATCGCGTTGAGGAAGTTCGCCATATCGACGATGTGCGGCTCTTTTGCTGCGTTCTCAATGATGGTCGTGCCGCCCGCCAGGGTCGCGCCGATCATGATGTTCATCGTCGCGCCGACCGAGACGACGTCCAGGTTGACGCGGCCGCCGGTCAGTCCCGCTTCGCCAGCGCGCGCGCAGACGTAGCCGTTCTGCAGCTCGATCTCCGCGCCGATCGCTTCAAAGCCCTTGATGTGCTGGTCGATCGGACGGGGGCCGAAGTTGCAGCCGCCGGGGAGGGCGACCTTCGCATGGCCGAAGCGTCCGAGCTGCGCGCCGATCAGATAATAAGAAGCGCGGATACGGCGCACCAGCGCGTCCGAAGCCTCGCTCTCGCGGACGTTGCGGCAGCAGATCTCGATCGTGTTCGGGCTCAGACGGCGGATCTCCGCGCCCATGCTGTCGAGAATCTCAAGCAGCAGACGGACGTCGGAAATATTGGGTACGTTTTCAATGCGGCAGGTGCCGTTGACCAGCAGGGTCGCCGGCAGGATGGCAACAGCAGCGTTCTTCGCGCCGCTGATCGTTACGGTTCCGTTTAAAGGCTTTCCGCCCTCAATTACATATTGCGTCATATTCATAATCCTCTCATATTAGGAGTATCTCCTATATGCGAAAGTTTAGTAATCCAAAAAAAGGCAGAGTAAGTATAGCACACAGAACCGCGCTTGTAAAGAGAAAAATAACAAAACGATTACGACTTCATACAGATTTAACACTTTTTTATAATCTGCGTAAACCCTTCGGATAGTGGTTCTTCAGAATGCCGTCCGCGCCCTTCGCCCAGCCGAGCGGAACGCCGTCCGCGCAGACGAGCGTCCAGCCGCTTTGCGGCGCGAACAAGGTCTGTCCGTGCAAATAGGCGTCGATCTCAGCGCTTCCTGCGGGAAAGACGGCTTTCGCAGGGAAGTCCGCGAGCGCAAGCGCGAGGGCGTGCGCGGGCACGAAGCGACCCTTGCGCACCTCGCCGAGTTCCAGACCCGCGCGCAGGACGCGCAGTCCGCGCAATTCCGGCAAGTCGTCCGGTGCAAGATAGACCGTCTCGCCGAACGAAACGGCATTTCCCGCGATCGGAAGCCTGTTTTCCGCGATGAAGTCACGGACGCAAGCCGGCAGCGGCTCGGTTTTCTGCAGCGCGCCGACCGTCCGTTCTTCCTCGCCGCGGCGGCGCAGGACGGCGGCAAAATGCCCCTCGCCGCGCAGCTTGTGCGGGAAAAGCCGGAACGTGCGCTCCACTCCCTCCGCCGGATCGTCGATCCATTCCGGACGCCCGCGGTCGAACCACGGCGCGTCGACCTCCTCCGCGAAAAACTCCGGATGCGAATGCAGGAAACGGCTGATGCCCCCCTCGTTTTCCTCCGGCGCAAAGGTGCAGGTCGAATAGACCAGCCGCCCGCCGGGACGGAGCATCGCCGCCGCGGAGGAAAGGATCTCGCTCTGCCGGTCGGCGCACATCGCGACCGTCTCTTCGCTCCAGTCCGTCACCGCCGCGTCCTCCTTGCGGAACATGCCCTCGCCGGAGCAGGGCGCGTCCACGAGAATGCGGTCAAAACAACGCGGGAAGCGTTCTGCGAGCTTTGCCGGGTGCTCGTTCAGAACCAGTGCGTTCGTCACGCCGAGCCGCTCAATATTTGAAGATAGAATCCTCGCGCGCTTCGGGTGGATCTCGTTGCAGACCAGCAGACCCCGCCCGTCCATCGAGGCGGCGAGCTGCGTCGTCTTGCCGCCGGGCGCGGCGCAGAGATCGAGCACGACTTCGCCGGGCTGCGCGTCCAGAAGCCGCGCCGGCGCCATCGCGCTCGGCTCCTGCAGATAGTATACGCCGGCGTCGTGATAAGGGTGCAGACCCGGGCGCACGTCCGGCAGCAGATAATATCCGTTCGGCTCCCACGGTACGCGCTCCCCGCAGAACGGCAGCTTGCCCGCGCCCTTGCGCGGGTTCAGCCGCAGCCCCGTGTTGCGCGGTTTATCGTAGGACGCCAGAAAGGCGTCGTATTCCTCGCCCAGCAGGCGTTTCATTCGCTCCAAAAATGCAGCAGGCAGCATGGCGTTCCTCCGTGGTTGGTCTGGAAATCATTTCTATCATAGCACAGAGAACGGCAGAAAAAAAGTAGGAAGTTCGATATGTTAAGTGCGGAATTGTCCGACCAACTGCGTCATTGCGAGCCGCAGTATGGCAATCAGGCATTGCATTCTGCTTTATAACACGGCAAGCAAAAGGGTGCGCTTCGCAATGAGGCGCATCCTTCGGCAAAACGCGGTTTTTCAGAAAAAGCAAAAAAATGTGTTGACAAACGCGGGCGCGGTTGATATAATACGCTTGCTGTCGAGCCAAAGGGCAAGAATCAGCGACCGTGCCGGTATAGCTCAGTTGGTAGAGCAGCTGATTTGTAATCAGCAGGTCGGGGGTTCGAGTCCGTCTACCGGCTCCATGCAATTTCATATATGGGGGAATTCCCGAGTGGCCAAAGGGGGCAGACTGTAAATCTGTTAGCAGTGCTTTCGGTGGTTCGAATCCACCTTCCCCCACCAATCCCGAAGCTGAAAAGCTTCGGGATTTTTCTTGTTTTGCGGAGAGAATGCGGTTTTTCCACGTCAAAAAGTTGATCGTTTCGTTTGCGAAAACGCTTTGACCCTTGACGTGACCCTTAAACGGCTGATTCGTAATGGGTCAGGTGACCCTTATAGACGATCCGATCCCTCCGTTCCGCATCAGCCCGCACCGCTGCCGAAACCAAGGATTTCCTGTCGAAAACGGCTTGAACGGAACCATTGAAGTGTGATATAATACAAGAAAATGGAAAACGCCCCGCTCTGAAGGAGGTTTATATGATGAAACGAATTCTTGCACTGTTTCTCTGTCTGGTTTTGCTCGTATCTGCGCTGCCGCTGACCGGCGCCGCCGAGGAAGGCAAGATCACACCGGTCGCCACTCGTCTAAAAGCGACCGGCGAGGACGGCAATTCCTACGTCTACTGCGTCTACCCCGCAGAGGAGGGCTACGGCGCGGACTACTTCGCCGCTGTCGAGTACGTGGAGTGGGACACGGAGCACGATATTACGTCGCTGACGATTCCCGCCTACGTTCCCTACGACGACGCTCAGGTTCCGATGCGCTATATCAGCATTCCCGAGAACAGCACGTTCCGTTACGGCTGCCTGAGCGATCTGAGCGGCCCGCTGCACGACACGCTGCGCGAGGTCGAGATCCCCGAGACCGCAGAGGGCATTGGCAGACAGGCGTTCTGGAAATGCACGCAGCTCACGACCGTTACGCTCCACGAGGGTCTGAAATCCATTGACTACGGTGCCTTTTTCGGCGATACCGCGCTGACGGCGCTGGCTCTCCCGTCTACGCTCGAAACGCTGGGCGAAGCCTGCTTCAAGGGCTGCACCGCCCTCGCCTCCGTCGATTTTTCGAGGGTGACCGCCCTGCGGACGATCTCGAAGGAAGCGTTTTACAGCGCCGGCGTCACGGACGTCGCGCTGCCCGAGGGGCTGACGACCGTCGGTGCAGAGGCGTTCCGCAATTCCGCGGTACGTTGGCTTTCCTTCCCGTCCACGCTTCAGACGCTCGAGCCGAGCTGCTTTGAGGACTGCAAGAGCCTGCAGACGGTTCTCTTCGCCGAGCATACCGATCCCGCGTTCCGCACGATCAACGGCTTCGCCTCCTGTGCCGCGCTGACGGAGATCCAGATTCCGGACACCGTTCGCACGATCGGCAACGGTGCATTCTATCAATGCGGCCTGACCTCGGTTATTATCCCCGCTTCGGTGGAGCTGATCGAAAACAAGGCGTTCGGCTTCAATGCGAATCTTGCGAGTCTGATCATCCTCCCGGGCACGACGCCCTTGACGATCGGCCCGCTGGCGTTCCAGTACTGCACCGCGCTGGGTACTTCCACCGTCACCCTGCCAAAGCGCGTGACTGAGCTGCAGGAGGGCTGTTTCTCCAATATTCCGACGGCGGCGAGCCCGTCGTATCTGATCTATAATGACCGCCTGCGCCTTGTGGACAACGAAGCCTATACCCAGCAAAACTGGGAGGGCGGACTGCCCGTCGTGACCGGCGCGGGCGGTGAGAACGCGCCAGACCCGTGGTTCCACTGCATCGGCGACCCGACGATCCGTTACCCCGAAACGATGACGGAGGCGACCTCGCCGAGTTTCCTGCAGTACAAGACCTTCTGCGAGGAGAACGCGGACGGCAGAGTCCATCCCGTGTTTGAGACCTTCGACGCGACGCAGCCGCAGACCTATACGGTCTCCGGCGCCGTGCCAGAGGGCGCGGCGGTCGCCGTCGCATCCGGCGGCGCGCTCGTGCCCGTCACGATGACCGGACGGCAGTTTGCAGCGCAGGCGGCAGCCGATCTGCCCGTCACCGTGTCCGTCACGCTCGACGGCTACGCGGAGCGGACGTTCACGAAAGACGGCGCGGACTTCCACGCCGACTGGGATATCGGCAATCTGACCCTCGACGGCTTCACGCCGACCTCCTTGAGCGGCGATCTTGCAATCACCGTGACCGGCGCTGCGGACGCCAATCTCGCCGTGCTGGACGCGGAGGGGAAGCTGGCGGCCGCAGGCAAGGCGGAGGGCAGTTTCTTCCTCGCCGCCGACCTGCCCGCCGGCAAATACACCGTGCTCGGCTTCGGCGACAACCCCTACGTGAGCGCGATTTCCGCTGAGAGCGACCTGCTTGCCCTCGGGATCAAGGACTACGGCAAGGCGGAGAACGTCGCCGTTTCCTGCGGCGAACAGACCGCGCTGGAGCTGAACGTTCCCGTTCTCAGTCTCGGCTCCGGCGCTCTGGAAAAGGGCGGCGTCTTGCTTGCGCAGCAGCAGCTTGCGCCGGGTGTGGACTTTACAGTCCGCGTCAACTATAAAATGGCGGCGGAGCATCCCGCGGAACAATTGACCTTTAACGTGCCCGACGGCTTAACGATCGTTTCCGTCGCCTCGCAGAACAAAAACTACGGAAAAGCCGCGGTCGTCGAGCCCGACGGAGCAGACCGCTGGGAATCCGTGATCAGTCTGACCCTGCGCGCGGAGAAGACCGGCGCTTACGCCGTCAGCGCGGCGGTCACCTCCGGCGGTATCGTTGTTCCGCTGGGCAGCGCGAGCTGCCGCGTGAAGGATCTGGTGCTTGAGCTGCCGGAGACCTTCGTCCATAACCGTGACGTTCCCGTGACGGTCTACGCCGCGCCGAACACCACGGTCACACTGCAGGCGGGTATCGGCGCGCCGGTCAAGGTCACGACGAATCTCAACGGCGCCTATCGCGGTCTGATCTCTCTGCCGAAGGAAACCGTCGGCGGTACGCGCACCGCGATCATCGCCTCCACGGACGACGCCGCCGTTCACCAGAGCGCGGTCATGGCGCCGATGGAAGCGCAGATTGAAGAATCCTATTTCATCCACGCGGGCGTGCAGACCTACGGTCATAAGGACGGCGTGAACGTTTCCGGCGGCTACTATACCTACGTTGCAAACGGCGACGAAAAGAACAAATACTGGACGTACAGCGTCGTCTTTGAGGGCAGCCTTCTGACCGATCAGGTGATCCTGAACGTCTACATGATGGACGGCAGCGTCCGCCACGAGGCGATGACCCTCGCCTCCGTGGAAAACGGCGCGACCGGCTACCGTCAGACCTACGTCTGCACGCTCTACCTCGAGCAGGGCGGCGACCACGTCTTCTTCCCGAATCTCGTTCCCACGGGCTACGACGTGACCTTCACCTACATGGGACGCGCCTTCACGATGGACGCTGACGCCGTGATCTATATCCGGCAGCTCGCCGCGATCGACGACGGCGGCTGGCGGCAGGGCGTGGACGATATCCTCGGCGAATACGGGCTCGAGCCCGGTGACGCCGACGGCATCTTCGACCACGGCTCCATCGCGGACGCGCCGGACTTTGCCGAACTTCCGCCCGAAGTGCAGGATGCCGCGCTGCAGTATGAGCAGGCGATCGCGGACGCGCTGGACGCCATGCTCGACCTGCTCGGTTGCGAGAAGGATTGGGACGACTACGACGACGCGGACGACTTCCTCGAAGATATGGGCGTTGACTACGACGCCGACGTTCCCTACGACCCCGACGCGCTGGCGGACGACGGATTCACCGTCACGCCGCCGGATTCGGACGGCAATTCCTTCGCCTTCCGCGATACGCCGACGGACGACGGCGGCAGCAGGCACGAATACCGCGACAGCAGCGGCACAAGCCTGACCGTGGACGCACATGCCAACGCGATCAGCAACGCCAGCCTGACCGCCTCGGGCTACGCCCTCGACGCGCTGAACGAGGCGGCGGACAACTTCTCGCTCAAGAAGCTGGGCGTCGGCAAGGACTGGCTCGACGCGCATCCCAACATTGAAAAAGGCTTCAACAAGCTGTCCGGCGTCGGCAAGGTCGGCGGCGCACTTCTCGGCGGCGCGCTTGAATTCTATCAGGTCGCCAATGACGCGGGTGACTACGTCTCCGCCGTGGAGGAGTACGAAAAACTCAAGGGCGATCTTGAAAACGCCCGCATTTATCAGAATTACTACAAAACGCACAACTATTCCGACGTCTGCCAGTGGGCGATCCGCGATGAGATCGCTGCGGGCGAGCGGCTGCTCGAGCTGCTGCGCAAGCAGAAGAATCACGCCCTGCTCGACGCGGTCGTCGGCGCGGGATTCACCGCAGCGGGCATCATTGCCGCCCTGCCCTCGGCGGGCAGCAGTCTTGCCGCCGTCGAAACGCTGAACGCGATCTACGACGTACTCTCCAATGCGATCAACCTCAACCGCTCCTCGCAGATCGTGATGAAGCTGGCTGACTACGTCAACGCGATGAACCAGCGCTATCAGCGGTGCGGCAGTCTCAAGACGAAGGGCGACTGCTCCTTCGCCACCCGCATGGATCCCTCCGGCATCGTCTTCGAGGCGGTGGAATCTAATCTCCTGTCCGGCGTCACGGCGACCTGCTTTGACGTGACGAACAACACGGTCTGGGACGGCGCGCCCTTCGGTGAAACGAATCCGCAGATCACAGGCGACGAAGGCTTCTACGCATGGGACGTGCCCGTGGGCGACTGGCGCGTGGACTTCATCAAGGAAGGCTACGAAAAGGCGTCCACGCCGGTCGTCACCGTGCCGCCTCCCCAGATGGGGCTCAAGACCGGCATGGTCGCCAAGGACGGCCCGGAGATCGCCGCCGTCCACGCTTATCCCGACTGCGTGGAATTCATCTTTACGCAGTATATGAGCACGGTCGCGCAGCTCAGCATCCCGTCGGGTTACACGGCGGAATGGGTCGATCCCGAGCCGATCTACGAGGGCTGCAAGACCTGCTTTGCGACCGTCCTGCACCTGATCCCGGAGAAGCCGGCAGAGCTCGGCGGCAAGGTCGACATCAAGCTGGACGGCGCGAAAAACTACGCGGACAAGCCGCTCGCCGCTTACGCGGGCACGCTGGCGGTCGAGCCGCGCCCCGCGACAATGGTTCTGAATTACGAAGAGCAGATCGCGCTCTTCCTCAACGAAGCGCCCGCGCCGAGAGTCACCGCGCAGATTCTGGACGCCGACGGCAAGCCGATCAAGGGGCTGACCGTGAACGCAAGCGGCTGCAGCGAGCTGCTGGCGGAGGTCATGGCGATCCGCGCCGTGACGGATGAAAACGGCGTCGCGGTCTTCGAGATCAGGGCGCTCCTGCCCGGCATGACGGAGCTGAGGCTGTCGGTGGACGGCACTGCCCTTACCAAGACGTTGCCGCTCAAAATCGAGGTCGAATCCAATCAGGTCGCCCGTCCGACCGCGACGGTCGGCGAGACCGTGATCGGCGCAGGCGCGCCGAAGGACAACTATCTGACCGTCGAAGAGGGTACGGTGCTCACGCTCTCCTGCGAGACTGAGGGCGCGGTGATCTATTACACGCTGAACGATACCTGCCCGTGTCAGGATACCGCGAACCGCGTCGCCTACACCGCGCCGGTCACCCTGACGGAAAGCGGCTATTACCGCATTTCCGCTTACAAGCCCGGCATGGAATACAGCGAGCGGCTGAATCTGCACATCACAGTGAACGCCAAGCCCGTAGAGCGCACCAACCCCTTCACGGACGTGCATGAAACCGATTTCTTCTACGACGCGGTGCTGTGGGCGGCGAACGCCGAGCCGCAGGTCACCGCAGGCACTTCGGCGACCACCTTCAGCCCGAACGCCACCTGCACGAGAGCGCAGGTCGTGACCTTCCTCTGGAGAGCCAAGGGCTGTCCGGAGCCGAAGTCGGGCAGCAATCCGTTCACGGACGTCGCAAGCGGCGAGTATTATTACAAGGCAGTCTTGTGGGCGGTCGAGAACGAGGTCACAGCAGGCACCTCTGCGACGACCTTCAGCCCGAATGCGGGCTGCACCCGTGCGCAGGTCGTCACCTTCCTGTGGCGCGCCGAGGGCAAGCCCGCGCCGGGCTCCTCCGACAACCTCTTCACGGACGTTGCAAGCGGCGAGTACTACTACACCGCCGTCCTGTGGGCGGTCGAAAAGGACATCACCAAGGGTACGAGCGCGACGACGTTCAGCCCGAACGCCACCTGCACCAGAGGTCAGATCGTGACCTTCCTCTACCGCGCAGACAAAAAATGATCCCTTCCCGCGGCGGACGCACTGAGACGTCTGCCCCTCGGAGAAGGGGATCTCAACGGATACTACCACAAAAAAGGGCTTGCGAAAGCAAGCCCTTTTTTCTATGCGTGTTTTTTTATTTTTTTCTTTCCGGAATATGGTAGTATGGAATTGCGGCACAAGTCAATAACGCGCAGCAAATCGAAGCGTGTATTTTTATCTATTGGTAAAAATACGGGCTCTGTTTCGCATGCTTTGGTTTGCTATGTGAGACTTGTGTCGCAGCAATTGGAGCCGCGTGTTTTTCGGTGCGCAGCTCCGGCTGCGCACTTTTTTGTTTGTGCGGGGGTGAAAAAACAAGAAAGAAACAGAATCGGACGTCATTACTACTGACAGATATTATCATTAACTGCGACAGACTAAAGATAAGAAATTGGGAGGATTTAGATTATGGCAAAAGGCAGATATGGTCAAAATTGCACAAGTTGGATTATTGCTTCATAACGTCAGATTGCAGCAGCTTAATTCGAAGCTCGAAAGCTTCGGTATGGACGATTTCTATTCAACGGCGCATACAAATCTGATGCTCTACACGTTATACATAGCGAAGGCAGACGGCGAAGCTGACGAGGACGAGCTGGAGGATATCCTTGAAGTCTATGCAAAATCGCCGGAATTGGCCGGAGTAGTGAAGGGTGCGCAAAAATCATTCCTGAACGACGAATTCGATACCATAAAAGCCATGCTTTGGGACAACACAACGGACGTCGTCGGAAAGCTTGCGCTTCTCGTAAAGTACGGTCTTGAATCCGAGGGGATAGTACGCGATATCATCGGCTTTTATAATAGCTTCGCGGATATTATCATTGCAGCAGACGGCGTAGTGGATAAGGCGGAAACGAAAGCAAAGGCGGAATTTGAAGAGAATTTCAATTCGGCGTTTTCTTTCTTCCTCCGTAAACTGAAGCTGTGACTGAGAGCGGGTATTCAATATGAAGTACACAAAGGAAACCTTTCAATTCAGAACGCTTCCATACGCGGCGAAGCAGTCGTTGGCAGACTACGGAATCAATCCGGACGCGGCAAAACCTGTGTATCTTGAGGGGTCGACAGCGTACGAGCTTTATCCGATCGGAAGGATCGGATTATACGCAATCGCAGACATCAAAAAACAAAAACTGCTGCTCATTCCTGCACTTTTTTCACTGCATGAGTTGGTTTTTGAGCACAATTTCGGCGAACAATTTGACGAAAACGGGTTTGCGAAGGCGCTGGGCGCAACGATGGGGTCCGGCAGTGCGCTCGTCGGCATTCTGGCAACGGAATACTTCATGAGACAAAAGGCGGACTATATTATTAAAAAGCTGGCAATCCGCTTCAAGGATTCCGAAAGCCGCAGACAATTGGGAGAAATCGTGTTCGCTGAAAACTACAGGGAAAGAAACGTCGACGTGATGACCGCCTTTGCAAAAGAAAGGCTGGCTTGCCTAAACGAGATCGGAGATTTCATTGGTTATGAACAGGACAGAATCACTTCGGAACAGGGCTTTTGCCTGCAGATCATGCGCAATTCTAAGGAGAGCTACGATTCCATCAGAGAACTGATCAGAGAAGTCCGCATTCAACTCGTTTCCATCGGCGTAAACCCGAAAGACATTGCGCACGATGCAATAGCGGAGTATCATAAACAACTTTCCTGATTCGAACAAAGCACCGCCGCCCATCGCCGCGATTTGGCGATGGGCGGCGGTATTGTCTCAGGAAGCGTAGATTTTTCCGACCAGCCACACGAGAAGCCGGTTGGGAAGCAGGCGGGTCAGAAAGACGAAGACCTTGTATTTCCCACCGAGGGTGCAGACGATCGGCACGCGCTTCTGCAGCGATTTCTTTGCTACGAACGCGCCGGCTTTCTCAGCCGGAATGCCCGCCTGCTCGTCATGCTCCATGACGGCGACACTGCGGGCGATCCGCCCGCCGTAGGCGTCGTCGCCGGCGGGATCCTTTTTCCGTGCGGCGGTGAAGCCTGTCGCAATGTCGCCCGGCATGATGCAGCAGACCTCGATGCCATAGGGGCGTACCTCGCTCTGCAGCGCCATGGAATAGGCGCGGATCGCCGCCTTGGACGCGGAATAATAGGTCTGGAAGGGAATGGCGATCGGTGCGGCGACGGAGCTCATGTTGAGGATCCGCCCGTGTCCTTGCCGGTGCAGGATCGGCAGGACGGCGCGATTGACGCGCACCATGCCGAAAAAATTGACGTCGAACTGCCGCCGCGCATCTTCGGTGTCGGTATATTCGACCGCGCCGGAAATGCCGTAACCCGCGTTGTTGATCACGACGTCGATACGACCCTCGCGCTCCATGATCTCCTGCACGGCGTGCTCCACCTGCGTATCGTCGGTCACGTCGGCGGCTATATGGTATATGCCGTCTGCACCGGTCTCCCTGCGGCTGAGCTCATACACGCGGCAGCCCTTTGCGGCAAGCGCTTTTGCCGTGTGCAATCCGATCCCGCTTGATCCGCCGGTGAGCAGTATGACCTTTTCCATGACGTCACTCCCCGACGTGGTGACTGCGCAGCACGTCCGCGATAATACCGACCGCTTCCTCGATCAGCGCCTCGGAATGCGTCGCCATCAGGCTCGTGCGCAGCAGACATTCGCCCGGCGCAGTGGCGGGCGGCAGCGTGGAATTGACGTAAACGCCGCGGTTATACAGCTCCTTGGCGATGACCAGCGTCGGGAGCGGCTCGTAGGTATAGATGGGAATGATGGGGATACGCTCTCCGTTGGATTCGCGCATACGGATATCGGCGTCCTGCAGCTTGGCGCGCATGAAGACGGCTCTGTTCTGCAGCGTTTCCGGGAGCTCAGGGTGGCTCGCCAGGATCCGCAGCGCCGCCAGCGCGGCTGCGCAGCTTGCCGGCGTGATCGAGGCGGAGAAGATGAAGGGTCTCGAGCAGTGCTTCACGTAGTCGACGACCTGGCGGGACGCCGCCATGTAACCGCCGAGCGAAGCGAGGGACTTGGAAAAGGTACCCATGTAGATATCCACTTGATCTTCCAGACCGTAGTAGCTGGCAGTGCCGCGTCCGCCCTCGCCGATGACGCCGAGACCGTGCGCGTCGTCTACCATGACGCGCGCGCCGTACTGCTTCGCCAGCCGGCAGATCTCCGGCAGATTCGCGATGTCGCCACCCATGGAGAAAACGCCGTCGGTGACGATCAGACGGCCGGCGTTTTCCGGCACGGACGCGAGCTTCTTCTCCAGATCCTCCATGTCGTTATGGCGGAAGCGGAGCATTTTCCCGAAGCTCAGACGGCAGGCGTCGTACAGGCTCGCGTGGTTTTCTCTGTCCATGATGACGTAATCGCCGAGCCCGACGATCGCGCTGATGATGCCGAGATTGGACTGGTAGCCTGTAGAGAAGGTTACCACGGCTTCTTTGCGCAGAAATTTCGCAAGCTCTTCCTCAAGCTGCAAATGCAGCGTGAGCGTTCCGTTCAGGAAACGGGAGCCGGAGCAGCCGGAGCCGTATTCCTCAAAGGCGCGGACGCCGGCCTCGATCACTTCGGGGTGCGTCGTCAGCCCGAGGTAGTTGTTGGAGCCGAGCATGATGCGGCGCTTGCCTTCCATAATGACCTCGGTATCCTGCCGCGATTCGAGCGCGTGGAAGTAAGGATAAATCTTCTTTTCCCGCACTTCGTCTACCAGCGACGGCTTATAGCATTTGGCAAAAATATCCATTGTTTTCTCCCAAAACTCTTTCAAGCATAAAGTATGGCTGCATAATAGCACATCAAACGGAAAATGACAAGATATTTCTTTTCTGCGGCAGGCGGGACGGCGGGGAGGTGTTGCGGAATATGGGAAAATGTGGTATATTGAAAAAAAGAGCGGAGGTATTCTTTTATGGAAAAGTCAAAAGTATATTTTACCAATATGCGGATCGTGGGCGGTGAATGCCTGACCGATAAGCTGGTACGGCTGTGCAAGACCGCCGGCATCGGCGAGATCGACTTCAAGGATAAATTCACCGCGATCAAAATGCACTTCGGCGAGGACGGGAATCTGGCGTTTCTGCGCGCGGACTACGCCCGCGCGATCGTCGAGCTCGTAAAGTCCATGGGCGGCAGACCCTTCGTGACCGACGCCAATACGCTCTACGTCGGCAGCCGCAAGAACGCGCTCGATCATCTGGACGTGGCGTTCAAACACGGCTTCAACCCGCTGTCCCTCGGCTGCCATACGATCATTGCCGACGGGCTGAAGGGTACGGACGAGGTGGAGGTACCCGTCGACGGCGATTACGTGAAGTCTGCGAAGATCGGCAGAGCGATCATGGACGCGGACGTCGTGATCTCCCTGACCCATTTCAAGGGACATGAGGGAACGGGCTTCGGCGGCGCGTTGAAAAACCTCGGCATGGGCAGCGGCAGCTTTGACGGCAAGAAGGAAATGCACACCAGCGAGAAGCCGAAAGTGCAGGAGGACGTGTGTGTCGGGTGCGGCGTCTGCGCGGACAACTGCGCGCACGGCGGCGTTACCGTTGCAGACGGCTGCGCGGTCATCGACCATGCGCGGTGCGTCGGCTGCGGACGGTGTGTGGGCGTCTGTCCGACCGGCGCAATGATCCCCGCGGCGATCGACGCGCTGGAGCTGCTTTCCCGCAAGGTGGCGGAATACGCCTGCGCCGTATGCAAGGGTCGCCCGTGCTTCCACGTTTCGCTCCTGATCGACGTGTCGCCCTTCTGCGACTGCTACGGCAGCAACGACGCGCCCGTCATTCCTGACGTGGGCATGTTCGCGTCCTTCGATCCCGTCGCGCTCGACAAGGCGTGTGCGGACGCCGCCAACAAGCAGCACGCGCTCGCGGACTCCTTGCTCGGGGAGCTGCACCCGGCAGAGGGCGCGGATCATTTTCACACGATGCACCCGGATACCAACTGGGAGGCGGGGATCGAGCAGGCGGAAAAGCTCGGGCTCGGCACGGCGGACTATGAGCTGATCACGATGATCTGATCTGCCGCGAATCAGCGGCAAACGAACAGACCGGAAGGAGAAACGACGATGAAACAACGAATCCTGTCTCTGTTCCTTGCGCTTGCGCTTTCGATCGGGCTGTTGTCTGCCGCCGCTGGAACGGCTGGCGCGGCAGACTCCGCCGCAGACTGGGCGAACGAGATCATCATTCTGGATCAGATCGAAGCGGATCTTATCACGGCGATCCGCGCCGGAAAATCGAGTCTCGATCTGCAGAGCTATCGTCTGAACAGAAAGACGATTGAGCTGAACGAGATCAAATACTATTCACCCTACGTCAGCAACGGGATCGACGTCAACGGCTGGTGGCTCGCGGACGGCACCTACCTGAAGCTCGAAATCACCTACCCGAAGGACAGGAATCTGAGCGAGATCAACGCGTACTTTGACCTGCTGGACAGAAAAGTTGCCGAGATCGACGCCATGCTTGCCGCAGTGCCGGACGACGCGGATAAGGTGCTTGCGCTCCACGATTATCTGGCATACGTCTGCGAGTATGACTATGAGAATCTGCTTGCGCAGACGGTGCCGCCCGAGTCCTTTAGTACAGCGGGCGTGTTGATCAATCGCCGCGCGGTCTGTCAGGGCTTCACCTACGCGTTCATGTATTTTATGAATCGCGCGGGCGTTGAGTGCCATCGCGTGATCAGCCGCCCCATGGATCATGCGTGGAACGTCGTCAGGCTTGGAAACAGCTACTACCACGTCGACGTCACGTGGGACGATCCCGTGCCGGACGACCTCGGCATGGTGCGGCACAGGTTCCTTCTGCTCAGCGATACTGCCGTAGCGGGCAAGCGCGCCATCGGTGACAATCACCACCACGATTGGGAAACGCTGCCCGTGACGTGCAGCGATACGCAATATGATAACGCATACTGGTACGGCGTCGAAAGCCCGATCCTTTCTTCGGGCAGTGACAGATACTACATCAAAGACGGCGCGATTGTCAAAAACGAAAGCAAACGCGGCGGAGAGACCGCGCTGCTTTCACTCGGCGAGTGGCCGGTGTGGGGCAGCGGCAGTGCGTTCTGGGTCGGCTCATTCAGCGGGCTTTACCTTTATAACGGAAAGCTCTACTACAACACCGCGACGGAACTGCGCCGCCTTGATCTCGAGACGATGGCGGACGAGACGGTCTATGCGCCGGAAACGACCGACGGTTATCTTTACGGCAGCGCGGTGATCGACGGCGAGATGATCTACGAGATCAAGAAGAGCCCGAACGAAACGGGCGTGCGCCGCTCCGTTCCGTTTCATGAGCTGACGGGCGAGCACGTCCACAGCTATACGGCGACCGTGACTGCGCCGACCTGCACGGAGCAGGGCTTTACGACCTATACCTGCGAATGCGGCGACAGTTACGTCGATCGCTACGTTGCCGCGTTGGGACACGACGTCGTTACAGACGCTGCCGTCCCGGCGACCTGTACCGCGACCGGTCTGAGTGCAGGCGAGCATTGCACGCGCTGCGATTATATGGTCGCGCAGAAGGTCGTCCCCATGCTCGCGCACAGCTACAAGGACGGCGTGTGTACGGCCTGCGGCGCGAAGGATCCGAACTACAAGCCCGTGGAGCAGACGAAATTCAACGACGTGAAAGAAAATGCGTGGTATTATGACGCGGTCAATTACGCCGTGCGGAACGGCTTGATGAACGGCGTCGGCGGCGGTAGATTCGCGCCCAACGAGCCCATGACGAGAGCCATGCTCGTGACCGTCCTGTGGCGCTACGAGGGCGAGCCGAAGGAGGGAAAAAATACCTTCACGGACGTACCGGACGGACAGTGGTACACGCAGGCGGTCGCGTGGGCGGCGCACAACGGCATCGTCGGCGGCGTCGGCAGCGGCAAGTTCGATCCGAGCGGCAACATCACGCGCGAGCAGATGGCGGCGATCCTGTACCGCTACGCGGATAAGAAGGGCTTTGATACGTCAAAGCGCGGCGACCCGAGCGGTTTCCCCGACGCAGGAAAGGTCAGCTCCTGGGCGAAGGACGCGATCGCATGGGCGGTCGCCGAGAAGATCATCGGCGGCTCCGACGGCAAGCTCCTCCCGCAGGGCAACGCCACCCGCGCCCAGGTCTCGACCATTCTCATGCGGTTTATCGAGAACTTCGTAAAGACGCAGGCTAAATAACAGAAATGAAACGAACGCCGCGCGGGGATAACTCCACCGCGCGGCGTTCTTATCGTCATTATGCATAATAGTTGATCAAACAGCCTGCGAGGATAACGTCGCGCTCCTCGCGGGTCAGGCGTTCGAGCTTGAGGGGTAGCGGCGCCTTTTTGTCGCCTTGCAGCAGAACGCCCTCAATTTGCTCCGCATCGCCCTCCAGCGCCTTGCGGATGCCCGCGATATAGACGCGGTCGCCCGGCCGGATATGGTAAGAAGCAATATTGTCCACGGTGAACGGGAGCATGCCCCAGTTGATGACGTTGCTGCGGTAGCGCTTCGTCGCGAAGTCCTCGCAGAAATTCGCCACGCCGCCGAGCACGCGCTGGCAGGACGCCGCCTGCTCACGGGCGGAGCCGTCGCCGGGACGGATCGCCATGACCGCGCTGCCAAGTCCGGTCGTTTCGGGGTCATAGCCGTCGAGGTCGGCGGGCTTTCCCTCGCGGCGCAGCTTCTCCTGCGCAAGGACGGCTTTGGCGCGCCCGACGTAGTCGGGATCCTTGCGGCTGAGGGCGAATTCGCTCAATCTGAGCGGATTGCTGCGGTAGGACGAAGTTTCGCCGGAGGGAATCAGCTCGTCCGTGGTCGTGACGGGGTCGTAGATCGCCGACGCGACGGTGATGAGAAGATTCTCGGGCAGCGCGATCTGTTCCGGCCAGTCGGCGATGTTCGGGCCGAAAACCAGCGGCTGCGACGGGTCGGGTTTACCGACGCCGTGATAAACACGCCCGTAAGGCGCGGGATCGAAGTGATAGTCCACGAAGGACGGGTCCTCCGTCAGCTCCGCAAGCTCCGTCGCAGGCGTGATCGCGCCGCCGTTCAGGGCGGAAGCGGCGATCGAACGCGAATCCATCAGCGCGACGTAGGCGACCTGTCCGTCGGCAGGCTTGGAGCCTTCGCGGTTGGGGAAGTTGCGGGTGGAGTGGCGGATGGAGAACGCGCCGTTGGCAGGCACGTCGCCCGCGCCGAAGCACGGGCCGCAGAACGCGCTGCGGACGGACGCGCCGGCGGCGATCAGTTTTTCGAGCGCACCGGTACGCAGCAGTTCCATCAAGACTGGCTGACTTGTAGGGTAGCAGGAGAGCCAGAAGCGGTCGCTGCCGAGCGATCTGCCGTTCAGGATCTCCGCCGCTTTCACGAGATTCTGGAAGGTGCCGCCGGAGCAGCCCGCGATCACGCCCTGGTCGGCGTAGACTCTGCCGTTTCGGATCTTTTTCGTCAGGGATTCCGGCTTCGCCTTGAGACCAAGCGCGGTGACGGCGTTTTCGTCGACCGCGTGCAGCAGATCCGCCGCGTTCTCGTTGAATTCGCGGATCGTATAGACGTTCGAGGGGTGGAAGGGGAGCGCGATCATCGGCTCGATCGTGCCGAGATCGACCTCCAGCAGCGCGTCGTAATACGCGCCGTCCTGCGGGGCGAGCGCCCGGTAGGCGTCGGATCTTTCGTGCGCGGCGAGAGACGCCTGCACGGTCGCGTCCGTCTGCCAGACGGAGGACAGGCAGCTCGTTTCCGTCGTCATGACGTCGATGCCGTTGCGGTAGTCCATCGAAAGGGCGGCGACGCCGCTGCCGAAGAATTCCATCACGCTGTTTTTGACCGTGCCCTGCTTGAACGTCGCGCCGATAATCGCGAGCGCGACGTCCTGCGGACCGACGCCCGCCTGCGGTCTGCCGGTCAGATGCACGCCGACCACGCGCGGATAGGCGATGTCGTAGGTCTTGCGCAGGAGCTGCTTCACGAGCTCCGGGCCGCCCTCGCCGATCGCCAGCGTGCCGTAGGCGCCGTAGCGGGTGTGGGAGTCCGAGCCGAGGATCATTCTGCCGCCGCCCGCATACATCTCGCGCATGTAGCTGTGAATGACGGACTGGTGCGCGGGGACGAATTCGCCGCCGTACCGCTTCGCTGCTGACAGACCGAAGACGTGGTCGTCCTCGTTGATCGTGCCGCCGACGGCGCAAAGGGAGTTGTGGCAGTTGGTCAGCACGTAGGGCAGGGGAAACTGCTCCAGCCCCGAGGCGCGGGCGGTCTGAATGATGCCGACGTAGGTGATGTCGTGCGACGCCATCGCGTCGAATCTGATCTTTAGCGCGCGCATATCGCCGGAGGTGTTGTGCGCGGCAAGAATCCCGTAGGCGATCGTCTTTTTTCTGCCGTCATCGGGCGAAAGCCCGCACTGCGCGGCGGGGATCAGGCTGCCGTTTTGATAGAAAACGCCGCCGTTTACGATTTGAATCATGGAACCACCTCCGTTTTTCTCTACTATATCGCAACGTCCGGAAAATGTCAAAAACTTTATACGACCGGTTGCGGCTCGGAGAAAACTGTGATATGATAAATGACGGAAAGGAAGTTTTTGAATGCAGTATATTGTTTTGGATATGGAATGGAATCAGCCGTGGCCCGGCTCCTACGCGGCAAAGAAGGTGCTGCCGGTGGAGATCCACGGCGAGATCATTCAGATCGGCGCGGTGCGTCTGCTCGAAGACGGCACGGTCGCCGACGAATTTCAGGTTCTGGTTCGCCCGAAATACTATAAAAAGCTCAACAGCCGCGTGTCCAAGCTGACCGGTCTGCGCGATTCGACTCTGCGCGAGGAGGGCTTGCCCTTTCCGGAGGCGCTGGAGCGGTTCCGCAAGTGGATCGGCGGAGAGTGCATTTTCCTGACGTGGGGATTTGACGACATCACGATCCTGGAGGACAACATTCTCCTGCATGACGACGAGCCGGATTGGATCAAGGAATGGTATAACGCGCAGATGATCTTCAACGCGCAGACGGGCTGCGGAACCTCGCAGAAGGCGCTTTCCACCGCGATGGAGCTGATCGGCATCGAGCCGAGCCGTCCCGCGCACGACGCGCTGGGCGACGCCTATCACACCGCGCTGATCTGCAGCAGGCTCGACCTCAAGCGCGGCATCGCGGACTATGAGCGCGCGTTGCGCAATCACGCCGACGGCTTCCACGGCGATCCGCCCGAGGGCTGTATCGGCAAGGCGGTCTTCCGCGGTTACGAGGACAAAGCGAAGGCGATCGACGCCATGACGGAGCTGAAAAGCCACTGCCCGCAGTGCGGCGCGCCCATGCCGAACGGCGCGTGGATCGCGCAGGAGGGCCGCCGCTATATGACGATGGCGTCCTGCCCCGAGCACGGCAGATACCTCATCCGTATCCGCCTGCAGAAGGAAGCGGACGGCACGCTGCGCGTCAGCCGCCTGATCTACGAGGGCGCGTCCGACGCGGCGCAGAAATTCGACGAGCTTGCCGCACGGCGCAAGCCTGCCCGCCGCAGAAGAAGAAAGAGAAAACCGGCAGAAGAAAAGTAAGCGGATGGGGGCTGCCTTGAAAAGGACAGCCCCTTTTCCTGAAAGGAGGAAGCGCGATGCTGCAAAGCTTGCCCGAACGGCTGCTGCCGTGGTTTGAGAAAAATCGCCGCGACCTGCCGTGGCGGCGCGACCGCAAGCCGTATCACGTCTGGCTGTCCGAGATCATGCTGCAGCAGACGCGCGTGGAGGCGGTCAAGGGCTATTACGAGCGCTTCCTGCAACGGCTTCCGACGATCGAAGCGCTTGCCGCCGCGGAGGAAAACGAGCTGCTGAAGCTCTGGGAGGGGCTCGGCTACTACAGTCGCGTGCGCAATCTGCAAAAGGCGGCGCAGCACATCGTGCGCGATTACTGCGGCGCGTTCCCGCACGACTATGAAAGCGTCCGCGCCCTGCCTGGGATCGGCGCGTACACCGCGGGCGCGATTTGCTCGATCTGCTTCGAGCAGCCGACCGCCGCCGTGGACGGCAACGTCCTGCGCGTCGTCTCCCGCGTGCTCGCTTCCGATCAGCCGATCGGCGAGGAGCGCGTCAAGCGCAGCGTGAAGCAGGAGTTGGAGAAGATTTACCCGGAGGGGCGCTGCGGCGATTTCACGCAGGCGCTCATGGAGCTCGGCGCGACGGTCTGCCTGCCAAACGGCGCGCCGCTGTGCGGCGTATGCCCGCTGCGGGATATCTGCAAGGCAAATCTGACTGCAACGCAGGAACGCTATCCCGTCCGTGCCGCCAAAAAGCCGCGGCGCGTAGAGCGGCGAACGGTGTTTTTTCTGGAATGCGGCGATAAGATCGCCGTCTGCAAGCGCCCGAAGACGGGCCTGCTGGCGGGACTCTGGCAGCTTCCGGATGTGCCGGGCGAGCTGAGCGTCGCGGATATGCTGCGGCAGGCGGAGACTTGGGGCGTGCACCCGCGCAATATTCGCAAAACCGTGCAGCGCACGCATATCTTCACGCACGTCGAATGGAAATTGACCTGCTGTTATCTCGATTGCGCGCAGGAAAATGAATTCACGTGGGTGACGCGGCGGGAGCTGGAGGAAATAATCGGGTTGCCGACGGCGTATCGTCAGTTTTTGACGGAATAGGCTTGCACTTTCCCGGAAAGTGGACTATAATAAAAATACCAACCTTGACAGGAGGAATCGACTATGGAAGATAAACGCGCACAGTACTCGGAAGACGAGATCATTGCACTGGAATTTGACGAGGGCGAAAGCGTAGACTGCGGCATCATGGGCATTTTCGATCTGGACGACAAGCAGTACATTGCGCTGGAGCCGTTTGACGAGACCAACGACGTCTATCTCTACGGCTACGTGCCGACGGAAGATGACTTTGAGCTGCTCGACATTCCGGAGGAAGACTTCGACCGCGTTGCGGCGGAGTTCGACCGCCTGATGGACGAGCCCGTATAATTCGGCAAGCAAAAGACCCGCCTCAAACGAGGCGGGTCTTTTGCTGCCTCCCTATACGCAAGGGAGGCGGCACGGCGCAGCCGTGACGGAGGGATTGTAACCGCAGGCGGCGGTTTGCTGCAAGGCTGCTATGCGGTACAACCCTCCGTCTATGCCATTGGCAAAGAAAGCTCCCCTTACACAGGGAAGCTTTCCTCCCTCGGGGAGGGAGCCGCGCTTTACGGCAGTTCTCCCAGCTCGGCGGTGATGGCGGATATCTCATAGGCGGTGCGCTCCTCGGCGACGCCGTCCGTGACCTTGATGTACGCGCGGCTCTGCAGCCGTCCGGTTAAAGCAAGCGGCGTGCCGACGGGGTAGGCGGCGACCTCCTGCGCGCAGCGCCCCCATAGGATACAGGGCAGATAGTCGGCGCGGTGATAGGGGCGGTTGACGGCGAGCATGACGTCGGTGATCTCCCTGCCCAGCGGGGTGCGCCGATAGATCGGATCCTTGCAGACGATCCCCTGCAGGGTGACGCGGTTATCGTGCGGCGCGTCCGTGACCTCCATGGTTTCGGCAAGCACGGAAATGATCAGTCGCCTGCCGTTCGGAGAGCGGTTGTTATAGGAGCGAATCTGCCCTTCAATCTGCAGCGCGTCACCCTCCCGCGCTTCGACGGAAAACAGCAGCTCTTCCGGCGCGAGGATCTGCAGACGGTCGATCGCGCCGGACAGCCGCGCGACTTCCAAATAGAACGAATAAAAACGCCGCCCGTGGTTGCCGTGTGAAAACGTCGGAGCGGACGCGAGATTGCCGATCAGCGTGATATGATTTACGGTTTGTTCCATTCTCCCACCTCGTTTAATTCTTATGGGAGAGTATATTCTGCGGATAGGACAGTTATGATAGGCGCAAAATAATGGAAATATCGTTTGCGGAATGGAGATGGCAGGATTGAAAAAACATCGGCTTGCGCCGCTGCTGAGCGGCGCGGCGGCAGGCATTGCCAACGGCTTGTTCGGGGCGGGCGGCGGAATGCTGCTGCTTCCGCTGCTGGCCAAGACGACCGACCTCAGACAGCACGAGCTGTTTGCGTGCAGCGTATGCATTATTCTCCCGCTGTCTCTGGTATCTGCGGGGGTCTATCTGCTGCGCGGCGGCAGCTTTCTCGTTGGCGCCGTGCCTTACCTGATCGGCGGCGCGGTCGGCGGCGCGATCGCGGGGCTGATGCTGAAGAAGCTTCCGACCAAGTGGCTGCACCGCGTGCTCGGCGCGTTCATCCTCTGGGGCGGCGTCCGCCTTTTGACGGCATGAGCGCGGTGATCGCCGGACTCGCCGGCCTGCTATGCGGCGTGCTGTCCGGCCTCGGAATCGGCGGCGGCACCCTGCTCATGGTCTGGCTGACCGCCGTCATGGGCATGGCGCAGAAAAGCGCGCAGGGAATCAATCTGCTCTTCTTTCTGCCGACTGCCGCCTGCGCGCTCGTGTTCCATATAAAAAACCGCCTGATCCGCCCGCGTATCGTCGTCCCCGCGATCCTTGCCGGCTGCGTTTGCGCCGCGGGCGCGGCGGTACTGGCAACGGCGATGGATACGGGTCTTTTGCGCAGGCTGTTCGGCGGCTTTTTGATCGTTGTCGGCTTGACGGAGCTGCTCGGGCGTCAGCGCGACAGGAAGGAAAGATAGCCCTCTAAGATCAGCGACGCGGCGACGGCGTCCACGGTCTCTTTCCGCTTCTTTCCGCGGTAGTTGCAGCCGGAAAGAATGTTGTGCGCCTCGACGGTGGTGCGCCGCTCGTCCCAGAGGACGACGGGCATGCCGCAGGTCTGCTCCACCAGCGCGGCGAAGCTGCGGTAAAGCTCCGCCCGCGGACCCTCCGTGCCGTCCATGTTGCGCGGGAAGCCCATGACGATCCGCTCCGCGCCGCTTTCTTTGACGAAACGGGCGATCTCTGCGGCGGTTTTCTTTGCATTGTAGCTGTGGATCACGGCGATCTGCCCGACGATCGTTCCGCTCGCGTCGGAGATCGCGATGCCGGTGCGGGCGTCGCCGTAATCAATGGCAAGAATTCTCATACGATTGCTCCATTTGTTAGATTACCCACATTATAACGGCAAGCCGCCGGAATTACAAGTTTTTTTCGCCGCCCGCTTGATAAGAAAGCCGCCTTGTGCTATCATTTACGCAGATAGACATGACTAACTCGGAGGATAACGAGATGACGCTGAAGGAACTGGCAGTCGGCAAGAGCGGTCTGATCACCGCGGTCGGCGGGGAAGGGGTACTGCGCTGCCGCCTGCTGGATATGGGACTGATCCCGAATACGAAGGTGACGGTGCAAAAGATCGCTCCGATGGGCGATCCGATGGAGATCCGTCTGCGCGGCTACGAGCTGACCCTTCGGCTGGAGGACGCGGCAAAAATCGAGATTCTGCCGGAGGTGAGCGCGAAATGATGTTCGCTTTGGTCGGCAATCAGAACTGCGGAAAGACGACCCTGTTCAACCAACTGACCGGCGCGAACCAGCACGTCGGCAATTTTCCCGGTGTGACCGTTGACAGCAAGATCGGACAGATGCGCGGCGCGAAGGACTGCACGGTGGCAGACCTGCCGGGCATCTACTCCCTGCGCCCCTATTCCGCCGAGGAGATCGTCACGCGCGACTTCCTGCTCGACCGGCATCCGGACGGGATCGTCAACATCGTCGACGCGACGAATATCGAGCGCAATCTTTATCTGACCCTCCAGCTTCTGGAGATGGATATCCCGATGGTGCTCGCGCTCAATATGATGGACGAGGTGCGCGGCAACGGCGGCACGATCGACGTCAATAAGATGTCCGCGGAGCTGGGGATCCCCGTGGTGCCGATCTCCGCTGCGAAAAACGAGGGCATTACGGAGCTGGTGCAGTGCGCCGTGCAGACGGCGAAGGCGAAGCACCGCCCCCTGCGCGTGGACTTCTGCGACGACGGCCCGGTGCACCGCTGCATCCACGCCGTTTCCCACCAGATCGAAGACCATGCGCGCAATGCGGGCATCGCGCGCCGCTTTGCCGCGACGAAGATGATCGAGGGCGACACCGACATCATCGAGCGCATGGTGATCGACCGGAACGAGATGGAGCTCCTGGAGCACAGCATCGTGCAGATGGAGGACGAGGGCGGCCTCGACCGCAACGCCGCGATCGCCTCCATGCGCTACGACTACATTGAAAAACTCTGCGACAAAACGGTCGTCAAGTGCAAACAAAGCAAGGAGCACCTCCGCTCCGTTGCCATCGACCGCGTCTTAACGAACAAATACGCCGCGCTGCCGATCTTCCTCGGCATCATGCTGCTGATCTTTTGGCTGACGTTCGACGTGATCGGCGCGTTTTTGCAGGACGCGCTCGCCGCGGGCATCGACCGGCTCTCCGCCGTCGTAGACAGCGGCTTGAAAGCCTACGGGCTCAACCCCGTCGTGCATAGCCTGATCATCGACGGTATCTTTGCGGGCGTCGGCAGCGTGGTCAGCTTCCTGCCGATCATCGTCGTCATGTTCTTCTTCCTGTCCATTTTGGAGGATACGGGCTACATGGCGCGCGTAGCGTTCGTGATGGACAAGCTGCTGCGCAAGATCGGTCTGTCCGGACGCAGCTTCGTGCCGATGCTGATCGGCTTCGGCTGCACCGTGCCTGCGGTCATGGCGACCCGGACGCTGCCGTCGTCGCGCGACCGCAGGCTGACGATCCTGCTGACGCCGTTCATGAGCTGCTCTGCGAAGATCCCGATCTACGCGGTATTCTCCGCGGCGTTTTTTCCGAATTACACCGCGCTGGTGATGGGGCTTCTGTATTTCGGCGGCATGCTCGTCGGCATTCTGGTATCGCTGCTGTTCAAGAAGACCCTCTTCCGCGGCAAGCCCGTCCCGTTCGTCATGGAGCTCCCGAACTACCGCATGCCGTCCGTCAAGAGCGTCGCCATGCTGCTGTGGGACAAGGCAAGGGACTTCCTGCAGCGCGCCTTTACCATCATCTTCGTCGCAACGCTGGCGATCTGGTTCCTGCAGTCGTTCGATACGCATCTGAACTTCGTGGAGGACAGCACGCAGAGCCTCCTCGCATGGGTCGGCAAGGTGCTGACCCCAATTTTCCGCCCGCTCGGCTTCGGCGACTGGCGCATCACGACCGCCCTCGTGACGGGCTTCACGGCAAAGGAGGCCGTCGTCAGCACCCTCGGCATTCTGACCGGAACGGGCATGGAGAACCTCTCTGCCGGACTGTCCGCCCTCTTTACCGTCGCTTCGGCGGTCAGCTTCCTGACCTTCACCCTGCTCTATACCCCCTGTGTCGCCGCAACTGCCGCCATCGGCAGAGAGCTCGGCGGCAAATGGCGCGGTGCGATCGTCGCGGTGTTCCAGTGCGTCGTCGCGTGGCTCTTCGCCGCGCTGATCTATCGCGGCGCGCTGCTGGTGTTCTGAGATGGGCTGGCTGGAGATCGCCCTGTTGGGCGCGGTCGGGCTGTGGCTGATCGCGACGGTGATCTGCCTCGTCCGCCGCAGGGGAACCGGCTGCGGCGGGTGCGGCGGCAATTGCGGAGCCTGCAAATATCACGAAAACTGCAACAATCGGGAGTGAGCGTATCGCTCGCTCCCGTTTTTTGCGTAAAAAACCTTGAAAAAACAAGAAATAATGCTTGACCTGATAGACTTCCTGTGTTAGAATGTCTCTACCTGCGAAAATTGGGTTTTCTTTTTGCGCCCATTTTTCACCCGCGGAGGCGCCCCGTAGTTTCGGCGTCGGCTAAATTTTCGATAGCCGCGGGCATACAGGGAGGCAAATTAAGGAGGTGCCGAAATGCGAGTAAAAATCACCCTTCGCTGCAACGAGTGCAAGCAGAGAAACTACAACACCATGAAAAACAAGAAGAACGACCCTGACCGCCTGGAAATGAAGAAGTATTGCAGGTTCTGCAGAAAGCATACCGTTCATACCGAAACGAAGTAAGGAAAGGAAGAAACAAGATGGCAGAAGCTAACAAGAAGCCTAATTTCTTCGTCCGTACCGGCCGCGCGATTGCCAAGTGGTTCCGCGAAATGAAGAGCGAGCTGAAGAAGGTCGTCTGGCCCGATGGCAAGCAGTTGTTCAACAACACGCTGATCGTTCTGGCATCCGTTCTGGTTGTCGGCGTCATCGTTTGCCTGTTCGACTTCCTCGCAGGCAAGGGAATTGCCCTTCTGAAGGATCTGTTCCTTTAATTCGGTATGGCAGAAGAAGCAAAATGGTATGTTGTGCATACCTACTCCGGTTATGAAAACACCGTAAAGGCGACCATCGAGAAAACGGTGGAAGCCAGACAGCAGGACGACAGGATCAAGATCTACCAAGTCTCCATCCCGATGGAAACCGTCACAGAGATCACCGATAACGGCCCGAAGACCTACGACCGCAAGCTCTTCCCCGGTTACGTGCTGGTGAAGATGGTGATGACGGACGAGGCGTGGTATGTCATCCGAAACGTCCGCGGTGTCACGGGCTTTATTACCTCGGGCAGCGAAAAGGCGACGCCTCTGACGGAGGACGAGACCTACAAGCTCGGCGTAGAGAAGCGCGAGATCGTTGTCGGCTACGACGTCGGCGATACCGTAACCATCGTGGACGGCGCGCTGACCGGGTTCAACGGAGTCGTTGATATGCTCGACATCGAAAAGAACAAAGTTCGTCTGACCGTTTCCATGTTCGGTCGCGAAACACCGGTTGAGCTTGAGCTCGATCAGGTGGAGGTTGTCTCCGAATAGTATTCGGTCACTAACGTGGGAGGGGACTGTCCCCGCCAAAAATACGCGCAGGCGTATCACCACTTTTTTATTTGGAGGTGCTTATCATGGCACAGAAAGTTACTGGTTATATCAAACTTCAGATTCCGGCCGCCAAGGCGACCGCTTCGCCCCCTGTCGGTCCGGCTCTCGGCCAGCACGGCGTCAACATCGCACAGTTCATCAAGGAATTCAATGACCGCACCAAGGATCAGGCTGGTTTCAAGATCCCCGTTGTGATCACTGTATATTCCGACCGCAGCTTCTCCTTCATCACCAAGACCCCCCCGACCCCGACCCTCATTCTGAAGGCGATCGGTCAGGAAAAGGGCTCCGGCGTCCCCAACAAGGACAAGGTCGGCACGATCACCAAAGCGCAGGTGCGCGAGATCGCCGAGAGAAAGATGCCGGATCTCACCGCTTCTACGATCGAAGCTGCTATGAGCATGGTTGCAGGCACCTGCCGCTCCATGGGCATTACCGTTGTTGACTAATTAAGCTGCCGAGGCGATTCGCCTCAATATGTGGGAGGATTCCATTCCGCATTTACCACTTCAAGGAGGATAAAACATTGTTTAGAGGTAAGAAATATAAGGACAGCGCGAAGCAGATCGACCGCTCCGTGCAGTATGAAGTAGCCGACGCCCTTGACCTGGTGGTCAAGACCGCTCCGGCAAAGTTCGACGAGACCGTCGAAATCCACATCAAGCTCGGCGTTGACTCCCGTCATGCCGATCAGCAGGTCCGCGGCGCCATCGTTCTTCCGAACGGCACCGGCAAGACCCGTAAAGTCCTCGTTTTTGCGAAGGACGCTAAGGTCGACGAAGCGACCGCAGCCGGCGCAGACTACGTCGGCGGCATGGAGCTCGTTGAGAAGATCACGAAAGAAAACTGGTTTGACTTTGACGTCGTCGTCGCTACCCCCGATATGATGGGTATCGTCGGCCGTCTCGGTAAGGTCCTCGGCCCGAAGGGCCTGATGCCTTCCCCCAAGGCCGGCACCGTCACCCCGAACGTCGCGGCTGCCGTCAAGGAGATCAAAGCCGGTAAGATCGAGTACCGTCTCGACAAGACCAACATCATCCACTGCCCGATCGGCAAGGTTTCCTTCGGTGCAGAGAAGCTGGCCGAGAACATGAACGCGCTGCTGGCCGCCGTTATCAAGGCGAAGCCCGCCGCTGCGAAGGGTCAGTATATCCGCTCCTGCGTCGTCGCGTCCACCATGGGCCCCGGCGTCAAGGTTGCAACTTCCAAGCTGTAATCTGCGGATTTTGAAGCGTGCAGCGCGAAAGCGCTGCACGTTTTCTGCAAAAAAGTCGGAAAAACAGAAAAAAGTTGTTGACAAACGCCGCATTTCTGTTATAATAGCTAAGGTTGCCAAAGACAGCAGGTGGCGCAAGCCGTAAATCCTGCCGAGGTTACACGAAATATGCTTGTTTTGTGTCCTCATGTCTTTTGGCATGAGGATTTTTTTCGGAGGTGACACAAATTGCCCAATAAGCAAGTACTCGAAAACAAAAAGGCAATTGTCGATGCACTGGCCGATAAGCTGCAGGGTTCCACCGCTGCCGTCTTCGTCGACTACAAGGGCATCACTGTCGCACAGGATACCGAGCTTCGCAATAAGTTCCGTGAAGCTGGCGTGGAATACACCGTCGTCAAGAACACGCTGACTCGTTTCGCCGCCAACAAGGCAGGCTACAACCAGTTTGACGAGCTCCTCAACGGTACCACTTCTCTCGCCACCACCACCGGCGACCCCATTGCTCCGGCTCGCATCGTTTGCGAATTTGCCAAAAAGAACAAGAACGTTCTGAAAATCAAGGGCGGCTTCGTCGAAGGTTCCGTCCTGTCCGTCGAACAGCTCCAGGGCTTCGGCGAGCTTCCCGGCAAGGATGCTCTCATCGCTCAGGTGCTCGGCACGTTCCTGGCCCCCATCTCTTCCCTGGCTTTCGTCATTGACCAGATCCGCCAGCAGAAGGAAGGCCCTGCTCCCGCAGAAGCTGCGGAAGCCTAATCAACCACCAAACAATACATTAGGAGGATTTTACAATGTCTGAAAAAATCGCTGCTCTGATCGAAGAAGTTAAGGGCCTGTCCGTTCTGGAACTGGCCGAGCTCGTACACGCTCTGGAAGATACCTTCGGTGTTTCCGCCGCTGCTGCCGCTGTTGCCGCTCCTGCTGCGGGCGCTGCTGCCGAAGTCGAAGAGAAGACTGAATTCGACGTTATCCTGAAGGATTGCGGCGCTTCCAAGCTGAACGTCATCAAGGTGATCCGCGCTGCCACCGGCCTCGGCCTGAAGGAAGCGAAGGACATCGCCGACAACTGCCCGAAGACCCTGAAGGAAGGCATCTCCAAGGAAGACGCGGAGAAGCTCGCAGCCGATCTGA
This sequence comes from Oscillospiraceae bacterium, assembly GCA_017429835.1. Taxonomy (GTDB): domain Bacteria; phylum Bacillota; class Clostridia; order Oscillospirales; family Oscillospiraceae; genus JAZOXB01. The sequence goes on from JAFROD010000008.1 coordinate 45,012, forward strand.
AGGAAGCCGGCGCAACCGCAGAGATCAAGTAATTTATCTCAATACGGAACGAAACAGGACTGCAAACGCAGTCCTGTTTTTTCTTGACGATTTGCGGTGTCTGCAGGTATAATCAAAACAGGGGGTGATCTGCGTGAAAAAGACGGCGCTGCTTCTTGTAGTATCAATGCTCTTCTCTCTGATATCCGTTCCTGCGTCTGCGCAGAGCGCGCAGCCTTCCGCGGCGGAGTATACTCTGCCGATCTTTGAAACCGCCGACCTGCACGGCTGTCTTGTGGATACCGGCTTTGAGGGGGAAGAAAACTATCAGTACCGTTTTGCCCGCATCATAGACGCAGTGGAAGACCGACGAAGTTACAGCGACGCGTGCGCGCTGCTGCTGGACGGCGGCGATATCTATTCCGGCAACGTGATCGAATCGCAGCAGGATGGAAGACCCGTCAGCGCGGCGTACGCGCAGGCGCGCTACGACGCGGTCGCCCTCGGCGGGCATGCGTTCGACGCCGGATTGGAGCATGCCGTCGACGCCGACGGCACGATGCCGGATTACGCGCTGAACGGGCTGTCCGGCGTAAACGCGATCCCCGTCCTGTGCAGCAACCTCTATTCTGTCAAGGACGGCGCGCGGGTCGCGCGGACGAAGGACTACGTACTTCTCGAAAAGACCGCCGTCGCTGCGGACGGCACGGAAAAAGCGGTCAAGATCGCGGTGATCGGCTGGCTGCATAACATGAACGGCTCGATCCTGCCGGATAGAATCAAGGATTACTACGTGAACGACTCCCTCGCGCCGGTCGACGCGCTGGCGCGGCAATTAAAAGCACAGGGAGCGGACGCCGTGGTGCTGCTGGCGCATCGCGACGCGAAAAAGACGGCGGCTGCGCTGCCGGGCGGCACGGCGGTCGACCTCGTCTGCGGCGCGGATTCCCACTACGCGCAGACCGGCACGGAACAGACGGCGTATATCCAGCCCTCCGCAAAGGCGAGGGGTTACGCTTACGCGGAGCTGCGGTTTTCTGCGGGCGCGGTCAGCGTCGCGTCCATGCGCACGGTCTCCGTGACCGGAAACGCCGCCATGCTCCACGATACGACGGGCAACGCCGGCAATCTGCACCCCGCCGTGATGACGGTCTCCCGTCTTGCGGTGGAGGGTGTGCGCCCGCTGCTCGAAGCCAAGCTCGGAACGATCACCGCCGCGATCACGACGGATTCCGTCGTCGGCAGCTCCATGGCGTCCACGGGCGGCAACTGGATGACCGATCTGGCGAATCGCGCCTGCGGCACGCAGGTGTCGTTCACCAATTCCGGCGGCATCGGGACGCAGCTTCTTCTGACGAACGGCGTCCATACCGTGACTAAGGCGGATATCTATAACCTTGCGCCGTATTCCAACCGCCTGTACGTCTATGCCCTGCGCTATCCCGAGCTGCTGGGCGTGCTCAACTGGGCGGTCAGCCATACGAGCATGAATTTGCGCATGTCGGGCATCGACTGCTACTATTCGGATTCCAAGGTGACCGCGCTGGTGGAAAACGGCGCGTGCATTTACAAGGACGGCGCGTGGGCGAAAGGCTACGAGAGCAAATACGTGCGAGTGTCCTGCAACGAGTTCGTCGCGACGTATGCCTACGGGCCGTTTGCGGGTTTTACCGCGACGGACAACTCCAGGATCGACAACGAGAGCTTTATCGCGGTGCTGGAGGCGGAGAGCAGAGCGAACGGCGGTCAGCTTTTCGTCGACAAGACCCCGCATATTCTGAAATCGACCTATTCGGGCGAGCTGGCGGAGATCGCGTGTCCGCACGAGCACGCCTGCCCGGAGCGGAAAGACGCGACCTGCACGGACGCCGGTTTTGTTAAAATGATCTGCGACGATTGCGGGGAAGTGATCTCCGAGACGGTTCTTCCCGCGCTCGGGCATGATCTGGTTTTCCATGAGGAAAAGACCGCAACCTGCACGGAAGCCGGCTGGAACGCCTATCAGACTTGCAGGCGCTGCGACTTCACGACCTATGCGGGGATTCCGGCGTTAGGTCACAGCTATCAGAACGGCGCCTGCACGCGCTGCGGCGCAAACGACCCGAGCTATATCGCGTCTGCCGGTTTCAGCGACGTTTCCAAAAGCGCGTGGTACTACGACGCGGTGAATTACGCGGCAGCGCGCGGACTGATGAACGGCGTGGGAAACGGGCGTTTCGCGCCGGACGGGACGATGACGCGTGCAATGCTCGTGACCGTGCTGTGGCGATACGCTGGCAGTCCGGCGGCGGGCGAAAACGGCTTTACGGACGTGCCGGACGGCGCGTGGTACGCGGCGGCGGTCGCGTGGGCGGCAGAGAACGGGATCGTCAACGGCGTCGGCGCGGGGAAGTTCAACCCGAACGGCGATATCACCCGCGAGCAGATGGCGGCGATCCTCTTCCGCTTTGCGCAGAGGAATGATCTCAATACCGGCGCGCACGGCGATCTGAGCGGCTTCCCCGACCGGGCAAAGGTCAGCTCCTACGCTGTCGATGCGATCGTGTGGGCAGTCGGCGCAGGACTCCTCCGCGGCGCGGACGGAAAGCTCCTGCCGCAGGGCAGCGCGACCCGCGCGCAGCTCGCGGCGATCCTCATGCGGTTTATCGAGAACATCGCGAAGACAGAGATCGTTATTGTACCAAACAGTTGACAAGCAAACAGCCGCGCTGTGAAACTCACAGCGCGGCTGTTTTACTGCATATAGCTTATTCCCGCATGGCGGCGATGACCTCGTCCATCGTGCGGCAGACGCGGTTGTCGACCAGACCGCCGACAAAATTATTCAGGCGGAAGGTCTCGTTATAGTAGTTGCGCACGTCGCTCTTGTAGAGCACCAGCTTCTTGCCCAGTCCGTAGCCCAGACCGATCTCGGCGGCAGTGCCGGAGTCGATCTCGATGCCGTTGCAGTTGACCACCAGAAAGTCCGCCAGGCGGATCGCCTTGAGATCCATGTAGAAGCACGCCGCCTTGACGAGCACGGTGCTTTCGTTTGTGATGACGACCTCCTGCGGCAGGAAGGTGGTATAGCCGAGGGCGCGCAGACGGTCGGAATTGCACTGATTCGTGTAGCGGTCGCCCTCGTTAAAGAGGGGACCTGCCATATAGACGGCGGGTTTGCCGTCCTCATAGGGGTACAGGTATTTCGTCAGCGCCTCGACGGTCTTCGGCTCGGTGATCTCCTCTAACCCATCGCGGAACGGGAAACCCTCCGTGCCGTACTTTTCGGCGAAGACGGGGTAACACGTGCCGTCCTTTTCATAGACCGCGAACAGCGGATCGACGTCGTTTCCAAGATAGAATTTCATAATTGCTCCCTTCAAAAAAGTCATTCCGCAAAAACTGCGGAATGACTTTTTATGCGGCTTTAATCGCCGGTTTCCTCGGATTCCGGTGCTTCGGTTTCCTGCGCTTCGTTTTCATCCGACTCGTCGTCGGTCGATTTGTCGTCGAGCTCGCCGCTGGCGCGCTTCGCTTCGCAGGTCTTGCAGACACGGGTCCTGTTGGCTTCGATCGCCTGCTCGACGGTGCCGGCTGTCAGCTCGTCGCTGCGATTGAGATGGCTGCAGTTTTCGTCCAGATGATACACTTTGCCGAACGTTGACCAGTAGACGGTTTCACCGCTGTATTCTGCAATGGCGTCCGCCTTTTCCTCTGCGGAAATGGGGTTCCAGTCGTAGCTGAACAGACCGCCGATGAGCAGGGCGATGACCGCAACGACGGTGGCGATGGTCTTGGTCTTCTTGTCCGCGTTCTTGTTGGTCAGCGCGATGATGATAAACGGGACGAACGCGAAAGCGCAGACGATCAGCCCCATGTTGTTCCAGAGCCAGAACTTGAGCTTGTTCTTCTCGGAGGCGGGATCGAGCAGGTTGGACTTCTTCCAGAGCAGCGAGCCCGCGATCACGCAGATGAGGTCGAGGACGAGCGCGATGATGACGAGCGCGAGCGTGGACATGAACGTCCATTCGAGCTTGCCGACCAGCAGCAGGACGGCGATGATCTCAAAGGCGATGGCGGCGACCCACAGGACGACCGCGCCGATGCGGTAGCCGAGCGCACCGCTCTTGCCCTTCACCGGGGCGGCGGGCTTTGCGCTGCTTTCGGCGGGCTTATTGCCTTCCGCGGCGGGCTTGATGGTGTGCTTGACTTTCTTCGGAGCGTCTTCCGCTCTCGTGATCTTTTTTTCTGCCATAAAATACCCCTCTTTTCAATATTTGTGGTTTGCTATAAACATACTACACCATATATAGTTATTTTTCAAGAGATTTCTTTCTTTTCTCCGAGATTTTGCGTGCGGTACAGCTCCGCGTACAGTCCGTTCTTCGCCATCAGCTCGGCGTGGGTACCCTGCTCGACGATCCTGCCGTCCGCGACGGCGAGGATCCGCGATGCGTTGCGGACGGTGGACAGGCGGTGGGCGATGATGAGGGTCGTTCTGCCGACCGCGAGCGCGTCGAGGGCGGACTGTATCTTTTCCTCCGTCACGCTGTCGAGGGCGCTCGTCGCTTCGTCCAGGATCAGGATCGGCGGATTCTTGAGGAAGATCCGCGCAATGGAGACGCGCTGTTTCTGCCCGCCGGACAGGAGCGTACCGCGCTCGCCGACGTAGGTGTCGAAACCGTCCGGCATTTCCATGATGTCGTCGTAGATCTCCGCCCGCTTCGCGGCCTCGGCGATCTCCTCCATCGTCGCGTCGGGCTTGCCGTAGCGGATATTGTTGCCGATCGTGTCCGCGTAGAGGAAGACGTCCTGCTGCACGACGCCGATCGCCTGGTGCAGAGACGCCTGCGTGATCTTCCGCACGTCCAGCCCGTCGATGCGGACGCTGCCCTCGTTCACGTCGTAAAAACGCGGGATCAGGCGGCAGAGCGTGCTCTTTCCGCCGCCGGACGGTCCGACGATCGCAATCGTCTCGCCGGGCGAAACCGTCAGCGAGGTGTCGATCAAGACGTCCTGCTCTTCCTCATAGGCAAAGGAAACGTGATCGACCTCGATTTTTCCGCGCACGTCCGTCAGCTCGACGGCGTCGGGTGCGTCCTTTAAGGTCGGTTCGGTGCGCATGAGCTCGGCGAAGCGCCCCAAGCCCGCAAAGCCGTTGGCGAACATCTCCGAGAACATCACGAGCTTGCGGACGGGGCCGGTGAAGGTGGTGATGTAGAGACTGAAGGTCAGAAGATCGACCATCGCAATGCCGCCCGTCATGGTCAGCACGCCGCCGACCGCGATCACGGCGACGGAGAGGAAGGACATGAAGAATTCCTGCGTGCTGAAGAAAATGCCCATTTCCTTATGGAACTCGCGCTTGGAGACCTTGAACCGCTCGTTCGCGTCCGTGAATTTCTCGAATTCGACCTCCTCGTTGGCAAACGCCTTCGCGGTGCGAATGCCGGAGAGAGAGGACTCGATCTCCGCGTTGATCGCGGCGGTCTTGACCTTGACGCCTTTGGAGACCTTGCTCATTTTGCGCCGCCGCGTGATCACACTGACCAGCAGGATCGGCAGGATCAGGATCACGACCAGCGCGAGCCGCCATTCGATCACGAACATCACGATCAGCGCGCCAATGATCGTCAGCGTGGAGATCAGCAGGTCTTCCGGCCCGTGATGCGCCAGCTCCGTGATGTCGAACAGATCGCTCGTCAGCCGGCTCATGAGCTGACCGGTGCGGTTGCGGTCGTAAAAGTCGTAGCCGAGTGTCTGCATGTGGCGGAACAGGTCGCTGCGGATATCCGCCTCGACGCGGATGCCGAAGGTATGCCCCCAGTAGCAGATGACGTAATACAGCACGGCGCGGATCGCGTAGGCGAGCGCCATGCCTCCCATGACGATGAAGAAAATCAGGTACTTCTGATCGGGCAGCAGGTTGCTGATCGACCAGCGCGTGACCAGCGGGAACGCCAAATCGACCGCCGCCACCGCCAGCGCGCAGAGCATGTCCAGCGCGAACAGCCTGCGGTGCGGCTTGAAATAGCCGATAAAAATTCGGATAAGGCTATGCTTCTGATAGTATTTCGTGTCCTTCATGAGTTTTTTCCTCTACGATGTTGTGAATCCAAATGCCTTTTTTAATCAGGATAATGCCGACGGCGCACTTGCCGAGATCGACGAGCTGACAGATCAGATAGAGCGGCACGATGGAAATGCCGAACGCGTGGGTCAGGAGCATCGCCAGCGGCACGGTCAGCACGCAGACGTAAAAGCTGTCGAAAAAGAAGGTGATCAGCGTCTTGCCGCCGGAGCGCATGGTAAAGTAGCACGCGCTCGCAAGGCTGTTGATCGGCATGCACAGACCGGTGATGACGATGAACTTCGTCGCCAGAGCGCGGACGGCGTCCGTGGTGTTGTAGATGTGCGGGTACAGCGGCGCGACCGCCGCCATCGCGCCGCCGATGAAGACGCAGATCGCTACGGCGAAGAAGATCAGCTTGCGGTTGCTGTCCACCGCCTCCTCCGTTTTGTTCGCGCCGAGGAGCTGTCCGACGATAATGCCGATGGCGCTGCCCATGGCGATAAAGCTGACGCTGAAGACGTTGGAGATCGTCCGGCAGATATTGTCCGCCGCGACGACGTCGTAGCCGTGCATCGAGTACGCCTGCGAGAGCAGCGCCATGCCGCCCGCCCAGAGCGTTTCATTGATCATCAGCGGCAGGGTCTTGCGCAGAATGCGGAAAAACAGCTCCCTCGGAATGCGCATAGTGCGGTACGCGCCGACGAGATAGGGACACTCCTTCGGGTGCAGGTGCGCCCAAAGCGCGACGATCGCGAGCTCAACGAAGCGCGCGATCACGGTGGCGATCGCCGCGCCGGCGGAGCCGAGGGCGGGGAAGCCGAGCAGACCGAAGATCAGCAGCGCGTTGAAAAGAAGGTTGACCAGCACCGACACGATGCCGGCGACCATCGGAACGACGGTCTGTCCGCATTCGCGGAGCGTTCCGGCGTAACACTGCGTCAGCACGAACGGCAGCAGACCGATCAGCAGAATGTGCAGATACTCTTTCGCGTAGCCAAGGCTCGCTTCGATCTCCTGCGGCGTGCCCTCGCCGCGCAGGTAGAGCATGATCAGCGGCTCGTCGAGCAGCAGGAAGACGGCAAAGCCGACTGCCGTCAGCGCGGCGCAGATCAGCAGCTTGAAGCGGAACGCGCTGCGCACGCCCGCGTTGTTCCCGCTGCCGTAGAACTGCGCGCCGAAAATACCCGCGCCGGACACCGCGCCGAAGATGGCAAGGTTAAAGACGAAGACCAGCGTGTTAGCGATGGAAACGCCGGCCATCTGCTCCGTGCCGACGCGTCCGACCATAATGTTGTCAAGCATGCCGACAAACTGCGTAATGCCGTTCTGTATCATGATCGGCACGGCGACTGCCAATACCGTGCGGTAGAACGCCCGGCTGCCGATATATTTCTTTTTCAGGGTAGCGAACATAGCGATTTCTCCGAATTGGTATTGCAAGACACTATTTTATCAAATAGTATCGGAAAATGCAAGAAAGAATCCGCCGCGCAAAGCGCGGCGGATGGGGAAAGTCGGATCTTACAGCCTTTCGAGGACGGCGACCAGATAATCCCAGGTGCGCTTCGTCGAGGCGAGGTCGAGCCGTTCGCGGCTGGTGTGGATATCGTGCATCTGCGGTCCGAAGGAGACTGCGTCCAGTCCAGGCAGGCGGTCGGAGAAAATACCGCATTCCAGACCGGCGTGGATCGCTTCCACGACCGGCTCTTTGCCGTAGAGCTCGCGGAAGACGGAAACCATCACGTCGCGCAGGCGCGAGTGCTTTTGATACTCCCAGGCAGGATACGCGCCGGACTCCGTATAGTCTGCGCCGTGGGCGAGACCGACTGCTTTGAGCGTGTCGATCAGCGCAGCCTTTTCGGCGTTGACGGAGCTGCGGACGGAGAACGCCAGCGTGACGGCGTCCGCCTGCGTTTTCAAAATGCCGAGATTCAGCGAGGTCTGCACCAGACCGGGAATGTCCTCGCTCATCTTCTGCACGCCGTTGGGGATCGCGTTCAGCAGCGCGATCACGGCGCGGCTGCTCTCCTCGCTCATCGGCGCAAGATCGCTTGCAGCGGGTTCGCAGTAGAACTCCGCTGCGGTCTCCGCAGCGGGCAGAAGCGCCTTGACCTGCTCCGCGCGGGCAAAGAATGCGGCTTGCAGATCGTCCGCGACGACGAGCGCCTCGCAGGAGCGCGGGATCGCGTTGTCCTTGCTGCCGCCGTCGATGGAGATCAGACGGACGGGAAGCGCCTCCAGCACGGCGGCGAGCGTCTTGCTCGCATTGGCTCTGCCCTTGTTGATCTCCACGCCGCTGTGACCGCCGGTCAGATTCTTCACGCCCATGCGCCAGACCGCGCCGGCGCAGACTTCGCGGCGGACGGGGCGGGTGAGCACGGAGGTCGCGCCGCCGGCGCAGCTCACGGTCAGAATGCCCTCGTCCTCGGAGTCGCAGTTGAGCAGAACGCGCCCTTTGAGCACGCGCATATCCATTGTGTCCGCGCCGAGCATGCCGATCTCCTCGTCGACGGTGAAGACCGCCTCGATGGGAGGGTGCTTCAAGTCGTCCGCCGCCAGGATCGCCAGCGCGTAGGCGACGGCAATGCCGTCGTCGCCGCCGAGCGTCGTCCCCTCGGCAAAAACGTACCTCCCGTCGCAGCGCAGGCGCAGACCGTCCGTGGAGAAGTCGATATCGCAGTCCGCGTCCTTTTCGCAGACCATGTCGAGATGACCCTGCAGAATGACGGTCGGGTGCTCCTCATAGCCCTTCGCAGCGGGCTTATAGATCACGACGTTGTTGTGCTCGTCCTGCACGCAGGCAAGATCGTGCGCCTTTGCGAAACGCACGCAGTAGTCCGAGATTCGTTTGGTATCGCGCGAGCCGTGCGGAATGGCGCAGATCTCCTCAAAATAGCGCAGCGCCTCGCGCGGCTCGTATTGCTCTAATACTCGCATGAAACAGTCTCCTTTTCATTAACATTTCGGCAGAATGACGCGGAAGGTCGAGCCTTCGCCGGGCGCGCTTACGACCTCGATCACGCCGTCGGACAGCTCCACGATCCGCTTGACGAGCGACAGCCCCAACCCGTTGCCTTCGGACTTGTGAGAGCTGTCCGCCTGATAGAACTTTTCAAAAATACGCGCCTGCACCTCGGGCGTCATGCCGCAGCCGTGATCCGTGACGGTGACGACGACGCACTCCTTCTGCTCGAGCAGACGGAGCTGGATCTCTCCGCCGTCCGGACTGAATTTGATCGCGTTGCCCAAAAGATTCGTCCATACGTGGGTCAGAAGGCTCTCACAGCCGCGGAATCTGACCTCGTCCAGAGAAACGTCGAAGCTGACGCCCTTCTCCGACCACTCCGGCTCCAGCGACACGACCGTCTGCCGAAGCTGCTCGTCCAGACGGAAGGTAGTGTACTGCTCGGAGATGGACTTGCTTTCAATCTTGGAGAGCATCAGAACACTGCCGACCAGCGTGGTCAAACGGTGGATATTCAGCAGGATCTTGTCCAGATACTCGCCGCGCTCCTGCTGGCTCAGAGACGAATCCTGCAGCAGCATGGCGTAGCCCTCAATGGCGGTCAGCGGGGTCTTGAATTCGTGCGAGACGTTGGCGACGAAGTCGTTGCTCAGGGTGGAAACGCTGTCGAGCTCCTTCACCATGGCGTTGAAATTGCGGAAGGTGGTCTGCACCTCCTCCAGCTTGCTCGAATCGCTGACGGTGATCGAGAAATTGCCGCGCGCGACTTCCGTGGACGCCTTGCTCAGCTTGAGCATCGGCGCGAGAATGCGCTTGCCCACGAAGTAGCTCATGATGCCGCCGGCGACTGCAGCCACGACGAAGATAGAGATCAGCGTGATATAGCTCAACTGAACGGGCACGTTCAGCCGGTCGAGCAGGAACAGCACGCCCGTGACCATCGCGCCGGAGAACAGAATGATGATAACGACGATCAGCGAATAATACGCCCGCATACGCGGGGACATCTTCTTGTCATTCACGCCGCTTCACCGCCTTGTAGCCGATGCCGCGCACCGTCGCGATCTCAAAATCCGGATTGTCCCGGAAGCGGTCGCGCAGCCGGTTGATATGTACGTCCACGGTGCGCGGATCCGTCTGTGAATCCATGCCCCAGATGTCGTCCATGAGCTGCTGCCTCGTAAAAATATGTCCGGGAGAGGAAATCAGCTTGTAAAGCAGCAGAAATTCCTTCTGCGGCAGGACGGTCTCAAAGCTGCCGCACCGCACCGAGAGCGAGTCGATCTCAAAGGTCGTGCTGCCGATGGTCTGTCTGCGCTCCGCGACGATCTGCGCACGGCGCAGAAGCGCGTTGATCCGCAGCACCATTTCGCTCACGTTGACGGGCTTGACCATGTAGTCGTCCGTTCCCGCAAGGAAACCGGACTGCATGTCCTGAAAGCTGTCCTTCGCAGTGATCATCAGAACGGGAACGGTATTGCCGGCCTCGCGCAGACTGCGCACCAGGGCGTAGCCGTCCACGCGCGGCATCATGATATCGGAAACGATCAGGTCGATATATTCATGCTCCAGTGTCTCCAGAGCGGCGGCGCCGTCCGGCACGCCGATCGCGGTAAAACCGCTGCGGCTCAGGACACGGCAAAACATCTGCCGAAGCTCGCTGTCGTCTTCGGCGATCAGGATCTTGAACATACACATCCCTCCACCTTGCAGTATATCACAGCAGAGCATGGTTTGTAAAAGAAAAAGTCCCGAATTTTAACAAAAATTGATTTTCGGTTGATGTTCAGTTGACATTCGCGGTTTATACTAAGCTCAACGAGGGCAAAAGAAGCGAGGTGAAGCCGTCTGTGAGTGAGAAAGAACGCGAACAGATCCAACAGGCGCAATACGTCGATACGGATCGGATCTTTACGCTGCCGAATATGCTGAGCTTTCTGCGGCTGCTGCTGATCCCGCTGATCGTCTACTTTTTCGAGACGGATCAGTACTGGTGGGCGTTCGGCATGCTGTTGCTGTCGGGCGCAACGGACGTTATCGACGGCTGGATCGCCCGCACCTTCCATCTCGTTTCCGACTTCGGCAAGGCGATCGACCCCATCGCGGATAAGCTGACGCAGCTTGCCGTTCTGTTCTGTCTGATGCGGCAGTATTGGTGGGTGCTGGCGGCGCTGCTGATTAAGGAGATCACCATCGGCGTTCTGGGGCTGGTTGCGCTGCACCGCACGCATTCGGTCTATTCCGCCGGTTGGTACGGCAAGCTGTGTACGGTCGTGATCTATCTGTCCATGTTCGCGCTGATCCTTTGGCAGCCGATCACCGGCTCCGTGCCGAATCCGACCTTCGTGCTGATCGACTCCTTCGTGATCGTCGCTGCGATCCTGTTGGCGTTCGTCAAGTATCTGATTTATTTTATTCGGATCCTGCGGGAGGCGCGTGCCGATGACACGCGGAAAGCCGAATGAGGGGCCGGTTTCTGACCTTCTGGGTCAACCGCCGCGACCGCATCGGCAGCCGCCTGCAAAACCGGGCGAAAAAGCGATATTTCCGCTGTCCCGCCTGCCGGGCGGTGCAGGCCGTTCCCGTCGGAAGAGGGCAGACCAAAATCGTCTGCCGCCGCTGCGGAGAGATCTTCCTGCGAAGGACGTAAAGACGCAAATGCGCCGCGACTGCGGCGCATTCAGATTGTCAAAAACGAAGAAAGTAAGTTTTTCGAAGGGAAAGAAAGTGTGAAAGAAAACCGTCAGGGTTGTCTTTCACGTTTGATAAAACAGGTTTTTCAAACTGATTATAAGTTTGAAAATCCGCACGAGCGAGTCAAAAAGACTTTTTTGACTCGCGAAATGCGCCGCGACTGCGGCGCATTTTTTGGAACGGGTTTGCGTTCCCGCCGTCTATAGAGTGCCAAGGAGGTAACGCGTATGAAAAGAATATTTGCCTGCTTATTACTGGCGGCGCTGGTTTTTCAGCTCTTCGGCTGTGCGGCACGGGAAGCCGCGCCGGGCGAAACCGCGCTGACCGCAGCGCAACAAACGACAACGGAGGAAACGGAAATGGAACAACCTGCTACGGAACGGATCGAAGACGTCATTCCGCAGGACGCGGCGGCGGATTTCGCGCTCGCCCTGCTGCGGAGCAGCGAAGACGGAATGAAAAACTGCGTCCTTTCACCCTACAGCATTCTCACCGCGCTTGCCATGACGGAAAACGGCGCGGACGGGGAGACCCTGCGGCAGTTTGAGACGCTGTTCGGCATGTCGTGCGACGAGCTCAACGCCTATTTGCAGGCTTGCATCGCAAAAGAGGGGGAAGAGGTCGCAGGCGCGAATTCGATCTGGCTGCGTGACGAGCCCGATCTTGCGCTCAAGGAGGACTTCCAAAAGCTGACGCAGGAGCTGTTCGGCGCGGAGGTATTCACTGCGCCCTTTGACGCGGCAACCGTGGAACGGATCAACGCGTGGGTCAGCGAGCATACCAAGGAGCGGATCAAGCAGATCATCGACACGTTGGACAGCGCTTCCATGGTGCTGATCAACGCACTGAGCTTTGACGCGAAGTGGGAACGCCCCTACGCGCCCAACGAAGTGAAGGACGGGACCTTTACGGCTTCCGACGGCACGGTGCAGCAGGTACAAATGCTCTGCGCCAGGGAGGGCCTCTATCTGGACGACGGCATGGCGACCGGCTTCCTCAAGCCCTACGAGGGCGGCAAATACAGTTTTGTCGCGCTCTTGCCGAACGAGGACACGGACGTCCAAACCTACCTCGCTTCATTGACGGGCACCAAGCTGCTGGCGGCGATCCATGCCGCGGCGGAGCAGCAGGTGATGGTGAGCATGCCGAAGCTAAAGACGGAAACTTCGCTGCAGCTTGCCGAGCTGCTGTTCGGCATGGGGCTGACGGACGCTTTTACCAATGCGGCGGACTTCAGCCGCATGACGTCTGCCGTCCAGTGCATCGACGAGGTCATCCACAAGACCTATCTGAGCATTGACGAGGAGGGTACGGAGGCTGCCGCCGCGACCGCCGTCGTCATGACGCGGTCGGCAAGACCCATACAGATGCCGACCCTTACGCTCGACCGCCCGTATCTGATGGCGATTGTCGATAACGAAACGGATTGTTTGCTGTTCCTCGGCGTGATCAACCAAATTCCTTGATAATTACAAAAAAGACTTGTATTTGCGGCCGGAATAGTATATGATAAGGCGACTCGTATTTCGGAAGAAGGTATTTTGTGAGAAAACTGAGTGTCTGCGTCCTGTTCGGCGGCATTTCGCCGGAGCATGAAGTCTCGCTTCGTTCGGCGGAATCGGTGCTGAACAATCTGGACAAGAAAAAGTATAATCTGTTCCCGGTCGGCATTACCAAAAACGGCGACTGGATTCTTTACGGCGACGACGACTACAGCAAGCTGCCGAGCGGCGAGTGGCTCAAGTGCGAGCGCAACTGCCGCGCGACCATTTCGCCCATTCGCGGGCAGGGTCTGCTGCGCTTCGAGGGCGATTGCGTGGTGCGTGAGCGTATCGACGTCGTCTTCCCCGTCCTGCACGGTGAAAACGGCGAGGACGGCGCAATGCAGGGCCTGCTGCAGCTTGCGGGGATCGCTTACGTCGGTCCTCGCGTGTCTGCGTCCGCCGCCTGCATGGACAAGACGATCACCAAGCTGATCATCGACCGGACGGGCATCCGCCAGGCGGCGTGGCAGCTCGTCACGGCACAGGAGCTTGCGATCAATCCGGACGCGGCGCTGGACGCGGTGGAGAAAAAGTTTTCCTATCCCGTCTTCGTCAAGCCGGCGGGCACCGGCTCGTCGGTCGGCGTCGCGAAGGCGAAGACCAGAGAAGCCCTGCGGGCTGCGCTGGAAAACGCCGCGAAATACGACCGCAAGATTCTGGTCGAGGAATTCATCAACGGCCATGAGGTCGAGGTGGCGGTGCTGGGCAACGACGCGCCTGCGGCTTCGATCTGCGGCGAGATCGACGCCGGTACGGAATTCTACGACTATGACGCGAAGTACATCTCGGACTGCGCCCGTCTGTTCATACCCGCGCGGATCGACGACGCCGTGGCGGAACGCGTGCGCGAAACGGCGATCAAAGTCTATCAGGCGATGGGCTGCCGCGGGCTGTCCCGCGTAGATTTCTTCGTGACCTACGACAAGAACGAGGTCGTCTTTAACGAGATCAACACGATCCCCGGCTTTACCTCGATCTCCATGTATCCCAAGCTCTTTGCCGCGAGCGGCATTCCGTACAGCGAGTTGTTGGATCGTCTCCTCGAGCTGGCGCTGGAGGACTGAGCATGGAACGGGAAGTTCTGCTGACGATCACCGGAACGCAGCGTTTCAGGGACGAAGCGCCGGAAACGACCAAGCTGGTCACGGAGGGCGTCATGCGCTGTACGGACGGCGCGGTGGAGCTGTCTTATGAGGAAACGGAGCTGACCGGACTGAGCGGTACGAAAACGACCTTCCGCATCGAGGGTGCGCGCGTCGTTCTCAGCCGCACCGGGACGGTCGAATCGCGCATGGTCTTCGCCGTCGGGCAGGAGGAACACTCCCTGTACGACATCGGCTACGGCGCGCTGATGATCGCCGTCCGCGCCGAGCGCATCTGCTCTGACGTGGGTGAGAACGGCGGCACCCTGCAGGTCGCCTACGCGATCTCCATCGAAGAGGAGATGGCAGGCGAGATCGAATACTTGATCGAAGTTAGACCAAAGAGGAAATAACGATGTTCTTTGACTTGTTTCGCCGCGAGGAGCTGCGCCAATGCACGCCGGAGGAATGGAAAGTGCAGTGGCAGAGCCTGTTTCCGCCGGAAAACCGCGACGTACCGATCACCCATGACGGGCAGACGGTCGTCGCGTTCGTTCAAATCAATCATTACGTGATGATGCTGCAGGACGGACTGCTGATGGAAGCGTCCTTCTTCGACGTCTGCGAATTCTTCCAGGCAGCGGGCTACCACGTGGTTTGGCTGATGCGCTGTACGCAGGATATCCACAACGGCTATCTCAAGCTGTTGGAGAACAACGGTAAGCAGTGCCGCTGGCTGTGGAAGAGCCCGACGACCAATTTCGACCGCTGGAGCGAGGACAACTGCCGCGCGGGCATCGTCCTGCAATGGCGTCCGATCCCCAAAGGCGGTCTGCAGAACTGCGAGGAAGCGATGCTGCAGCGGGTCTTCTGGTCGGAAAGCGACGACCCGAAGGAAATTGTGCCAGGGCGCACGCGCTTTACCACGGCGGGCGTTCCCGCAACGCCGATGCAGCTCGTGCGCTGGCTGAACGGCACGCCGCTTTCGGAATTATAAAGCATAAAACGAGAGAACCCGTACCATTGACGGGTTCTCTCGTTTGTTTATCCGTTTCGTTCCAACCAGATCAGCAGGACGGCGACGTCCGCCGGACTGACGCCGGAAATGCGGCTTGCCTGTCCGATCGAGCGAGGGCGTATCTCCGAGAGCTTCTGCCGCGCTTCCAGACGCAGACCGCCGATGGCGTTGTAGTCCGCGTCCGGCGGGAGCAGGCGCTCCTCCTCGCGGGCAAAGTCCTCGATCTGCTTTTCCTGCCGCCGCAGGTAGCCCTCGTATTTGACGCGGATCTCCACCTGCTGCGTGACCTCGCGGGGAAGGTCGGGGCGGTCGCGGTCAAAGGGCGCGAGACAGTCGTAGTCCAGCTCCGGGCGGCGCAGGAGGTCGGAAAGCCTTGCCGCGCTGACCACGGGAGCCGAGCCGCGCGCCTGCAAAAAGGCGTTGAGCTCCGGCGTGGCGGGCGTACCGGTCGCGTCGAGGCGGCGCATTTCGCGCCGGACGGCGTCGTATTTTTCCCGCACCTCGTCGAGCCGCTCCTGCGGGATCAGACCGATCCGGCAGCCGATCTCCGTCAGCCGCTCGTCGGCGTTGTCCTGCCGGTGCAGGAGCCGGTATTCGCTGCGCGAGGTCATGATGCGGTACGGCTCCTCCGTACCCTTGGTGACGAGATCGTCGATCAGCGTGCCGATATAGCCGTCCGAGCGCCGCAGGATCAGCGGCTCTCTGCCCAGCAGCTTGAGCGCGGCGTTCACGCCCGCGACAAAGCCCTGCACTGCGGCTTCCTCATAGCCCGAGGAGCCGTTGAACTGCCCGGCGCCGTAGAGTCCGGGCACTTTTTTCGTCTCCAGCGTGGGGAAAAGCTCGGTGGGATCGACGCAGTCGTATTCGATCGCGTAGGCGGGGCGCAGCATTTCCGCGTGCTCCAGACCCGGCACGGTATGCAGCATCGCAAGCTGCACGTCCTCAGGAAGGCTCGAGGAGAAGCCCTGCAGATACATTTCGTCGGTCGCAAGTCCGCACGGCTCCAGGAAGAGCTGATGGCGCGGCTTGTCCGCAAAGCGGACGACCTTCGTTTCAATGCTCGGGCAGTAGCGCGGGCCGACGCCGGTGATTGAGCCGTCGTAGAGGGGACTGCGCTCGAGATTCTTGCGGATGATCTCGTGCGTTTTTTCGTTCGTATAGGTCAGATAGCACACCGCGCGGTTTTCCGGCGGCGTTTTGGTCGAAAAGGAGAACGGCTCGGGATTCTCGTCGCCCGGCTGCAGCTCCATTTTGGAAAAATCGACGCTTCTGGCGTTGATGCGCGGGGGCGTGCCTGTTTTAAAGCGGCGCATGCTGAGCCCCAAGGCGCGAAGGCTCTCGGTCAGCTCCGGCGCGGCGCGCATCCCGTCCGGGCCGGAGGAGATCGAGCAGTCGCCCGTGATGCAGCGGCTGTCGAGGTAAGTTCCAGCGGCGACGATACAGGCGCGGACGCGGTAGACCGCACCGAGCTGTGTGACCACGCCGGATACCTTGCCTTCTTCTGTCAGAATCTCGGTGACGGTCGCCTGTTTGAGGTCAAGATTCGGCTCGCGCTCCAGAACGTGCTTCGTATGCTCCTGATAGCGGCGGCGATCCGCCTGCGCGCGCAGAGAGTGGACGGCGGGGCCTTTGCCGCGGTTGAGCATACGGTACTGGATACAGCAGGCGTCCGCCGCCTTTGCCATTTCGCCGCCGAGCGCGTCCAGCTCGCGCACCAAATGCCCTTTGCCGGTACCGCCGATCGCGGGATTGCAGGGCATATTGCCCACCGCGTCGAGGTTGATCGTGAAGACCACGGTACGCAGACCGAGCCGCGCGCCCGCAAGTCCCGCCTCGATGCCCGCGTGACCCGCGCCTACGACGGCAATATCATATTCTCCTGCGAAGTATCGCATAATTACCAATCCTTTACAGCGGCTGCTGCTTGATTTTTGCGAAGCGTCTGGGGTAGGCGGCAGGCGTCGGGCGGACTTTTTTAACGACGACGACGCGGTGCGTGACGCCGTCAAGGTCGTATTCCGCGACCCGTTCGACGCTTCCGCCGAGGACGGTCAGCGCGCGCTGCGCTTCCGCCAGCTCTTCTTCCGCCGCGGCGCCTTTCATGGCAAGGAAGTACCCGCCGACGCGCACGAAGGGAAGACACAGCTCTGCCAGCACGTTCAGCCGCGCGACGGCGCGGGAGACCGCGATGTCGAATTGTTCTCTTGCCTTGTATTCCTCCGCGCGGGCGGAAACGCAGTCTGCCTCCACGCCCAGCGCGTCCAGCGTTTCGCGCAGCCAGTTGACGCGCTTTTGCAGGCTGTCGAGCAGGGTGAGCCGGATCGACGGCTCGCCGAGCTTCATCGGTACCCCGGGAAAACCCGCGCCGCAGCCGACGTCGACGACGGATTTGTTCCGGCAGTCGACGATCTTCAGCAGCGCCAGACAGTCGGCAAAGTGCAGCTTCGCGACCGCCTCCGGCTCGGTGATGGCGGTCAGATTCATGACCTTGTTCTTTTCGATCAACGCTTCTCCGAAGGCGCAGAGCAGGTCGATTTTCTCCTGCGTCAGCGCGATGCCGAGCCGCGCGCATTCCGCTCTCAGTGCTTGTTCCATCAGCGTTTCTCCGTATAGATCGTCACAGCTACGCCGCTGTCGTGAAACAGCGCGCTCTTCGGCTGCCGCAGCGCGCGGTACGTCATATAGTAATCGCCGACCGCGCCGCCGAGATTTGCCAACTGCAGCGCCATGACGAGCCAGAACCATTCGTCCCGCAGGAAAACGCTCAGCAGGGCGAAGAGGATCGTGAAGATCACAACGGGGGAGAGGGCGGTGACAATATAGTCGCGGCGGGAGAAATAGGCTTCGCTGCCGGTGAACAGCAGCACGCCTTTTCTGCCGTAGTGCGGACGGATGCCGGAAAACAGGCGCATGCAAAGTCCGTGCGTCAGCTCATGCAGCGCAAGATAGGCGATCACGCAGACGCAGAGGAGCAGCAGCCAGAGCGCATAGTCGCTGATCCCGCGCTTCAGCAGCGAAAGCAGACCGTCAACTCCGCGCCAAAGCCAGCCGACAGCGATCACCGCTGCGCCGATCAGAAACGAGGCGATATTCAGATTGCGATAGATGCGCCGGTTGGCATAGAGGTTTACATAATCTTCCTCCACATAGCCGTCCGGCAGGGTAAAACAGGTTCTCATATTGTCTCACTTTCCAACGCAGAAGCGTTCAAAAATCCGGCTGGTAATATCCTCACGCACGGTGCGTCCGGTGACCTCGCCGAGCGCCTGCATGGCTTCCTCCGCGTCCAAAAGCACGGCGTCGGGGGTCATGCCGCCGCGCAGCGCGGTCTGTGCGTGGCGGATCGCGTCGGCGGCGCGGGTGATCGCCCCGAACTGGCGGGCGTTGGTCAGGATCGAGCCGTCGCAGGATACGCCGTCTGCAAACCACTGTTCCAAAATCTCTTTCAGCGCGTCCAGATTCTCGCCGCTTTTCGCGGACAGTGATATGACCGTATCAAAGGGCAGGTCGCGCTCACTGACGCGCTGCGGCAGGTCGGACTTGTTCAGCACGGCAAGACGCTTCGGCGCGGCCTGCGCCGCCTGCATGGCGCGGTAATCCTCGTCGTTCAGCGGCTCGGAGGCGTCGCAGACGAAGATCGCAAGCTCCGCTTCCTTTGCTGCCGCTTCCGAGCGCGCCACGCCGAGGGCTTCGATCTGATCGTTCGCTTCTCGTATGCCGGCGGTGTCGGTCAGACGGAGCAGCACCCGCCCGATGCGGACGGGCTCCTCCACGGTATCGCGGGTCGTGCCAGCGATCTCGGTGACGATCACGCGCTCGAAGCCGGCGAGGGCGTTGAGCAGGGAGGATTTCCCCGCGTTCGGTCTGCCCAGAAGCACCGCCTTGACGCCGTGCTTCAGGTGTCTGCCGCGCTCATAGGTCGAGCGCATATCTTCCAACGCGGTTTCCGCGCGCCGGATCGTACCCGCAAGTTCTTCCGCCCCGAAGTCCTCGACGTCCTCGTCGGGATAGTCCAGCACGGCGTGAAAATGGCTGCAGAGGTCGGTCAAGTCATCATATATCGGGGCGATCTTCTGCAGCAGCGCGCCGCCGAGCTGACCGGCGGCGTTCGCAGCCGCGTCGGCAGTTTCGGCGTCGATCAGGTCAATGACCGCTTCCGCCTGCGACAGATCGAGCTGTCCGTTCAGGAAAGCGCGCTTTGTAAACTCTCCGGGGAGCGCCTGCCGCGCCCCTGCGGAAAACAGCGATTCCAGACCTGCCGCAAGCATGGCGGGCGAGCCGTGGCACTGCAGCTCTACGGTATCTTCGCCCGTGTAGCTGTGCGGCGCGCGGCAGACGACCGCCATCGCATGGTCGATCACGCGACCCTGCCGGTCATAGAGCTTGCCCAGAAGCAGTTTGCGGCTCGGCGCGTCGGTCAGTTTAACTCCGCAGTCGAGCGAAAAGACCTTGTCCGCCACCTGCGCGCAGCCGTCACCGGAAAGCCGCAGAATGCCGATCGCGCAGGGCGCTTTGCCCGTTGCGACGGCGGCAATTACGTCACGCATGAGAATACTCCTTATCCGTAAAGCTGTTCTTCAAAGAAATCCGCCAGCTCCGCCATGCGGCCGGGCTTGAACGGGGATTCCAGACCCGCCTCCTCCAAAAGCGCGAGGATCGTGTTGCCGGAGGAGAGACTCATCAGCTTCCGGTAGACGTCCAGACCGTTGCCGTTTTCCAACTCCGCCTGGTAGATCTGCAGGGCGGCGTCGTTGGAAATGCAGTAGCTGATGACGTAGAACGGCGCGATAAAGAAGTGCTGAATGTCAATCCAGCCGGGCCCGATAATGCTCTCCAGTCCGTACATACCCATGCCGAATTCCTCGTTGCACTCGAGGAAGATCTCGTTGAGTTTCTCCACGGTCAGCTCCTCCTCGGGCAGCGCGTAGACCCGCAGCTCGAATTCCGCGTAGCACGACTGCGTGAGGAAGGTCGCAATGGCGTCGCCGATTTTCGACTCGGTCAGACCCGCCCGATCGGTTTTGTTCAGATTGGCGCGGCTCAGAGAGAGGTATTCCAGACCCTGCGAGAAGATCTCGTTACAGTCGATGGAGCTGGTGCCGTTGCAGTTGACGTAGCCGTCGACAAAATGACCGAATTCATGCGTTGCGGTCAGGAAATCGTCGATATCGTCCGTGGGCGATACGTACAGGAACGGCGCTTCGTACGCCGTCAGATACGTCACGTAGGAGCCGGGCATTTTGCTGGTCGATTTTGTGACGTCGAACAGATTGTATTTTTCCATGAAGCCGTACGCCGCGGCAAACTCGCCGCCGAGCGTGTCGGCGGTCTGCTTGAGCAGCTCCATGACCTGATTCATGGTGATTGCCTTATCATAGCCGCTGTAAACTGCGTCGTAATAATATGCGGCGAGCTCCTTCGCAACGTCCGCGTTGTACTGCTTGACCTGCTCCGGCGTATAGTCGCGGTCATAGTAGAAGCTGTAGGCGAAATCCGCGTAGCTGTCGTAGCCGAGCTCCTCGGCGATCTGCTTGCGGACGCCGATCAGCTGGATGAAGAGCTCCGCGGCCTGCGGATTGTATTTTGCATAATAAAGACGGTAGACCTCCAGAATCTCCGCGTAGGGAAGATCCTCTTCAAGCAGCTCTTCCACCAGGCGTTCCTCGCCCTTCCACGTAATTGTCATGTCGCTCTGCAGGGCCATATACTGCGTCTGCAGATCGCTTTCCTGCTGCATGAGCTCTACCACGCGGTCATTGGAATAGACCTCGTTCTCATCGTAGTAAAGGAAGAAGCCTTCGCCGAATTCAAGTTCCTCCAGCTCGTTTCGAATGGGGCTGCCTGCCATGGCGATATAGCACTTCTCCAACGCCTGCTCTACGACGGGCGACTGCTCCTCGCACCATTGGTTTTCCTCGTCGTAGAAGGTGTCGTTGAGATCGAGGGTATATCGGATATTGGCGATCGTACCCATGGTTTCAAAACGGAGATAGTCGCCGTAGACCGGATATAACGCGGCCAGCACGTCCTCCGCCGAGCTGCCGCCTTCCACCATCGCCTGCACGTCTGCAAAGCCTTTGCAAAGCGCGTCGATATCCGGACGGACGTATTCCATCTCCGCAAAGTCTACCAGCGCAAGCAGGGGTTCGTCGCGTTCCGTCCAATCGGCGGGCGCGACAGGGTCGCTCGACGGCTCGGTCGGATCGGCCGTCGGGGCGGTCGGCTCGGTCGGGTTGACGTTTTGGGCAAAGTCCTTCCAGGAGAACGGACTCGGATCGGAAGCGGTGTAACAGCCCTGCAGGAGGACGCTCAGCGCGATCAGAAGGGCAAGCACCACGCAAATCTTTCTCTTCATTTGATTCTTCCTTTCATATCCGGCTCATTCAGAACGTGCCGAACGATCTTGATCAGTTCGGGGTAATTGGACGGGGTTCCGACCGCGACGGAACAGCGGTCGATATAGCGCAGCGGCGTGCCGTCCAGCGCACTGACGACGGCGCCAGCTTCCTGCGCGATCAGGGTGGCGGCGGCGTAGTCCCACGGGCGGATACAGGCTTCAAAGAACACGTCGGCTCTGCCTGCGGCGAGGTAGCAGATGTCCAGCGCCGCAGAGCCGCTGCGTCGGAAGTCGAGGATCAGCGGCAGGAGTTCCTGCATGATCCGCGCCGTTGCGGGAATGGTATCGCGGTAGTAGATCGCGCTGCCGAACATCGCGATGCTCTCCGAAAGGGGAACGTCGCGCATGCGCATGGGTCTGCCGTTCAGGTATGCGCCCTTACCGCGCTGCGCGGTGAACATTTCATCGGTGTAAGGCTGATAGACCGCGCCGTACTCCATCTGTCCGTCTTTCATCAGACCGACGGAAATGCAGCTATGCCTTGTGTGACGGACGAAATTCATCGTGCCGTCGATCGGATCGACAATAAAGTAAGCGGTTTTACCCGCGATATCGTGCTCTTCCTCCTCTTCGCCGTAGAAACCCGCTTCGGGGAAGGCGGTCAGAAGCTCCCTGCGCAGGTATTCCTGCACCATGCCGTCATATTTCGTGACCAAATCACAGTGGGAAGACTTTTCCTGTACGCTTTCACCGATGTGCTTCGCACACAGGACGATCTCTCCGGCGCTGCGGACGATCGCTTCAATGATCTCATACACTTACGCATCACCTCAACAAATTATTATAACATAAACGGTCGAAAATCACAACACCTGCAGGATGCAGCCCTTGAGATAATGCGAATGCTCAGCGTTCAGTGCGGCGGGGTGGTCGCGAGACTGCGTCAAACGCTCCAAAAGGCGCACGGTTCTGCCGCTGTCGGCTGCCGCTTCGCGCAGCATTTTTTCAAACAGCGGCTGGGTCATGAACTGACTGCACGAGCAGGTCAGCAGAATGCCGCCCGGTTCGCACAGGTGCATGCAGCGCAGATTCAGCTCCTTGTAGCCGCGGTACGCGCTCTCCAGCGCGCGCTTGCTCTTGGCGAAAGCGGGCGGATCGCAGATCACGACGCCGTACTGCTTTCCCTCGTCGCAGTACTGCCGCACGAGGTCGAAGACGTTGGCGCAGGTCGTCGTGACCGTGTCGGAAACGCCGTTGCGCTCTGCGTTCTTGCGCACCATGCCCAAAGCTTCCTCAGACACGTCCACCGCTTCGATACTGTTCGCGCCGTAGAGCGCGGCGTGGATCGCGAAGCCGCCGGTGTGACAGCACAGGTCGAGGACGGCCTTGCCCGCGCAATAGGGCTTGAGACGGCCGCGATTTTCCTGCTGATCGAGGAAGTGACCGGTCTTCTGCCCGTTCACGATGTCCACCGCCATCTTCGCATCGTGCTCGCGGATGATGAGCTCCGGCGGCACCGTCCCGTAAACGCAGGTCTTGATCTGCTTCATGCCCTCTTTTTCACGCACCGGCACGTCGTCGCGCTCGTAGATACAGCGCGGCGAGAAAATGCCGATCAGCGCGGAGACGATATCCTGCTTGTGCCGTTCCATGCCGAGCGAGACGATCTGGAAGGAGAGACAGTCGGAGAATTTGTCCACCGTCAGACCGGGCAGACCGTCCGACTCGCCGAAGACCACGCGGCAGGAGTCGGAAAAACCGAGATTTCTCCTGTTTTCCCACGCGGCAAGGATGCGGCGGCGG
The DNA here is from genome assembly GCA_017429835.1 of Oscillospiraceae bacterium. GTDB lineage: Bacteria > Bacillota > Clostridia > Oscillospirales > Oscillospiraceae > JAZOXB01. The sequence continues at coordinate 68,486 of JAFROD010000008.1, forward strand.
AAAAAGTCCGCGTCGATCTCTTCACCGCGGTCGCGCGTCAGCACGCGCACGACGATTTTAGAATTGCGGTTGAAAAAGCCCTTTGCCAGAAAGCGCAGCCGGCTGTCGAGCACCTCGACGATCTCGCCGTCGGCGCAAGTGTCGTCGACCCAGTCGATTTCGTTGTCGTAGACCCACAGTCCGCCGCGCAGAACGTCCTGCTCCTCGCCGCGTTTCAGGCAAACCTGTCCGATCGCCATATCATTCCCTCCCTTATTTGCTATATTGTAGCATATTTTCCGGCGTTTGCACAGAGACATTTGATATGTAAATTTTTCGAGAATTTTGCGGAAAGGGTAGCAATTGCGATGTGTTTTATGTTATAATATAGGCTGTTAAAAATCGGATTCTATGCGCTTAGGGGTTTTATCATGATCGAACTGCTGTCGCCCGCCGGCTCCATAGACGCGCTGCGCGCCGCCGTCTGCAACGGAGCGGACGCGGTGTACCTCGGCGTGGAGGGCTTCAACGCCCGCCGGGGCGCAAAAAACTTCAGAGTGGACGAGCTGCCCGAAGTCGTGCGCTACTGCCACGTCCGCGGGGTCAAGGTGCATCTGACGCTGAATACGCTGGTCGCAGACCGCGAGATGCGCGCTGCCGCGCAGATCGTCGCCGCTGCGGCGAAGGCGGGCGTGGACGCCTTCATCGTGCAGGATTTCGGCATGGTATCGCTGTGCCGCGAGATCGCGCCGACCGTCGCGCTCCATGCGTCCACGCAGATGAGCATTCATTCGCTCGAGGGTGTCAAGCAGGCTGCCGAGATGGGCGTGAGCCGCGTCGTGCTGGCAAGAGAACTGCCGCGCGAGGATATCGCGTTTATCTGCCGCAGCAGCCCCGTTGAGATCGAAGTCTTCGTGCACGGCGCGCTGTGCATGTGCTATTCGGGCCAGTGCTATATGTCCGGCGTGATCGGCCGGCGCAGCGGCAATCGCGGCCAGTGCGCCCAGCCCTGCCGCCTGCCCTACGGCTTTGACCGCTTTGAAGAGAAATATCCCCTGAGCCTCAAGGACAACTGTCTGATCGACTATCTGCACGACCTGGAAACGATGGGCGTTGCCAGTCTGAAGATCGAAGGACGGATGAAGCGGCCGGAGTACGTTGCGACGGTCACGAGCGTCTACCGCAGCGCGCTCGACGAGGGAAGAGCCAGCGATGAAGGCAAGCGCGCGCTGCGCGCGATCTTCTCCCGCCAGGGCTTTACACAGGGGTATTATGAAGGAAGAATCGGGCCGGAGATGTTCGGCGTCCGCTCGACGACCGACGGCAGCAAGCAGCTTCTGCAGGCTGCCCGCGCGTCCTACGAAAACGTCGAGCCGTCCCGCGTTCCCGTCCAGTTTTACGCGCTCGTCTCCGCGCAGGAGGGCATTCGGATCGCGGCGCAGGATGAAGCGGGCAACGTCAGTAAAGTGCAGGGCGGCATGCTGGAGCCTGCGCGCTACAGAGAGCTGACGCAGGAGGAACTGACCGAACGCCTGTCGAAGACCGGCGGCACGCCGTACGTCTGTACGGGCGTACGCGCCGCGATCGATCGCGGGCTGAGCGTTTCCGCCGCGGAGATCAACCGCATGCGCCGCGAAGCGCTGGTGCAGCTTTCCGCGCTGCGCGCCAGAAGCGTTCCGGTCGAAACGGGGACTTATACGGAGCCGCCGCGTTTTGATGGCAGCAAGAGCGCGCCCGTGCTGACGGTCAGCGTGCTCAAGACCGAACAGATCACGCGCAAGCTGTGCGATACGCCGCCTGCCGTTCTGTACGCGCCGCTTTCGGAGATCGCCGCGCACCAGGAGACCTACAGCCGCTTGAATAAGGATATGACCGTTGCGGCGGTACTGCCGCGCGTGGTGCGCGACGACGAAACGCCCGCCCTGCTCTCCCAGCTTTCGCTGCTGCAGCATATCGGCATTCGCCGCGTCCTGCTCGGCAACCTCGGTCAGGTGTCTCTCGCACGCTCTCGGGAGTTGGAGATCGCCGGCGATTTCGGACTGAATCTCTACAACTCCCGCGCCATGGCGCTGCCGAAGCAGCTCGGCATGGTGAGCGCGACGGCGTCGTTTGAAATGAGCCTGCCGCAGATCCGCGACCTTTCAAAGCCGCTGCCGACGGAGATGATCGTCTACGGCCGGCTGCCGCTGATGCTGACGGAGAACTGCCTGATGAAAAATCGCGCGGGCATTTGCTCCTGCGAGAGCGGTACGACCAAGATGATCGACCGCATCGGCGAGGAATTCCGCGTAGTGCGCGACTGCGGCACCTGCCGCAGCGTGATCCTCAACGGCAAAAAGCTTTACATGCTGGACAAAAAGGACGAGCTGCGCAACCTCGGACTCTGGGCACTGCGCCTGAGCTTTACGACGGAGAATGCCGCGGAGATCGACGGCGTGCTCGCCGCCTATCGCGGCGAGGCGCAGTTTGAGCCGGGCGGCTGTACGCGCGGGCTGTATCTGCGCGGCGTTGAATAAAGGAGAAAACATGAATATCATTCTTGCATCATCCTCTCCTCGCAGAAGAGAACTGATGGAGCGGATGGGTCTGGAATTTTCCGTCCGTACTGCGCCTACCGACGAAACGATGCGTCCGGACGGCGACCCGTACGACGAGGTTGCGGACGTCAGCCGCCGGAAGGCAAACGCCGTGCGACCGCTGTGCGGCGCAGACGACGTGATCGTCGCGGCAGATACCATCGTAGTGCTGGACGGTCTGGTCATGGGAAAACCCCGCGACCCGGAGGACGCAGTCGACATGCTTCGCCGTCTTTCGGGCAGGGAGCATCACGTTATGACCGGCGTGACCGTTATAAGCGGCGATCGGTCTGAGACAAAGACCGTAGTGACCGCCGTTCGCTTCCGCCGTTTGCTGGAGCAGGAGATCCGCGCCTACGTCGCGAGCGGCGAGCCGATGGACAAGGCCGGCGCCTACGGCGTGCAGGGTCTTGCCGCGATCTTCATCGAGGGACTGGACGGCGATTTTTACAATGTTATGGGCTTGCCCGTCTGTACGCTTGCGGATATGCTCCGCGGGTACGGCGTGAAGCTGATGGGCTGTTGAGGTGATCGGATTGAAAAAACAATGGAGCGGACGCGTGAAGCTGATCGTTGTACTGGCGCTGATCCTGGCGATCGTGACGGCGATCTCATCGGGTCTGTTTGGAACGACGTGGGCGGAAAAGGCGGTGCAGACCGTCCTGACGCCGATCCGCAGCGGATTCAGTTCCATTTCAAGGCAGATCGAACGCTATTATAACTACGTGTTTGCCTATGAAGCCTTGGAAGCGAAAAACGAATATCTGGAACAGCGGATCATGGAGATCGAGAATCAGGTGCGCAGCGCGGACGCGCTGGAGCGCGAGAACGCCTATCTGCGCGAACTGCTGAATCTGAGCAAGCTGCATGACGACTACCATTACTGCGATGCCTATATCGTTTCGTGGGATTCTTCAAACTGGAAGAGCACCTTCACGATCGGCAAGGGGACGAACGCCGGACTGGAGACGGGCATGGTCGCCGTGACGCAGTACGGTCAGGTCGTCGGCACGATCAGCGAAATCGGCACGAACTGGGCAGTCGTCACCACCATTTTGGACACCTCTCTCGAGATCAGAGCGAGTATCGCGTCGTCCGGTCATATCGGCGTCGTGCAGGGCGCGTATTCCTCCGGCGAGGTCGGAAAGCTCCGCATGACCTATCTGCCGAGTGAGGCCGTTCTGCGCAACAACGACCAGGTCGTTACCACCGGCTCTTCGGTCTATCCGAAGGATCTCATCATCGGCTACGTGATCGACGCGGGCTATGATGAGACCGGCGTCGCAAAATACGCGCTGCTGAATCCTGCGGCGGATTTCGACACGCTGGAGCAAATCTATATCATTACTGATTTTATCAGCGAATAATCCTGCCTGAAAACCTGAAAGGAGGGACGGCAGTGCTCGACAAACTGTATATTACGCCGAAGCAGTGGCTGCATATTCTGCGCTGGACGCTGTACTCGCTGCTGTTCCTGCTGGCGATGATGCTGCAGACGGTGGTCTTCGGCAATCATACGATCTTCGGCGTGCAGCCGAATCTCGTTCCCGTGGTCATCACCTGCGTCTGCCTGCGCGAAGGCGCGGAACGCGGCGGACTGTTCGCGCTCCTGACCTCGCTGTTCTGGTGCCTGTCCGGCGCCGACGAGGGGAGCGTCAGCATTGCGGTGCTGACGATCGTGCCGGTGCTCGGCAGCCTTCTGTGCAGCGCGGTGCTGACAAACCGGTTCCTGCCCTGCCTTGCGATCACGGTCGTGACGCTCTTTACGGAGCAGACCTTGATTTTCCTGCTCAAATACTTCTTCGGCACGATGGCGGGAAGCCGTTTTGTGACGGATCTGATCCCCTGCGTGCTGGTTTCCGCCCTTGCACAGCCGGTGGTATATCTGCTGGTAAAGTGCATCGAGAAAATCGGAGATGCCTATGAATCGTAGTAAATACTCTTTCCGAATTATCGCGTTCTCCCTGCTGCTCGTGGTCGTGCTCGGAGTTTTTACCGTCCGCCTTTACGGTCTGCAGATCCGCGAGGGCGGTGAAAACGCGGCAAGCTCCACCGATACGTTCACGTACCGCACTCGCGTGACTGCCGCGCGCGGCGAGATCCTCGACCGCAACGGCAATATCCTGATCGCCAATCGCGCCTCGTTTAACGTCATTCTGTTCTACGACGTTCTGTTCAGTTCGGACGATCCGAACGAATACCTGCGGCAGCTCACGAATCTGTGCCGCGAGCAGGACATGAAAATCATCGACCATTTCCCGGTGACGATGCAGAAGCCTTACGAGTATACGACAGGGCAATTCTCCTCTGCGTGGAACGGCTACTTCCGCACCTTCCTGAACGAACGCGACTGGGATACCGACATCTCCGCGCCGCAGTTGGTGCGCCGCCTGCGCGACCGCTACCATATCCCCGACACGTGGACGGAGGAGGAAGCAAGAACGGTCATCTCCGTTCGTTACGAGCTGGAGCTGCGCCACTGCACCAACCTGCCGACCTACGAGCTTGTCAACGATATCGACGCCATGGCGCTCGCGTCCCTGATGGAGCTGAACGTCCCCGGCGTCAGCGTGACGACCTCTACCGTGCGCGAATATCACACGGGCTATGCCGCGCATATCCTCGGCTACGTCGGCAAGATGAACGGGGAGGAGTGGGAGTATTATAAGGATTACGACTATTCGATGGACGCCGAGGTCGGCAAGGCCGGTTTGGAAAAGGCGTTCGAGTTGGAGCTCCACGGGACGGACGGCTTGCGCGAGACCGTAATCACGCAAGACGGCAAAATTGTCGAGGAACACTATATTGTCGAGCCGGTCGCGGGCAACAACATTGAGCTTGCGATCGACATCAACCTGCAGAAGGTCGCGGAAGATGAACTGGAAAAGCTGATCCTCGATCTGCGCGAAAACGGCATCGGCGCCAAGCAGGCCGGTCTGGACGCGGAGGGCGGCGCGGTCGTCGCCATGTCGGTCAAGACCGGCGAGGTGCTTGCCTGTGCGAGCTATCCGACCTACGATCTGTCGCGCTTCTTTGAAGACTACAACGAGATCAGAAACCAGAAATTTGCGCCGCTGTACAACCGTGCGCTGACGGCGACCTATCCGCCCGGCTCGATCTTCAAGATGGTCACGACGGTCGCCGCGCTGAACAATCATATCGTTTCGCCCGATTTCAAGGTGAAGGACGAAGGTATCTATATGCGCTTTGCGGACGTCGGCTACTGGCCGCGCTGCATGTTATGGACGACGGCAAAGGCGACCCACGGCGTTTTGGACGTGCGGCAGGCGCTGGAGGTGTCCTGCAACTACTTCTTCTACGAGCTCGGCTGGCTGACCGGTATCGACCTGATCGACGAGACGGCGAAGAACTTTGGACTCGGCGAGCATACGGGCATCGAGATTCCGGAGTCGGTCGGACGCAGGGCAAATCCCGAGGTCAAGGACGCTTTGTATCAGGGCGACTACTCCGTCTGGTACGGCGGCGACCTCGTGCAGGCGGCGATCGGTCAGTCCGAACACCGCTTCACGCCGATGCAGCTCTGCTCTTATACCGCGACCCTCGCCAACCGCGGCGTGCGCTACCAGGCGACCTTCCTGCGGCGTGTGCTGTCGTCGGATTACGAAGAGCTGATCCGGCAGAACCAGCCGACGATCCTCAACCAGTTCGAAATCAACGACGAGGCGTATTCTGCCTATATGGACGGCATGCGCATGTCGGCGCAGACCGGTACTGCGTCCACCGTCTTCAACGGCTATCCGATCGCGGTCTGCGCCAAGACCGGCACCGCGGAGCACGGCTCCAACGGCTCGGATAACGGCTCCTTCGTCCTCTTCGCGCCTGCGGACGACCCGCAGATCGCCATCATGATCTACGTGGAAAAAGGTGCGCAGGGCGGCAATCTCGGCAAGATCGCCAAGGCGATGCTGGACTACTACTTCTCCGAGAGCGGCGAACTGGACATCGTTCCCAACGAATACAGAACGAATTGACGTCTTCAGGAGGTTATACTATGAAACGGCAAATCCTTTCCATTCTGCTTGTGGCAGCAATGCTCTGCGCGCTGCTGCCTGCGGTTGCCTTTCCTGCAAACGCGGATATCATTCTCCCGCCCGATCCCTTTGACGATATCGTTTCCGGCACCTGCGGCGACCTGAAGTGGGAGCTGAACAAGACGACCGGCGTGCTGACGATCTCCGGCACGGGCGAGATGACGGAGGCACCGTGGCTGGACTACACCGGGTCGATCCGTACCGTGAACGTCGGCGACGGCGTGACGAGCATCTGTGAAGGCGCGTTCCGCTTCTGCACGAAGCTGACGACGGTCACGATCCCCGTGAGCGTGACGGTGATCGGCAAAAGCGCGTTTTCCGGCTGCACCGGACTGACGGACGTCAACTACGCCGGCACGCCGGGGGATTGGAACGCAATTCAGATCGGCGGCGACAACGCTTCTCTGACCGGCGCGAATCTCCATACCGCTCCTTGTCCGCATACGAATACCCGTACGGAGCACAAGAACGCTGCCTGCCTGACGGATGGCTATGACAGAACGATCTGCGACGACTGCGAAGAAGTGCTTTCCGAAACGATCCTGCCCGCGTTGGGTCACGACCTCGTGACGGACGCGGCGGTTCCTGCGACCTGCACGGAGACCGGTCTGACCGCCGGTGAGCACTGTGCGCGCTGCAGCTATAAGCTGGCGCAGGAGGTCGTTCCCGCGCTGGGTCACGACCTCGTGACGGATGCGGCTGTTCCGGCAACCTGTACGGAAGCGGGACTGACCGAGGGCTGCCATTGCAGCCGCTGCGATTATAAAGAGGAACAGCAGATCGCTCCCGCACTGGGGCACGCCTGGGACGCAGGTGAGATCACGCTTGAGCCGACCGAGTTTGAAAAGGGTGAGATCACCTTTACCTGCACGCGCTGCGGCGAAACGAGAAAGGTACCGATCCCCGAACTCTCGCACGTCCACAGCTATACGGCGGTCGTCACGCCGCCGACCTGTACCGAGCAGGGCTATACGACCCATACCTGTTCCTGCGGCGACAGCTACGTGGATACTTACGTTCCCGCGCTGGGTCACGAGCTCGTGACGGATCCTGCGAAGGCGGCGACCTGCACCGAGACCGGTCTGACGGAAGGCAAGCACTGCTCGGTTTGTAACGAAGTTCTGGTCGCGCAGGAAGTGATCCCCGCCAAGGGTCATACCCAGGTGACGGACGCCGCGGTAGCGCCGACCTGTACGGAAACCGGTCTCACCGAAGGTTCTCACTGCTCGGTTTGTAACGAAATCCTCGTTGCACAGACCGTCGTTCCCGCCAAGGGTCACGACATGGGCGCATGGTTTGTTGCCAATGACGCCACCTGTACGGAGACCGGTTTGAAGAAGAAGACCTGCTCCCGCTGCGATTATTTTGAGACAGAAGTGATTCCCGTCAAGGGACACACCGAAGAGATCGACGCGGCTGTCGAACCCACCTGCACTGCCACCGGTCTGACGGAAGGCAAACACTGCTCCGTCTGTAACGAAGTTCTGGTCGCGCAGGAAGTGATCCCCGCCAAGGGTCATACCCAGGTGACGGACGCCGCGGTAGCGCCGA
>JAFROD010000009.1 GCA_017429835.1 Oscillospiraceae bacterium
GCCGGCTGTCAGACCGGTTTCGGTACAGGTTGCAGCGACGGCTGCGTCGGTGACGATGTCATGTCCGAGTGCGGGAACGACCGTCTGTGCGACTGCGTAATCGCAGCGCGAGCAGTGGCTGCCTTCGGTCAGGCCGGTCTCGGTGCAGGTCGCCGCTACCGCAGCGTCGGTGACGATGTCGTGACCCAGAGCAGGTACGACCGTCTGTGCGACTGCGTAGTCGCAGCGCGAGCAGTGGCTGCCTTCGGTCAGGCCGGTCTCCGTGCAGGTTGCAGCGACGGCTGCGTCGGTGACGATGTCATGTCCGAGTGCCGGTACAGTCTCCTGCGCGACTGCGTAGTCGCAGCGCGAGCAGTGGCTGCCTTCGGTCAGGCCGGTCTCGGTACAGGTCGCCGCTACCGCAGCGTCGGTCACAAGGTCGTGGCCCAGTGCGGGAACGACCGTCTGTGCGACCGCGTAATCGCAGCGCGAGCAGTGCTCACCGGCAGTCAGACCGGTTTCGGTACAGGTCGCCGCTACCGCAGCGTCGGTGATCATATCGTGGCCGAGCGCCGGGACAGTCTGCTGTGCGACTGCGTAATCGCAGCGCGTGCAGTGCTCGCCGGCTGTCAGACCGGTTTCGGTGCAGGTTGCTGCTACCGCAGCGTCGGTCACCATATCGTGGCCAAGCGCCGGGACGGTCTGCTGTGCGACTGCGTAATCGCAGCGCGTGCAGTGCTCGCCGGCTGTCAGACCGGTTTCGGTACAGGTCGCCGCTACCGCAGCGTCGGTGACGATGTCATGTCCGAGTGCCGGTACAGTCTGCTGTGCGACTGCGTAATCGCAGCGCGAGCAGTGGCTGCCTTCGGTCAGGCCGGTCTCCGTGCAGGTTGCAGCGACTGCAGCGTCGGTGACGATGTCATGGCCGAGTGCAGGTACGGTTTCCTGCGCGACCGCGTAGTCGCAGCGCGAGCAGTGGCTGCCTTCGGTCAGGCCGTTTTCGGTACAGGTCGCCGCTACCGCAGCGTCGGTCACCATATCGTGGCCAAGCGCCGAAATAGCTTCGGTCTTAGTCTGTCCGCAGACCGTACAGGTCAGCGTCTTCACGCCGTCCGTCGTGCAGGTCGCAGCGGTCGTGACCGTGCCGTCGTTCCACGTATGCGCCGTCTGCGTAAACTGCGCGGTGTAGACCGCGTCGTCGCTCAGCGCGGCGGGCGTGGGATCCCAGCCGGAGAAGGTGTAATGATAGGTTGCGTCTGCCGCCTTGGTGGGCGTTTCGCCGCTGTAGGTCGGCACGGTGCCGCCCGCGACGTCCGTATCCGTCTTCAGAACGGTGTCGCCGTTCTTCCACGTGACGGTGTAGGTAGCCGCGTTCTCCGTCCACTGCGCGTAGAGCGTCAGGTCGTCGGAGAGCGTCACGGACGCTTCGTCCGCGTACGGCGTGCCGGAGCCGTCGGCTTCGGTGTTCCAGCCGCTGAAGCTGTAGCCGCTGCGCTCAAAGGCGTTGGCGGTCAGGGTGATCGTCTTGCCCTGCTCGTCGGACTGCGCCTCCATCGTGCCGGTGCCCTCGTTGGCGTTGAAGCTCACGGTGACGAGCTTGGCGATGAAGTAGCAGGGAGCTGTCGTGCCGTCGTGCAGCGTGACGGTTTCCGTCGTCGAGCTGAGCGTGTAGCCAGCCGGATAGGTCTGGCGGCTCGTGTCGTTCGGCAGATAGATCGCGTTGTCTCTGTTGTTCGCCATGCCCTTGAAGTCGCCGCCGGAGATCAGCGTTGCATGCTCCGCGTTGCCCTCGGCGCTGTAGCCGTTGCGGTAGGCGTTGGTCGTCGCCTTGGTCACCGTGAAGATACCGCCGGTGATGCTGGTGATTTCGGCATAGTTCTGGTTGGCGATGGCGTGGTAGCCCGCCGTCGTGCAGTGGGCGTAGATTTCGGTTCCCTCGCCGATCTCGCCGATGACAGGCAGCTTGCCCGCCGTCGCGTCGCCGTTCAGGATGCCGTAGCCGTTGGCGTTGATATACACGTTCTTGATCGTGCCGATCTGCGCGCCGGACAGGAGAGTATCGTCGTTGACCGCGGTGCCCGCCGTGCCGCTGGCGTTCGCAGCCGTCGCCGCCGTATACGGCGTGGTCGTGGTGCGGGCGTCAAGGCAGGCAGAGTAGTTGTAGATCGTGCTGCCCTTTGCGGAGGTGCCGGTGACCGTGGTCAGGGTGCCCGTGCCGCTGTTGATCGCGGTGATGACGCCGGTGTTGGCGATGACCGTGCTCGTTGCCTGGAACGTGTTGCCCTCGCCGATCAGGTCGATGGTCGGGACGTCGTAGTCGTAGGTAACAACTTTGGTCTCGCCGCCGGATCCCCAGTACGCCGTGCAGGAGGTGCCGCCGTTAGCGGTCACGTAGAAGTAATCAGCCAGATTGCAGGTATACTCACGCTCGGCGCCAACAATCGTGCTGGCTCCGCCGTTCCATAGCGCATATGCTTTTGCAGTGGTTGTTCCGGCCTGCAGCGTGCTGTTCTTGATCGTGCCGACGTGACCGCTGTTGAACATGGCGTAGGTGTTCGCGGGGGTCGTGATCGTGCAGTTGTCGATCAGGTTGATCGTCGCAACGCCGCGCTCGTAGTGCTTGGAATACTCGCTGGTGTACTTCGTCGTTGCGAAGATGCTCGTGCCGGAGTAATACTGCAGGGTCTGCCGCTCGGTGTACGGGCCACTTGCATAGTTGTGGAGCGCGTACTGCGTGCCGGTGATCGTGCTGTTTTTCAGCGTGCCGATCGCGCCTGCGTTTCGGAACGCGTAGGCGGTGATGGAGTTGACCGTCAGATTGTCGATCGTGTCAATGGTCGGCGTGGCGTAGGTATAATCTCTGTCATACCGCGTCACGACGCCGGCAGTGACCGTCAGGTGCGGATCCGTTTCGGGCGTGCGGTTGGTCTGAATCGTCTCCGTGTAGCTCTGATAGCGGGAATCGCCGTTCAGGAATGCCACATAATAGCTGGTGTTTGCAGTTGCACCTGAGGCAAAGTTTACCGTGGTGTTGGACAGAGTCCCGATATGTCCCTGGTTATTGAACACATAGTAGGACTTGCTGCCCTTGCCCGTGACCGTAATGCCGTTGATCGTGCCGATGGTGCTGCCCTTTTCCAGGTTCTTGACGTAAGTCTGGACGCGCATATACTCCGTACTGGCGGTCGCGGCGTCCGTATAGGATTTGGTGATCTCGTAAGTCTTGTTGGCGCCGTTGGTGGCGTTGTAAAGCACGTTGCAGCCGCCGGTCAGCGTCAGGCCGGTCGAGTTGATGGTCTGGATGTAGCCGGTGTTGTACAGCGCATAGTAGTAACTGTTGCTCCCACCGCAGGACCACGTACCGGCGCAGGTGATGCTGTTGATCGTGGACGGCTGACCGTAGGTGTTCTTCTGATGGGTAAGGATGCCGCCGACCTTATTGCTGTAGGTGTAGTTGATCTGCGTCGTGAACACGCCGTCGTTATAAACGGCGCCGACGCCGGTCGCGCTGACGTTGACCGTACCCTCGATGCTCTTGATGATACCGCCGCCGAGGTTATGCAGGCCATAGTGGGCAACGCTGATCTTCGCATTGTCCGGGTGCTTGTAGACCTTGATGTTCGTCGTGCCGCCGATCTTATTGATCACGCCGTAGTTCACGAGCGCGTAGCCGTGCGACGCGCTGGTGGAAGTGATCTCGGCGTAGATCTCGCAGTTCTCGATCGTGCCGATGGTCGGACGGTACTGTTCTTCTTCCCGGTAATAGTTGACGCGGGTGTAGCCGCCCGAGCTGCTGTCCGTCTGCTTCCAGAGGTTGGTGTCATAGTACCAGTTCTGGCTGTTGTAGACGGTGTAGCAGTAAGTGTTGCCGTCAACCGCCAGCGAAAGGCCGTCGCCGCGGGTGTCGACCTGCGCGGAGTCCGGATGCGCGATCAGAGTGCAGTTCTTCACCGTGTTGATGACCGCGTGGTTGGAGATCGCGTAGGAACCGACCTCGATGTGGCTGTTCTGGATCGTAGTGATGACGCCCTTGTTGGCGTCCGTGACGGTCTTGCCTTCTGCGGCGGTGCCGGTGACGAGGTTGCGGTTCGTGATGCCGGTCTTGCCGTCGGCGGTCAGATTGTCGATCATGGTGATCGTGCCGCCGTAGTTGAAGACGGACGAGCTGCCGCCGGAGAACATGTGGCAGTCGGAGATCAGGTCGATCACGCCGGCGTTGTAGTTATAGATGTTGACGCTGCAGGACCGGCTCATCGCGGACGAAACGTCCACGTAGGTCAGGGCGGTGATCGTGCCGGGGTTGTAGATGCCGTAGTTGTAGGCGTAGTAGCCGTAAGAGCTGCTATACGTCGCCTCAGCCTGCTTCTGATAGATCCGCAGCTTATGCTCGCTGTCCTTGCCGGTGATCGTCAGCGTCGCGCCCGCGTTGTTGCGGATGACGGCGCTGCCGTCCACGCCGGAGGCGGTACTCATAGCGTCGCAGGAGATGACGCCGCCGCCGACAGAGTCCTGAATGACCATCGTGCCGTTGTTGACGATCGCCGACAGGCCCTTATACGCAGCCGCCGGAGCCGTCGCGCCGGTCACGAAGTCCAGCGTGCCGCCGTTCAGCTCGAGCGTGAAGGTACCGTTGGCGGCGATTCTGCCAACCGCATGGTGACCGTTGAGGTCGAGCGTGATGTTGTTCGCATCGTACGTCGCATAGCAGGTGGTGCCGCTCTCCTCCTCGAAGGTGCCGCAGTCTGCCAGCAGGGTGATCGTCGCGGTCACGTCCTGCGGGAGGACGATGAAGGCGTCCTTCAGGGTGCGATAGTAGGCGTCCGTGTAGCTGTTGTACGCCACGGCGCCGTCATAGAAGCCGTAGATATACGCCGGGCCGCCCGCCGTCGGACCGACGGGGACCGTGCCGCGGTAGGGATCGCCGCTGGTGAACGAGACGCCGGAGAGGTTCCAGAGGAAGTCGTTGTGGTTCTCCGCAGTCTTGCCCATCGCTGCGTCCGTGGGCGCCGCGTAGGCCGAGCCGACCGCCATCACGCTGCCCTGGTCGACAATATAATAGGTATCGTCGCCGATGGTCGTGGTGTTGCTGATGGTATTGCCGGTGTACATCTGATAATGTGCATACTCGGCCTCGTTCAGAACGAAGGTGGGCGCGTACTCCGCGGGAACGCCGGTCAGGGTGACCTGGCTGTTCGCGGTGACGTCGGTGATGACGACGTTCGTGCCGCTGACGGCCACGTTGGCGGAGCCGCTTGTGACGGATGCGCCGAGGTTCGTCAGCCAGCTCGCGTCATAGGTCAGCGTGTCGTTGAGCTCGCAGTAGTAGCCGCGGGCGACGAAGCTGCCGTTGAACAGCATGTCCACCTTGTAGCGGTACCAGTTCTCGCCGTCCTTGTCATAGTACCAGGTGCTGGTGCCGGTGCCGACGGTCTGCTGATAGGATCCGTCGCCGTTCTGCAGCTCGGCGTTGTTGACGGTGATGTCAACGTAGGAGATATCGGTGCCGGACTGCGTCGCCTGATGGGTAATCGCAGTACCCGTGGCGCAGGCGGAAGTGAAGTTGATACGGCCGGTGCCTTCGCTGCTGGTGATGCGCGCGCCGTGCTCGGTGGTATAGATCTTATTGGAGACGTTGACCGTGCCGTTGACGTTCATCTCCGCGTCCTCGAGGTTGACCGCCGTGCGCATCGTGGTGGTGCCGTTCGCGGTGGAGTAACCGGAAACGACCAGTTTCAGGTTGGAAGCGCCGCAGTATCCTTTACTCGGGTCATCGGGCCAACCCCAGTCTTCCGCGTCGTAGAAATAGACGGGAGCGTTGGCGGTGAAGGTCGCGCCTTCGTTGACCGTCAGCTTCGAGCTGGGCAGGAATTCAACGCCGTAGGTCTGACCGGATGCGATCGAGGTCGTGCCGGTCTCCACGACGACTTCCATGTTGTTCAGCGGAAGGACGTAGCTTGCGGAGTTCATGGTAAGCGTGCCGATGAGCGGAAGTCCGGAAACCGAAACGGTCAGATTGTTCATCGTCATGTTGCCGTGCGCGGCGATCTCCAGTCGGTCGACGTTCGCATGGTAGCGCTTGGTAATATAGTCGTTATTGCTGCCCGTCAGCTTGAACATGCCGTTCGAGCCGATGAATTCGATTGCGTCGGTGGGATAAGCGCTGGAGGACATGTTGACCACGGACCAGACCATTTCCGTCGCGCCCTTGTAAAGCGTCATCGGCGCCTCGACGTTCTGCACGTAGTACTGGCTCATCGGGAAGACGCGCTGGCTGTTGCCGTTGATGTTTTTGGTGCCGTTGCCGCCGCGCCAGTCGCAGAACTGGAACAGCTCGTAAACCTTTGCGCCGCTGTTGAGATAGATGTGGCCGTCGCCGTTGATAAAGCCCCAGCAATAAAGGAATGCGCCGGAGTTCAGCGTCATTTCTGAGCCGGTGCGCATGACGATCATGCCGTGCGGACCGGAGGGCGTGCCGTTGCCCTGGTTGCTCTGGCCGTAGGCGGATACGTAGGAGTCGACGCACACGCTGCCGTTGACCGTCATCTTGACGCCGTTCGTCAGATACAGCGTGCGGAACGCGCTGGGCGTCACGCGCTGCTTGTAGCCGTACGCAGGCGTCGTGGTGTGGACGGTCGTCGAGGTGCTGTAAGGCAGCACGAGGGTGACGCCGCCCGGGAGGATATACTCCACGCCGCCGCCGGAGACCGGCTTGACGTAGGTGCCGCCGGACGCGGGAAGGAGGTTGTCCAGGACGTTATCGGGCAGGGTGACTTCTTCCAGGTTCACGAAGATCGGCTTGTTCGCCGCGATCGCAGCGTTGACCGCGTCCTCCCAGAAGGTATAGGTCGCGTTGTTGACCTTAAAGTTGGCAGCGGTGATATCCACGCCCTCGGAAACGATGACAGGGAAGACCGTGAGCGCGCCGTTCGCCGTAAAGCTGTTTCCGGTGACCATGCTGCTGCCGATACGCCAGCCCTTGAACTCATAGCCGGACGGCGCGGTGATGGTCGGGAGCGCGATGCTCGTGCCCGCGTCCGTGGTAAAGGTCTGCTCGCTGCCGTTCTGGGCAACGGTGTGGTTATTGACGGTGTAGCCCACATAGGGAGAGGGCGCGAGCGTGATGGTGACGCTCGTCTGCTCCTCCACCTCGATCGTGGCGCCGCCCGTGACCTGCGTCGAGTTGGTCACCGCAGGCGCGGTGACAATGATGGTAAAGGTCGCACCCGGGGCGATGACGTCGCCCTGCGAAACGCCGTTGATCGTACCACCATTGTTGGTGAGTGTCTTGATTTTCAGCGGATAAGACGAGGCGTTGGTCACAGTGACCGTGGTCGTCGTCGCCTCCGCAGCCGTCGTGGAGCAACCGCTGACCTCCTTGGAGTTGGTCGCTTTGACCACCAGCGAGCTGCCGCTGGCGGAGACCGAGCCGGCTGCGCCGTTGCCGCTCGTGCCGTTGGAGTCTACCGAATAGGTATAGGTCAGCATGCCGCTGATCCACGTGCCGCTGCCCGAGGTGATCTGGGCGGCGGACGCGTTCAGGATGAAGCTGCACACCGGCACGAGCGCCGCAACAAGCACGGCGGTCAGTATCAAGAATAAGTGTCGTTTGCTAAATTTCTTCATTTCTTCCTCCAATTGGATCGACGGTTTTCGCTACATTATAATATATATGCGCAAAAAGGGTGATCTTGTAATCGGTCGATTCAGTTGGCGTAGGCCGCTGCGGAGGCGCCGTAGTTGTACAGCGCCTTCACGAGGTTCGCCAGAGCGGTGTTGCTGTCGTTCTGCTTCGCGCAGACGTAAGCGTTGACGCTGTAGGAGACCGTGTTGCCGACCTTCGTGCCGTTCTTGTAGAAGCTCGCGGTGACGGTCTTGGCGAAGTCGTTCGCGCCGATGCCGGCGAAGGTCGCCTGATAGATGCCGTTGCCGATGGAGGTGAACTCCGTGATCTCGGTGGTCTTGCCGTCGAGCGTGACCCGGACGGTCAGACCGCTGACAGACGGAGCCGCGAAGCGGAAGGTCATCGCCACGTTGTTCTGCAGGGTCAGACCTGCGGAGGTCCAGTAGGTGTTCGCGTCCGCCGTGCCCTCGAAGCTTGCGCCGAGGCCGGACAGCGCGGTAAACGTGCTGTAGGTCGGGTTCGTCGCGTCGGCAGTGACCAGCGCGTTCGTCCGATAGCTCGTGTAGGTCTGTGCTGCCGCGCCGTAAGCGAGGGTGTCGGACAGGAGCTTGCGCAGAGACGCGGAGATCGTCCCGTCCTCGAGCTTGTTCAGGCAATACTGACGGACGGAGTAGGTCGCGACCGTGTCGGTGTAGTTCTGCGGATCGCCGTCGCTGTTATCGGCGTTGACGGTCAGCGTTGCGCTGATGTTATCGCCCATGCGCTGCGGGGTGATGCCCTCGCAGACGAAGGTGTAGGTGTTGTCGCCGTTGTCGGTGCAGTTCGTCACGACGATGGGATCGTCGTTGCCGATCGTGAAGCTGACGGAGGCGGAATGACGGTCCTCGGGCAGGATCGCGGTGTAGAGGACGTCGATGTCCTCATTCAGCGCGAGCTGCGCGCCGGTGAAGCGCGGCATCGGCTCGAAGCACTCGTCGCAGACGCCGTCGTCGTCCTCGTCCGCATGATCCAGCATGGGGATGACCCGCGTCTCGTTGTAGTCGCAGCGCGAGCACTGATAGTACGCCGCGCCGGCCTGCGTGCAGGTCGCCTGCTGGGTGTAGCCGTAGAAGACCAGGTCGTGACCCAGCGCAGCGACGGTCTCGGTGTAGCTGTCGCCGCAGACGCACACGTAGGTCGACACGCCCGGTTCGGTGCAGGTCGCCGTGGTCTGGTCGTAAAGCTCATACTCGTGGACGTGCGTCGCGGGGCTCGTGGTGTAGTACATCTTGAACTCCGAGCCTTCCTTATAATAGAGGGCGACGTCCTCGGCGCTGTTGCCGGTCGGCGTGTAGAAGCCGAAACGGTTGGACGCGGAAGCGGAGTTGTACATGAAGTTGTAGCTGTGCTTGCCGTCGACGTTCGCGATGACCGCGTTGTTGTAGGCGTTGATCAGCATGCTCGTTCTGTAGTTCGGCTTGTTGTTCTGGTTGATGCCGGTGGTGTTGCCGGTGCTGCCGATGTACTTGTTGTTGCGGATCTGCATCGTGTAGTAATGCGTGCCCGCGATCGGCTTGACCGAGATCTCGGCAGCCGTCAGCGCCGAGCTGGCGGCGATGGTCTTCACGCCGTTCGCATTCTCGTTGATCGTGACGTAGATGTAGTTGCCGGTGGAGAACAGCGGGTCGGCGTTGCCGTTGAAGGCGATCGCTTCGCCGTCGCCGCGGTCTTCGCAGACGAGCAGGACTCTGCCGCCGGAGGCGAAGCCGGAATCCTGATTGATGCGGACGTATTCTTCGTTGGTGACGTCGTCAGACTCGACGAAGCGCGCGAAGGTCGCGTACAGGGTCACGTTGCCGGTCGGATGATAGACGCCCTTGTGGGTCTCGGCAAGCTCGTGTTCGGTCGCGATCTCGGTCTCGGACCAGCCGACGAAGTCATAGCCGAATTCCATTTGCTCGGCTTCCAGCGACGCCGGCAGGCTGATGCCGTAGTAACTGTTGACCGTCTGCGGCTCGCCCAGGACGCCGCGGACGCTGAGGCGGACGGTGAAGTCGACGCCCTGGTAGTCGGCGTCGTAGCTGTCGCCGCAGCGGGAGCAGGTATAGGTCGTGTAGCCGATGTAGTCGTTTGCCGCGGACGGCGCGACGGGCGTGCCTGCGACGTAGTCATGGCCGAGCGCAGCTTGTTTCGGCTCGAACCAGGTCGCGTTGCAGTCCGGGCAGGTCCAAGTCCAGAAGCCGTCGGTCGTGCAGGTGGCAGGCGTTTCAACGTAGTCCGCGTTGCGGTGCTCGCATTCTTGAGGGTTCGTCGTGAAGTAGAGCTGGTCGCCGGTGCCGTCCTTGTAGTACAGGGAGATGGACTGCGGCACGCCGTTGGTCGCCTTATAGTAGGAGAACTTGCCCTGATAACGCAGGGTGTAATCCGCCTTGTCGGCGGCGTGGACGTTGAGAATTCTCGCGTAGCCGCTGCCGTCGACGGAGATGCGGCTCGTATATACGGTATGCGCGTTGGCATTGATGCCGGCGGAGGATCCGGTGTTGCCGATGTATCTGCCGTCGGCGATCATGATGGTGTAGGCGTTGGTGCCGAAGGCGTAGTTGATCGTCACGTTGCCGTTGTCAAGCTGCGTCGTAGCGGCGATGCGGTTGCGTTCGCCTGTCGTATCGATGGTGACCGAGGTATCGTTGCCCTCGTCGACACGCGCGCCGTCGGGTACGCAGAAAGCGCGGTTGGTGTTGCCTTCCGCGACGAAGATGTACTTGCCGCCGTCATAGATCTGGTCGCCGTTTGCGACCTTGATATAGTCGCCGTTGTTCTGCGCATTCGCTGCGGAGGAGCGGGTGTAGACCGCGTAGAGGTTCATTCCGTCGCGCGGAGGCGTGTAGTAGCCGGAGAGGACGTTCGCGGAAGCGACCTCGTCGGGAAGCTGGCTTTCGGACCAGCCGCGGAAGGTATAACCGACGACGTAGGGCGCGGAAGCGGGCAGGCCGCCGCCGTGCAGGCTGTTGAAGGTGCTGAGGCTTTCCACGAACTGACCCTGCGCGTAGAAGTTCACGGTCCAGTCGTAGCCGGTCGGGTCGGTGTAGTCGCCGTCGTAGGTGTCGCCGCAGACGGTGCAGGTATAGGTGGTGTAGCCCTGATCTTCGGCGGTCGGTTCGGTGATCACGAAGCTGTAGATGTGGCCGACCGCGTCGGTCGGATCGGTGATCCAGGTGTAGCCGCAGTTCGTGCAGACGTTGGTGGTGTAGCCGCCCGTCAGACAGCCCGGTGCGGTGACCGTGGAGTTGTAGCTCGTATGCAGGCAGCTCAGCTTCGTGGTGTAGTAGTTCGTGCCCATGCGGTAGAGTGCGGGCAGCGGATAGTTCGCGGTTGCCGTCTTGTAGAAGCCGAAGCGGTTGCCGCTGGAAGTCGCGTTATATCTTAACGTATAGACGTTGGTGCCGGTCGTCGGAACGTTCTGGATGGTCGCAGTACCGTTGGAAACGGTGATGCCGTTCTCGTACTCCGTGGTGCCGTTGACGTTGAAGCCGGTGCTGCTGCCGCCGGTGTTGCCGAGGTAGCTGCCGCAGTGGATCTGAATGGTATATTTACCGTTGCTGCCGTGCGGATGGATCTCCACGGCGGCGTCGTCCAGCGTCTGGGAATAGGGGATCGTGCCGTTGGTGATCTCAACGGTGACGTAGTTATCCGCCTTGTTCAGGCCGGTGCCGGTATCAGCGAACGCGCTGTTGAACGCGCGGCTGCCGCCCTCGTAGACGATCAGGTACTTGCCGTCGAAGGTCTCCGTGGACGTCACCTTGGCGAAGTCGGGGTTGGTGCGGACGAAGACCGCGTAGAGGGTCGTGTCGTCCTGCGGCGCGTAGTTGCCGGTCAGGATGGTCGCCTGCGTGCTTTCGCCGTTGATCTCGGTCTCGGACCAGCCGACGAAGGTGTAGCCCTGCGGGCCGTTGGAGACGCTGGTGGGAAGCTCGATGCCGTTGGAGCTGTTGGCGTCGGTCACGGAGCCGACGTCCGAGCCCATGACGTTGTAAGTGACATCGTAGTTCGGCGCGTCGATCCAGCCGTTGGCGCCGAAGCCGAACGGGACGGGGTCTTCCGAGTCCGCCGTGACGTTCTCGGTGGAGGTGTAGTTGCCGTTGCCGTCGTTGAGCTGGACGGAGGTCATGACCACGCTCTCCGTGGAAGTATTCGTGCCGCTCTGCGACGCCTGAGAGATGGAAGAGGCTGCCGGCGCGTCGTTGTTGAACACGATGCGGCCGGTGCCCTCGGTGGAGGTCACGCATGCGCCGTGCTGGGTCGTGTAGAGCTCACCGTCAATGGTGATCGTGCCGTTGACGTCCACGAACGCGTCGTCGATTTCGGAGGCGTCGGCAGGAGCCTCGCGGATATTGTCGGGGCCGGACGGCGTGTAGCGGATCGGGCAGAACGTCTCGTTGTTATTGCCGCAGTAGCCGCCCCAGTCCTCGCTGTCGTAGATAATGACCTGAACGGCGTGGGAGTTCTCGGGGTTCTCGGTATCCTCGATATAGGGGATGTACAGCTCGGCTTCCTCGTCGATCGTGATGGACGCGCCGGGCTGGATGTACATATCCTGCGCCACCGTCAGGGTGCCGCTCTGGATCTCAACGTCGAAGTTGCCGTTCAGCGGGAGCATGTACTCGCCGGAGTTGACGGTCAGGCCGTCGTCGCCGCCGACGACCGTCAGGGAGATGGTATTGATGCTGCAGTCGCCGTTGACCTCGAAGCAGACGCGGTCTTCCGCAGCGTTATAGTACTTGGTGAAGGTGCAGCCGTTCTCCATCTGGAACAGGGAGTTCGAGCCGGCGCGGTCGATGAAGGGAACGGTCGCGGGGGTGATGGTGCCGCCGGCGTTCGTGACGGAACGTACCAGCTCCTTCGCGCCGTATTCCAGCGTCAGGCGGGACTCAATGTTCTGCACGTAGTACTGGGAGACGGGGAATACCTTTGACGGGGAGTTCATCATTGCCATGGTGGCGGTGCCGCCGCGGAAGTCCATGACCTGGAAGGGCTCGTAGACGGTAGCGCCCTTCTTCGCAGTCACTTCGCCGCCGCCGCAGATATAGCCCCAGCAGTAGAGCTTGCCGCTGTTCTGAATGATGATCTCACTGCCGGTGTTCAGCTGGATGAAGCCGTACTTGCCGCTCGTCGAGCCGATGCAGGGCATCGACATGTTCTGCTTGCCCGCAAGGCTCAGCGCGCCGTTGATGTTCAGCGTCGCACCGGACGCAAGTGTCAGGGTACGGAACGCGCTGGTGTTGTTGAAGCTCGGGTTCTGCGCAATCGGGTCCGGATCGGTCGTGTACAGCTCGAATTCGCCGCTGCACGGGATCAGGAGGGTGTTGCCCTGCGAGATGGTGTAGGTGCCGGCGCTCAGCTCGCCGTCGCTCAGCAGGATGATCGGATCATGGCCGTGCGAGGAGGCGTAGGCGTCCGCCGCGTTCAGATCGGTGAAGGTCTGCGTGCCGACCTTGAACTGCAGGGTGTTCTCGTTGAAGAAGTAGGGATAGACCACGCAGTCGCAGGTGATGAGCAGATCGTCGGTCGCGTTCGCGGACAGGCAGGTGAAGTCCAGATCGTTGAACCAGCCGAGGAAAGTGTAGCCCGCCGCGGGCTGCGCCACAACGTGGAAGGTCGAGCCGAAGGGCTTTTCCGAATACCATCCCTGCTCGGTCTCGTGACCATCGACGGTATAGGTGCCGTTCTGCGGCGCGGAGAAGGTGACGTGGACGTCTTCTTCGACCGTGAAGCTCACGTTATAGAGCTGCATGCCGGTGCGCTGCTCCGCAAAGTCGCAGGACAGCACGTCGATGTCGATGGACTGCTGCGGGCTCAGCGAAATGCTGTAGTCGCCGTCGCCGGTGACGTTCAGGCCGTTAATCGTGATCGTGCCGGAGTTCAGCTCGACCAGATAGTCGAACGCAAGTGTCGCAGGCTGGCTGGTGTCGTTCTTCAGCGTCAGCTTGCTGGGGATCGGCGTGTAGGTGGTGGTGCCGCCGCAGCCTTCCGCAGGAACGGTCATCGTGCCGCCGCGGTAGCCGTACTGGTTCGCTTCCCACTTGCCGCCGTCGTAGGAGATCTCCAGACCGAGGATACCCTCAGTCGCGGACTCCAGCGGAGTCGCGGCAGCAGAAGCGGCAGGCACGATCGCCGCGACCATCGCGACAATCAGAGCCAAAACCAAAAATCGCTTCAAAACCTGTTTCATTTCTTCTTACCTCCAGATTTTTTCGAATGTTTTTTCTGAATTTCATAGTAGATGCTCAAGCCGAGCAGGATCGACAGAATCGCCCATAAGTGGGAAAGATGGAAGAGGCTGTCCGAGTACTTTCCGTAAAGCTTCAGCGACTCCTGATCGTCGAGCGTCATGCGGAAAAATTCTATAATAAAACGGAACGCTCCGTAACTTACCATATAAAGCGGGTAAATCTCGCCGAAATTCTTGTTCTTCCGGATCCGGAGGATAAGGATCGTCAGGATCACGGCGTAAAAGACGAGTTCGATCTCGCGTGTCGGCCACTGCGGCCCGGCCGTACCGGAAATGCACTTGCCCTGACAGCAGCCGGCAAAGAGGCAGTTGACTCTCGCGCACAGCAGCGTAAAGACCATGGACACGGTGAAGACGTCAAATACGTCCGCCGTTCTACGCTTGGAGATCTTCGCGAGCAGGAAGTAAAACAGCGGCAGGAAGAAGATCGCGCCGAACAAGCTGAACGTCACGCCGTCGGCCGAGGCCCCGCTTCCGATCGCCTCGAGTTTCGCGAACGCGACGACGCAGGCGACGCCGACGATCGTGTGCAGCAGCGCCAGCGGCGCGGCGATATACCACCGGAAGCGCAGCCGGTCGCGGTTCAGCATCGTCCACGCGAAGGTGAACGCCGTGCCGGTCAACAGCAGCAGGAGCAAGACTCCGTGCTTGTTAAATAATTCAGTCAAAATTCTATCACGATCCCATCTGTAGCGGTGTCCCGAAAACGCGAACGCAACCTGTTGCGGGCGCGCGGCATCCGGGGTGAATTTTTATTGCCGAAAGATGAATTTTTATTTATAATATAGTACAAACGGCAAATTCGGAAAAATGGTCAGTCCTTGACATTATTCTTATAGTCGTAAACACTATACTACAAAACTGCCCAAAAGTCAAGTCAGTCGCCGTTAATTTGCCGCAAAATTGCCGCAAAACTGCCGCAAAACTGCCGCAAAATTTTCGATCGCTTTTTTGCGCTGTAAAGCGGGATTTTATTCGCCGCAGAAGAATTTGTATTTGCAATCCGGCGGAGAATCAGTTATAATTATTGTGACAAATTTTCACCACGGAGGTACAGAAGTATGAAACACGGATTTACGCGACTTTTGGCAGTTGTCCTGACGCTCGTACTGCTGCTGTCCATGCTGCCGGCAGTCTCCGCCGCCGGCGTGCAGACCAACGAGGAAAAGCTGATCCAGGCGCTGGTCGACGCAGTCGAGCCGACCAACAAGATCCTCGCCAGCCGCGTCTACAACCCGATCCCGATTGCAACGCTCTCTTTTGACCCGGACGCGCTGCAGGCGGACGTCATGATCCTCGACACGGAAAAGCGGGCGATCAAGATGCTCGAGGTTCCGTTCCTCAAGGAGCTGTTCAGCTACAGCGAGATCTATGCCCTTCAGGTCGGCGAAGACCTGATCGAATACGAATCGCTCAACCAATTCAACATCATGCTCGCCGTCGGTCATAACACCATCGGTCAGGGCATGGGACTGGAGGCGTACTACGTCTGGCTGAAGAGTCTGGCGGACACGCTGACGATCTCCACCATGGACGGTCACGACGTCAACATCACCGTGATATGCCGCACCGATCCCGACGACGAGGATACCGAGTATTCCGCCACGATCAATCTGCGCATCTATAACAGATTCCACAAGATCACGTGGAAGTTCAACAACGGCGAGGAGGACTACGTCCGAGAGAAGGTCGAGGTCGGCGCTTCCATCGCCCGCCCGAATCCCACGCCGCCCGCCGGCATGAAGTTCCTGCGCTGGGATCCCGAGGTTCCCGCGAAGATGGGCACGACCGATCTGGAGTTCAACGCGATCTGGATCCCCACCGATCACGCGGGCTACGAGGTTCGTCACCGCCTGCAGACGCTTGACCTGACCGGTTACGAGCTGGTGGAAACGGAATATCTCTCCGGCAAGATCGGCTCCTCCGTCGTCGGCTCCGACAAGGCGAAGACCTTCGAGGGCTTCAAACTGAACAACCTCCCCGATAACACGAAAACGTACGTGATCACCGAGGACGGCAACACGAAGATCAACCTCTACTACGACCGCATCAATATCAAGATCACCTGGGACTGGGGCTTCAAAAAGCTCAGCCGGAGCGTCAAATACGGTCTGATGCCCGAAGCGCCCGATATGCCGACTCCGCCGGACGACGGCAGGGAGTATATCTTCGTCCGCTGGGACAAGGAGATCGTTCCCGCGACCGAGCCGACCACCTATCGCGCGCGCTACGCCGACGACAAGATGCTCGTCCTGACGCTGAACGCCGCGGGCGGCACCGTTTCCACGGCAGCGCTCTATCTCTACATCGGCGACACCTTCGCCGCGCTTCCGACCCCGACCAGGGAAGGCTACACCTTCCTCGGCTGGTTCTATGAGGACGACACGCCGGTCGATCCGGCGAGAGTCGTCGAGGAGGAGGGCGAGGAGACCGTCGTCGCCCACTGGAAGATCAACCAGTACTCGATCTATTTCGACACCGACGGCGGCAACGAGATCGAGCCGATCACGCTGGACTACGGCGCGGTCATCACGCCGCCTGCCGACCCCGTGAAGGAGGGCTGCGCCTTCCTCGGCTGGTCGCCGCTGCTGCCCTACACGATGCCCGCCAAGACGCTGTTCGTCACCGCACAGTGGCATATCCACAACATCGTGATCGACCCCGCCGTTCCCGCGACCTGCACCGCGTCGGGTCTGACTGCCGGCGAGCACTGCATCAGTTGCGATTATAAGGTCGAGCAGATCGTCGTCCCCGCGCTCGGTCACGACTATCAGCCCGGCACGGTCGTCACCCCGTCCTGCGTTGAGGACGGCTACACCGTCTACGTCTGCACCCGCTGCAACGCGACCGAAAACCGCGATCCCGTCGCCGCCCCTGGCCACAACTGGAACGACGGCGTGGTGACCACGCCCGCCACCGCGACGACCGACGGCGTGAAGACCTTTACCTGCCTGCGCTGCGGCGCGACGAGAACCGAGGTCATACCCGCGACCGGCGGCGGAACCTGCCAGCACGCCGCTTCGCACGCGGAGCACAAGGACGCGACCTGCACGGAAGCAGGCTATGACAAGACCGTCTGCGACGACTGCGGTGCCGTCCTTTCCGAAACGGTCATTCCCGCGCTCGGCCACGACTACCGGAATTATCCGGCGCAGGCTGCGACCTGTACCGCAGCGGGCTGGAACGCCTATCATGAATGTACCCGCTGCCACGACACCGACTACAAGGAGATCCCCGCGCTGGGGCACGACTATCAGAATCACGCGGCAAAACCCGCGACCTGCACGGAGCCCGGCTGGGGCGCCTATCAGACCTGCTCGCGCTGCGACTACTCGACCTATAACGAGATCGCCGCACTCGGTCACGACATCGTCGCAGACGCAGCGGTTCCCGCAACTTGCACCGCTTCCGGTCTGACCGCCGGCGAGCACTGCACCCGCTGCGACTACAAGATCGCGCAGGAGGTCGTCCCCGCCCTCGGTCACGACTATATCGTGACCGCCGCGACCGAGCCGACCTGCACGGCAGGCGGCAGCGCGACCTACACCTGCTCCCGCTGCGCGAACAGCTACACCGAGACCTTTGCGAAGCTCGGGCACGACTTCAAGGTCACTGTCGTCGAGCCGACCTGCACTGAAAAGGGCTACACCTTCTACGAATGCCGGCGAGAGGGCTGCGGCTACACCGAAAAGGGCAACTGGACGGACGCCCTCGGTCACGGCCACGTCTATCCCGAGCACAAGGATCCCACCTGCACCGAGCCCGGCTATGACCGCCAGATCTGCGACGACTGCGGCGCGGTCGTTTCCGAGACCGTGATCCCCGCGCTGGGTCACGAGCTCGTGACGGATCCTGCGAAGGCGGCGACCTGCACCGAGACTGGTCTGACGGAAGGCAAGCACTGCACGCGCTGCGATTACAAGGTCGCGCAGGAGGTCGTTCCCGCCCTCGGTCACGCCTGGGACGAGGGCAAGGTCACCAAGCCCGCGACCGCGACGGCAAAGGGCGAAAAGACCTTTACCTGCACGCGCTGCGGCGCGACGAGGACGGAGGATATCCCCGCGACCGGCGGCGGAAGCAATCCGTTCAAGGACATCAAGACGTCGGACTACTTCTATAACGCAGTCCTCTGGGCGGCGGAGAACGGCGTCACTACCGGCACCTCCGCGACGACGTTCAGTCCGAACGCAACCTGCACCCGCGGACAGGTCGTGACCTTCCTCTGGCGCTCGAGCGGCTGTCCGGAGCCGAAGAGCACGAACAATCCGTTCAAGGACGTCAAGGCGACGGATTATTTCTACAAGGCAGTCCTCTGGGCGGCGGAGAACGGCGTCACCACCGGCACCTCGGCGACGACGTTCAGCCCGAACGCGCCGTGCACGCGCGCGCACGTCGTGACCTTCCTGTGGCGCGCGCAGGGCGAGCCGACGCCCGCAAACACGAACAACCCGTTCAAGGACGTAACGGCAGGTCAGTATTACACGACCGCCGTGCTGTGGGCGGTCAGCCATGAGCCGCAGATCACGAACGGCACCGGCGCGACGACGTTCAGTCCGAACAATCCCTGCACCCGCGGTCAGATCGTGACCTTCCTCTACCGCGCGATGGCGGACTGAGACAAATCGTGCGATAATGCAATATGGCAAAAAA
>JAFROD010000010.1 GCA_017429835.1 Oscillospiraceae bacterium
GAGCAAACGTTAAGATATTAAAAGGAACCGCGCGCCGCGTCAGATTTGTGACGCGGCGCGCGGTTTTTGTGTCATTGCGAGGCCCCGCAGGAGCCGCGGCAATGACACCGCTGGCCGGACGATTCCGCATTAAATCGAATAGTTGTCCGCAGGGTCGGTGCGGATCACGTCCGCGAGGGTCTTGCCGTCAAAGAACTCGTTAATGACGCGGTAGAATTCGACCCACAAAGGATAGGTGCGGCATTCGTATTCCCGCTCGCAGGGCGCTGCACCGCATTCCAGGCAGGCGACTGGTGCGAGATCGCCCTCCGTCAGCCGCAGAATGCTGCCGAGCGACAAATCCTCGGGCGCTTTGAGCAGCTTATATCCGCCGCCCTTGCCCGGTATGCTGCCCACGATGCCGCTTTTCACCAGCACGGGAACGATCCGCTCCAGATACTTGAGCGAAATACCCTGGCGCTCTGCAACTTCTTTCATCGGTACGTAGCCGTCCTTCTCGTGCTCCGCGACGTCGATCAGCACGCGCAGCGCGTACCGTCCTCTCGTAGAGATCATCATACGCCCGCCCTCTATGCGTCGCAGTGGCCGCAGGACTTGCACTGCGGGAACTGCGCCCGGTCATAGTCGATGCCGTTCTTTTCGTAATAGTCCTGCAGCGCCTTCTTGATCGCTTCCTCGGCGAGGACGGAGCAGTGGAGCTTGTACGCGGGAAGACCGTCCAGCGCCTCGACCACCGCCTGATTCGTCAGTTTCAGCGCCTCCGAGACGGGCCTTCCCTTGATGAGTTCGGTCGCCATCGAGCTGGACGCGATCGCGCTGCCGCAGCCGAAGGTCTCAAATTTCACGTCGGTGATGATATCACCGTCGATTTTCAGGTACATTTTCATAATGTCGCCGCATTTCGCGTTGCCGACCTCGCCGACGCCGTCGGCGTCCTCGATCACGCCCACGTTGCGCGGGTTGCGGAAATGATCCATAACTTTTTCGCTGTATAATGTCATAACGATTGCCTCACTTAATGATAAATTCCCGCTTGCCGCTCATCAGGTCGCGCCAGACCGGCGACATATTGCGCAGATAGCCGACGACCTCTTTGACCGCGCCGATCGTGTAATCGATCTCTTCCTCCGTCGTTTCCTCGCTCAGCGTCAGCCGCAGCGAGCCGTGCGCGACGTCGTGGACTCTGCCGATCGCGAGCAGGACGTGGCTCGGATCGAGCGAGCCGGAGGTGCAGGCGGAGCCGGACGAGGCGGCGATCCCCTTGTCGTCCAGCAGGAGCAGGAGGGACTCGCCCTCGATGCCCTCGAAGCAGAAATTCACGTTGCCGGGCAGTCTGTGTTCGCGGTCGCCGTTCAGGATACCGTGCGGGATCTCGGAAAGACCCGCGATCAGCCGGTCGCGCAGGGCGGCAATCCGCTTCGCGTTTTCGCCCAGCGACGCGCAGGCTTCCTCCAGCGCCGCCGCCATACCCATGATGGCGGGCAGATTTTCCGTGCCCGCGCGCTTGCCGCGCTCCTGCGCGCCGCCCTCGATCAGATTCGTCAGCGGGATTCCCTTCCGCGCGTAGAGCACGCCGATCCCCTTCGGGCCGTGGAACTTGTGCGCGGAGAGGGAGAGCAAGTCGACGTTCAGCGCGTTCACGTCGATGGGAAGATGCCCTGCCGCCTGCACGGCGTCGGTGTGGAAGAGAACGCCCTTGCCGCGGCAGATCGCGCCGATCTCTTTGATCGGCTCGATCGTGCCGATCTCGTTGTTGGCGAACATGACCGTGACAAGGCAGGTGTCCTCCGTGATCGCGGCTTCCACCAGCCGCGGGTCGATCAGACCGCTTTCGTCCACGTCCAGGAGCGTGACGGCGAAGCCCTCGTTCTCCAGCTTTTTCAGCGTGTGCAGGACGGCGTGGTGCTCGATCTTCGTCGAAATGATGTGCCGCTTGCCTTTCCGTTCGCCGAGTTTCGCAGCGGAACGGATCGCCTGATTGTCCGATTCGCTGCCGCCGGAGGTGAAGGTGATCTCCTTCGCGGTGCAGCCGAGACAGGCGGCGATCCGCTCGCGGGCATTTTGCAGCCCTTCTGCGGCAGCCTGCCCCGCAGAGTGGAGGCTGGACGGATTGCCGTATATGCCGTCGAAATAGGGGAGCATCGCGTCGATCGCCGTTTTGCTCATCTTTGTCGTGGCGGCGTTGTCAAGATAGATCATTCGTTTGTCCTTCTTATTCTGCAAACAGTGCGGTCGAGAGATAGCGGTCGCCGGTGTCCGGCAGGAGGACGACGATGGTTTTGCCTGCGTTCTCAGGCCGCTTCGCCAGCTCGATCGCCGCGAACGCCGCCGCGCCGGAGGAAATACCGACCAGCACGCCCTCGCGTCTGCCGATCTCCCTGCCGGTCGCGAACGCGTCCTCGTTTGAGACGGGGAGGATCTCGTCGTAGATCTTCGTGTTCAGCACGTCGGGGACGAAGCCCGCGCCGATGCCCTGAATTTTGTGAGGACCTGCCACGCCGGTGGACAGCACGGCGGAGGAGGCAGGCTCCACGGCGACGACCTTGACCGCGGGATTTCTGGATTTCAGATACTCGCCCACGCCCGTCACGGTGCCGCCCGTGCCGACGCCCGCGACAAAGAGATCGACCTTGCCGTCGGTGTCCTCATAGATCTCGGGACCGGTGGTCTCGCGGTGCGCGGTCGGGTTGGCGGGGTTGACGAACTGCCCGGGAATAAAGCTGTTCGGAATTTCTGCGGCAAGCTCCTGCGCCTTGGCGATCGCGCCTTTCATGCCCTTCGAGCCCTCGGTCAGCACGATCTCCGCGCCGTAGGCCTTGATGAGCTGGCGGCGTTCGACCGACATCGTCTCCGGCATGGTGATGATGATACGGTAGCCGCGCGCTGCGGCGACGGACGCCAGACCGATGCCGGTGTTGCCGCTGGTCGGCTCGATGATGACGGAGCCTTCCTTGAGCTTGCCGTCCGCCTCGGCCTTGTCGATCATCGCTTTTGCGATACGATCCTTGACAGAGCCGGCGGGGTTGAAGTATTCGAGCTTGGCGAGGATTCTTGCTTTCAGTTCATACGCTTTTTCGATATGCGTGAGTTCCAGCAGGGGCGTTTTTCCGATCAACTGATCGGCGGAAGTATAAATGTTAGCCATAATATCAAGTCCTTTCAAAAACCTACCGTGTCGGTAGGTGTATCATAGCATAAATTACCTACCGTGTCAATAGGCAATTAGAATATTTTAGGAGCGCCGTTCCGATTGACTTTTCTGCCGGAATTTGTTATGCTGTTATGGGTGATGAAACATGAGTTATGCAGATATTTTATATAAAGAGACCTGCAAAAAGATTCTGACCGAGGGCGTCTGGGATACCGACCGCGCCGTGCGCCCGCACTGGGAGGACGGGAGTCCCGCGCATACGGTCAAGTGCTTCGGCGTCGTCAACCGCTACGACCTGCGCAAAGAATTCCCGATCATGACCCTGCGCCGCACCTATTATAAATCCTGTATTGACGAGCTGTTGTGGATTTGGCAGAAGAAGTCCAACAACGTCCATGAGCTGAAAAGCCATATCTGGGACAGTTGGGCGGACGAAAACGGCTCGATCGGCAAGGCGTACGGCTATCAGCTCGGCGTGAAGCACCAATACCCCGAGGGAGAATTCGACCAGGTCGACCGCGTGCTGTATGATCTCAAGCACAATCCCGCCAGCCGCCGCATTATGACGAATCTCTACAATTTCAGCGATTTGCATGAGATGGCGCTCTATCCCTGCGCTTACTCGATGACCTTCAACGTCAGCGGCAACACCCTCAACGCGATCCTCAATCAGCGTTCGCAGGACATGCTGACGGCGAACAACTGGAACGTCGTGCAGTACGCCGTTCTCGTGCACATGATGGCGCAGGTGAGCGGTCTGGAGGCGGGCGAGCTCGTGCACGTGATCGCCGACTGCCATATCTACGACCGCCACGTGCCGATGGTCGAGCGGATGCTGGAGCTGGAGCCGTATGACGCGCCGGAGTTTTATGTAAACCAAGACGTCAGGGATTTCTATGATTTCAAGGTGGAGGATTTCCGCATCGAGAACTACCGCTACCACGAATTCAAAGAGAAGATCCCCGTCGCGATCTGAGGCAGCGGCATGATTGCGATCGTGAACGTGACCCCGAACTGGGGCATCGGGAAGGACGGACGCCTGCTCGTCGTGATCCGGGACGATCTCAAGCGTTTCCGCCTGCTGACGCAGGGAAAAACCGTGATTTACGGGCGCAAGACGCTCTCGACCTTTCCGGGCGGGAAACCGCTGAAAAACCGCCGCAATCTGATCCTTACGCGCAGGCGCGGCTATACGGTCGAGGGCGCGGAGGTCTGCCGCGATCTTGCCGAGGCGCTGGAAGCACTGGCGGACACGTCGCCCGAGGACGTGTTCGTGATCGGCGGTGAGAGCGTCTACGCGCAGCTTCTGCCGCACTGCGAGCGCGCCTACGTGACGAAAACCTTTGCGGACGCGCCCGCGGACAGCTTTTTCCCCGATCTGGACGCGCTTCCGAATTGGGAGCAGATCGCCGCTTCGGAGATCATGGAGGAAAACGGGATCGCCTACCAGTACATAGATTATGTCAACCGAGACGTGAAATAGATCGCGCTTTGCAGCGCGCTGCCGCGATATCTTTCCATCAAGGGGAAGCTATGATAAAAACCTGCCGACGGGGGAGCCCGTCGGCAGGTTTTGCTATGCCAATATGATGATGGATCAGAACACGCCCTGCTCCATCATGGCGGTGGCGACCTTCTTGAAGCCGGCGATATTCGCGCCAGCGACCAGATCGTAGCCAAGACCGTACTCTTCCGCAGCCTCGGCGGAGACGCGGTGGATGGTCTCCATCATGCGGTGGAGCTGCTCGTCGACCTCTTCGGCGGACCAGACCAGACGCTCGGAGTTCTGCGCCATTTCCAGCGCGGAGACGCCGACGCCGCCGGCGTTGACCGCCTTGGACGGAGCGACGATCATGTGCTTCTGTGCGCGCAGGAAGGCAAGCGCGTCGTTCGTGGTCGGCATGTTGGCGACCTCGATGTAGTACTTCGCGCCGCAGGCGGCGATCTTCTCAGCGGATTCCATCTTGACGTCGTTCTGCATGGCGGACGGCATCACGATGTCGACCTTGACGCCCCACGGCTTCTCGCCGGGGAAGAATTGGACGCCGAACTTGTCGGCATAGTCCTGCACGCGGTTGCGGTTGGAAGCGCGCATCTCGACGAGGTATTCGATCTTCTCGTCGGTGGTGACGCCGTCGGGATCGTAGACGTAGCCGTCGGGGCCGGACAGGGTGACGACCTTTGCGCCGAGCTGCGCGGCCTTCTTGCAGATGCCCCAGGTGACGTTGCCGAAGCCTGCGCAGGCGATGGTCTTGCCCTTGATGTCCTCGCCCTCATGCTTGAGAACTTCATTCAGATAGTACACTGCACCGTAACCGGTCGCCTCCGGACGGATCAGAGAGCCGCCGTAGGTCAGACCCTTGCCGGTGAGCACGCCGTTCTCCCAGACGCCCTTGAGTCTGCGGTACTGGCCGAACAGGTAGCCGATCTCGCGGCCGCCGACGCCCATATCGCCCGCCGGAACGTCGATGTCCGGCCCGATGTAGCGGTACAGCGCGGTCATGAAGCTCTGGCAGAAGCGCATGATCTCCGCGTCGGACTTGCCGGTGGGATCAAAGTCGGAGCCGCCCTTGCCGCCGCCGATGGGCAGACCGGTCAGCGCGTTCTTGAAAATCTGCTCGAAGCCGAGGAACTTGATGATGCCGGGATAGACGTTCTTCTGGAAACGAAGACCGCCTTTGTACGGACCGATCGCGCCGTTAAACTGGCAGCGGTAGCCGGTGTTGGTGTGGTAGGCGCCCTTGTCGTCCATCCAGACGACGCGGAAGGTGAACATGCGCTCGGGCTCGACGATTCTGCCGAGCAGGTCAGCCTTCTCATACTCGGGATGCGCGTCGATGACGGGGCCGAGAGAGGAGAGGACTTCCTCGACGGTCTGGACGAATTCGGGCTCGCTTGCGTGCTTCGCTTTGACGTTTGCAATGACACTTTCAATGTATGCGTTCATGTTTTATCTCCTTTAATCAGAAGTTTTCGATGATGGAAACGATCTCGGTGCCGATGCGCTTCTGCGCTTCCTGGGTCGCTGCGCCGATGTGCGGCGTGCAGGAGACCATCGGGTGGCTGTAGAGCGCCTTATTGGTCGACGGCTCGGAAGCCCAGACGTCCAGACCGGCGGCGCGGACCTTGCCGCTCTCCAGCGCGGCGAGCAGGGCGTCTTCGTCGACGTTGGTGCCGCGGGAGGTGTTGATGATGCAGACGCCGTCCTTCATCTTCGCGATGTTCTCGGCGTTGATCAGCGCGCCGCCGTCCACTGCGGGAGCGTGGACGCTGATGAAGTCGGACTTCGCCAGCAGCTCGTCCATCTCAACGTACGGGATGCCCATCTGCTCTTCAATGCCGGGAATGTGGAAGATATCGAACGCGATGACGTCCATGCCGATCGCCTTCGCCATGGCGCCGAGGTGCTGACCGATGCGGCCGAAGCCGACGATGCCGAGGGTCTTGCCCTGCAGCTCGATGCCCTTGCCGTAGGCTTTCTTTTCCCACTTGTCCTCGCGCATGGTCGCGCCTGCAATGGAGATATAGCGGGCGCAGGCGAACATGTGCGCCATCGCCAGCTCGGCGACGGACTGAGAGGACGCCTTCGGGGTATTGCGGACGGCGATGCCGTTCGCTTCGGCATACTTGACGTCGATATTGTCAACGCCGACGCCGCCGCGGATGATGAGCTTCAGCTTGCCGCCCTTGGCTTCGTCGATATGATTGGCACGGACTTTGGTCTTGGAGCGGACGACGACGGCGTCGAAGTCGCGCAGAGCGGCGCCGAGCTGATCCGGCTCGTAGAACTGCTCAACGACCTCGTGGCCCTTCGCCTGCAGCGCGGCGATCGCGGACTTGTCCATTCCGTCAGTAACAAGAATACGCATAATGAAATCTCCTTATCAATTATTCGTTAGTACACACTGCAAGGGCGGCTTGTGCCGCCCTCACAGAAGCTTATGTGATTAGTGCTCCGCCTCGAATTTCTTGAGGCAGTCGACCAGCGCGACGACGCCGTCCTTCGGCATGGCGTTGTAGATGGAGGCGCGCAGACCGCCGACGGACTTGTGACCCTTGAGGTTCTCGAAGCCCGCCTTCTTGGTGTAGGCGATGACCTCGGCGTCCAGATCGGGATCGCCGGTGACGAACGGGATGTTCATCAGGCTGCGGTCTTCGGGAACGACGGTGCCCTTGAAGAGCTTGGACTGGTCGAGGAAGTCATAGAAGACCTTTGCCTTGTCGATGTTGATCTTTTCCATTTCCTCCAGACCGCCGATCTTCTTGAGGTACTTGAAGACCTTGCCGCAGACGTAGATCGCCCAGCAGTTCGGGGTGTTGTACATGGAGCCGTTATCGGCGTGGGTCTTGTACTGCAGATAGATCGGAAGATCGGTCAGATCGTCGCGGATCAGATCCTCGCGGATGATGACGATGGCAAGACCCGCCGGGCCGATGTTCTTCTGCACGCCGCCGTAGATGATGCCGTAGTCGGAGACGTTGCAGGGTTTGGAGAGGAACATGGAGGACTGGTCGGAAACGAGGACGTGACCCTTGGTGTTCGGGAGCTTGTTCCAGGTCACGCCGTGGATCGTTTCGTTCTCGCAGATGTAGACGTAGTCGGTGTCCTCGGGGATATCCAGATCGGAGCAGTCGGGGATATAGGTATAATTCTTGTCCTTGGAGGAGGCGGCGACGATGACTTCGCCGACCTTCTTCGCCTCGGCGATCGCCTTCTTCGACCACGTGCCGGTCTCGATATAGACGGCCTTGCCGTTCTTCATCAGGTTCATCGGGATCATGGAGAACTGCAGCGTTGCGCCGCCCTGAATGAAGAGCACCTTGTAGTTGTCGGGGATGCCCATCAGATCGCGCAGATCCTGTTCGGCTTCGTCGATGATCTGCTGATAGACCTTGGAGCGGTGGGACATTTCCATGACGCACATGCCGGAGCCGCGATAGTTCATCATCTCGTCGCGAACTTCCTCGAGCACTTCCTCGGGCATGGTAGCGGGGCCTGCAGAGAAATTGTAGGTACGATTGTATTTCATAAAGTTTCCTCCTGTATTATTGGGCATTCTGCCCTTTTATAATATAAGTATACGCTATTTGGAAGAAATAATCAACCGCAAAAACCGCAAAAACCGGAGAAAACGCCGGAAAACCCCGCAGAATGGAAAAATCTATGTTTCGTACAATTTCCAAGCGGAAAATTGTACTCTTTGACAGTATAAAGCCGCATCGGAGAAACTCCGATGCGGCGTTTTCTTATTCTCCTCGGTATTTTCTGCGGGTGGCGAGGCCGCCGCGGATGTGGCGTTCCGCCTTGTTCTGATCCAGCACCGCCTTGACCTGCAGATACAGCGTCCGGTTGCAGTGCGGCAGTCGCTCGCTCAAGTCCTTATGCACGGTGGACTTTGAAATGCCGAACTGCTTTGCCGCGGCACGGACTGTCGTCTGATTCTCGATGATGTACACAGCCAAATCACAGGCTCGCTGCTCGATGTTTTCCCTCATGTGCCTGACCTCCTTCGCTGTGTGTCCGAAACAGCTTATGCGAAGGTCGTGGAGGAAATACCGAAAACTCCCGGTCGTATCATTGCGAGCCGCAGATTATCGTGCGCTATTCTTTTGCCGTCCTCCGCTTCCAGCGGGCGAAGAGGAACAGCGCGAGGATCGCACCGCAGGTCTCGCCCGCGATCAGCGCGCAGACGAGGCCGACCTTGCCGAAGAGGGCGTTCAGCAGGTACATGAACGGGATATAAAACACCAACTCGCGGCAAAAGGCGTGCACGAGGGTATCACGCCCGTTGCCCACCGCCTGCATGCAGAACGAGGTGTGGTAATTCAAAAACTGCGAGATGGAGGCAAGGCAGCGGATCTGCAGAAACAGCGCCGCAAAGCCGAGCGTCTTTACCGCGTCGTCGTAGGTCGCCATGGTCGTGGTGAGAAACAACCGGACGACCGGCGCGGCAAAAATCTCGAACAGTCCGAGACTGATCGCGGCGATGACGAGACCGTAAACGCGGACGGAGCGGATGACGCTGTGCATGCGCTCGCGGTTGCCGGAGGAATAGTTGTAGGCGACGATCGGCAGCATGCCCTGGCACAGACCGATGTTGATCGCGTTCGGCAGTCGCTCCGCCTTCATGACGATGCCGATGGCGGCGACCTCGAGATCGCCGTGCGCGGACATCAGGGAAATGAGGAAGATATTGGCAACGTCGAACAGCGCGGTCAGCGCGGCGGAGGGAACGCCGACGGAGAACAGCGACTTGATCTCCGCTTTTTCGATCGCCTTGGCGTCGCGCGGACGGAAGCTGAGCGGCGCGGACTTGCTGACCTTCCGGTACGTCAGCAGGAGATAGGCGCAGGCGGCGACGTTGGCAAGCAGCGTGGCGATCGCGGCGCCGAGCACCTCCATGCCCTTCGGCAGGAGAACGAACATGAACAGCGGATCGAGGAGCATGTTCAGAATGCCGCCGCCGCTCAGACCGATGCTCGCCTGCCGGGAATAGCCGGTATTGCGCAGCAGATGTGCGACGGTCTGCGACAGGATCACGGGCAGATTCCCTGCCACGACGACGACCAGCACGTACTGCCTTGCGTAGCCGATGGTCGCGTCCGACGCGCCGAGCAGGCGCAGGATCGGATCGAGAAGCGTGCCGATCAGCAGGGAATAGAGCAGAGCGATCCCGATGGCGCAGTAAAAGCTGAACGCGCCGACCTTTTTCGCGTCGTCCTCGCGCTTCGCGCCGATCAGCCGCGCGATCAGGCTGCCGCCGCCAATGCCGAACAGATTGGAAAAGGCGACCGTCATCATAAAGATCGTGAACGCGACCGTGACGGCGGCGGTCTTGGCGGGGTCGCCCGTCCGCCCGATGAAGATCGTATCGACCGTGTTGTAGATCAGATTGATGAGCTGGCTGATGATCGTCGGGATCGCCATCGCAGCGATTGCCTTCGGTACGGGCATGGATTCAAAGAGTTCTTTTTTGCTGGCGGAACGCATAAGCGATACTTCTTTCTCTGCGATTTCTGCGCCTATTATACCGCAAACGGCAGCAAAAAAGCAAGACCCGCGCCGCGATCCCGCGGTTCGGGTCTTGCAGTATCAGTCGGATCAGCCGGGCTTGCGCTCTTTTCCGTAGAAGAAGGCGGTGACCAGACCGGGGCCGGTGTGCGCGCCGATGGTCGTGCCGATCTGCGAGATGGAAACGTCGCGGAACGGGCTCTGCGCGCAGATCGCTTCGGCGTAGGCCGCAGCCGCTTCCGGCGCGTTGCTGTGGCAGACGTAGAGGGTCTGCTCCTGCGGCGAGATCACGAGCTCCTTCACGAGGTCGCTGACGCGCTTGAACGATCTGGCTCTGCCGCGGCATTTGTCGATGGCGCGCAGCTCGCCCTTGTCGTTCAGGTTGAGGACGGGCCAGATATTGAGCGTCTTAGAGACGATCAGACCCGCGCGGCTGACGCGACCGCCGCGGCAGAGATACTCGAGGTCTCCCGTCGTGTACAGGGCGTTGCAGCCGTGGCGGTAACGCTCGACCGCTTCGACGCATTCGGCGGGCGTCGCGCCGTTTTCACGCTGACGCGCCGCTTCGATGACCAGAATGCCGTAGGACATGCAGGCGCCGAGAGAGTCGACGACGTAGATCTCCGCGTCCGGATGCTGCTCCAGCATAAGCTCGCGGGCAGTCACGGCGTTCTGATAGGAGGAGGAAATGCCGCTTCCCATCGCGATATGAACGATCGGCTGACCGAGCAGCGGCGTCCAGAAGTTGATATAGTCCTCAATATTGATCGCGGTCGTGTGGACCTGCGCGCCCTCCGCCATTTTCTGATAGAAGGCGGCGAGGTCTTCCTCACGCAGCGTTTCGATATAGCTTTGACCGTTGATTTCGTAGCGCATTCGCAGAATGTGAACGTCAAGCTTCTGCGCTGCAGCCAGCGTCAGGTCGCAGCCGGAGTCTGTGGAAAGAATGTAAGAATGCATAGTCGTTCTCCTTGCGTTTGATGTACATACTCTACCATGCGCCGACTGTTTCGTCAATTGCAAAAGGCGAAAAAACACCTGGATTATCCGTAGAAACGCATTCTACTGAGAGTAGAGTTTGATTTTTGAGCGACGAGAAAGCCCGTTTTTGCAGAAATTTCGGAGAAAAACGAATAATTTTGCAATTACCGGAAAATGCTTGCGCCGCAAGGCGGGAAGTGGTAAGATAGGAGAAGATTCAGGAAACGGGGAAGCTGCGCTATGGCAAACATCATCGAGATCACGGATTTTTCCGCGCCCGAGCTGGACGTCTACGCCCGCCTGACGGAGGGACAGCTCAAGAATCGCGCCGAGCCGGAAAAGGGACTGTTTATCGCGGAGAGCCCAAAGGTGATCGACCGCGCGCTCGACGCAGGCTACGTACCCGTGTCGCTGCTGATGGAGCGAAAGCACGTGGACGGACAGGCGAAGGAAATCGTCGAACGCTGCGGGGACGTGCCGGTCTATACGTCCGACCTGGACGTTTTGACGCAGCTCACGGGCTTTCAGCTCACGCGCGGCGTGCTGTGCGCGATGCGCCGCCGCCCGATCCCGACGGCGCGGGAGATCTGTAAAAACGCGCGGCGGATCGCCGTGCTGGAGGATATCATGAACCCAACCAACCTCGGCGCGATCTTCCGCTCCGCCGCCGCGCTCAACATGGACGCGGTGCTGCTGACGCCCGCCTGCTGCGACCCGCTGTACCGCCGCGCCGTGCGCGTCAGCATGGGAACGGTCTTCCAGATCCCGTGGGCGCAGATCGGGCAGGAGGTCGGCGACTGGCCGCGAAGCGGCATGGCGGAGCTTCGCGCGATGGGATTCAAGACTGCGGCGATGGCGCTGCGGGACGATTCCTGCAGCGTGGACGATCCGGCGCTTTGCGCGCAGGAAAGGCTTGCCATCGTGCTCGGCACGGAGGGCGACGGCTTGTCAGACCGCACGATCGCCGACTGCGATTATACCGTGCGGATCCCGATGTCGCACGGCGTGGACTCTCTGAACGTCGCCGCCGCCAGCGCGGTCGCCTTCTGGCAGTTGGGGAAGAAATAGGAACACACCCGCGGAAACGCCGTTTCCGCGGGTGTGTTATTTCCGTGTGATTCAATCCAACCGGACGCTTTTGCAGTTCAGATAGGCGACGTCCGACGCGTCGTGGGTGACGAGAACGACGGGACGCGTTTGCGCGTAGTCGCGCACGGCGTCCAGCATGTTCTGTTTCCATTCCTCGTCGAGCGCGGAGAACGGTTCGTCCAGCAGGAGCAGATCGCCGCCGTAGGCAAAGGCGCGCGCCAGCGCGAGCCGCTGCTGCATGCCGCCGGACAGCTTGCCCGGCAGACTGTCCGCCTCGTTTTCCAGACCGACTATCCGAAGATACCGGATCGCCTCCGCGCGGCGCGTGTTGTCCAGCACGAGCGCGACATTCTCCAGCGCGGTCAGCGTCGGCACCAGGCGAAGATCCTGGAATACGTAAGCGATCCTGCCGCCGGTAGAGACCTCGCCGGCGTATTTTTTCTCCAATCCCGCCAAAATACGGAGCAGCGTCGTCTTGCCGCTGCCGTTTTTGCCGACGATCGCGGTGACGCCGTTTTCGCCGAGCTGCAAAGAGAAATCCTGCAGCACGGCCTTTTCACCGAAGTGCTTTGTCACGTGGGAAAGAGCGATCATCGCGCTTCACCGCCTTTCGTCAGCCGCAGCAGAAGCATACTCAGGAGCCGCTCGATCAACAGGCTGAGCAAGATGACCGTCACCGTCCATGCGAAGACGTCGACCGTTTCCAGATAGGCCTTGGAATTGTGGAGCTCTCTGCCGATGGAGCGCATGGGGATGCTGATGACCTCGGCGGCGACGCCCGCCTTCCACGCCAGACCCAGACAGGTGCGGCAGCCCGCCGAGAAGTTCGGCAGCACCGCGGGCACGTAAAGCGCCCGTACCCTGCGCATCGGCGGGATACGATAGACGTGCGCCATCTCCAGAAGCGCCGGCGATACGGCGCGCACGCCCGTATGGACGTGGCTCTGCATGATCGGGAAGACCATCAGGAAGGAGATGAACACGGGAGTCGCCTCCGCGCCCATCCACACGAGGGCGAGGATGATGAACGAGGCGACCGGCGTGGCGCGGATGATCGTCAGCAGGGGAGAGAGCAGCCCGTCGGAGAGGGGGAGCTTCGCCGTCAGAACGCCCGTCAGCGTGCCGAGCAGCACGCCCGCGAGGAAGCCCAGCGTAACGCGCAGGATGCTCGAGCCGACGATGCTCCAGAACCTCCCGGTCTGCACGAGCTCCCACAGCCGGACTGCGACCCGCGCCGGCGTCGGCACGAGCACTTCGCGGCTGACGATCAGGGCTGCGATCTCCCAGACGCCGATCCAGAGCAGAGGAAAGAGAATCCAGCGCAGCAGCCGGTTAACGGTAGAATTCCGCATCGGGGAGCGCACCTCCCACGGACTTCGGGTTGGCGCCGTAGAGCACGTTCAGCATCTGCTCGACGGCGGTCTTCATTTCCTCTCCGGTGAGCAGACAGATGTTGCAGTTGGGCAGCGCCTTCAGCGCGACGGCTGCCTTCGGCACGATGCCGGCGGCTTCGATCATCGCCGAAGCGTCCTCCGGATTGGCGTTGACGAAGTCGACCGAGGCGCGGTATTCCTCCAGGAAGGTCTCGACCGCCTGCGGATACTGCTCGGCGAATGCGCGGCTGACGATGACACAGCCCTGTACCAGCACGCTGTCGGAGACTTTGTCCCATTCCTCCGTCAGATCGAGTGCGATGCGCAGGTCGGGATTGCCGGACAGGGCGGCGGTCACGTTCGGCTCCGGCAGCATGCCGAGCACGACCTCGCCGGCGGACAGCTTCGTCGCCAGCTCCGTGTGCTCGGAGAGGTATTCGATCGTCAGATCGGTCTCGGGATCCAGCCCGTTCGCCGCGAGCAGATAGTTGAGGATATACTCAGGCGTCGCGCCCTGACCGGTCGCGTAAAGGGTCTTTCCTGCAAGGTCGGAGACGGAGTGGATGGTATCGCCGTTTTCAAGGATATAGAGCACGCCGAGGGTATTGACCCCGATGACCTGCACGTTTCCGTCCGTCTTCTGCCAGAGTACGGACGCGAGGTTGACCGGCACGGCGGCGATGTCCAGATTGCCGCTGATGACCTCGCCCGCGATCTGGTCGGGCGCGGAAGCGACGAAGAAATCATAGTTGCCGGCGGCGGTTCCGTTCGCGGCGTCGTCCATCAGCTTCGCCATGCCCATTCCGGTCGGGCCCATCAGAGTGCCGACGCGGACGACCTCCGGCGCGGGTTCCGTTTCCTCGGTGGCTTCGCTCGGCAGCGCGGTCTCCTGCGTTTCGACGGGGACGGTTTCCTGCGAGGAAGTATCCGTTTCGGTCGGAACGGGCTCCGGTTTCGTCTCCTGCGCGCAGGCTGCGAAGCAGCTCACGATCAGAACGATCGACAAAAGAATTGCAAACAGTTTTTTCATTTCATGGTTCCTCCGTAGATTTTTTTGAATTCGTCCGCCGACGTCAGGCGGACGGTTTTTCCTTCACGGGTGAGCTGCCCGCTCTCCTCCAGAAAGGCGAAGGCGCGGTACAGGCTCGCCCTGCCCAGATCGAGCTGGGCTGCAAGCCGCACCATGCTCACCGGCAGCCTTCGTTCGCCGTTTTCCGCAGGCAGCGAGAGCAGATACCTTGCAAGCTTCTTTTCCGCAGATCCCGCGGTGAAGGCGGCGATTTTGCGGTTGAGAAAGCCGACCCTGTCCGTGAGAAAGCAGATATAATTCCGCGCGAACGTAAAGTCCGCCTGCATCAGCTCCTCGACGGTTTTCTGCGAGAACAGAAGCAGCGTGCTCTTTTCGCAGGCGGTAACGGCGGTGATGCCGCAACGACTGCCGAAGAGGGAAGCGACGCCGAAGCACTCGCCGGCGCAGAGCTTGTTGAGCACGAGCGCGCCGCCCTTGCCTGCGCCGGACACCAGAACGCTGCCGCTCACGATCAGGCATAGCCGCTCCTCCGCGCAGTCGATTTCCCCGCCCTTTTGAAAGGTGCGTTCGGCGCAGGCTTGCGCGGCGGCGGAGATCACTGCGTCAGACACGTTCCGAAACAACGGCGCGTCCGCAATAATGGATTTTATTTCCATTTAAACCTCCAAAACTGTCTCAAATGATACAGATTTCAAGCGTGATCATTGTAACACCGCCGGCGGTCTTTGTCAAGACGGAACGACCGTGCATTTTTCACTTTCGCAATCAGCATTTGGCAGTACCGTTTATGAGTTTTTTTCTTTACATCCGGCGGAATATCTGTTATAATGACACTGTTGTTTTGAATACTTTACTCAAAATCTACAGGAGGAACGCAAAAGCTTATGGCTTCTACAAAAACGACCGTCCCGTTCCGGGGCACGAAGGAACAGGAAGAGAATTTGATGGCTGTGATCGCTGAGCTGAAGAATCAGCCCGGCTCGCTGATGCCCATCATGCAGAAGGCGCAGGAAATCTACGGTTACCTGCCCATCGAGGTGCAGACCATGATCTCTGAAGCGACGGGCACGCCGCTGGAAAAGATCTACGGCATCGCA
This sequence comes from Oscillospiraceae bacterium, assembly GCA_017429835.1. Classification (GTDB taxonomy): domain Bacteria; phylum Bacillota; class Clostridia; order Oscillospirales; family Oscillospiraceae; genus JAZOXB01. Next base: position 15,734 of record JAFROD010000010.1, read on the forward strand.
ACCTTCTACGCACAGTTCACGCTTTCGCCGAAGGGCAAGTACCGCTGCTCGGTCTGCCTCGGCACCGCCTGCTATGTCAAGGGCGCGCAGGCGATCTACGACAAGCTCGTGGAGCTGCTCGGTATCCAGGAAGGCGAATGCACGCCCGACGGCAAGTTCTCGCTCGAAGCCTGCCGCTGTGTCGGCGCCTGCGGTCTTGCGCCTGTCATGATGATCAATGACGACGTCTACGGCAGACTGACGCCGGACATGCTGCCCGATATTCTGGCAAAGTATTGATCCCCGGAGAGAACGCTTATGAAGATCCGTGAGATTGCACAGCTTCTCGACGCGCAGGTGCTCTGCTGCGAGGAAGAACTGGATACCGAGGTGTCCGACGCCTTCTGCTGCGACATGATGAGCGACGTGCTTGCCTTCGCAACCAACCAGTCCGTGCTGATCACGGGACTGCTCAATCCTCAGGTGGTGCGCACTGCCATGATGCTGGACATGCACTGCATCGTCTTCGTCTGCGGCAAGCTCCCGACGCCGGAGATCGTCTCTCTTGCCAGCGCCAACGATATTGTCACCATGGTCACGGAGCATCATACGTTCTCTGCGGCCGGGCGGCTGTACGAGACCGGCCTGCTCCACGGAGAATAGGTCATGTCTGCGCTGACGTTTCACTACGACGTGGACGGGCAGGACTTCTCCTCTGCGGGAGAAGCGTCTGTTGCCGTCAAGAAAAAACTGCGTCAGATGGGCTTCCCGCCTGACGTGATCCGCCGCTGCTCGATTGCTATGTACGAGGGCGAGATCAACATGGTCATCCACGCGAACGGCGGCACTGCCGACGTGCAGGTGGAGCCGGATAAGATCACGATCATTCTCGAAGATCACGGCCCCGGCATTCCGGACGTGGAGCTCGCGATGAAGGAGGGCTATTCCACCTCCACCGAAGAGATCCGCACGATGGGCTTCGGCGCGGGAATGGGTCTTCCGAACATGAAACGCTATACCGAAAGTCTCGAGATCGAGACGGAGGTCGGCGTGGGAACGAAACTCACCATGGTCGTGAAAGTTTAACGAATAGGAGGAAGTCGCATGGCATCTTTTCAACATTCCGTGTCTCTGGACGCGCACAAGTGCATCGGCTGCACCTCCTGTCTCAGACAGTGTCCTACGGAGGCCATTCGCATCCGTGACGGGCGCGCAGTGATCAACTCCAGTCTTTGCATCGACTGCGGACGCTGCGTGCGGGTATGCAAACACAAGGCAAAACGCGCGGTCTTTGACCGCATCAGCGAGATCGACCCGAAGTACAAGTGGCGCATTGCGCTGCCGGCGCCCGCGCTCTACGGTCAGTTTGAAGGATTGAGCGAGGTCGGCGACCTTCTGCAGGCGCTGCTGGATCTCGGCTTCGACGACGTCTACGAGGTCGCGCGCAGCGCCGAGATCATCTCCGAGTGCACGCGCCGCTATATGCGAAAGCCGGATATCCTCAAGCCGGTGATCAGCTCGGCGTGTCCCGCCATCGTGCGGCTGATCCGGCTCCGTTTCCCGGAGCTTTGCGACCACGTGCTGCCGATCCTGCCGCCGGTGGAATACGCCAGCCGCGCTGCCAAGCAGGAAGCGCTGCAGCAGCATCCGGAGCTCAAGCCGGAGGAGATCTGCACGGTGTTCATCAGCCCCTGTCCCGCCAAGACCAGCTACGCCAAAAACGGTCTGAGTCAAACCAAGAGCACGATCGACTACGTCGTGTCCATGACCGACGTTTACCGCAGGCTCTCCGGCAAATTCGGCAAGGGGAAGAACTCCGCGATGAAGAGCAAAGCCGGTATCGCAGGCGTGAAGTGGGCGACCTCCGGCGGCGAAGCCGAGGGTCTGTACTCCGACCGCTATCTGGCTGCAGACGATATGGATAATGCGATCCAGGTTCTCGACGCGATCGAAAACGGCAAACTGCCGGCGCTCGAATTCGTCGAACTCAACGCCTGCCCGGGCGGCTGCGTGGGCGGCGCGGCGACAGTCGAGAACCCCTATATTGCAAAGACGAGACTGCTCTCGTTTAAGCACAAGCTGCCGAATTACCGCAACTACCTGAAAGTCGAAAACAAAGAGCCCGATTTCATTCCAGACGACGCGCTGGTGGACAATCCGCTTCTCGATTACGTTCCGCCCGAGCGTTTGAGCGACGATCGCCTCGAGGCGATGCGCATGATGGCGGAGATCGAGGAAATCTACGAGCTGCTGCCGCAGATCGACTGCGGTTCCTGCGGCGCGCCGACCTGCCGTACCTTTGCCGAGGACGTGGTCAAGGGCGAGTGCCGCATGGAGGACTGCGTCGTGCTTCTGAAGAAGAAGCTGCAGGAGGGACAGCTATGACCGTGCAAGCAATGGCAGAGGCGCTTCGCCTCACGCCGCTGTGTGTGCCGGAGCCGGATCGCGAGGTCACGGGCGGCTACACCGGCGACCTGCTGTCCTGGGTCATGGGCAACGCCCAGTCCGGCGACGCGTGGATCACGATCATGTCCAACGACAACGTGATCGCCGTCGCGGTTCTGACCGACGTTGCCTGCGTTATCCTCTCCGAGGGCGTGACGCTGGACGAGCGGCTGCTCGCGCTGGCAGAGAAGAAGAGTGTCAACGTGTTTTCCACGGAGCTTTCGTCCTTTGCCGTCGGCGCGAAGGCGGCGGCGCTGCTATGAGCCGCTATTATTACGATCTGCATCTGCACTCCTGCCTCTCTCCGTGCGCCGACGACGACATGACGCCGGCGAACATCGCGGGCATGGCGTCTTTGTGCGGTCTGCAGCTACTGGCGCTGACCGACCACAACACCTGCGGCAACTGCGGCGCTTTTCTCACGGCATGCCGGCAATACGGCATCGTAGGCGTGCCGGGCATGGAGCTGACCACGGCGGAGGAAATCCATCTGGTCTGCCTGTTCCCGACGCTGGAAGCCGCCGAGAGCTTCGACCGCGACGTGCAGGCGGCGCGGCTGCCGATCAAGAACAAGCCGGCTGTCTTCGGAAACCAGCTATATATGGACGCGGAGGATCGGGTGCTCGGCGAGGAACCGTATCTGCTGATTCCTGCGACGCGGCTCTCGCTTGAAGAGGGCGCAGCACTTGCGCTTTCTCACGGCGGCGCGGTATTCCCCGCGCACATCGACCGTCCGTCCAACGGGATCATCGGGATCCTGGGCGATCTGCCCGACCGGCCGTTTTTTCCGGTGCTGGAGCTCAACGACCGCGAGAATCTCGAGACCTACCGTGAGAAGTACGGTCTGCAGGATCGCAGGCTGCTCTGCTCGTCCGACGCGCACCGTCTGGAGAGCATGCGCGACGCCTGCCCTTATCTGGACTTGGAGGACGAGCCCTACAGCTCCCAAAGAGTGCGGGACGCCCTGATCGGACTGCTGCGGAGCGGCGTGAATTCAGAGGAGTGAGACAATGAAAGAGCTGTCTTTGAATATCCTCGATATTGCCAAAAACTCCGTGAAGGCCAAGGCTAAGCTGATCGAGATCGTCATCGACGAGAAAGACGGCTGGCGAAGGCTCACGATCCGCGATGACGGCTGCGGCATGCCGCCGGAGATGGTCGCGACCGTGACCGATCCCTTTACCACGAGCCGCACGACGCGACCGGTCGGCATGGGACTGCCGCTGTTGAAGCTCGCTGCGGAGCAGACCGGCGGCACGTTGTCGGTGAAGTCCTCGCAGGGCGACGACCACGGCACCGAGGTCACGGCGACCTTTGCGATGGATCACCTCGACTGCGTTCCGGTCGGCGATTACGCCGGCACGATGGTCACGCTGATCCAGGGCAGTCCGGAGATCGACTTTTCGTTTACCTACCGCCGCGAGGGCGGCGAAATCAATTTGGAAACCGCGCAAATGCGTGAAATATTGGGCGACGTCCCGCTCGATACGCCAGAGGTGCTTGCCTGGGTGTATAAGAGCCTGACCGCGCCCGAACAACCCTGAAAGCAATATTTTTGTTATAAAAAGGAAAGGAACGTACTATGAAAACTTTGGCGGAACTTCAAGCCATCCGCGATCGGATGAAGGACACCGTTAACCTGCGCAGCGGCAGCGGCAGCATTCGCGCCGTGGTCGGCATGGCGACCTGCGGCATTGCCGCCGGCGCCAGACCCGTACTCTCTGCGCTCGTCGAGGAGGTCAGCAGACTCGGTCTCACCGATAAGGTCACCGTGACCCAGACCGGCTGTATCGGCATCTGCCGTTACGAGCCCATCGTCGAGGTCTACGAGGCCGACAAGGAAAAGGTCACCTACGTCAAAATGACTGCTGAGAAGGCGCGCCGCGTTGCCGAGGAGCATCTGCAGGGCGGCAAGGTCGTGGAGGAATACACGATCGGCGCAGTCGAAAACGCATAAGGAGGAACGCAAATGATTCGATCCCATGTACTGATCTGCGGAGGTACCGGCTGTACCTCTTCCGGCAGCATGAACGTCAAGGCAAAGCTGGAGGAAGAGCTTGCGGCGAAAGGGCTGAGCGGAGAGATCAAGGTCGTTCAGACCGGCTGCTTCGGCCTGTGCGCACTGGGCCCCGTGATGATCGTCTACCCCGAGGGCACGTTCTACAGCCACGTTACGCCGGAGGACGTTCCCGAGATCGTGGAAGAGCATCTGCTCAAGGGCCGTGTTGTTGCCCGCCTGGAATACAAGGAGGGCGCGGAGGTCACGCAGCCCGGCGAGAACGTCTCGCTCAACGACACTGAGTTCTACAAATCCCAGCTCCGCGTGGCGCTGCGCAACTGCGGCGTCATCAACCCCGAGAACATCGACGAGTACATCGCCCGCGACGGCTATATGGCGCTGGGCAAGGTGCTCACCGAAATGACGCCCGACGACGTCATTCAGGTGCTGCTGGACTCCGGTCTGCGCGGCCGCGGCGGCGCAGGCTTCCCGACCGGCCTGAAGTGGAAGTTCGCCAAGGGCTACGACAACGACCAGAAGTACGTCTGCTGCAACGCCGACGAGGGCGACCCCGGCGCGTTCATGGACCGCTCCGTTCTGGAGGGCGACCCGCACGCCGTGCTGGAGGCCATGACGATCGCCGGCTATACGATCGGCTCCTCGCAGGGCTATATCTACGTCCGCGCCGAATATCCCATCGCGGTCAAGCGTCTGCAGATCGCCATCGACCAGGCGCATGAATACGGCCTTTTGGGCGATAATATTCTGGGCACCGGCTTCAAGTTCGACATCGGTCTGCGTCTTGGCGCGGGCGCGTTCGTCTGCGGCGAAGAGACCGCGCTGATGACCTCCATCGAGGGCAACCGCGGCGAGCCGAGACCCCGTCCTCCGTTCCCCGCGGAAAAGGGTCTGTTCCAGAAGCCGTCTATCCTCAACAACGTCGAAACCTGGGCGAATATTCCCCAGATCATTCTCAAGGGCGCCGATTGGTTCGCCTCCATGGGCACCGAAAAGTCCAAGGGCACCAAGGTCTTCGCGCTGGGCGGCAAGATCAAGCACACCGGCCTCGTCGAGATCCCGATGGGCACGCCGCTGCGCCAGGTCATCGAGGAGATCGGCGGCGGCATCCCCAACGGCAAGAAGTTCAAGGCAGCGCAGACCGGCGGCCCTTCCGGCGGCTGTATCCCCGCCAGCCTGATCGACACCCCGCTGGATTATGAGAGCATGGCAGCCATCGGCTCCATCGTCGGCTCCGGCGGTCTGATCGTCATGGACGAGGACAACTGCATGGTCGACATCGCAAAGTTCTTCCTGAAATTCACGGTGGACGAGTCCTGCGGCAAGTGCACGCCCTGCCGTATCGGCACCAAGCGCCTGCTGGAGATCCTGGAGAAGATCACCTCCGGCAAGGGAACGCTCGAAGACATCGACAAGCTCGAAGAGCTGTGCAACTACATCAAGGCGAACGCGCTCTGCGGTCTCGGTCAGACGGCGCCGAACCCCGTGCTTTCCACGCTGCGCTACTTCCGTGACGAGTACATCGCCCACGTGGTCGAGAAGCGCTGCCCCGCCGGCGTCTGCAAGGATCTGCTGAAGTTCGTCGTCGACAAGGAGAAGTGCATCGGCTGCGGTCTGTGCATGCGCAACTGCCCCGCCTCCGCCATCAGCAAGACCGACTACGTTGCCCCCGGCCACAAGCTGCCCTCCGTCGAGATCGACCCCGACAAGTGCGTCAAGTGCGGCGTCTGCATGGGCAACTGTAAGTTCAAGGCCATCAGCAAGCAGTAAGGAGGACAGAACATGGAAGAATATACCATTAAAATCAACGGCATCGAGGTCACTGCGCCGAAGGGCACCACGATCCTGCAGGCTGCGAGAATGGCCGGCATCCAGATCCCCACGCTCTGCTACCTCAAGGACATGAACGAGATCGGCGCCTGCCGCATCTGCGTCGTCGAGGTCAAGGGCGCGCGCGGTCTGTGCGCCTCCTGCGTGTACCCGATCGCCCCGAACATGGAAGTCTTTACCCACACCCCGAAGGTCGTGGAATACCGCAAAAAGACCCTCGAGCTGATCCTCTCGGATCATAACTGCTCCTGCCTGTCCTGCGTCCGCTCCGGCCAGTGCGAGCTGCAGACCCTCTGCCGCGAGTACGGCGTGGAGAGCGAGAACGCCTACGCGGGCGAGAAGAATCCGTCCGAGCCGGACCTGTCCGCCGTCCACATGGTGCGCGACAACTCCAAGTGCATTCTTTGCCGCCGCTGTGTTGCCGCCTGTGAGAAGGTGCAGGGTATCGGCGTCATCGGCGCGAACGAGCGCGGCTTCAAGACCAACATCGGCAGCGCCTTCAACATGGGCCTTGCCGAGACGAGCTGCGTATCCTGCGGTCAGTGCATCGCGGTGTGCCCGACCGGCGCGCTGTACGAGAAGTCCTGCATCGACGAGGTGACCAAGGCGATCAACGACCCGACCAAGTACGTCGTCGTGCAGACCGCGCCCGCCGTCCGCGCTGCGTTGGCGGAGGCGTTCGGCTATCCCATCGGCACCAACGCCCAGGGCAAGATGGCAGCCGCGCTGCGCAGACTCGGCTTCGACAAGGTGTTTGACACCGATTTCGGCGCCGACCTGACGATCATGGAGGAAGCCAACGAATTTATCGAGCGCGTGCAGAACGGCGGCAAGCTGCCCATGATCACCTCCTGCTCGCCCGGCTGGATCAAGTTCTGCGAGCATTACTATCCCGAATTCCTCGGCAACCTCTCCACCTGCAAGAGCCCGCAGCAGATGCAGGGTGCGATCACCAAGAGCTACTTCGCCGAGAAGAACGGCATCGACCCGAAGAACATCGTGTCCGTTTCGGTCATGCCCTGCACGGCGAAAAAGTTTGAGATCGGCCGCGAGCATCAGGGTCGCGACGGCATGCCCGACATGGACTATTCCATGACCACCCGCGAGCTTGCCCGCATGATCAAGCGCGCCGGCATCCGCTACGAGGATCTGCCGGAAGAAGAGTTTGACCATCCGATGGACTCCGGCACCGGCGCTGCCGTGATCTTCGGCGCGACCGGCGGCGTGATGGAAGCGGCGCTGCGTACCGCTGTCGAGACGCTCACCGGCGAGACCCTGCCGCGCCCCGAGTTCAAGGAAGTCCGCGGCACCGACGGCATCAAGGAGGCCACCTACGAGGTTGCCGGCCTGACCGTCAATATCTGCGTTGCCTCCGGTCTTGCCAACGCCCGCAAGGTGCTGGATATGGTCAAGAACGGCGAGAAGAACTATCACTTCATCGAGATCATGGCGTGCCCGGGCGGCTGCGTCAACGGCGGCGGTCAGCCGCAGGTTCCGGCGTCTGTCCGCAACTTCACGGATATCCGCGCCGAGCGTGCGAAGGTGCTGTATTCTCTGGACGAAGCGAATACGATCCGCAAGTCGCATGAGAATCCCTCGATCATCGAGCTTTACGAGACCTATCTCGGCAAGCCCGGCTCCCATAAGGCGCACGAGCTCCTGCACACGAGCTACACCCCGCGCGAGGGCTACAAATAATCCCTCGATTGCATAAGAAAAACGAGTTCATCTTATGATGAACTCGTTTTTCTTTGCTTAATTCCCCAAGGCGTCATTGCAAGACCGACGAAGTCGGTCGTGGCAATCTGTCCCTGGCAGGCTTGAACCCTGTATCGTATTATGAACACGCTCCCAACCAAGCCATTGCCGCCTGAGGCACGTGCGAATCACAGGGCAGTTACTGCCCTTCCGGCGCGACGGCTTGCGGCTGCTTATCAAATCTGTTGTGCACGGCGCGTATGCCGAGAGCGAGCAGATAGGTGAGGACGGGGAAGAGCAGGAACGTGATATACCAATAGCCGCCGACGTTGAAATAGTAAAAATCCTCCCAGCGCTGAAGGAAGATCACGTTGATCAGATACACCGTGCCGTAGATCACGGACGGTACGATCCCGAGCAGCAGGCGCGTTTTTGTCACGAACAGCCCGCGCTCGAAGAGGCAGAACGAAATCATGGCAAGCAGGGGACACAGCAGATGCAGAAACAGGTTCGCGCCGCTGATCAGACCGGCGCCGAAGCCGACCAGCGGAAGGAAATACAGCATGACGACCGCGAAAGTCAGCGCGACCGCGACCGTGCCGATCATTTTGAGTGTCAGCGCCCACTTTGGGATCGCGTCTTCGCCGCGCACGAGCGACTTGATATTGTACGGGATCATCAGCAGGCAGGTCAGCGCGGCAAGGATGTTGGAATCGACTGTAAAGTACCGGAAGGCATTTCGGTCGCCGCTCTCCGTATCAGTTACGCCGCCCGATCCGCCGGTCGTGGAGACCAGGATCCATACCACGGAGAAAAGCACCATCAAAAAAATCAGAGCGTTCATCGCCAGCGAGATCCCATTTCGCAACTTTGCTTGTTTCATAGAAATCCCTCCCTCATGATTCTGATTATACATGCTTTTTTTGAAAAATGGAATTTATTTTTTTCAATTGTTATGCTATACTGAACGCAAGCAAAACAAATAACGCTATAAAGAGAGAGGATAAGGCTATGGCAAAAAGAAGATTCGGCGACCGGAAGGACGCCGCGCTGATCCGCGACATGGACGCCATCCACGTGTTCATGGCGCATCTCTACCGTGACCGGACGGACAATGAGGCGTATATTTCCGAGACGATCGACCTTGCGCCGATGCAGAAGTGGATCGCGGCGCACAAGGACGAGGAATTCAAGTATACGTTCTTCCATGTCATCGTCGCAACGGTGCTGAAGCTGCTGGTCGAGCGCCCGAAGCTGAACCGCTTTATCTCCGACCGGAAATACTACCAGCGCAACGAGAACGTCGTCTCCTTCATCGTCAAGCGGCAGTTCACCGAAGAGGCCTCGGAGGGCATGGCGGTCATCAAGGGCACGGAGGACGACACGATCTTCACCGTCCACGAGAAGATCAAGCAGCAGGTCATTCCCTGCAAGAACGGCGAAAACAGCGGCACGGAGGACGGCATGGACTTCATCACGAAGATGCCGAACTTCCTGCGCAAAATGGTGCTGTCCATGATCCGCTGGCTGTCGGTCAAGGGCAAGCTGCCGCGGTCTGTCACGGAGGGGGACTCCAACCATTCCTCCGTCTTCGTCACGAATCTCGGCTCGATCGGTCTGAAATGTGGCTATCATCATCTGTCCGACTACGGTACCTGCTCGATTTTCGTCGTGATCGGCGAGAAGAAGCAGACTCCCACCTTCCATGACGACGGTACGTTCACCCTGCGTGACACGCTGGACATCGGTCTGACCATCGACGAGCGCATCGCGGACGGTTTTTATTATGCCAAGACCGTGAAGCTGATGAAGTACATTCTGGAGCATCCGGAAACGCTGGAAGTTCCGTTCAAGACCCAGACCGAAATGGAGGTTCCGGTATAATCCCCTCATAAGCAACCGCCTTCGAGCAATGCTGCTCGAAGGCGGTTGCTGCGTTTACTCTTGCATAGCCATTCGCATTGATAAAGCGGTGGATGACGGGGTCGTAGTAGCGGCTCTGGAGGTAATACCATCCCGTTTCTGGTGTATGTTAGTAGCTGCGAAGCCATAAATTGAGCAATTCTCAGCGGCAACAACGAGCCACTTTCTTGCCTTTCGGAGGCAGGTTGTCCCGCCTCCTTGTATAGTTGTGTCAATCGCAGAGCCGTCCTCAGATTGCTCCCGCTCTCATTTCCATGAAGGAGTGCTCGGGCTTTTGTCGATCCATTTTAGAATATCACTTTTTGTAATGGAAAAATAGTCGCAGCTCAAAAGATAACTGTCAGGCAGCTCTTCTACTCGGGGAAGAACGAAAAACTGAAGCAGTGCATCGCCGTCCATATTGTCAACTAAATGTCTCTTGTCAGGCTCAAAGCATAATGTTGCAGCACCTTGGTAGGAATCCTTGAGCGGGTATCGACTGACAGCAAGAATAACTGTATGGTCAGGCAACTGCAACGTAAAACACAGATACTCCGGTTTTTTTCCATCTGTGTCAATACTGCGAAGATTTAATGCATGAAAACAATAATCGTAGTCGGTATCTATACATTTATAGTATCGACCCAAAAAAGAATCAATTCCGATATAGTATACTATTCGCCGTTCATGTTCGCAGATCACTTCTGCCTTACGCAGTATCAGGTTATCATCCAGCGACTCCTCGGATACGGTTCTTATATACTTCGAAACAGCACCACCCGGATGATCAGCGAACGCATTATATACAAAATCTGAAAAAGATATGGGAGTATAATTCTTATCATTGCGCAAATTCTGATACTTTACAAAGAGGAAAACTGCAGCTACCAGCAGCAACGCGGAACATGTAATCCCAACCCATAGTAAAAACTTCTTCATTTTACGCCTCCGATTAAGAACCTAGACAAGCATATAAGAGATTCTAGTAAACACATTGCCTCCGATTGAGAACATCAAATACGGGGCGCCACTACTGGAAAAAGCAGCGCTGTTTCCGGTGCCTATGGAGGGGTAGCCTATAAATCCTGTAAATGCTCGTGCTGCATTTCTATAAGCAGCTATGTTGGTTATACTAACTGATGCTGAAAAAGACAAATAATCATCAATATCTTGGCTGACAGAGAACCCCGCTTCAAAAACGCCGAAATATATGATAGAAGTTGTTTGATCCTGATTTCGGATCGTTCCATAATTTTGGGCGGATGGACAGAAAACGCTATTCACCGAATAATCTCTGCAGCCAAGTTCTTTGTCGGTTATAGAAAAATACAAGGACGTACCATTACGGCTGAAGGATACCGTCGCATGTTCCCAAGGCCCTGCTGAAGCAGAAACAGTTATAGTGACAGTGATCTTAAAGTTTCCATAATTATAAGAAAAGCTTTCTTCGCCAATTATTACTTCAACAGCTTCGCCATCATCATCTTTGTAAAATTCGGGGTTGTTTAAGCAGTATGCAAACATATTACACGAGAGAGCATCGGTAGCATCAGTACTAGCGTAGCTGTCAGCATTGATGAAACGGTGTATGACCGGGTCGTAATAGCGGCTCTGGAGGTAATACCATCCCGTTTCTGGTTTATGTTAGTACCTGCAACGGCAAAAAGGTGCGATTCTGCGGCTACAGTCGAGTTGCTTTATGAGCCGTTGAAATGTGCGCGTGCAGCTCAACAACGCGAGCTATTTCACCAACCAACGCTAAACTTTTGGTGCTCATTAGGAGGAAGGGAAACCTGCCTCCTAATGTGACTTTGCGACTTGCCTCACGGAACCGTCACCTGTGTCATCGTATTAATCCACACTAACCACGGCATACCAGCCATCCGCAATTTTTTCCATTTCTTTTACTGTGAAACCCACGCTTGGTGCGTTTCCTGATGTTGTATAAAAAATGGACGATTCTGCTCCTAAGTCAAATTTCATGAAAAACTCCACTTGTGAATGCGTTTGATTGCAGTAGATTCCCTCGACCTTGGCATCAGCAAAAAGCGGCGCGGCTGCATGATACAAGGCGTCATATAATTCTTCCTCGATCGGGCTCAAAGAGGAAAACCACAAATTCTCTTTCTGTATTACATAAAGCCTTTCATTATCCGGGTTTTCCAAATCAATTTGAATAAACGAATCCGATTGGGCGTCGATGAGTATGTCTGCTGTATCTTCAAACGCACTTTGATTATCTGCAAATACAGAGGCCATTTCCTCGCAAGGTGGGATATTGATGCAACCGCTCAGTCCAAACATAACGCTGCAAATCAAGATGAAGCAAATCAATCCTCTAAGTAATCGTTTTTGATTCCCAATGCCTGGGCAACGGCCTTTTTGAAAAAATACCATGATCCTTTCCCTTCTTCTTTGTTATTAAAATCTACATGCTTGGCAGAATTTGAGAATAATGCGTATGTGTTATGTATCCGCCACTCTGTAATTAGAGATTCCTGTGTTCGGTTCCAATTTGGCGCATATTGTTCGCCATATTCTAAAAGCGTATCGGCAATGGCACTCATTTGCGGGATGAATACGCACCTATAGGAATCTCGAACCTGAATATCGGCATCCTGTTGTGCCGTAAAATCTCCCACAATATAATCATAATACTCTCTGAAACCTTCGGGTCTGGTATTTACATCCTCAATATAGCGTTTCGTATCCTCTATATCTAAGAAATTGTAAATATAGATTCGCCCACTGCCTTCAACGTGAAAAATACCGGACGCTATGCCGATAGGCATCCTTCCATCAAAAGAGTATTCGTAAATATAACAGTCAGCTCGTCCATCTCCGTCAATATCAATTATTTCAACTGGAGCAAGTCCGTCATTATCAAGAAAACAAACGGGATTGTTTTTACAGTATGCAAACATATTGTACCCAAGAACCCCTTGACCGGTGCTGGCGTAGCAATCTGCATTGATGAACCTATGGATTACCGGGTCGTAGTAGCGGCTCTGGAGGTAATACCATCCCGTTTCTGCCTTATGTTAGTAGCTGCAATGCCAAAAGCAGAACAATTCTCAGCGGCGCCAAAGAGCGATTTTCTGTATTACGGAGGCAGGTTGTCCTGCCTCCGTAACAAACCATTAATCTGACACACGGACTATCTAAGTTAGAAAAAAAGATTTAGTCAATCACAGAGCCGTCCCCTGATCGTTCTGGAATACGCCCGGCTCTTCATTCATTGCCGTTGCTGTTGAGGTTATTTCAACGCTTGCTATCGGCTGTATAGGAGTCGGGGCGTCCTGCCTCCTAATGAAAGCTATCGTTCTGCCTCGGAAACCGTCCCCCGCCGTGTCATCATTTTGCATTAACTGGTCCTTGGTATGTCACTCACTTGATTTGTTCAGTTTTAGCACAATAACATAAAGTACCAACGCGGCAAAAGCGGCAGCCAAACCTATCACAGATATTATACTTATTTTCTCAATTGTTCTCCAAAGGAGCATTCCAAAACTAATAAAAGTTAGAAGTGCAGCTAATACTAGTAGTTTGACTTTTATTCGATTATTATTGTCGTTTTTGTTTACTGACATATGTCATCCACCCCCAAAATAATTACTGAAATGCCGGCACCGATCCCAAGAGCACCGGCAACTTTTGTTAGCATTGTTGGCTCTGGAACACACATAGACAATATACTTAAAGCTACAGTAGCTGCTCCGCCCGCCACTTCGAGTATTCCTCTCCAATGATCTCTGACAGACACCCATTCTCCCACATCGTTTGCTGCGTTTTTTGTCCAGTTCCACGCATCATTAGCAGCGGTTTTTGTCCAGTTCCACGCTTCAGTGTAGGCAGTACTAATTGTATTATTTACATCATCAATCGCCTCCGTTAGCCAGTCCCAAAAATCAGCGAAAGAATGCCCCGTTGGATCATTTTTATTTATGGGATTGTTCCCGCAATATGCAAACATGTTGCAGGAAATAGCATCAGTAGCATTGGTGCTGGCGTAACTGTCGGCGTTGATGAACCTATGGATGACTGGGTCGTAATAGCGGCTCCGGAGGTAATACCATCCCGTTTCTGCCTTATGTTAGTACCTGCAATGCCAAAAATGGAGCAATTTGGCGACAATAATGTGCCGCTCGAGAGGTGTTTGCGAGGGCACGCTTGTCCAAAAGCGCAATGATTTTGAATTATTGCAGGAGGCAGGTCGCCCTGCCTCCAGTTTTAAGTCATTGAACTAACACAAAAACAGAATTCTACGCAATTGACTGATTCTGTTTGTCTATCGGCAGTATAATATATCCACCCCATTGCTCCCGCGCAAGTGACCATTCTTCGTCAGTGAAAAAATGATACGTCGTCTCATCTCCACCGTTCATAAATGGCGTTTCAACGATCAACACACCATCGGCCAAAATATACTCTCTTGTATATCCTCCTGTAAAGTTGCCAAGCTCTATGCCGATTTCCGCCAAACCATACTCATTTGATGTATAGAAATCTAAACCCGCTGCGTTAACCTGATCGATCTCTTTTTGAATATCTGCAATCGTTCGGAACTCGGTGCAGTATAGCACACGGTCTACAATGTTATTGGCATCGGTAAAAACAAAGCACCGATATGTTCCGTACCCAATAGCATAATAGAATTCATTAGGAGCAGTTTGCCGTCTGCACTCCAGTTTTAACCCCGCGTCGTGGGCAAGCTCTGCTGCATCCACATCTTCAAAATCATCTCGAACGTTAAATATCGCTTCCGCAAGCAGCATCTCTTTAATAGAGCAGGTACACGTCTGGATTTCAGACAGGGTTCGTTCATTGTCCACCGGTACAGAAGTATTATTACAGAAGTACAGAAACAGACTTATGAGTAAAAGCAGCAAAACGATACATATCGCACCAAAGAACAGCCATTTTTTCATTTTTACCTCCCGGATAATAAATGTAGCATAACCAATCACGTACACGTAAACCATTTGTAAATGGCTGAATGCTTGAAAAGTAATGAGCGATAATGGGTTTTGCGTCCAATCGTATACCTCCTGCATGGCAAGGAACAAGAAACTATCGCGTTGCTTCCACGATCGCACTCGACAGTATTGCAGCAACAAGCGGGGACATCATCTTTTCTGCCAATACAGCTCCGTTTGCTTATTTTCCGCCGTGGACGACGACCTGCGGGAAGGGGATCTCGATACCGTTGCGGTCGAAGATCAGCTTGAGCTGGCGGTTCAACTCGCGGCGAGCGGCGAAAATCTTTTCTTCGTTGACGGGCGCAATGACCTTGATCAGAATGCCGCTGTCCTGGAACTCCTCAACGCCGAGATACTTCGGCTCGCCGAGGAAGAGCTCCTGATGCTCCGCGTAGACCTTCGGCAGCTCGGCGGCGAGCACCTTTTCCAGCTCCTCGAGCTTCTGACCGTAGGTGACGGCGACGGTGCTGACGGCGATGGACTGATCCTGAGAGCGGTTCTGGAAATTGCGGATGTCGGAGTTGTTGACGATCTTTTTGTTGCCGCCCGCGTCTTCAATGGTCGTCGTGCGCAGCCCCATATCCACGACCTTGCCGCGGAAATCGTCGATCATGATGTAGTCGCCGATATTGAACTTGCCCTCTGCTGCGATGAAAATACCGGTGATCAGGTCTTCGATCAGACTCTGCGCGGCAAAACCGACGATCAGTGCGGTTACGCCGACGGCGGCGAGCGTCGTCGTCAGATCTGCGCCGGCAAAGTCAAACAGGAAGAAGACCGTTGCAATCGCCGCCGCGTAGCCGCAAATGCTCCGAATCAGTGTGGCGATCGTTGCCGCGCGTCCCTTTTTCTTCGAGAAAAGCGAGGTAACGAGCGCGATTGCGAAGAACGCAGCCCAGATGATACCGATCTGCATCAGATGATACTGCTTGAAATAGCCTGCCGCGGCCAGCGCGGCAGCGAGAACGAAACCGACGATATAAATAACCTGTTTTTTCATTTTGAATCCCCCTGTTGATCAAACTTCGCCTTCATAGAAGAACTCGAGCGCCTTGCCGAAGCCTTCTACGTATTTTGTGAGATAGAGTTGGAAAATGTGTCCTGCTTTGCGTTCTGTTCCCTCTGGAATTGGTATATGCACGACCGGCGTCCCGCTGACGTATTCGACGAACACGCCCTCGACCGGTTTGTGGTCGATCTCCGCGCGGACGCTGTAGGTGCTGCTGTCCGTGACCTTGTCCGGCTCGTTTACGAGCACGGTCTTCGCGTCCTCTTCGGGCATGAAACTGTCAATGATGATCGTTACGCTATCCGGCGCGTAGGCCTCGTCGCCGGGCTCCTGCAGCCGGAGCCAGAAGAACGGATCCTCTACCGGATCGGCGACGTATTCGAAGGTCTTGCGCGTACCGTCTCCCGCGTCATAACTGACTTCCGCACGGAGCTGCTGGCGATAGTTGCCGCCGTCGAGCATACTGCCTTCATACTCGTCGGCGTGCTCCTTGTAATCGTCCCAGAAGCACCATTCCAGAAGCGGAAGACTGCCGTTCTTGTATTTTCCCTCCGGAACTTCGATCTCAAAAAGCTCGCGCTCCTGCGTCGTCTCCCAGACGGAGATCGTCAGACCGAGCACCCGTTCGGGCTCAGGGATCGTCACCACGCCGTAAAGCTCGGACGCCACCGTGATCGGGTATAGCTCGATGACCGGAGGCTCCAATTCCACAAACGCTTCGGTCGTTTCAACGATTTGCGTTTCGGGTATCGTTTCCGTCGGCGCAGGCGGCGCAGCGTCGCCCGGCGCAGGGAGCGTCCTGCCGACAGGCGACAGAAGCAGAATTCCCGCGAGAAGAGCCGCTCCGGCGACCGCAGCCTGTCCCTTCTTGATTCTTGTGCGCTTTTTTTGTCGCTTTTCGGGCGGCGGAACGAACTCATGCCGGGATTCAAAGACCTCCCGATTCGGATTCTGCTCCATCGTATCCCCCCTTCGCATTCATGTTTCTTTACAGCATAATTATATATCTGTTTGTTCCGCTTTGCAAGAGTGCGTTGTGTAACCTGTACGCCGATGGCGCGGCTGCCTCGCTTGACAGGGTCGGACGGATTTGATAAGATACAAAAGCAATGCGAAGAATGATAAGCAGACTTGCAAATCCATCGCTGGGGAGACAGAAAATGATTGAACGCACAACGGCGGGAATGCGGCAGACCTACCGGAATCCGCTTGTAGATGAAATCCGTCTGCCGTACAGCGGAGACTGTGTCGTTCGTTATACGGACGGTTCTGAAAAGCTCCTGCCAATTTCCGCCGATCCCGTTTATACCGCGCAGTATGGTATTCCGCTCTCCGAGGACGGCAGTTATTTGGCGATCGGCAGTTGGGAAACGGGTGTCGCAGTCTATGCGACGCTGACCGGTGAAAAGCTGTGGAGCTATCGCACTACGAGGATAACACGCGTCATGATCGCTCAGCCCCGTTTGATCGCGGTAAAGTACGGAAAAGGCATTCTTCAATTCGACTTGCTGACCGGAAGCAAGACGGGAGAAATCCGAAGCACGACCGCCGAGAAGGCTTATCCGCTTCCGAACGAACGGGCGCTGGTTTGCTCGGTCAGCGGCAAGTACGCCGTCGTTCGACTTGCAGACTTGGCGATCGAGCGGCAATTCCCAAAATCCGCGCTCAATCCGAATCAGCGCCTCAGTTTCGTGATCACCGACGCGCGGGCGGAAGACGGCAGGATCGTCGTCTACGGCTTTGAGGGAGACGGCGGGAATGCGGCAGGCGTGCCGTTTCGGCGGGTATTGTGCCGGATCGAATAGGGAAAGCGTCCGTCCGGAAGGATGGGCGCTTTGGCGCTGAAATGCAGGAAAATATTGACAATCCGCTTTTATCGGATAAAATAAAACTATATAAATGAAAAGCGAGAGGATCACGGCATGGAGAACGATAATTTCGAACGCTTTGATATGAAGAAAAAGCCCGTGCGCTGCCGTTGGTTTTTGAAGCCGATCGCGTGGGCGCTCGCATTTCCCAATATATGGAAGCATCAGACGAAAATCACGAAGATCGACATGGAGGGCATAAAGCCGCCCTATATCCTGCTGGGCAATCATAACGCCTTTTTTGATATGAGCGTATCCACCAGGGCGACCTTCCCACAGTTCGGCAACTACGTCGTGGCGATCGACGGCTTCATCGGCAGGGAGTGGCTTCTGCGCAATATAGGCTGTATCTGCAAGCGGAAGTTTACGAACGACCCCCTGGTGGTGCGCCATCTGATCGAAGTTGTCAAAAACAAGGGGATCGTGGCGCTCTATCCCGAAGCGCGCTACTCCCTCTGCGGCACGACTGCGCCGCTGCCGGAGTCGTTAGGCAAGCTCTGCAAGCTGCTGAAAGTCCCCGTGGTCACGCTGATCTGTCACGGCGATCATATCAATCATCCCTTCTGGAACACGCGCCATGAGCGCGGGGTCAAGCCGACGGAAGCGGAGATGAAGCGCCTGCTCACGGCGGAGGAGGTCGCGTGCCTGTCTGTCGACGAGATCAACGCGCGGATCGTGCGGGAATTCCAGTATGACGATTTCCGGTGGCAGAAGGAGAAGAACGTCCGCGTTACCTGCGCCGACCGTGCGGTCGGCCTGGAGAAGATCCTCTACCAGTGCCCGCACTGCGGGAAAGAGTATCGTATGGAATCCGAGGGGATCGTCCTGCGCTGCAAATCCTGCGGCAAGGAATGGACGATGACGGAGCTCGGCGAACTGGAAGCTCGCGAGGGCGAAACGGAGTTCTCCCACATTCCCGACTGGTACGAGTGGGAGCGCGAAAACGTCAAAAAGGAGGTTGCCGCAGGAACGTACTCGACAGGTGAGCTGCCAGTTACCGTGGACAGCCTGCCCAACGCGAAGGGCTATATCCGTCTCGGGCAGGGCACGATGACGCACGATATGGACGGCTTCAAGGTCACCGTTACGACGGAGGACGGCAAGGTCTATACTATGGAGAAATCCGTGCCGTCTCTCTATTCCTGCCATATCGAGTATGAGTATCTCTTCAAGCACGGCGATTGCGTCGATCTCAACACGCTGACGGACACGTGGTACTGCTACCCGCACGACTGTGAGTTCGCCGTGACGAAGATGGCGCTCGCGACGGAGGAGCTCTATTACGACTATCGCAGGAAGTGCGGCAAGCCCTGCAAGCCCGGTCTTGCGTAAGCTTCCGGAAATCTATCGAAATCTTGCATATTTTCTAAGAAACAGTCGACTTTTTTGTGTTTTTATGCTATACTGAGTTACACAGCTTCGACGACGCAAGCGAAACGCCGACGGTACGTTGCCGCGGCAGAGGAAAAGGAAAACATAATTGCAGAATAGATCAAGGAGGAAAACACCATGCTTACATGCCCGAAATGCCAACGGCAACTGAATGACGGCGCAAGATTCTGCCCGTCATGCGGCACTGCGATCCAGCAGGCACAGCCGAATCCGGCGCCGGTTTATCACGCCCCGGCGAATCAGCCCCCGGTGAACTCCGCGCCCGTCTATCGGGCTCCGGCGAACCCCGCGCCCGCTTACCAGGAACCGGCTAATCCCGCGAACCCCGCGCCCGCTTATCAGGCGCCGGTTAATCCGGCGAATCCCGCGCCCGCTTATCAGGCGCCCGTATATGCCGCGCCCGCAGCGGCAAGACCGGAACGCCCCAAGAAGAAATTTCCCAAGAAGGCGCTCCTCTTCGGCTCCATCGGCTTGGTGGTGGCGGCAGCGGTCGTCGTATGCCTCCTGCTCTTCGGTGGCAGCGGCAGCAAGAATAAGAACAGCTACGCGCTCTATGCGAAGGACAAAGAAATCTACTTCTCCGACTTGAAGAACGACCCCTGGCAGCTCACTACGCGCCTGATCGACATCAGCGGCGTCAGCGATTCGGACTTGTACAACAAGGGCGACGACTATGCCTACGCTGCCTGCATGAGCGACAACGGCAAGTATATCTTCTTCGTCGATAAGGTCACTGTAAGCGGCAGCAGCCTTTATTACAAGGAAGTCTCCGATCCTGAGGGGGACGCGGTCAAGATCGACTCCGACGTCTACGCATACCGCGTGGACAGCGCCGCGAAATACGTCACCTATCTCAAGAACGACGCCATTTATCAGTATGATATCGGCGCGGATTCCAAGGAAAAGCTCGTAAGCAACGCCGGCCGCGGCTTCAAGGTTTCCAAAGACGATAAGAGGATCGCCTATCTCACCTCGGACGGCGACTTCTATCTGTATGAGGACGGGGAGAAGAACAAGATTGCGAGCGACGTCTCCATCGAGTATATCGACGACGATATCACCGTCATCTATTATTCCAAGGACGACGCCCTGTATAAGCAGGATCTGAAGGGAGACAGCGAGAAGGAAAAGATCCTTTCCGACGTTTATGACGTGATCAAGGTCTACGAGTCCGGCGAATTCTACTTCGTAAAGAACAACGACTCCGGCAGCGACGCCGCCGAGGAATACGACCCGTCGAAGACCGGCTATTCTCTGTACTACTACGACGGCGAGGAAGCCACGGAGCTGACGAATACCTACGATAACTGGAGCTATAACTACGCATACGAAGCGCCGGTGATCACCTATGACGCGTACGATGGCGCCGATCTCGAGAAATACGTTGCCGTCAAGGGCAATGCCACCGTTCTGAAGCAGGAAAAAGCAGCAAAATATTTCAGACTCAATGACGCAGGCACCCTGCTCTTCTACATCGACGATATTTCCGACGACAAAGACGAGGGCACGCTCTACCGTATCGAGATCTCCGGCGAGGAGATCGGCAAGCCCGAGGTCTATGACGACGACGTTTACGCCGGCAGGTGCGATTTTATCGACGACGAGTCGTTCTACTATTTCAAGGATTACAAGGACGGCAAGGGCGAACTGTATGTCGACAAGAACAAGGTGGACGATGACGTTCGCGGCGGCGGTATTGATACGCCGTTCGAGCTCGGCAAGGTCTTCTACTACACCGACTGGAAGGACGGCAAGGGCACGCTGAAGGTCTATGAAGGCAAGGAAGCGACGAAGATCGAGGACGACGTTTCCGACTATACGGTCGTTCCCGACGGCAGAGTGCTGTATATGTACGATTACAGCACAAAATCCTATGCGGGCGAGCTGTATCTGTGGGATGACGGCAAGGCGGAGAAGCTGGACGAAGACGTGACCTGCCTGGTTCCGTATATTGACCGCGAGATCAGATTCATTGATCTCGATTAACAGAAAAAAGAAAAAAGGAGCGCGTTGCGCTCCTTTTTTTCACAGGCTTTTCCAAAGTCCGTAACCGTCAGAATCAGGATGGCTTTTTTGCCTGCCTGCGCATGCCGACGGGGCCGAGCGTTGCTTGTCTGCGAACTCTCTGACAGCCTGCTCAGCGTGTCGAAACGCGAGATTTTTCATTGACATCACGGAATAACATGTTATAATAATTATATCTGGCATATTCCCATACTATTTTAAGGAGGTTTTCCCATGTTCTGTCCGAAATGCGGCGCACAGGTTGAAAACAATCAGCCTTTCTGCCCCAACTGCGGCGCGCAGTTCCAGCCGGCAGCGCCTGCCTATCCGCAGCAGCCCGCGGGCTATCCGCAGCAGCCTCAGTATGCACCGCGCCCCCCCATGGATATCAGCGCCATCCTGCGTTGGGTCGCGATGGGTCTGCTGGTGCTTACCAGCATTCTCACCTTCTTTGGCTACCATGTCTATGGCTCGACCTACAGCATGCCCAGCGCAATCCTGATCACCATTCTTAATCTGTTCGCTATCGCGCTGATGCTGATGCCGCTGCTGAAGATTGCCAAGCCGAGCAGCAAAACGTCCTATTTTATTATGCTCTTCGCTTCGTTTGCGCTGATTGCCATTTTGCTGGACTGGATCAACGCCGGCGTCGGCCTGGGCGCTTGCGGCATCATCGCGCTGATCCTTCAGCTTGGCGCCGCTGTCTGCTGCGTCCTTATGTTCATCTTCGGCCGTGAGAACAAGGCGCCCCGCGCGCCCCGTCCGCAGTACGGCTATCCGCAGCAGCCGCAGTATCCCCCGCAGCCGTAATCGAACCGGATCGTTCGGTCGCGAAACAGCGGCTCTCACCTGAATTAGGATACAAAAACAGCCATCCGTTCGGATGGCTGTTTTTGTATCCCGTTTACTATTCGGATTCACTGAAAAGGAAGACGGCTTGCGTCGAAACGTGCCGGAGCAAAACGAACGCCCGCAAAGGGCGTCCGTTTTACTCCGGCGGAGCGTCGTCGGTTTCCGCTTCGATCTCCTTGATCGAAAATTCGTTGCCGCGCAGAAGATAGGTCTCTTTGCTGCCGCACCGGGGACAGGTCTTTCCGTGCTCGACTGTTTTGTAGACGTTCTCACAGGCGGTGCAGAGGGTCAGGGCTTCGATGGTCTCAACGTGAAGCGGCGCGCCCTTGACAAGCGGATCCCTTTCACGAAAATAGTTCCAGCAGTCGAGGAGCTGTTCTACCACCACGCCGGAGACCTCGCCGACCTCCAAGGTGACCGAGCCGATGCGGCGGACGCGGTTTTCCTTCGCCACGTCGCCGAGGGTGCGGATCACGTGCTTGACGATGCCGAGCTCATGCATGCTTCCATTCCTCCCACTGCGCGAGCAGCCAGTCCTCCCACGCGTCCATGCCTTCGCCGGTCTTTGCCGAGACGGGGAAGATGCGAATGGACGGATTCAGCGCCCTGACCCGGCGCAGGACGGTGTCGAGGTCAAAGTCGAAATACGGCGCGGCGTCCATTTTCGTGATCAGCAGAGCGTCGCTTTTTCGGAACATCAGCGGATATTTGAGGGGCTTGTCGTCGCCCTCGGGGAGACTCAGGATCATCACGTTTTTGTGCGCGCCGGTGTCAAATTCCGCCGGGCAGATCAGGTTGCCGATATTTTCCAGAAAGACGATCTCCGAACGCAGGGCGGCAAGGGCGTCTATGCCGGCGCGGGTCATGCCTGCGTCCACGTGACACATGCCGTCGGTGTGCATTTGAATGCTCTCCGCGCCGAGTGCGTAAATCCGCTCCGCGTCCACGCTGGACGCGATGTCCGCTTCCATCACGCCGACGTGCGTTCTGCCCGCAAGGTCGCGGATCGTGCGTGACAGCAGGGTGGTCTTGCCGCTGCCGGGCGCGCTCATGAGGTTGAGCAGGAAAATGCCGCGGCGTTTCAGCTCCGCGCGAAGCAGCGCGGCGTCGCGGTCGTTGGAGTCGGTGACCGTCCGTTTCAGTTCAATCGTCTTCAGCATTGGCTTTTCTCTCCGCGCTTTTCCCGCAGCGCAGCGTCGATCCGCGCCGTCAGTCTGCGGACAAACGCGTCCATTCCTTCTCCGGTTTTCGCGGAGACGGGAAATATCTCAACGTTCGGATTCAGCGCACGCACGGCGTTCTCGCACCGATCGAGATCGAAATCAAAGACCGGCGCGGTGTCGATCTTGTTCACCAGCATACAGTCGGCGACCGTGAACATCAGCGGGTACTTGAGAGGCTTGTCGTCGCCCTCGGGCACGCTGAGGATCATCAGCTTCCAATCCGCGCCTACGTCGAATTCCGCGGGGCAGACGAGATTGCCGACGTTTTCCAGAAAAACCACGTCCGGCAGGGGCTTCGGAAACGCGTCCAGTCCGCGGAGCGTCATCTTCGCGTCCATGTGGCAGGAGACGCCTGTGTGGAGCTGCACCGTGACGGCGCCGCGGGCGGCGACGGTTTGGGCGTCCACGTCCGCGTCCATATCCGCCTCCATCACGCCGACGGAGAACTGCTCCCTGAGCGCGTCGATCACGCGGCACAGAACGCTGGTCTTGCCCGCACCGGGGGACGCCATCAGATTGATTAAACAGACCCCTTCCCGGCGCAGCAGTTCGCGCACGAGAAGCGCATACCGGTCGTTATCCTCTTCGAGGTCTGCGCGGACCTCAATCATGTCAATGTTCAAACTCATTTGTCCTCGGTTTTCCTGAACAGGATCTTGATGCCGCGCTTGGCGACGTAGGGCAGCAGCGCCTTGACCTTCTCTTCGGAGCGGTACATTCTGCTCGCGGCGGGCACGTCGCGGCTGAGGTGGATGGCGTCAAATTCGCACTTGGTGGTACACAGGCCGCAGCCGATGCAGCGGTTGTCGTCCACGGTGGTCGCGCCGCAGCCGAGACAGCGGGACGCTTCCGCGCGCACCTGCTCTTCGGTAAAGGTCAGGCGGAGATCCTCGAAGGTCGCGCTCGCTTTTCCCGCTTTCTTGCCGGGGATCTGACGCGGCGCGTTGTCGAAGCTCTCCATTTTAGCGGGGTCGGCGATGTCGCCCTTGTCGAGCTCGATGAACTCGCGGCGGTCTCTCGCCAGCGTCAGGCTGTTGCCGGGGTGGACGAAGCGGTTGATGGACACCGCGCCTTCACGGCCGCCGGCGATGGCGTCGATTGCGAACCTCGCGCCGGTGAACACGTCGCCGCCCACGAAAATATCGGGTTCGGCGGTCTGGCGCGTCACGGGATCGGCGACGACGGTGCCGTTGGGACGGAGCTCCACGCGGGTGCCGTTGAGAAGGTCGCCCCAGATCACACTCTGACCGATGGACAGCAGCAGATTGTCGCAGGGTATGGTGACGGTATCGTTCTCGTCATACTGCGGCGCGAAGCGGTGATTGTCGTCATAGACGCGGGTACATTTTTTGAAGACCACGGCGGTGACGCGCCCGTTCTCGGAGAGGACTTCCTTCGGGCCCCAGCCGTTCTCGAGCTTGACGCCGTCGGCTAAAGCTTCGGTGACCTCGTCCTTCGCGGCGGGCATTTCGTCACGCTGTTCCAGACAGAACATTGTGACCTCGCCGGAGCCTGCGCGCAGCGCGCTGCCGGCTACGTCGATCGCCACGTTGCCGCCGCCGACAACAACGGTCTTGCCCGTCAGACGGACTCCGTGATCGCCGTTGATGCGGCGCAGGAAGCTGACGCCGGTTTCGACGCCATCGGCGTCCTCGCCGGGCACGCCTGCCAGACGGCCGCCTTGCATGCCGATCGCGATAAAGAACGCCTTGTAACCCTGCTTGCGCAGGTCTTCAATGGTGACGTCCCTGCCCACGTCGACGCCGAGACGGAATTCAACGCCCATCTGCCTGATGACCTCGATCTCCGCGTCGATGATGTTTTTCTCCAGACGGTAGGAAGGTACGCCGTGCGTCAGCATGCCGCCGGCATGATCCTCCTTTTCAAATACGGTGACGGGATAACCGTCGCGGCGCAGGAAGTAGGCGGCGGACAGACCCGCCGGGCCGCTGCCGATGACGGCGATCTTGAATTCGTCGCCCCACATGCCGCCGTCGTGTTTCTCGCACAGCGGTACGTAACGGTTTTCTTTGTTCAGATCCAGAGACGCGATGTATTTTTTGATCTCGTCGATGGCGAGGGGCGCGTCCACGGTGCCGCGGGTGCAGGCGTCCTCACAGCGGCGGTTGCAGATCGCGCCGCAGATCATGGGCAGGGGATTGTCCTGCTTGATCAGGCGGAGCGCTTCCTCAAATCTGCCCTCGGCGGCCATTTTGATGTAGCCCTGCACGGACAGATGCACCGGACAGGCGGTCTTGCACGGCGCGGTGCCGGAGTCATAGCAGTTGATCTTTGCGTCGTCGCGGTAGTTGTAATTCCATTTGTCCACGCTCCATTTGCGTCCGTTGGGAAGCTGGGTCTTGGGGTACGTGACCTCGCTGCCGTCGCGCCTGCAGAGCTTTTGACCGAGCTTTGCCGCGCCGACCGGACAGACCTCCACGCACTTGCCGCAGGCGACGCACTTGCTCTTTTCCACGTGGGCGCGGTAGGCGGAGGCGGAGAGGTTTGGGGTGTTGTAGAGCTGAGAGGTGCGCAGGGCGTTGCACACGCCGGGTGCGCAGTTGCAGATTGCGACGATCTTGTTCTCGCCGTCAATGTTGGTGATCTGGTGGACGTAACCGTGACGCTCCGCGCGTTCCAGGATTTCAAGTACCTCTTCCTTGCTGACGTAGTGACCGATACCGCGGTCGTCCATGTACTCCGCCATGTCGCCCAGACCGATGCAATAGTCGCCGCGGATCTCGCCGGAGCCTTCGCCGCGCATCGCCTGCTGCTTGCGGCAGGAGCATTCGGAAATGCCGTACTTGTCGTACATGTCGAGCCAGCGGGAGATGTGTTCGACACTCACGCTCTCGCTCTCGGTGGAGATCGCCTTTTCCACGGGAATGACGTGCATGCCGATGCCCGCGCCGCCCGGCGGAACGAGTTGGGTGATGCCGCCCAGCGGGAGCTGTGTCATCAGATTGAAGAAGGTCGCAAGCTGGGGGAATTCGTCGGTCAGCTTGTCCTGCATCATCATGAACTCCGCGCTGCCGGGGACGAAGATGGGAAGCTCATACTGCAGGTGCTTGTCGGGCGTTTTGGCACGATTCTGCTCGATGATGCCGATCCAGCGCAGACGCTCGACCATTCTCTGCGTGTCCTCCAGAGACATGCCGTTTCGCTCGGCAAGCTCCTCCACGCTGTAGGGTACGCGGGTCTTCTTGAAATTCAGCAGGAATTTGACCTGTTCTTTGTTCAGGATCATATCCAGGATCCAGTATTCCGGATCGCGGTCGTTGATCTTGTGCAGCAGCTTCTTGGGAATGCGGTCGGTGATCATGATTGCCAGCTTCTTGACCAGCTTTTCCTTTTCCGGATCCTCCGGAACGTAGTTGGGATCCTGCCAGTAATCCCGCTCGTTGATCATCGGATCGCCCGGTTTCCATTCGGCAAAGCTCTTTCCCATCGTCGTTTCCTCTTTCTATTGTATTTGGTGCGCGTTAGATGTATAATAACAGTATACAGCATTTCCTTTCAATAATCAATGAAAAAAGCAGAGACGCCGGCGCCGGTGGTCACGGAGACGGAATATGCAATACGAGATCGTTCGCGGCAATCGAAAAACGCTGGCGGCGCAGATCAAGGACGGAAAACTGATCGTCCGCGCGCCGCTGCAGATATCGGACGAGGAGATCGACCGCTTCGTGCGCAGGCACAGGCGCTGGATCGAGACGAATCTGACGAGGTCGCAGACGGCGAAAACCGTCCGCATGCTGACTCCGGCGGAGCTTTGCACGCTTGCGGAACGGGCGAAGCGTGTGATTCCGGAGAGAGTGGCGTATTATGCGCGGCTCGTCGGCGTCACCTACGGCAAAATCACGGTTCGCACCCAGCGTTCCCGTTGGGGAAGCTGCAGCGGCAGAGGGAATCTCAATTTCAACTGTCTGCTGATGCTCGCACCGCCCCGGGTGCTGGACAGCGTCGTCGTCCACGAGCTTTGCCACCGCAAGCAGATGAACCACTCCGACCGCTTCTACGCCGAGCTGCTGCGGGTCTTCCCCGATTACCGGGAACAAAACGAATGGCTGAAGGAGAACGGCGCGCGCCTTCTGGCGATGCTGCCGGAGAAATGAGCCGAAATCAATTGCCCAAACTCGAAATGAAAGGCAGGAGGAGATCATCATGCAGGGATTGGACGTGTTGGACTATACCGGCGAAGGCTACATGCCGGTGCATGACTTTTCGGGCTGGCGCGTCGCCTATCTGAATTATCAGGACGGCTATACGCAGGAGGGAATGCGCTTCGTCGAGCGCCACAATGAAACGGACGAGATCTTCGTTCTTCTGAACGGAGAAGCGACGCTTTTGATCGGCGAGGATCGCGCGCCCGTTCCGATGGAACGCTTCAAGACCTATAACGTCAGGAAGGGCGTTTGGCACAACGTCCTCGTCAGCAGGGACGTGAAGATCCTGATCGTGGAAAACCGGGATACGACGGAGGCAAACTCCGACTACCTCTATTTCCGTTGATCTGCGGATACAAGCATTGATAGGAGCGAACGATTATGGCGTTGATGCACGTTGACTTTTTCTCCGACGTTCTGGGCATGTGTATGCAGATGGACGTGATCCTGCCGCAGAAGACCGGCGCGGAGAGAACCTACCCGACCCTGTACCTGCTCCACGGCATGAGCGACGACCATACGGTATGGCAGCGGAAAACCTCCATCGAGCGTTACGTCAGCGAGCGCAATCTCGCGGTGGTGATGCCGAGCACCCATTTGGGCTGGTATACGGACATGGCGTACGGCCTGCCGTACTTTACCTATATCACGCAGGAGCTTCCGGCGATCTGCCGCGGCTTCTTCCGCGGCATGAGCGAAAAGCGGGAGGATACCTATATCGCGGGTCTGTCGATGGGCGGCTACGGCGCGCTGAAGGCGGCGCTGTCCTGCCCCGAGACCTACTGCGCCGCGGCGGCGCTCTCTGCGGCGATCGACGTCTTTATCCGCGCACTGCGGGAGGACAAAAACAGCCGCAATCATTACTGGGAGAGCGTTTTCGGCAAGGTGGAGCAGGTCCCGGGCAGCGAAAACGACCTTTTTGCGTTGGCGGAACGCTGCGCCAAAGGCGGTCTGACGCCCGCGCTGTACCAATGGTGCGGCACGGAGGACGACCTTCTGGACGAAAACCGCCGTATGCGCGACGCGCTCTTGAAGCTGGGGTATTCACTGGAGTACGGAGAGTCGCCGGGCAGCCATGCCTGGGAATACTGGGACGCGGAGATCCGGGCGGTGCTGGACTGGATTGACCGGCTCCGGCAGCGTCCCGCGCCTGAGAAACGCAGGGCGGAATAATCAGCAAAGCCGCCGCATCGTCAGATGCGGCGGCTTTGTTCAGACAGTCAAAAAAGCCCGTAACCGTCAAAAACAAATAAGCATTTTTGGTGCTGTGCGTTGACTATAGCGTTTACGGATAAAAGGACAATTATCAGCTTTTTGGCTGAAAAAGGCTTGCTACGCAAGGATTTTGACTTACTGCGCAACGCACGACCTACCGTATCAATATACGCCGACGGTCGTGCGTTGCTTGTTTTCCGAACTTTTTGACAGCCTGCCAGCGTGTCGAAAAAGGTTTTTCGACACGCTGTGCAAAGCCGCCGCATCGTCAGATGCGGCGGCTTTGCTGCGTTTTGCGGTTTCAGAAAAAGAGATTATTTCTCGACGTCCCGGTAGAGGAAGGTCACGACGTGGGCGCGTGTGCAGGTGTCGTCGGGGCTGAACGCAGTTGCCGAGGTGCCGGCGGTGACGCCGTTCTCGGACGCCCAGAGAACTGCCTTTGCAAAGTAGGCGCCTGCCGCAACGTCCTGGAACGGATTGGCGGCAGCGGTCGGTTCGGGCGCGCCCTCATAGCGCCAGAGGAAAGTGACGATCTGCGCTCTGGTGCAGGTCGCCTCCGGGCTGAACGTCGTTACGGAGGTGCCGGCGGTGATCTCGTTTTCTACTGCCCACAGCACCGCTTTATAGTAGTACGCGTCTTCCGCCGTGTCCTTGAACGGGCTGACCGCTGCGGCAGGCTCCGGCGATCCTGCGGCTCTCCAGAGGAATGTGACGACCTGCGCGCGGGTGCAGCCGGCGTTCGGGCTGAATGTGGTCGCAGAGGTGCCGGAGGTGACGCCGTGCACGACCGCCCAGTCGATCGGATCATGCGCCCAATTGCCCTTCGCGGGCATGTCGGTGAATCTGACGCCGGGGCAGCTCTCGCCACCGTCGCAGGGCAGGCCGTCGTCGAGCTTCGGCACGGCGATCTTGACGGTCTGCGTCTCGAACGCCGGATTCGTGAAGGTCGCGGTATAGACGATCTCGCCCGCGGCGTCGATCGTCGCCTCCCGCGTTACCTCGGAAGTGATCACGCCGTCCTCGGTCTCGACGTGGCTCTTGTCGTTCTTGCAGGTGCGGATCGCGGCTACGGCGGAATAGTCCACCGCCCACGCATAGACCGGCTCGTTCCAGTCGTGCCCGGTCGCAGGAAGATCCGTAAACGTGCGGCTGAGTTCTTCTCCGCAGACGGCGCAATAGACGACTGCGTCGTAACCGCCCGGCTCGGTGCAGGTCGGGGCGACTTCGTTCTCCCTGACCGGCTCGGCGGGGGTATGCCCGAGCGCGTCGACGTAGTCGCCTACGTAGGTGTCGCCGCACTTGGAGCAGGTGTAGGTGGTATAGCCCTGCTCCGTGCAGGTCGGCGCGGTCACGGCGGCGGCGTAGTCGTGTTCACAGGCGTTTTTCAGTTCGGTGGTGTAGAAAACGGAATCCAGCGGGCGGGTGAAGAGCGTGAGGTTCTTCAGCTTGCTCTGGCTGCAGCAGAAGGCTCCGGCGGTCGCGTTGTACTGCAGGGAATAGGAGGAAGCGACCACGGACCAGACGGACACGGTATCTCCCGTCATGCTCGGCTCCCACAGCGAGTAAATGTTGGACGGATCGTCGCCGGTGGTCAGAGAAGCGCTGCTGCTTTTGAACGCGACGTAGTTGTCGCTGCCCTTCATGCGGATCACGTAGTTGCCGGAGAAGGCAGGGGAACGCTCGATCACGTAGACGTATTCGTCGGGAACGTCATACAGCACGCCGTCCTCCAGACGCATGCCGGTATCGTTCAGGGCGACGGCGGCGTTGATCGAGCCGAGCTTCGTGCCGGTGTACCTGCCGCTGGCGTCGAGTACGATATGCCCGTTGTA
Source organism: Oscillospiraceae bacterium (assembly GCA_017429835.1). Classification (GTDB taxonomy): domain Bacteria; phylum Bacillota; class Clostridia; order Oscillospirales; family Oscillospiraceae; genus JAZOXB01. The sequence goes on from JAFROD010000010.1 coordinate 46,145, forward strand.
GGTGATAACGTATTCGCCGCACCAGTCCGCAGGCGCCTGTTCGAGTTTGGGGAAAACGCCCTCTTCGGCGCCGGATGCGACGGTGTAGCCGTAGAGCGCGTAGAAGACCGCATCCTCCGCCTCGACCGTCCACGGATTGCCCGCAGCGTAATAGACGGGCTTCTCATCCGTGTCGTCGACGGTCTGCGTCGTCCAGCCGAGGAAGCGGTAGCTCTGCGCGTCGGCGGTCGGAGCGCCCGTGGGCGCGGGCATGGCGATCTCATCGCTGACGTAGGTGGAAACGGACTCGCAGCTCACGCCTTCCGGCGTGACGAAGCGGACGGTCGCGGGCGTCTTCGCGGCAAAGTCGATCCGCACGGTGCAGTCGCTCTCCGGCTTGACCGTGAAGACGTTTCCGCGCTGCGTGACCTCGGCGGCGCCGCTGACGACCTCGTACCCCGCCGTATAGTAGCCCTCGTGCGGGGAGGCGGTGATCGTGCTGCCGAGGACCGACACCGCGCCCCAGTCTTCGTTATTGGAGAAGGAGGTGACGGTAAACTGCTGAAGCAGCGTCCACACCGACCGGACGGTCTGGATATTGCACGCGCCGTAGGCAGGATCGTTGTTCTTGTTGGCGGTGCTGTCGTTTGCGCTCTTCGGATTCACCGTGCGGTGTCCCTGGAATTCGTCCTCGGAGGAGACGACGTTCGGGAAGGCGACGAAGTTGTATCTTGCCTTCGCAAGGGTGTTGTATCCTTTGTAGGCGGGATCCCAATCGCAACCCGCCTGCTCCTTCATATACGCGAAAGCTTCGCCGGCGGTATAGCCGTCGAGTATGCGATCCCAGAAGTATTCCTCATATTCGTAGTCGCCGCTGAAGGAGACGGACTGCGAATAGCCGTAGACGACCTCGACGCCCTTGTCGTGCAGGGGCCTGAACATGCCGTCGGTCGCCATACCGAGGCAGATCGCCATCCAGAGAAGGTTGTTGCACGCCGGCTTCTGCATGTGGTTGGCAAAGACGGTGCCGTCCGCGCAGTAATAGCGCATGCTGCCGTAGCTGCCGGCGTTGTAGGCGTGGTAATAGGTGCCGTAGGGACCCTCGACCGCCTTCGTATCCTCGTCGGACCAGCCGGCGTTGGTCTGCATGCATAAGTACGAGGTGTTTGCGCCCGTGACGTAATCGTCCGTGTTGCGCGGGTTGACGTAGTCGGTGTCGCCGTGGGAGTCGAAGATGACGACGGCGCAGTCCTCCAGCGCCTTAGCGACCTGATCGACCGTCGCGGCGGTCGTTTTATACGTCGTGCCGGTGCCGCCGAGCGCCTGCGCGATCCGCTTGCCCTCTTCGGGATATTGGTTGGTGAAGCTGCTGTCCAGACCCCGGTACGGCTGGAAGACCGCGACGTTTGCGCTGCCGGGACTGCCGCCCTTCACGGCATAGCTCACGGTCTCGATGCCGCTGAGGGCTTCGGGATCGGCGTCCGGGACTACGCTCGCGGCGTGCATCTTGGCGCGCAGCCGCGGAGAGTAGCCGCAGACCTCGCCGTCTGCGGAAGTCCAATAGAAAAAGCTGCCGTGGCGGATGACGGAGCCGGGCATACAGTCGCCCGAGCGCACGACGAGCCGCTCCACGTCCTCAGACAAGGCGGCGAAGTCCGCTGCGGTGGGAACGGCCTTGGCGCCCATGCTGCGTTTGGCAAGCGCGTCGTCCTCAAACGCGGAGATCTGCGCCCAGATATCCTCGTCGGCGTTTTCCGCTGCGTGAACGGCGGGCAGCATGGAAACGACCATCAACAGCGTCAGAATGAGTGCAAGAAATCGTTTGAACGTCATGATGTATTCCTCCTTGCGTGTGCGTTAATGTCAGCACTTCGCATATTTCTCATGTTAACACTATAGCACAAGCAGCGGGAAAAGACAACACGGCAAATCCTGTTTGCGTATAAGAATCAAAAAGCCGTCCGTCGCGGCGCGCTCCGCAAAGAAGGCGCATTGCGGCGGTGTTGCCGGCTGAGAAGAAAACGTGAAACAGGCGCGACCGTTGCGGTCGCGCCCATAATCTGAGGCTCGTTATGACTGTGGACACGCGCTGGGGAAGCAGAACCGAGTTATGCTTTTGCAAGCAGACGGGCCTTTTCCTTCTTTGCCGCACTCACGGACGAGTCTGTTTCTTCGGTCAGCCCCCACTCGTTTTCCAGCAGGTCGATGATTCTGTCATAGGTCTTCGCGGCATTGACATTGTCGCCCATGATCTCATAGATATCTGCAATTCCCATGAGCGCGTCCTGGAATCTGGGGCGTTTGGGATCTGCGGCAAAGGCTTGCTCATAGATGCTGATGGCTTTTTTGTAGTCAGCTTTAGCGGCATAGTATTGCGCGGTTTCAAAGAGAACGGCATCATTGCCCGGCTGCTCTGCCAGCAGGTCTTCCATGATTTTGTCTCCGGCAGGCTCGTCAAAGCGGGCAAGCGCGATGTAGGCCCGATAGACCCGTTTCATGACAGGGTGCGCTTTTTCCAGCGTACAGTAGCGTTCCAGCCAGCGCTCCGCTTCATCTGCCCTGTGATCGGCGATCAGATTATCCAGCAGGTACATATACGGCAGTGCGGCATCCGGATTGGCTTTCACCAGCTCCTGATAAAACCGGATGGCCTTGGTGTGATTGGCCATATTCCAGTCCCAGACGGCATGGTTGTCCGTGTAATTCAGGATCCATTGGAAGCCCTTTTCATTCGGTGCGCGGCGGATCGCTTCCTTCGCGTAACGGCTTGCCTTTTTCGCTTCCGCATTCATGCGATGCCAGTAGAGATAAGCGATCAGCTCCGTTGCCCGCTTCTGATTCTTTGCGTCATTCAGTTCAGCCTGCAGGAAGCTCTCATACTCCCGAAAAATATCTGCAGGCAGCTCCTCCTCCGCGTCCATTCGGTTCTCGATCCGGTTCAGGCGCTGCTCCGTCGTCAAGTCGAACAGATCGTCAATCGAGACGCCGAAAACCTCTGCCAAAAGCGGAAGCGTGGTGATGTCAGGCATTGCCGCTGCGTTTTCCCATTTTGACACCGACTGCGCCGCGATTCCCAGTTTTTCCGCCAACTGCTCCTGCGTAAGTCCCGCCTTAAAGCGAAGCTGCTTGATCTTTTTTCCGAGTTCCATCGTATTTTCCTCCTCAAAGAGTGTTGCTTTTGATTACAAGTAAATAATACAATGACGATCCGTGAAATACAATAACGCAGAATGCAAGTTCTCTAACCTGTTGGTGGAGTAAAAAGCCGAAAAGGGATCCCTGTTTAACAAGAATCCCCTTCCGGACGGCTGTTTTTACGGTGGCGGGAGAGCGTCGGCGTAGATGCTGCCGGCAGACCGGATAACAGTATGCCGATACCATGAAAACGATCATTCCATCCGTTAGTCGCTTTGTATTTTGCATGCGATAAGGATTTCGATAATGATGGTAAGCTATCCTTCCTCCATACCGAGAAAACCGCTTGTGTCGCTGAAACTGGAGTTGTTGAGTCGACGGTCTTCATGCCCTACAAAAGCAAGAAAGCGATAAAGACGCTGAACGATTGGCGAAATATCATTTATGTAAGCGGCTCAGACATACAATCCCCTCCACCCAATAATCCTAATCTAATCTTACCATTGTTTCCTCTTGTTCTCAACCAATTCTTGAGCAAAAAACGAAAGAGGATGTAACAGGAAATCCGTTACATCCTCTCGACATGGTTGCGGGAGAGGGACTTGTTTGCGTTTTGCCGTTGGCAAAACTAAGGTTGAGACCAGTTTGCGAACTGGTCTCCCGACAGTCCACCGGACAGTCGGATTTAGGTTTTCAAGTCCCTCTATGTTCTCACAGATAAAAAGACAGTCCGCAGAATAGCGGACTGTCTTTTTATGGTTGCGGGAGGGGGACTTGTTTGCGTTTTGCCGTTGGCAAAACTAAGGTTGAAACCAGTTTGCGAACTGGTCTCCCGACAGTCCACCGGACTGTCGGATTTAGGTTTTCAAGTCCCTCTATGTTCTCACAGATAAAAAGACAGTCCGCAGAATAGCGGACTGTCTTTTTATGGTTGCGGGAGAGGGACTTGAACCCCCGACCTCCGGGTTATGAGCCCGACGAGCTACCAACTGCTCTATCCCGCGATATCAGGCATATCCGCGATATGCCGCGATGAGGGTTTCCCCAACGCCCATATATAATAGCATGGATCCTTGATCTTGTCAAGCAAAAAGTTTTGACGGGTTGAGACTTTTTTCACAGCATCCTCACAACGACGCGCAAGCTGCGCGGCGCACAGAAAAACGCCGGATGCGATTACCGCATCCGGCGTTTTGAAACGCTGTTTCAGTATCAAACTTACTGCAAATACTGCTTGATCGCGTCCGTGGCGTTGGCGGGGTCGTCGGAGACGACGAGCGTGAAGTCCAGATCGTTCGCCTTGCCGAACTTGTCGCACCAGAGGGCGAAGTCCTCGACCTCTGCCATGCCTGCGCCGTCGACCTGCTTATAGAAGCTGTCAATGAAGATATGGCTGATGTCAAAATTGCCCGCGTGCAGACCGCTGACGAAGCCCTTGAGGAAGGTGAGCGTACCCTCCTGCTTGTATTCCTGATAGTCGATCAGGCGGACGTGCATATCAATATCGTAACGGAGCTTGGTGCCTTTTTCGATGCAGACCATGCTGCCGGTTTCGTTTTTGACGGCGGTGTTGATGTCATGGATGAGACGTTTGGTCTTGCCGGAGCCCTTCAGTCCCATGATGATCTTGACCATAGGAAATTCCCCCTTTGTTGTGATAAGTTGATTATATCAGTTCTTCGCGGGAAAAGCAAGCGATCAATAACCGGGCTTGCCGAGCAGGTGGAACATGTTTTTCTTGTAGAATTCCACGCCGGGCTGGTTGAACGGGTTGACGCCGAGCATATAGGCGGAGATGCCGCAGCTCAGTTCGAAGAAGTAGAACAGCTCGCCGAGGGTGTCCGCGTCGATCTCGTCGGTCTGCAGGACCATGACGGGAACGCCGCCGTCGACGTGGGCGTTCAGCGTGCCGAGGAATGCCTGCTCCTCGACGAAGTCGAGCGTCTTGCCCTCGAGATAGTTCAGACCGTCCAGATTCTTCCAATCCAGCTCAATCGCGGTCTTTTTGCGCGGAGGCGTGAAGCGGACGACGGTTTCGAAGAGATTGCGCTCGCCCTGCTGGATCATCTGACCGAGGGAGTGCAGATCGGCGGTGAATTCGGCGGTTGCCGGGAAGATGCCCTTGCCGTCCTTGCCCTCGCTCTCGCCGAAGAGCTGCTGCCACCAGCCGCCGAAGCATTTGAAGCTCGGCTCGTAGCAGCAGAGCATTTCGATCTTCTTGCCTTTGCGGTAGAGCAGGTTGCGGATCGCGGCGTACTGCCACGCGGGGTTCTCGAAGGAGCGGACGTCCAGCTCTTTTCTCGCTCTTGCAGCGCCGAGCATGACGTCGGTGGGATTGATGCCAGCGACTGCCATCGGCAGCAGACCCACGGCGGTCAGGACGCTGTAGCGGCCGCCGACGTCGGGCGGAATGACGAAGGTCTCATAGCCTTCCTCGGTCGCCATCTGGCGCAGCGCGCCCTTCTCCGGGTCGGTGGTGACGTAGATGCGCTTCTTAGCCTTCTCCGCGCCGTACTTGCGCTCGAGCATCCAGCGCAGCGCGCGGGTGGCGATGGCGGGCTCGGTGGTCGTGCCGGACTTGGAGATGATGTTGATGGAGAAATCCTTGCCTTCCAGCAGGGTACAGAGCTCCTGCCAGGCGCGGGTGGAGAGGTTGTTGCCTGCGAAGAATACCTGGGTGTCGTTGGTCAGATTGTAGTTCTGCCCCTTGACGAGCTCGATCGCGGCGCGCGGGCCGAGATAGGAGCCGCCGATGCCGACGACGACGAAGACCTGCGAATCGGAACGGATGCGCTCCGCGGCGCGGCGGATGCGGCGCATTTCTTCGGTCTCCTCAAAGGTGGGAAGGTTCAGCCAGCCGAGGAAATCGTTGCCGGGACCTTTGCCCTCGGTCAGGGTCTTGTGCGCGTTGAAGACCTCCTGCTCCGTGGCGAGCAGATCGGGCAGGGACAGGTCGCCCCATACGTTGGAAATGTCAAGTTTTATCATGAACGATGCTCCTTCGCAAAAAATTTGGTTCCTACTTTCATGTTACACCAAATGGCGGTAAAAAACAAGCAAATTCCAAAAAAAGTTTCCGGCGAACGAAGAATCCGGAATCAGGGAATCGGAATGCAATGACTCCTCTTGAGGGAGCCGGATTCGCCGCAAAAGATAATAGTGGAAATCTCCCGCGCGATTGTGTATAATAGCGGCAGAAAAGAAACGAAGGAAGTGCGGCTATGAAATACGGCTTTGGCGTGGACGTCGGCGGAACGACGGTGAAGATCGGCTTGTTCGATCAGACGGGAACGCTGCTCGAAGGCTTTGAGATCCCGACTCATACCGAAAACGGCGGCGAGCGGATTCTGCCGGAGATCGCGTCGGCGATCGACGGCGTGCTGGCAAGGCACGGCATTCCGAAAGCGGACGTCGAAGGCGTCGGCATCGGCGTGCCCGGGCCGGTCGCGCCGGACGGGACGGTCAACCGCTGCGTCAATCTGAACTGGGGCGTATTCAATCTGCATAAGACCTTGGGCGAGTTGACCGGCCTTCGCGTGAAGGGCGGCAACGACGCCAACTGCGCCGCGCTCGGCGAGCATTGGAAAGGCGGCGGCATGGGCTGCCGCAGCACGGTATTCGTCACGCTCGGCACCGGCGTCGGCGGCGGCGTGATCATCGATGGGAAAGTGCTGGAAGGCGCGCACGGCGTCGGCGGCGAGATCGGTCACATCACGGTCAACGCGCCGGACCGCGTGCCATGCACCTGCGGCAAGCGCGGCTGCGTCGAGCAGTATGCCTCGGCAAACGGCGTCGTCCGCATGGCGAAGGAGCGGCTCGCGTCGTCGGAGGAGCCGACCGCCCTGCGCGGGAAAGACCCCTTGACCTGCAAGGACGTTTTCGCCGCGGCAAAGAGCGGCGACCGCTTTGCGGAGGAGGTTCTGGAGCAGGCGTTCGACTATCTCGGCGAGGCGCTGGCGTCCGCCTGCTGCGTCGCCGATCCCGAGCGGATCATCCTCGGCGGCGGCATGTCGAAAGCGGGCGACTATCTGCTCGAGCGGGTCGAAAAACACTTTAAGAAATACATGTTCCACGCCTGCAAGGGGACGGAATTTTCCCTTGCCGCGCTGGGCAACGACGCCGGCATGTACGGCGCGTACCGCCTGCTGATTACGGAAGGGAGCGAGGAGAAATGAGCGATTTGCTGCACCCGACCATGACGGAGAAGCAGATCAACGCCATGTCCGCCCTCGCGCTGGCGCACATCGGCGACGCGGTGTTCGAACTGCTCGTCCGCACGAAGCTCTGCCTCTCCGGCGGCACGACGAACAGCCGCCTGCACCAGGAGACGGTCGCGCGGGTCTGCGCCGCGGCGCAGGCGAAGCTCGCGGAGCGGCTGCAGCCGCTTCTGACCGAGCTGGAGAACGCCTGGTATCACCGCGGACGCAACGTGCATCCGCACGCGGTCCCCAAGAGCGCGACGCCGTCGCAGTACGCGAAGGCGACGGGCGTGGAAGCCTTGTTCGGCGCGCTGTATCTGCGCGGCGAGCAGGAACGGATCGTGGAACTGTTTGAGGCGGTAACGGAGGAAAACGATGCCCTTTGATGCGTATTTTTTGAGCGCGGTGCTCCGTGAGCTGGAGCCGGCGATCGTCGGCGCGCGTGTGGATAAGATCCAGCAGCCGGCGCGCGACACCGTCCTTTTGCAGCTTCGCGGAAAGGAGCGCCTGCTTTTGTCCGCGAACGTCAACCGCCCGCGCATCCATCTGACGCAGGCGGCGTTCGACAATCCGGCGCAGCCGCCGATGTTCTGCATGCTCCTGCGCAAGCACCTCTCCGGCGGCAGGATCGCGGCACTTTCGCAGCCGCCTGCCGAGCGGAGCGTCAGCATTGCGTTCGACTGCACGGATGAAATGGGCTGCCCCTGCCGGAAGCACTTGATCCTCGAACTCATGGGGCGCAATTCCAATCTGATCCTGACCGGCGCGGACGGGCGGATCGTCGACTGCCTGCGGCGCGTGGATTTTGAGATGTCGGAGGCACGGCAGGTGCTGCCCGGACTGTTCTATCACGAGCCGCCGCGGCAGGACAAGCGCGTTCCGCAGGAAACGGACGAACAGGAGCTTCTTGCGCTCCTGCGTGCCGTGGACAGCCCGAAGCGGCTGGACAAGTGGCTGCTGGACACCTTTGCGGGTTTGTCGCCGCTGATCACGCGAGAGCTTTCTTTCCGCTTCTGCGGCGAGATCGACGCGGATATCCTGACGCTGGACAGGGAAGCGCTGGCGCGTTTTCTTGCGCAGGAGCTTTCCATGACCGGCGAGCCAACGCCGATCCTGCTGGTGCAGGAGGGCAGGGGAAAGGACTTTTCCTACCGCGAGATCGCGCAGTACGGCGACTATTTGACGCAGAAACGCTGCGAGAGCTTCTCCGCGCTGCTGGACGAATTCTATACGGAAACCGACCGCGCCGACCGCATGCGGCAGAAGTCGCAGGCGCTGCGCAAAACGGTGACGACGCTCTACGAGCGCACGCTGCGCAAGCTTGAGATCCAGCGAAAAGAGCGAGAACAGACCATGGATCGCGAGCGGCTGCGGCAGATGGGCGATATCGTGACGGCGAATCTGCACGCCATCGAGCGCGGGCAGACGCTGCTGCGCGCCGAAAACTTCTACGACGCGGACATGCGCGAGATCGAGATCCCGCTCAAGCCGAATCTGTCCCCGCAGCAAAACGCGGCGAAGTATTACAAGGATTATGCGAAGGCAAAGCACGCAGAAAAGATCCTGACGGAGCAGATCGCAGCGGGGGAGACCGAAGCGGTGTATCTCGGCGGCGTACTGGAAGAGCTGGCAAGAGCGGAGAATGAGCGGGATTTGAGCGAAATCCGAGCGGAATTGGAGGACGGCGGCTATGTCCGCGCCGACCGCCGCAAAGGGAATAAACAGATGAAGCAGGCGCCGTCCAAACCGTTGACGTTCATATCAACGGACGGCATGAGAATTCTGGTCGGCAAGAACAATCGGCAAAACGATCATCTTTCGCTGAAAAACGCTCATAAAAACGACGTTTGGCTGCACGTGCAGAAGTTTCACGGCGCACACGTCATCATCGAGTGCGCGGGCGCGGCGGTGCCGGACGGTACGATCACCGAGGCCGCCATGCTTGCGGCCTACTATTCCGAGGTGCGCGAGGGGCAGAACGTCCCCGTGGACGTGACGCAGGTGCGCAATCTGAAGAAGCCGAACGGCGCCAAGCCGGGCATGGTGGTCTACGACCGCTACCGCACCGTCTTCGTCACGCCGGACACGGGCTTGCCCGAACGGCTGAAAGGGGCAGAATAAAAAGTATCCCTCCGGCAAAAGGTAATGCCGGAGGGATACTTTTATGAAAAAGAACAAAAAAGTCAAGTCACTGTCGGAAATGCCGCAGAGCGCGACCGACCCGCAGGGAAGCTGGACGGGAAGACCCGTCGATGGGGACGACGTTCCCGTGCAGGACGCGGACGATCTGTAAAACCGCTCAGTCCTCGTCCGGCAGCTTGTTATGCTTTTGCTGCTTCAACCACGTATTCATCACGAGCGAGTGCGGCAGAAGCTTGACCAGGCGCACCTGCATGCGGACGGGGAAGCCGTGGATCGACACGTCCTTTTTGCTGCGGTAAAGGTCTTTCAGCGCTGTCGCCATGACGTCCTTCGGCTCGTACCACCGATTGTAATAGGTGACGGCGTCGCTGCTCGTCACGGTGGCGCGGTCGAAGAATTCCGTCCTGACCCAGCCCGGGTTGACCGCCATGACGCGGATGCCGCGCGGCTTGAGCTCGCGGTTCAAAGAGCGCGCGTAGCTGAGGACGAACGCCTTGGTCGAAGCGTAGACGTTCAGGTACGGTACGGGCTGGAAGGCGGAGAGCGAGTCGAGCATCAGGATATGCGCGCCCCGCTTCATGTAGGGCAGGGTCAGCTCGGTCAAGGCGACGACCGCCTTGCAGTTGAGGTCGATCATATTCAGCGAATCTTCCAGCGGGATCTGATCGTATCTGCCGAATTTGCCGAAGCCGGAGATGTTCGCGAGCAGCGCGACCTCCGGCTTTGCCGCTTCCAGCAGACCGCGATAGCGATCCGGCGCGTCGGCGGCGGTCAGATCGAGAGTGATCGGACGGACGGGGAACGGATACCCCTCTTTCAGCGCCTCCAGGCGCTCGGTGCGCCGCGCAATGACCCAGAGCTCGTCGAACTGCTCCCACTGCGGAAGCTGCAAAACGAATTCGCGCCCCATGCCGGAGCTTGCGCCGGTAACGATTGCAATTCTCATAGAATCACCTTTCTTCTGCCAGTGTGCGGACGGCGTTGATCGCCGCGTCGATTTCTGATTCCGTCGTGAACGCGCTGACCGAGAAGCGAACGACGCCCTGCGGGAACGTGCCGAGCGCCTTGTGCGCGGCGGGCGCGCAGTGCATGCCGCAGCGCGTCAGAATGCCGAACTCCCGCTCCAGACGGTCGGCGGCTTCGGCGTTGTCGATATGATCAAAGTCCACGCCGATCACGCCGACGCGGCGGGACATATCCTTCGTCCCTGCCACACGGATACCGTCAATTTCTGCCAGTCCGTTCAGGAACGCTTCGGTCAAGCCGACCTCGTGACGGCGAAGCTCGTCCAAACCGATTTGGTTTACATAATCCATCGCCGCAGACCAGCCGAAAATGCCCGGGAGGTTCGGCGTACCAGGCTCGAAGCGGTCGGGCATATAGGGCGGGATCTCCTCGGAGTCCGAGACGCTGCCCGTGCCGCCGGCAAGGAGCGGGGCAAGCCGCGCGGCAAATTCGGGCGTGACAAGCAGCGCACCGATACCCTGCGGGCCGAGTAAGCCCTTATGCGCAGGAACGGCGAGCGCGCTGAGTCCGAACGCCTCAAAATCGACTGCTACGTGACCTGCGCTCTGCGCCGCGTCAAGGAGGAGAGGAATGCCGTGCAGTTTACATAATCTTCCGACCGCCTCGGCGTTCTGCACCGTCCCGCAGACGTTGGAGGCGTGATTCAGGATCACCAGCTTCGTGTTGGGGCGGAGGAGCGGCTCCAGAAGATCGCACCGCAGGAAGCCCTCCGTGTCGCAAGGCACGCGGTCGAAGGCGACGCCGAGCTGCACGAGCGGACGCATGACCGCGTTGTGCTCCAAGGAACTCACGAGCACGTGGTCGCCCGGATGCAGCAGTCCCTTGATCGCCAGATTCAGCGCGGCGGTGCAGCCGGAGGTCAAGATCACGTGATTCGGGTCGGGGTGGTGAAAGAACGCAGCGAGCTGCTCGCGCAGGGTCAGCGTTTTCAGTCCGACCTCCTGCGCGGGCGCGTAGACGCCGCGGTTGATGCTCGCGCCGACGCAGTCCAGATAGTATTTCATCTGATCGCAGACGCTCGGCGCTTTCGGCCACGAGGTCGCGGCGTTGTCCAGATAGATCATAGCAGCCTCCCGTTTCATTTTTCTACATTATAACAATATCCGCCGGCTTTGGCAAGAATAACGGCGGAAAAAAACCTTCGTGATACTTGACAAAGAATAGCGAAAGAGTTATAGTGGTATTATCCTAAAACTTTGAAAGAGGGGTAAACATGCAAAAAGAAAACTTCTTCAAAAAGTACTGGCTCGTCATGCTGACCGGCCTACTGGTCGGCGCAGCCGCCGTCGCGTTGACGGCGTTCGGCAATCCCGCGAACATGGGCTTCTGCATTGCCTGCTTCCTGCGTGACATTGCCGGCTCCCTGAAGCTCCACGGCGCGGGCGTTGTACAGTATTTCCGCCCGGAGATCGTCGGCATCGTCGCCGGCGCCTGCATCATGGCGCTGATCGGCAAGGAATTCAAGCCGAAGGCTGGCAGCTCTCCCGTCATCCGCTTCACGCTCGGCGCGGCGGTCATGGTCGGCGCGCTGGTCTTCCTCGGCTGCCCGCTGCGTATGGTCATCCGTATCGGCGGCGGCGATCTGAATGCGATCATCGGTCTTGCGGGCTTCGTGCTCGGCATTCTGATCGGCATCTTCTTCCTCAAGCACAACTTCTCGCTCGGCAGAGCCTATAAGCAGGGCAAGGTCGAAGGTCTTGCCTTCCCCGTCATGCTCATTGCAGGCTTTGTCCTCACCCTGATCAGCGTCAGCTTCTTCGCCGTGTCCACCGAGGGTCCCGGCTCCATGCACGCGCCCATCCTGCTCGCGCTCGGCATCGGTCTGGTCGTCGGCGCGCTGGCGCAGAAGAGCCGCCTGTGCATGGTCGGCGGTCTGCGTGATGCCGTCATGTTCAAGGAGTTTGGCCTGTTGGCGGGCTTCGGCTGCATTCTCGTCGCCGTTCTGGTCGGCAACGCCATTCTCGGCAATCTGAAGTTCGGCTTTGAGGGCCAGCCCATCGCACATACCGAATGGCTGTGGAACCTGCTCGGCATGACCGTCGTCGGCTGGGGCTGCACGCTTCTCGGCGGCTGCCCGCTGCGTCAGCTCATTCTGGCAGGCGAGGGCAACTCCGACAGCGCGATCACCGTCCTCGGCATGATCGCCGGCGCTGCCGCTGCCCACACCCTCAAGACCGCATCTTCTGCGGACGGCACGGGCGTTAACGGCCCGATCGCGACGATCGTCTGCCTGGCGGTCTGCCTGCTCGTTTCCGTCACCCACCTCAAGAAGGAGCAGTAAGATGGTTGACGCGAGAGGTTATTCCTGCCCGATTCCCGTTATTATGGTGCAGAAGGCCGTCAAGGATAATCCCGACAAGCTGGAAGTCCTGGTGGACAACCAAACGGCGGTCGGCAACGTGACGCGCTTTGCCAACAACAACGGCTACGACGTGGCGGTCAAGGAGCTGGAGGATGACGAGTATTCTCTGGCGCTGACGAAGCGATGACGAACTATCTTGCGACGTTCCATACCCACCTCGCCGCGCTGAAGACGCACAGGTCGCTGACGGCGGCAGGGCTCGCGGCGCGGATGGCGCCCGTCCCGCGGAGGATCTCGTCCTCTTGCGGCACCTGCGTGCTCTACAGCGCGGAAAATCCGTGTTATGACAAGCTGGACACCGACACCGAAGCGGTTTATCTGCTGAACGAGGACGGTACTGCGGCGCTCCTGCGGGAATTTGAATAGCAAAAACGGAAATGCCCACCTTGACCGGTGGGCATTTCTTGTGCTATACTATTACAACATACTGCAACGAATTGCAATTAACGATAAGCAAAGCGAGTACGTACCATGCTGATGAAAGCACTGATCACTTTTTTAATATCAATGATACCGGTCGTGGAGCTGCGCGGCGCGATCCCGTACGGCATTCACGCGGCAGAACTGAATCCGTGGTTGACCTTTGCGCTCGCGGTCGTGGGCAATATGCTCCCGATCCCGTTCATTCTGCTGTTCATCCGCCGCATTTTCGCGTGGATGAAACGCTATCCGAGAATGGCGAGGATCGCAGAGAAATTCGAAGCAAAAGCGGCAAAGAAAAGCGGCAGGGTCAAGAAATCCGAGACGATCGGTCTGTGTCTGCTCGTTGCGATCCCGCTGCCCGGCACGGGCGCGTGGACGGGCGCGCTGGTCGCTGCGCTGATGAATATGCGTATCAAGCGCGCGCTGCCGACGATCTTCGTCGGCGTGCTGATCGCCGGCGTCGCAGTCACGCTGATCGTAACGCTTGGCATTTCGGCGCTGAATTTTATGGTCGGTTAAGGAGAATAACATGAAACGACAAGGCTACATTTCCTGGGATGAATACTTCATGGGCATCGCCCTGCTTGCCGCCAACCGCAGCAAGGATCCCAACACGCAGGTCGGCGCCTGTATCGTCTCGCCGGAAAACATTATTGTTTCTACGGGTTATAACGGCTTTCCGAACGGCTGCAGCGACGACGAATTCCCGTGGGAGCGCGAGGGCGAGGAGACGAAGTATCCCTACGTCGTCCACGCGGAGCTGAACGCGATATTGAACGCGGGCGGCAGACGGCTCAGCGGCGCGCGGATCTACGTCGGTCTTTTCCCGTGCAACGAGTGCGCCAAGGCGATCATTCAGAGCGGCATCCGTGAGATCATCTATCTTTCGGACAAGTATTGCGGCACGGAGGGGAACGTCGCCTCCAAGCGAATGCTCGACGCGGCGGGCGTGCGCTATCACCGCCTCGAGACCGACATGGAGGACGTCACCCTGCACTACCGCACGCCGCTGTGAGCGTGCGGTTTTTGCATACGCCGGTCGGCATCCTGCGTCTGACCGCGCGCGACGGGAAGCTCTGCGAGATCGCGCTGACGGACAGGGTCGGGGAGGAAGAGTCGGATTCCGCGACTGATCTTGCCGCAGAAGAGCTGATGGAATATTTTAGCGGAAAACGGAAAGAATTTACGGTAGAAGTATCGCCGCAGGGCACGCCGTTTCAGCTTGCCGTATGGCAAAAGCTCGCGGAAATACCGTTCGGGAGGGTCGCGACCTACGGCGATATTGCGCGGGCGATCGGCAGACCGACCGCCTGCCGTGCCGTTGCAAACGCGGTCGGCAGAAACCCGCTTTTGATCGTGTTTCCGTGCCATCGCGTCGTCGCTGCGAGCGGTTTGGGCGGCTTTTCCGCCGGAATTGCCGCAAAACGGACGCTTCTGCGCCTGGAACGGGTGAAAATTTCGGAAAAATCCGCTTTTTCTGAAAAATTTTTCTTTACTTTTTCCGCAAACCGTGATACGATATGACGGCTGGCGTTCAGCCGGCAGATATCCGCGCGCTCAGTCCCGGGAGACCGCTGAAGAACAGCATTCCGCCATCCCCGACTTAGCCGCAGGAGAATATTTTAGAAAGGTGGAAAAACCATGATCCTCAAGGACAAGAAAACTGCAATCATCAACGAGTACGCAACCCACGAAGGCGACACCGGCTCCCCCGAAGTCCAGATCGCCATTCTCACCGCCCGTATCAACGAGCTGACCGAGCATCTGCGTGAGCACAAGCACGACAACCACTCCCGCCGCGGTCTGCTCATGATGGTCGGTAAGCGCCGCAGCCTGCTCGACTACCTTGCAAAGAAGGACATCAACCGCTATCGCGCCATCATTGCAAAGCTGGGCATCCGTAAGTAATAACCGAACGATGGGCGGCCCGAACGGTCGCCCATTTTTCACGACCCCGCGCACGGGAGCGCCGTTTAGCAGTTGAAGGGGAAGCCGAACCTTCGGCTTTGGCTTCAAGTGCTAAACCTCCCGTGGAACTATACTATCAGGAGGTTTTCCAATGATCACCAGAAAACAGTACCCCAATCATCACGTATTTGAGACCATGATCGGCGGCCGCGCCTTCACTGTGGAGACCGGCAAGGTCGCGGAGCTGGCGGACGCGGAGTGCATCTGCCGTTACGGCGACACCACCGTGCTCACCACCGTGACCTGCTCGCCCGATCCCAAGCCCGGCATCGACTACTTCCCCCTGACCATTGAGTTTGAGGAGAGGATGTACTCTGTCGGCCGCATCCCCGGCAGCTTCAACCGCCGCGAGGGCAAACCCTCCGAGCGCGGTATCCTGAACAGCCGTATCATCGACCGCCCGATGCGCCCGCTCTTTGACGACGAGCTGCGCAACGACGTCGTCGTGACCTGCACCGTCCTGGCGAACGACTACGAGAACCCCGTTGAGATCGTCGGCGCGATCGGCGCGTCCATCTGCGTGGCGTGCTCCGACGTTCCCTGGAACGGCCCGATCTCCACGACGAACTGCGCCTACGTGGACGGCCAGTACGTCATCAACCCGTCCTCCGAGCAGCGCGAAGCTGCCGAGTGCTTCGTCTGCATCTCCTCCACCTTTGAGAAGGTCGTGCAGATCGAGACCGAGGCGAAGGAAGCCCCCGAGGCGATTGTCCTCGAGTGCATCCGCCTTGCCCACGAGACCAATATGGAGGTCGTCAAGTTCATCAACGAGATCGTCGCCGTCATCGGCAAGCCGAAGTTCACCTTCGAGAAGGCCGCGGTCAACCACGATCTGCTGGACGACCTGTGCGCCTACGGCATGGATCAGATCGAGTACGCGCTCGACACCGACGACAAGAATATCCGCGAGGAGCGCCTGACTGCCGCCCGCCGCGACTTCGCCGAGAAGTTTGCGGACAAGTACGAGGACTTCGACGTGCATATCGAGGTCTGCC
The DNA here is from genome assembly GCA_017429835.1 of Oscillospiraceae bacterium. Classification (GTDB taxonomy): domain Bacteria; phylum Bacillota; class Clostridia; order Oscillospirales; family Oscillospiraceae; genus JAZOXB01. The sequence goes on from JAFROD010000010.1 coordinate 62,374, forward strand.
TGTACAAAATGCAGAAGAAGGTCGTCAAGAAGTGGCTGCTTGCAGGCAAGCGCGTTGACGGCCGCCAGATGGACGAGATCCGTCCGCTCGACGCCGAGGTCGGCGTTCTGCCCAGAGTCCACGGCTCCGGCCTGTTCTCCAGAGGTCAGACGCAGGTGCTGTCCATCTGCACGCTGAACACCCTGTCCGCCGCGCAGAAGCTGGACACCATCTACTCCGAAGAAACCAAGCGCTATATCCATCACTATAACTTCCCGGCGTTCTCCACCGGCGAAGCCCGTGCCGCCCGCTCGACCTCCCGCCGTGAGATCGGCCACGGCTCTCTGGCGGAAAAGGCGCTCCTTCCCGTGATTCCGAGCATCGAGGAGTTCCCGTACGCGATCCGCGTCGTCTCCGAGGTGCTGTCCTCCAACGGCTCCACCTCCCAGGGCTCCATCTGCGGCTCCACGCTGGCGCTGATGGACGCGGGCGTTCCCATCAAGCGTCCGGTCGCGGGCATCTCCTGCGGTCTGATCTCCGATCAGGAGACCGGCGAGTGGAGAACCTTTACCGACATCCAGGGCGTTGAGGACTTCCACGGCGAGATGGACTTCAAGGTCGCCGGCACCACCGAGGGCGTCACCGCGATCCAGATGGACCTCAAGAACAAGGGCCTGACGATGGAGATCATCGCCGACGCGCTCGAGCGCTGCCGCAAGGCGCGCCTGGAGATCCTCGAGCAGGTCATGCTGCCCTGCATCGCGGAGCCGCGTCCCGAGGTTTCCGAGTACGCCCCCAAGATGATCTCCATGGTCATCCCCGTCGATAAGATCCGCGAGGTCATCGGCTCCGGCGGCAAGACCATCCAGAAGATCTGCGCGGATACCGGCGCGAAGATCGACATCGACGACGACGGCAACGTCTTTATCGCCGCGGTCGACAGCGCAGCGGGCTACGCCGCAAAGAAGATGATCGACGATATCTGCTTCATTCCCGAGGTCGGCGCGCTGTACTACGGCAAGGTCGTCCGCATCCTCCCGATCGGCGCCTTCGTCGAGATCGCTCCGGGTCACGAGGGCATGGTGCATATCTCCAAGCTGGAAAACCGCCGCGTGGAAAAGGTCGAGGACGTGCTGAACGTCGGCGACATGACCTGGGTCAAGTTCATGGGCTTCGACGAGAAGGGCCGCGCCAACTTCAGCCGCAAGGACGCGCTGAAGGAAATGGCGGAGTCCGAACAGTAATTGAAAACCAAAAGGCGCTGTGCAAACGCACATGCACCTGGTAAGATGAAAGTAGACACTAAAAAAGTGCCTACTTTCATTTTTTTGTTGTAGAATTAGAGAAGAGAGGAGATGAAAACATGAGCAAGAAAGGGCAAGCACACCGGAAATGGAGCAAAGAGGATAAACTGA
>JAFROD010000054.1 GCA_017429835.1 Oscillospiraceae bacterium
CCTTGATCACTATGTCTCTTACTTCAACAACCAGCGCCTTCATGCTGCCTTGGGCTACAAAAGCCCAGTTCAGTACAAGACCGAACTGGGCTTTCCGTAATTATACTTTTTTATTGTCTACTTTTGCTTGACAGGTGCAACTTTACCGGTCAGCTTCCTTTTTCTTTTGTCACCAAAATTCCAGCCCGTCATAACATGGAATGAGCGTGATGCTCAGAACTTATCAGGAGGTACTTCATTATGGGTTGCAACAACTGCGGGAATAATTACTGGTGGATCATCATTCTGATCCTGCTGTTTAGCTGCGGCTGCGGAAACAGCTTCGGCGGGTGCGGCTGCGGCAACGGCTGCGGCAATAACAACGGCTGCGGGTGCGGCTGCGATAACGGCTGCGGCTGCTGAACGAAGCTTCAATAAACAGTTCCATTGATCGCTGCGCGGAGGGGTTTTTCCCCTCCGCTTGAATTATGGAACAAAGTATGATATAATTACGTCTCAGAATCAACCGATACAGTTATCCGAAGAGAATCGGACGCTGGAAGGAGGCAAACGACTTGGATATGGATCATATTTCTGAAGAAGAATTGACGGAATCGGCTAACGTGCGGCTGACGCCGAAAACGAAACGCAGCAAAGCGTTGGGCGTGACCGCTTTCGTTCTGACGTTTACCGCCCTGCTGCTGCTCGCCGCGATGGGTATTTACGGCTTCCTGCGCTACCGCAGCAAGGCGCTTGCCGGCGCGGATATCAGCATTTTCTCAATTGCGATCACCGTCGGCGCGATCCTTGCGGGGATCGGCTTGATTCTTGGCGTCGTTACTCTGTTCCTCAAAAAACACAGAAAAGGCTTTGCCATCAGTGCGGTTTTGATCGCGCTGGTCGTGCTGCTGATCTGTGTCGGCGCGATGTACGCCTACCAGTACATATTCGGCAAGCTGAACTACGACGAGACGTTCAGCAGCCTGAGCGGGGACGATCTTGGCATCGTAAAGATCAACAACGGCGAAGTCATACGCGACAATGCGCTGCCGGAAAGCACCGAGTCTGTTGATAAGATCGCGGAGCAGGCGAAAGGAATGGAGATCGAGTTTGAGGATCTGACGAACGTGGAGCTTCCGGAGGAAGCGCTTGCGGTCATGCACAGCGGCGATCCGGACGGCCCGAGCTATCTGCTCGAGGGCGCGGATCAGATCACGAATTTCATGCTGTACGGCCTGGACAAATTCGGCTCGTCGGACGCGAACATCATTCTTTCCGTCGATCGCGTGCATCACAAGATCAAGCTGATCTCCATCGGCCGTGACTCCTACGTTATGATGCCGCAGTGGGGCAGCTATTCCAGGATCACCTACGCCTATAACTTCGGCGGCGCGCAGAACGCCGTCCGCACGGTCAATCACAATTTCTCCCTGAACATTCAGGATTATATCACCGTCAATTTCGACCAGCTTATCGAAATCGTCGATCTGCTCGGCGGCGTTGACGTAGAGCTGAGCGAGAACGATCAATGGAAGTACCACAGCCACATGGGGGGCAGCGAGGCGCTGAGTTATTCGCGCGACCGCTCTGACAGCGAGATCAACAGAGCCGGCCGCCAGCGGAACGTCGTCCGCGCCATGATGGACAAGGTGCGCCAGATGCAGATTTCGGAGTATCCGGAGTTTATTCGCGCCTGCTTCGGCATGTGTACGACCTCGTTCACCTCCGACGAGCTGCTTGGAATCTGCCTCGAGGCGGTGCAGAACGGCTATACGGTCGAATCCTCCGCCGTCATGGAGAACGTGAAATGCTGGGCGGGCGTGCTCGGCAAGGAGCAGTACGTATACTTCGTCTACGATCTGAACCGCGCCAGCGACTGGATCTACCGGACGATCTACGAAGACCTCTATATCTCCGGCTACGCCGATCCCAAGCCAGCGCAGACCGAGGAATGATACGTCAGAAAAATCGGGAATCGCTTAGTTGCGATTCCCGATTTTTTCTTTCTCTTTGAACAGCTTGTTTTCCAGCGCTGAAAAACCTTCTTTGATCCGTATCAGCCTGAACAGCAGAACCCGCGGCAGGTCGATCAGCGAACAGACCAGATAAATGCCGAACGCGCTCAGCAGCACCGCGCCTGCGATGTAAAGCGGATGGAGCGTTCCAAGGAAGGAAAAACGGCCGAGCATCACGTTCTCCCAGATCAGCGGATGGACATGGATGATGTACACGCTGAAAGCGGCAGGGGAGAAAATGGTAATCAGTTTTATCGCGGCGTTGCCGCATTCCAGCCGCGAGAAGAAGAGCAGCAGGGCGATGCTTCCCAGCACGATCAGCGGCGAAATATAGCTAATCACAAACTTCGGCGTGTACGCGACAATCTTCGGCAGATAGAACTTCAGACCGAACGATAGCGCGGTGCAGCCGAGCCATATACCGAACAGCGCGGGCTTCGGAATGTTCTCCCACATACCGTACTTTCCGATGTAACCGCCGACGACGTACAGGACCATCAGCCACAAGCCGGTATAGCCGCCGACGAGGGTGAAAGAGTCTTGAGACGCTTCTTTGCCTGCGGAAGCCGCAACGGAGAACACGAGGATCATGGCAACGCTCAGGCGGCGCAAGGTCTGCTTGCTCAGCGCATTGAGACCCGCGTTCAGAAGCGGCGTAAAGAGGAACAGCGAGAAATATGCGGAAAAATACCAGTATTTTCTTGTGATAACGGGGAAAGCGTATCCGAGCAGATCGGACGCGCTGCATAGATCCGGTCGGAAGAACGCAAAAATGACGGCGATGCCGAAAGAGTAGAAAAAGACCTGTACCCACAGAACGGCGAGATTCGCCGCCTTGAACCTGCTTTTCACGCCGACGTAGCCGGAGATCATCGCAAACAGATTGACCGAGCCGTATGCCGCGAGCTCCAGGAACCAGGTGATATGATATTGTGTGCTGTTGACCGCGCTGCCCAGCACGCCGCCCTGACCGAGCACGTGCAGAACGGCGACCATGAACATAGAGACCATGCGCAAAAGATCAATGCCGTAATTTCGTTCTTGTTTCAATATCATAAACTCTCCTTTTTAGCTTTTCCTCCAATGCCAAGCATCTCTGCTTGATTTTCAGCAGCTTGAAAACCTGAATGCGTACCAGATCAATGAGGGAGCATATCAGATAGATTCCGAAAGCGCACAGTATAACTGCGGCGACGAGGGCAAACGGCGAATAGTCCGCAATGAAGGAAAAGCGATGATAAAGCAGATGATCCCCAATGAGAGGATGCATGTGGATGATATAAACGCCGAAAGCAGCGGGCGCGAAGAAGGCGATGATCCTTTTCGAGATATTCCCGCACTGCAGCCGCGCAAAGAATAGCAGCAGCGCAACGCTTCCGAGCACCATTAACGGTGAAATATAGGCTAACAGGACGGTTGCATTATAGGCCACGCCGGTCAGCCAAATTCCAATTTGCTCGGCTGTGATCCGTATGCCGAGCGACGCAGCCGTGCAGCCGAGCCAGATACCGAGCAGCGCTGGCTGAGGGACTTTTTCCCAGAATCCGTATTTGCGGATATATGCGCCGAGTACATACAGGATCATCAACCACAGACCGCTGAAGCCGCTGTTCAACGAAAAGGGACTGTGCGAAGTTTGCTTTGCGATCGACGCAGCGACGGAGAATACAAGAAACATGGCAATAACGGTACGCCGCATACTGCTTTTGCCGAGCGTGTTGATGCCTGCGTTCAGCAGCGGCATAAAGAGAAACAGGCAGAAATACGCGGAGAAATACCAGTATTTTTTCGTGAGCACGGGGAAGGCGAAGCCGACCAGATCGGAACCGCTGCAGAAATCCGGACGGACGATGAGCACGGCGACGGCGATCCCAAAAGAATAGAGAAAGACCTGCAGCCATAAAACGGCGAGATTCGAGACTCTGTACTTGCTCTTTATCCCGACGAAGCCGGAGATCAACGCATAGAGGTTTACTGCACAGCGTGCGCCATACTCCAAAAACCAACTAAGCAGGTGTTGGCCGGAAAAGCCGCCGCTTTCCAGAAGAACGCCGCCGTGCAGAAGCACGTGGAGTATGCAAACCATGTACATGGCGACCATGCGCAGCAGATCAATGCCGTAATTGCGTCCCTGCTTAAGTGCCATAGAGATCCCTCCTTTGGGAAGAAACAGCAGGGGCAGAGCTTTCTGCCCCTGCGAGCCGTTGTGGTTACTTCTGCGCGACCTTTGCTTTCCGGCGCTCTTCGCTTTCCTCCCGCGGGAGAATCTTGGCGAGAATGACGCCGAGGACGGCTGCGATCGCGGTGCCGCTCACGGTGACGCTGCCGACGGTGATGCCGTTGGGAAGACCGAGACCGATGACGAGCATGACAGCGGCGATGATCAGATTGTAGCTCTTGGTGAAGTCTACGCCGTTTTCCACGAGCATGCGCAGACCGACCGAGGCGATCATGCCGAACAGCACGACGGACACGCCGCCCATGACGGCGGACGGAATACTGCCGAGCAGACCGGACACCTTGCCGAACAGGGAGAGAATAATGGCGAAGACGGCGGCGATCCGCAGGGTGGCGGGGTTATAGTTGCGGGTCGCTGCCAGCACGCCGGTGTTCTCGGAGTAGGTGGTGGCGGCAGGGCCGCCCATGCCGCCGGAGAAGACGGACGCCAGACCGCAGCCGAGCAGGGTGCGGTGCAGGCCGGGATCTTCGATGTAGTTGTGACCGGTAACCGCGCCGTTGGCGGTGATGTCGCCGACGTGCTCAACGAAGGTGACGATGGAGATCGGGGCGATCATCGTGATCGCAAAGATCACCTTGCTCCAGTCCGTAGCCTGGAAGAAGGGCGTGAATCTCGGCAGGGCGAACCAGCTCGCCTGCGCGAGCGGCTGCGTGTTGACCATGCCGAGCGCGAGCGCGGTCAGATAGCCCGCCACGATGCCGAAGAGGATCGGAATGAGCTTCCAGAAGCCGCGGAAGAAGAACATGACGATGATGATCATGGCGATCGTGACGATCGCGACGACCCAGTTTTTCCAGAGCTGCGTGCCGGAAACGGATGCGGCGTCCTCCGTCGCCTCGCTGCGCATCGAAACGCCCTTCACGTTTGCAACGACGTAGTCGCTGCCGCTGTTGGCGTAGGCTTCGATCCCGTTGATCTCGTCCGCCGCATGGTCGGGCTTCAGAGACAAATACTTCGACTCGATCCAGCCGGAAACGATGTAGTCTGCGTGATCCGCGTCGTAGTTGTAGTCGCAGTAAACAAAGGGATCGCTTTCCGCGGAGCCTTCCTTCACAACGACGGTCGCGTTTGCCGGAACGTCGCCGCGCACCGTGGTGATGTTGTTCATCGCGGTCGGGGCGAGCATCATGCCGATGATGATGATCATACAGCCCGTGACGATCGGCGGGAAGAAGGCGGTGATACGCTTGGTGCCGAGCAGTTTGACGAGCAGCGCGAGGATCAGGTACAAAACGCCGGACGCCATAATGCCCCAGCCGACGTAGGGGGCGAAGCCGTCGTGGTTGCACTTTGCCGCGACCGCGCAGATGGACGCGATGAACGAGAAGCTGGAGCCCATGAAGGCGGGTACGACGCCCTTGGTGATCAGGTGGAAGATCAGCGTGCCGACGCCCATGCAGAACAGGGTGACCGCCGGATCCAGACCGGTCAGCGCGGGAACGAGGACGGTGGAGCCGAACATGGCGAAGACGTGCTGAATGCCGAGCGTGACGGCTCTGCCGGGCTTGTCGCCGCCCCAAAGCACAGTTTTCAGTTTCATAGGAGTCCTCCCTTTTTCAAAATGTACTGTAATTATAACATACCGGAAAAAGCTGTGCAATCATTTCCCGAAAAAACTTGCGAAAAAATAAACTTCTCGACAGATTGCGACAGGCAGAAGAAAGAAAACCGCGCCGTGCAGCGGGGATATTTCCGGTATTTCGGGGAAAACGGAACTTTTGGCGTGAAAAATGTGGATAATGTCGAAAACAGACGAGGAAAAACAATGGAATTCGGCAACGGAATGTGCTTCAATCGTAAGTGCCGCGCAATGCGTTTTTCCACGGCACTGCGAGGTCGGATATGCGCCGAAAGAATAGATCAACGGTTATTTTGACGGGAGGAAACACGACATGATCAAAGACGTTGCGCTGCGCAGCGTGCGCTGTGAAAACGGCGAGGACGCCGCGCTGCTGTACAGGCTGATTGCGGAAGAAGCGGACGGAGCAGTGCGCTACGGCGCGGAGATCGTCATGCGCCGCGCAGGGCGCACCGAACGCGCGACCGTGCGCGACGTCACCGCGTCCTACGGCGGCATTCGGGCGCTGCTCGCGCTGCTGTCCGAACATACCGTGACGCCGTGTACCCTGCGCGACGTGGTGGAGGACACGTTAAATAAAATTTGAAAAAGGGATAGACAATTTGTGGCTTGTCTGATAATATATAGCTAGATATTGTGCGATAAAGGAGTAATTGCTATGAAGTGCCCGTATTGTGGTTATCAGGAAAGCAAGGTCGTCGACTCCCGCCACTCTGACGACGGCAGCAGCATCCGCCGCCGCAGAGAGTGCCTGTCCTGCCAGAAGCGTTTTACCACCTACGAGACCGTCGAAAGTCTGCCGATCGTCGTGGTGAAGAAGGACAACAGCCGCGAGCCGTTCGACCGCAACAAGATCCTGCGCGGCATGGTACGCGCCTGCGAGAAGCGTCCGGTCGCGATGGCGGACTTGGAAGCGGCAGTTTCCGAGATCGAGCAGATCGTCCAGAACTCCCTCGAGCGCGAGGTCAGCACCGGCAAGATCGGCGAGCTGGTCATGGAACGCCTGAAGCCGCTCGACGAGGTCGCCTACGTGCGCTTTGCCTCGGTCTACCGCCAGTTCAAGGACATCAACAGCTTCATGCACGAGCTGAATAAGATCCTGGAAGAGAAATAAAGCATGAAAAAAGCGATTATTGTTCTGTCGATTCTGCTTGCGCTTTTGGTGATCACCGCGGCGATATTACTGTTCACGGACGTGCTGAAGCCGTCGCAGTCAGAGTCGGCGGAGACGCCGACGACCGAAAGCGCCGCCCCAACGGAGCAGACGCAGGCGGTCACGGAGCCGACCGCCGAATCGACGGAAGCGCCGACCGAGCCGGCGGTCGAGGTCGTGCCGGACGAGCAGATCAACGTCCTCAACGGCTTCCGCGTGGACTGCTCCTTCATCGACGGCGTGCGCATGATCGAGCTGCAGACCTTTGCCGACGCGATCGGCTGGGATACGGAGAACGACGAGCCGCAGAAGCTCTTTGGCAGAGATACCTTCGCTGCGACAGAAAACGGCTTGCGTCTCAACGAGACGGAGCTCACTGCCGTTGGTGCAAACGGCGCGGTCTATCTGCCCTTTGACGAGTTGATCGCGGCGCTGGAGTGTCCGGAATATATCGACGAGGACACCGGCGTGCACTACTTTACGCCGTCCGCGCGCCGCTTCGAGATCCCGCAGGGCGTGAACGTGCCGGTTTTGATGTACCACGCCGTCAGCGACGATATCTGGAGCAGTATCGCCGAGCTGTTCGTCAGCCCGTCGGATATGGAAGCGCAGCTTGCCTACCTCGTTGAAAACGGTTACGACGCGATCTGGTTTGAAGACCTCGCGCACGTTGAGGACTATGACAAGCCCGTGATCCTGACCTTCGACGACGGCTACGAGGACAACTACACGGAGCTGTTCCCGCTGCTCAAGAAGTACGGCGTCAAGGCGACGATCTTCGTCATTGCCGGCGCGCCCAACAATCAGCAGCACATGGCGACGGAGCAGCAGATCCGCGAGATGTCCACCTCGGGCCTCGTGTCCATCCAGAGCCACAGCTACAGCCATCCGGACATGGACGGCCTGAATTACGACGAAACGCTGTACGAGATGGCGCAGTCCAAGAAGATCATTACGCGCATCGCGGGCAAGGAGCCGATCGTGCTGTGCTATCCGACCGGCAAATACAACGACTATACCCTCCAGCTCGGGCCGGAGTATTATATGTTCGGTATCAAGATGAACGGCGGACTGTACAACACCTCGGCAAACCCGTTCCTCGTGAACCGCTACTACGTCTCGCGCTATACCGATCTTTACACCTTTGCCGCCTATCTGTCTATGGCAGGCACGTAAGGCGCAGGAGGAAACATGGAGAAACAGATATACATTTCGCTCGCGGGGCTGACCGTGGAGATCAACTATCTTCGCAAAAGGATCCCGTGCTTTTTCCGCGATTATCTGATCGAGAAGCCGGAAAACGGCGTGGATATCGTCGCCACCGCGACGCCGGAAGGCGTGGAGGAGGAACTTGCGACGGAGCCGACGTCCGGCGCGTTCAATGCGGAAACGGCATGCCTTTTCCGCTGTATCGCGGAGCGCAGCCCGTATTTCGGCAGCTTCCTGTTCCACAGCGCGGCGATCGCCTATGAGGGCGAGGGCTACCTGTTCGGCGCGCTGAGCGGCACGGGGAAGTCCACGCATATCAGCCTTTGGCGGGAATATCTCGGCGACAGAGTCGAGATCGTCAACGGTGACAAGCCGCTGCTGCGCATGACCGGTGAGGAGCCGGAGATCTGCTCGACCCCGTGGGCGGGCAAGGAAGGCTGGCAGATAAACGAGATCGTACCGCTGCGCGGGATCTGCCTGCTTTGCCGCGGCGATGAAAACAAGATCGAGCGCGTCGAGCCGAAGGACTGCATGCGGCTGATTATCCAGCAGGTCTACCTGCCGCGCGACAAGCAGGCGCTCGTGCTGACGCTGGACTTGCTCGACCGGATCCTGCGGAAGACGCCGGTCTACCTTCTGCACTGCGACATGACGGAGGAGGCGGTCAAGACCTCTTTCCCCGCCCTGACCGGCAAGCCGTACCCAAATTAAATGAATTACGCGATCCTGCGCTTGAATTGACCTTCGCGCATAAAAGCGCCCCGCTGCCGTTTGCCGGCAGCGGGGCGCTTTTCATTATTTCGTAAAGTCGTACGGCGTGGTCTGGTAGACAAAGTAGTTCAGCCAGTTGGAAAACAGAAGGTGCGCGTGGCCGCGCCAACTCACGATGGGCGGCTGCGTGTCGTCGTCGTTCGGAAAGTAGTTCTTCGGCACGGCGATCGGCAGGCCGAGCGCCTTGTCGCGCTCATATTCGCGCTTTAAGGTGTCGGGGTCGTACTCCGAGTGGCCGGTCAGAAAGACCTGATGACCGCCCGCGGTAAAGACGGCGTAAACGCCCGCCTCCTCACTGCCGGCGGCGATCTTCAGCTCGGGGATCGCTTCGATGTCTGCGCGCCGCACCGTGGTGTGGCGGGAGTGCGGCACCATGAAGACCTCGTCGAAGCCGCGCAGGAGGATCGGATTCTTGTATTCGACCCGGTGCGGGAACACGCCGAAGAGCTTTTCGGGCAGGGGATACTTTTTAATGCCGAAATGGTAGTACAGCCCCGCCTGCGCGCCCCAGCAAATGTGCAGGGTGCTGTGGACGTGCGTTTTGCTCCACTCCATGATTTCGCATAGCTCGTCCCAGTATTCGACCTGTTCAAAGGGCAGATGCTCCACCGGCGCGCCGGTGATGATCATGCCGTCGTATTTCTTCGCTTTGATTTCGTCAAAGGTCTTGTAGAACGTAAACAGATGCTCCGCGGAGACGTTCTTCGCCACGTGGGAGCGGGTGTGCATGAATTCCAGATGCACCTGCAGGGGGCTGTTGCCGAGCAGACGCGCAAACTGCGTCTCGGTCTCGATCTTGGTCGGCATCAGGTTGAGAATGAGGATCTCCAGCGGTCGGATGTCCTGCGTCGTCGCGCGCGTCTCCGTCATGACGAAGATGTTTTCCGACTGCAACGTCGCGGTCGCCGGAAGATCGTTCGGGATTTTAATAGGCATTTGATCGGTTCCTTTTGCTTAGATTGCGGCAAGCGCCTGGTCGATGTCGGCGATCAGATCGTCCGCGTTTTCCAGACCGCAGCTCAGGCGCACGAGGTCGGGACTGACGCCTGCGGCGGCAAGCTGCTCGTCGTTCATCTGGCGGTGAGTCGTGCCTGCCGGGTGCAGGCAGCAGGTGCGCGCGTCGGCAACGTGGGTCTCGATCGCGGCGAGCTTGAGGTTGCCCATGAACGCGGCGGCGGCTTCTCTTCCACCCTTCACGCCGAAGGAAATGACGCCGCACGAGCCGTTCGGCAGGTATTTCTTCGCGCGCGCATAGTATTTGTCGCCGGGCAGGCCGCAGTAGCTGATCCACGCGATCTTTTCATGGGCCTGCAGGTGCTCCGCGACCTTCTGCGCCGTCGCGCAGTGCTGGCGCATGCGCAGGGGCAGACTCTCCAGACCGAGGTTGATATAAAAAGCGTTCTGCGGGGACTGCACGGAGCCGAAGTCGCGCATGAGCTGCGCGGTCGCCTTGGTGATGAACGCGCCTTCCTTGCCGAAACGCTCGGCGTAGACGACGCCGTGATAGCTTTCGTCCGGCGTGCAGAGTCCGGGGAATTTCTCCGCGTGCGCCATCCAATCGAACTTGCCGCCGTCCACGATGCAGCCGCCGACCGTCGCGCCGTGACCGTCGAGATATTTGGTGGTCGAGTGGGTCACGATGTCCGCGCCCCATTCGATCGGACGGCAGTTGATCGGCGTGGCGAAGGTGTTGTCCACGATCAGGGGCACGCCGTGCGCGTGCGCGGCGCGGGCGAATCTCTCGATGTCCAGCACGGTCAGCGCGGGATTGGCGATGGTCTCGCCGAAGAGCGCCTTGGTGTTAGGGCGGAACGCGGCGTTCAGCTCCTCCTCGGAGCAGTCCGGATCGACGAAGGTAAAGTCCACGCCCATGCGCTTCATCGTGACGGCAAAGAGATTGAACGTGCCGCCGTAGATGCTCGACGCGCTGACGACGTGGTCGCCGCAGCCCGCGAGATTGAAGACCGCGAAGAAGTTTGCCGCCTGACCGGAGCCGGTCAGCATGGCGGCGGTGCCGCCCTCCAGCGCGGCGATCTTTGCCGCGACGTTGTCACAGGTCGGATTGGCAAGGCGCGAATAAAAGTAGCCGTTCGCCTCTAAATCAAACAGCTTCGCCATCGCGTCGGCGGTCTCATAGCGGAAGGTCGTGCTCTGAATGATCGGGATCTGGCGCGGCTCGCCGTTGCGCGGGCTGTAGCCCGCCTGAATGCAAAGGGTTTCGTTGTGCAGCTTGCTCATGGTCAACACCTCTTACAGGAAACTGGAAAATTGTTTTATTTATTATATTGAAAAGCGTCTTGCTTGTCAACCGACGGAATGGTTTTTTTCGCGCTGCTTTTTTTGCCGGCGCAGGGGAAAGATTGGGTTGCAATTTAAGTTGTTTTGCTGTATATTTATGTATAAGGGAAGTTTTGGACTATGCCGATGAAAGGGGAAAGATGCGCGATGCCGAAAAAGCTCTTTAAGGCGGTCTACGCGCTGAATTTCATCTTCCAGGCGGCGTTCAGCATGATCGTCCCGGCGGGACTTCTGATCCTCGGCGGCTGGTATCTGAACAGCCGGTGCGGCTGGGGCAAATGGGTGCTGGTCACCGCCATCGTCCTCGGCGTAATATTCGGCTTCTACAGTATGATCTACTACATCGTCAAGACCAAGGACTACGTCGACCCGACGGAGCACAAAGGAGAGGACAATGGAACATCAAAATAAGGCGATCGAGGCGCTGCGTTCCATGCTGCCGATCCTGCTGATCACGATGGCGATGACGGGCGTGATGATCGGCGTCTACGCGCTGATCGGCAAACTGACGGTCAAGGTCCTGTTCGGCGCGGCGCTCGGCACGGCGGCGGCGATCCTCAACTTCGCGGTGATGACCTTCTCCGTCGTCAAGGCGGAGAAAGCGGAGAGTCCGGAGCGCGGCGCGCTGCAGGTGCGGCTGAACTACGTGATCCGCATGATCGTACTCGCGGCGGCGCTGATCGTCGCGTTAAAAACAAACGTGTTCGATCCGGTGGCGACGGTGCTCCCGCTCTGCTTCATCCGAATCGCGATCTTTATCTCGGAGATTTTCCGTCAAAAGGAGGCGAAGTGAATATGGAGGGTATCGGCAACGGCCCGCGGATTCTGTTAGAGTTTTCCCTCTTCGGACTTGACGTGAAGATCACGCAGACGGTGCTTTCTTCCTTCGTCGTCATGGTGGTTCTCCTGATTTTGAGCTGGCGGCTCGGCAAGGGACTGCAAAAGCGTCCGACGCGCCGACAGGTGCTCGTGGAAAAGGGCGTTTCGATCCTCTACAACCTCGTCGAGGACACGATGGGCAAGCACAACAGTCACTTCACGCCCTTCATCGGCGCGTTGTTCTGCTCCTCCGTGCTCGGCTCGCTGATCAGCATGTTCGGCGGCGTGCTGCGCAGCGCGACGGCGGACTTGAGCACGACGCTCACCTGGGCGCTGATCGTCACGGTCATGGTCTGGTATCACAACATCAAGCGCAACGGCTTCTTCGGCTGGCTCAAGGGCTTTTCGGAACCGGTCGCCGTCATGACGCCGATGAATATCATGAGCGAGATCGCGCAGCCGATCTCCATGTCCTTCCGTCACTTTGGCAACATCGCCGGCGGCAGCGTGCTGACGACGATGATCTACGGGGCGCTGGCTGCCGGCAGCTCGCTGCTTTTGAGCTGGATCCCCAACGAGATCGTCAGCTCCATTCCGATCCTGCAGGTTGGCATTCCCGCCTTCCTGTCCATCTATTTCGATCTCTTTACCGGCTTTATCCAGGCGCTGGTCTTCTGTATGCTGACCATGGTCTACGTGGGCGCTGCCTGCCCGCCGCCGGAAGAAACGGCAGCTTGAATCCGTTAACAATTTTTTTGGAGGTAATATATCATGAGTGAACTCGTAAAAGGCTTAATCGCAATCGGCGCAGGCATCTGCATGGGCTTCGGCGCAATCGGCCCGGCCATCGGCGAAGGCAACGCCGTCGGCAAGGCGCTCGAGGGCATGGCGCGTCAGCCCGAGGTGACGAGCACGCTGCGTACCAACATGATCCTCGGCTGCGCGATCACCGAATCCACCGGCATCTATTCTCTGGTCATCGCCCTGCTGCTTCTCTTCGTCTTCTGATTTCAGAACGATCCGAAATCTGACGAAAGGAGAGATGCGGCTTGGAATTTCTAACCGGATTTGAGAGCTTTGTGGGCGTCAACCCATGGACGTGCCTGTTCACCCTGTGCAATCTTCTGATCCTGTACAAGTTCATGAAAAAGCTCCTGTTCAAGCCTGTCAAGAATATGATCGATTCGCGCCAGCAGGAGATCGACGATCTCTACGCCGACGCCAATTCGTCCAAGGAAGCGGCTGCCGAGCTGAAACGCCAGTACGAGGCGCGTCTGACCGAGGCGAACGCCGAGAAGGAAGCGATCCTGAAGGACGCCTATCGCAAGGCGCAGCTCCGCGACGAGGAGATGCTCCGCGAGGCGCAGGAAAAGGCGTCGCAGACGCTCCGCCGCGCCGACGAGCAGATCGCGCTGGAGAAAAAGCGCGCGATGAACGACATCAAGGACGAGGTGTCCGTGATGGCGGTGGACATCGCGTCTGCCGTGCTGGCGCGCGACATCAAGCGCAGCGAGCATTCGGAATTGATCGACTCTTTCATCGAGAATCTGGGGGAGCGCCATGATTGATACGGCGGGCTACGGCAAGGCTCTGTTTGAGCTCGCCGCGGAGAACGGCACGGATACGCAGGTGCGCGAGGAGCTGGAAGTCGTCCGCGCGGCATTCAAGGCGCAGCCGGACTACGTGACCCTGCTGGACACGCCGGCGGTCGCTACGGAGGACAAGCTGCGGCTTCTGCGCGAAGCCTTCGGCAAGATCGACCCCATGGCGCTGAATTTCCTCAGCATTCTGTGCGAAAAGCGCGCGTGCTGGCAGTTTTCCGCCTGCGCGGACGTCTTTGACGCCTGCTACGACGAGGCGCACGGTCTTCTGCGGGCGACGGCGATCACCGCCGTTCCCATGCAGGAGCGGCAGCGGGAAGCGTTGAAGGAAAAGCTTTCCGCCATTACGGGTAAGACCGTGATCCTGACCAACCGCGTCGATGAAACGCTGATCGGCGGCATGACGCTGCGATACGGCGGGGTGCAGTTGGACGACAGCATCCGGTCAAGACTGGACAAGCTGCGCCGCAGTTTGTCCGAAACGATAGTATAAGGACGGTGATACCGTGAATCTGAAAATTGACGATATCAGCAAGATCATAAAAGATCAGATCAAAACTTACGCAGCCAAGACGCAGCAGGACGAGATCGGCTACGTCATTCAGGTCGGCGACGGCATCGCGAAGGTGCACGGGCTGGACAAGTGCAAGGCAAACGAGCTGCTGCGCTTTGAGAACGACTCGTTCGGCATGGCGCTGAATCTCGAGGAGAGCTTCGTCAGCGTCGTTATGCTCGGCACGGACGTCGGCATTTCCGAGGGCAGCTTAGTCAAGCGCACGGGGCAGGTCGTTTCCGTGCCCGTCGGCGAGGCGCTGATCGGCCGCGTCGTGGACGCCCTCGGTCAGCCGATCGACGGCAAGGGCCCGATCGCGTCGAAGGAAATGCGCCCGATCGAGCGCAACGCGCCCGGCATCATCGAGCGTAAATCCGTCTCCGTTCCGCTGCAGACCGGCATCAAGGCGATCGACTCCATGATCCCGATCGGCCGCGGGCAGCGCGAGCTGATCATCGGCGACCGTCAGACCGGCAAAACGGTCATCGCGACGGACACCATCATCAACCAGAGGGGCAAGGGCGTGACCTGTATCTACGTTGCGATCGGTCAGAAGCGCTCCACGGTCGCCCAACTGGTCGACACGCTGGAAAAGAACGGCGCGATGGACTATACCATCGTCGTTTCCGCCACGGCCTCGGAGCTGGCGCCTTTGCAGTATATCGCGCCCTACTCCGGCTGCACGATGGGCGAATATTTCATGGATCAGGGCAAGGACGTCCTCATCATCTACGACGACCTGTCCAAGCACGCGGTCGCCTACCGCGCCCTGTCCCTGCTGATCCGCCGTCCGCCCGGACGCGAGGCGTATCCCGGCGACGTGTTCTATCTGCATTCGAGACTCCTCGAGCGCGCGGCGCGCGTCGCACCGGAGTACGGCGGCGGCTCTTTGACCGCCCTTCCGATCATCGAAACGCAGGCGGGCGACGTTTCCGCCTATATCCCCACGAACGTCATTTCCATTACCGACGGTCAGATCTATCTGGAGTCCGAGCTCTTCCATTCCGGCGTCCGTCCCGCCATCAACCCGGGCATTTCTGTTTCCCGTGTCGGCGGCAACGCACAGATCAAGGCGATGAAGAAGGTCGCGGGCTCTTTGAAGCTGATGTATTCGCAGTACCGCGAGCTGCAGTCGTTCGCGCAGTTCGGCTCCGATCTGGATCCGGACACCAAGGCGCGGCTGGCGCAGGGCGCGCGCATCGTTGAAATCCTCAAGCAGAACCGCAACAGCCCCATCGACGTGGAGCTGCAGGTCTGCATCATCTACGCCGTCACGCAGGATCTGCTGGCGGAGGTTCCCGTGGAGAAGATCCACGACTTCGAGACCGCGCTGTTCGAGTATCTGACGGTACAGCGTCCGGCGATTTTGGAGAGCATTCGGGACGAAGCCGTGCTCACGAAGCCCAACGAGGAAGAACTGCGGCAGGCCATTGCGGTGGTCAAGGAGCAGTTTGTACCGAAGGAGTAAGCCATGTCGGGAGCGTCGATGAAACAAATCAAGACGCGGATCAGAAGCGTCGAAAGCACCCGGCAGATCACCAAGGCGATGGAGCTCGTGGCGACGAGCAAGCTGCGCAAGGCAAAGCAGCGCGCGGAGGCAACGCGTCCGTACCACGAGGTGCTGGCGCATGCGATCTCCTCTTTGCAGGCTGGCGCGGCGGACGCGCCGACCGTCTACGCCGTTGAGCGCGAGGTCAGGCGCACCTGCTACGTCGTCATCGCGGGCGACCGCGGACTGGCGGGCGGCTATAACGCCAACCTCTTCCGCATGGTCAAGAGCATGACGCAGGGGCAGGACTACTGCGTTCTGCCCGTGGGCAAGAAGTCCATGGAGCATTTCCAGCGGCTCGGCACGGAGCTGGTCAGCACCTATTTCGGCGTGACCGGCACGGTCGGCGTCAGCGACTGCGTGCAGATGGCGAAGCTGCTGTGCGACGGTTTTGCGGAAGGGAAGTACGACCGCGTGATCGTCGCCTATACGAAATTCCAGTCCATGCTCTCGCAGGTACCCGTGACGGAGGAACTGCTGCCGCTCCGGCTGGCGGAAGCTGAAACCAACATGGGCGCGCTGGTGGAAGGCTCTGCGGAGGCGCTGATCGCGCGGATCGTTCCGCAGTACGTCTCCGGCATTCTCTTTGCCGCGCTCTGCGAGGCGGCTGCCTCTGAGCACGGCGCGCGCCGCACCGCGATGAACTCCGCGAACAAGAACGCCTCGGAAATCATCGACACGCTGGTGCTGCACTATAACCGCGCGCGTCAGGCGGTCATTACGCAGGAAATCACAGAAATTGTCTCCGGCGCGGAAGCGCTGTAGAAAGGAGCAATCTTATGCATGAAAAGAACATCGGACATGTCGTGCAGATCATCGGGCCGGTGCTGGATATCCGGTTCCCGAACGGTCATCTGCCCGATCTGCTCAATGCGATCGAAATTGAAAAGGAGCAGGGCAAGCTCGTTTGCGAGGTCGCCCAGCAGCTCGGCGACGACGTGGTGCGCTGTATCGCCATGAGCTCCACCGACGGCATGGTGCGCGGCATGGAAGCTGTCGATACCGGCACGGGCATCAAGGTCCCGGTCGGCAAGGAAACGCTCGGCAGAGTCTTCAATCTGCTCGGGCGTGCGATCGACAACAAGCCCCAGCCCGTCACCTGCGAAAAATGGAGCATCCACCGCGATCCGCCCGCCTACGACGAGCAGGAGAGCACGACGGAGATCCTCGAGACCGGCATCAAGGTCGTCGACCTGATCGCGCCATACGCCAAGGGCGGCAAGATCGGTCTGTTCGGCGGCGCCGGCGTCGGCAAGACCGTCCTCATCATGGAGCTCATCAACAACGTTGCCAAGCAGCACGGCGGTATCTCCGTCTTTGCCGGTGTCGGCGAGCGTACCCGCGAGGGCAACGATCTGTATAACGAAATGCAGGAGTCCGGCGTTATCAACAAGACCGCGCTGGTCTACGGCCAGATGAACGAGCCGCCCGGAGCCCGTATGCGCGTGGCGCTGTCAGGTCTGACGATGGCGGAATACTTCCGCGACCGCGAGGGGCAGGACGTTCTGCTGTTTATTGACAATATCTTCCGTTTCACGCAGGCAGGCTCCGAGGTTTCGGCGCTGCTGGGCCGTATGCCCTCCGCCGTCGGCTATCAGCCGACCCTCGCGACCGAAATGGGCGCGCTGCAGGAGCGCATCACCTCCACGAAGAAGGGCTCCATCACCTCCGTGCAGGCGGTTTACGTCCCCGCGGACGACCTGACCGACCCCGCGCCGGCGACGACCTTCGCCCATCTGGACGCGACGACGGTTCTCGACCGCGGCATCGCCTCGCTGGGCATCTATCCGGCGGTCGATCCGCTGGAATCCACCTCCCGTATCCTCACGCCCGACGTCGTCGGCGTGGAGCATTACGAGGTCGCCCGCGAGACCCAGCGTATTCTGCAGCGGTATAAGGAGTTGCAGGACATCATCGCGATCATGGGCATGGACGAGCTGTCCGAGGAGGACAAGCTGACCGTTGCCCGCGCGAGAAAGATCCAGCGTTTCCTGTCGCAGCCGTTCTCCGTCGCCGAGCAGTTCACCGGCTACGAGGGCAAGTACGTCCCGATCAAGGAGACGATCCGCGGCTTTAAGGAAATCTTAGAGGGCAAGCACGACGACCTGCCGGAGTCCGCGTTCCTCTACGTCGGCACGATCGACGAGGCGGTCGAGAAGGCGAGAAAGGGTGCTGCGCAATGAGCAGCTTCCGTTTGCAGATCGTCACGCCGGACGGTAGCGTGTTTGACGGCGAGGCGGAGGCGCTGCGCCTTCGCACCACCGAGGGTTACGTCAGCATCCGCGCGCATCACGCGGATTATATCGCTGCGCTGGAGATCGGCACGGTGTCGGTCACACAGAACGGCGAAACGAGGGACGCCGCCTGCGGCGGCGGTTTCCTGAGCGTCAGCAAGGGCGAGGTGCAATTGGTCGCCACGACCTTCGAGTATGCGGAAAACATCGACGTGGCGCGCGCTGAGGACGCCAAAAGGCGCGCTGAGGAACGTCTTGCCGCGGCGCAGGAGACAAAGGACGTCGAGATCGCAACGGCGAAGCTGCTGCGCGCACTCAATCGTCTGTCCGTTGCGGGAAAGGAAGCAGGAGGTAAGGAATGGATACAAATACAATTTATGAAATCATAGGCTACGTTTCTACCGTGCTCGTGCTGGTCTCGTTCCTGATGGCTTCGGTCGTCAAGCTGCGTATCATCAACACGATCGGTTCCGGTATCTTCGTGGTCTACGCGCTGCTGATCGGCTCATACCCAACGGCGATCCTGAATCTGGGCATCGTGACCATCAATCTCTATTTCCTCGTTCGACTGCTGCGGGCGGAGAAGCTCACGACCATGCTGCCGATCAACACGGACAACGCCTACCTCAAGGAATTTATGACCTTCTATGGTGCTGATATGCAGCGGTTCTTCCCCGAGGTCGCGGTGGAAAAGGACGAGGCGGACGCCGCCTATTTCGTCTACTACGATCTGGTGCCGGTTGGCGTGCTGCTGGGCAAGAAGCAGGACGACGGCTCGCTGCGCATCATCGTGGACTATTCCACGCCGAAGTACCGCGACGCCTCGGTCGGCAGGTTCATGTATAAGAAACTGTTTGCGCAGGGGCAGTACACGCGGCTGGAATTCGTCGACCCGTCGGAGAAGCACGAGAAGTACCTCAAAGCCATGGGCTTTGTCAAGGACGGCGACGTCTACCGTCTGAGCAAACGGTAAGATATGAAAAGGAACCGCGCGCCGCGGCTCTCGGCCTGCTCCTGCACGAGATACAGCGTTCTTGCCGCGCACCAGAGCTCGCGACCGCTCATGGGGGCCGAGCGGGTGAAGTCCGCCAGCGTGGGGGCGTAATACAGCCAGCCGTCCGAGCCGAGGATCACGTCCTCTGTCACGGAGGTGCGCAGC
>JAFROD010000055.1 GCA_017429835.1 Oscillospiraceae bacterium
GCACGCCGCAGATGAACTTCTTCCGCGACGCTGAGTTGAAGAAGAACGGCAACACCTATTCCGTTGAGATCCTCGGCAAGGAGTTTGTCCTGCCCGAAGATAAGCAGGAAAAACTGCGCGCCAACGGTGTCGAGCCCGGCAAGGTGATCGCAGGCGTCCGTCCGGTCCATCTGAGCATCGCGGACGACGGCATCCCCGCCGTCGTGGACGTTTCCGAAATGATGGGCAGCGAACTGCACCTGCATATGGACGTCAATGGCAACGACGTCGTTGCAGTCGTTCCGACGGCTGACCTGGGCGACAGTATGATCGCGAACCACCAGAGCGTCCACTTCACGATGAAGCCCAATCTGATCCATCTGTTTGATACAGAAACGGAAAAGAGCCTGCTGTAGAATCTGCCAAAGGGGAGACTGCACGATGCGCAATTATTGAAAGAACATTCTATTTGATCTGATCAACGAGAGCAATGCGCTGGATGTGGACGACATTCGGAGCGATGACCGAGCTAACAGGCTCCTCGTCATAATGAAAGAGGGCATAGCGTTCTCGGTTCGCGTCACCAGAAATAATAACTGACTGTTCGCAAAAGGACGATGCCGATATCGGCGTCGTCCTTTTGCGCTCTTTTTCCGTTGTTTTTTCTCTATGTGTCCGCAGAAACTGACAGGAAAGTCTTTTCGAGAAAAAACCTATTGACAAGGCTCTCCGACTGGATTATAATGACATCGTAATCAAACATTTGTTCGTAAATAACCGTTCTGTTCTTCAGGGAGTGATGCAATGAACAGCAAAATAGCGCGCGTTCCTACTCGCTTCGGAGATCGTCCGGAGCGCTGGCGGGTCAGATGGTTCGGTGATGAAAATGGAAGCTAACCGCAAACCAAAGTTTCAGAGCGCACCTGTCCCGGAAAAGGTTGAGTATTTTATGAGAATCTCGACCGAGGAATGTGTTAATCTGACGGAACGGGAAGTCAAATGTCCCTACTGCGGCTTCACAATAACGCACGTTTTCAGTGACGCAAGCGGGCATCTTCGCGTGAAATGCCAGAAGTGCAAGGGTACTGCCATTTTGAGTCTGGCGTATTTCCGCACACAAAAGGGGTACGGCGCACTCAAAGCAAGGCACCCGGAAATTGAATATTGACCGAACATTATAGCGCGTAAGCGGAGCCGGCCTGAAAAGCCGAGACTACCCGGGCACCGTATGATGGACAAGCATAGGTAACTATGCTCTGTTTTCATACGGTGTTTTTTATACTCCGCCCATCATACGATGCTATAAATCAGGCTCCTTCCGCCTCGCGCGAAAGGAGCTTTTCTTATGCGCAAAACCTGGCGCTGTTACATCGCAGCGTACCCGTAATCTCCGTTTTTTGACTTTTCAACAATTCAAAAAACACAAAGGAGATTACATCAATGAAATCACAGAACGGGAGCAATTCTCCCGCCGACAGCAACGGGCAAAGCAAGACCGTCACGTACAAGTTCGTCACCGGCGAGACCTCCGTCGTTGAAGTGTCCGGAGAAATCGCCGCGTTTCTCGCGGAATGCGACCGTGCAGAAGGGCGCAAAGAACGTAAGGAAAGACGCCATTGCCTTTCCCTCGATGCTGCGGAGTATGAGGGAACGGACTATTCAGATGGGACCACACCCGAGACAATGCTCTTTCACTCCATTGCGGACGGCGACACCTCCGCGCTTCTTCAAAATGCCATTTCCTCATTAACAGAAGTCCAAAAACGGCGGTTGATAATGCTCGTTTCAGGGATGAAATATGAAGAAATTGCCCACATCGAAGGAGTCTGTCTTTCTTCTTTGGCTGAATCAATTGAAGCGGCAAAGAGAAAAATTAAAAAATTTTTCTAATATACCCGAAAAAACGCCCTCCAAATGTCCGTATAGTGAGGGGCTCAATTCTCCCCTCACTGTACCTTGACAATTGAACAAGCATTTCATCAAGTACGTTACTTCTGACGATGCGCGAAAGCGTGAGCCACGACAGTTGGGTGCGCGACGACCTTCCAAAAGGGAAGCGAGCGGAAGAACCTGCTGCAGGTGCCGGATTGCTACCGGGACGGCGATGACAGCCAGAAGAAATAATGATACTCCTGCCTTGAACGCGTCACTGCATTGGGCAGCTCGGTCCGAACGACGGAGGGGTGCGATTCCCGTGTTGCGATAGCAGATCGCAGCTTGATGACTTCCCGCTTCACAGGGGTGCCGAGGGCAAATGTGTGAAAACCAAAAAGCAACAACGCAGACCGCCACACCGCGGTCTGCCTACATAAACCTGAGAGGGGAAGATCAACTTGAAACAAACAGAAAAGAAGATTTGCCGTGACGATCTTAACTATGGACTCTTTTTTAACGAATACCCGGATGTGGTGGATGTCGTTCAGCTCGGCCGGATGCTGGGAGGAATCAGTACGAAAACCTGCTATGAGCTGCTGTCAAGCGGACAGATTAAGGCCATGAAGATTGGCAGAGCATATAGAATCCCGAAGATCAACGTGATGAAATACCTGAAGATTGTTTGAGGCATCCGCCGCATCCTCGCCAAAATAGGGCAGCTGTTGTATGATGAAACTGCCCACAAAAATACTGTGAATAGGAGGTTTGACTTATGGCAATGGTAGCGGGGCACTTGCGAGAAGTTAACGGATACTATCATATCGTTTTAAGCTATTTGGATTCCGACGGAAAACGCAAGACGCCATCAAAATCAACAGGGCTGCCCGTAAAGGGAAACAAAAAGAGGGCAGAGGCGATGCTGACTGCCGCAAAAGAAAAGAAGGAACAGGAACTCGCGCAGCAGGCACGTTTGACAAATGCGCAGAAATGCAACAATCCCGGCGATATGTCTTTTGCTCAATACTTGAGTGATTGGCTTTCTATGATGAAGGGGTGCGTTGAACAATCGACCTATGGCGGTTATTCAAGAAATATCAAGAACATCATCCTACCTTATTATAATGAGCGCTTTCCGGGCTTGAAACTGTGCGATGTGACGCCGAAGCATTTGCAAGACTTTTACTCGTATGTGATCAATGAGCGAAAGTCAACAGCAAATACTGCGATACACTATCATGCCAATATCCGCAAAGCTTTGCAGCACGCATACCGGACCGGGATGATTCCATCCAATCCGGCGGATCGTATTCAGCGACCGAAGATACTGCCGTTTACCGGCGGATTCTATTCCGCTACCGAAGCAGAACGGTTACTGGCGGCGGTAAAGGGAGATCCGCTTGAGTTCGGCGTGATAATGGCGCTGTATTATGGACTGCGCCGGAGTGAAGTCGTTGGCTTGAAATGGAGCGCAGTTGATTTTGAAAACAAACGTATCCGCATTAATCATGTAGTCACCGTTGCAGACATTGACGGAAAGACCGTTACCATTGCAAAGGATCGGACAAAGACAAAGTCGAGCACAAGGACGATGCCGCTCATTCCGAGCGTAGAAGAATACCTGCTACGCTTGAGGAAAGAGCAGGAACAGAACAGGAAGCTGTGCGGGAAATGCTATTGTACCGATTATTTGGATTACATCTATGTCAATGAGATAGGGGAGCTTGTGAAGCCGGATTATCTTTCAACACATTTTCGCGCGCTGCTTGAAAAGAACAATCTGCGAAAAATCCGCTTTCACGATCTGCGGCATAGCTGCGCGTCGTTGCTTCTCTTCAATGGCGTTCAAATGAAACAGATACAGGAATGGCTCGGCCACAGCAATTATTCTACGACTGCAAACATCTACGCTCACCTGGACAGCAAATCGAAGGAAGTGTCTGCAGAAACGATTTCCAAACTGTTCTCCCACACATAAAAATGAGGCACAAAAAGTGCCTCATTTTGGTGCCGCTGACCGGATTCGAACCGGTACGGATAATTCCGGTGAATTTTAAGTCCACTATGTCTACCATTCCATCACAGCGGCGTAGATATGAAGTTGAGAATGTTTTCTGGAAATCGGAGGTAACTTTGGAGGTAACTGCTCCAAAACGCAAAAAAATGAGATACAAAAACCATTGAAAAATCAAGAGTTTCGTCGTTCCACCCCGAAAAACGCACTGCAGATTTTAAGTCCGCGTTGTCTACCTATTCCAACACAGCGGCGTTTGCTCCCGTATTCTATCATTCGGATCGGCGTCCGTCAAGGGGCGGATGGCTTTTTTCACAAAAAAGCGCACGCATTTTTGACAAAACAACCAATTTTGACGGCGATCTGCCATTCGTTATAGTTTTACTTGCATAAAGCAGAGCAATCTTGTATAATAAATAGGCAAAATACATACAATGGGGGTTTATCCGTGGCAAAACTCTATTTCAAATACGGAGCGATGGGCTCCTCGAAAACGGCGCAGGCGTTGATCACAAAATACAACTATGAGGAAAACGATCTGCGCGTGTGGCTGCTCAAGCCGGTGACCGATCAGCGCGACGGTCTTTGCACGATCCGCTCGCGGATCGGTCTGGAGGCGGAGGCGGAGACGATCGCCCCGCAGCAGAACATTTATGAGGTCTTTGCCGCTCGCCGGGACGCGGACGTCGTCATCGTCGACGAATGCCAGTTCCTCACGCCGGAACAGATCGACCAGCTTCGCAGGATCGTAGACGACTTCAACGTTCCCGTGCTGTGCTTCGGCCTGCGGACGGACTTTCTGACCAAGGCGTTCCCGGGCAGCGCGCGTCTGCTGGAGATCGCGGACAACATCGAGGAGATCAAGACGATCTGCGACTGCGGCGCGAAGGCGACCGTCACGGCGCGTATCGACGGCAGCGGCCATGTTGTGACCCAGGGCGATCAGGTCTTCCTCGGCGGCAACGACGCCTACATCGCCATGTGCCACCGCTGCTACGTCAAGAGCATCGAAGAGCACAAGGTCATCAAGCTGCATACGCACTGAAAGGGGAGAGCCGAATGAAATACCCGACCCCGCATATCAACGCCGCGCCGGAGGATTTCGGCAGGACTGTGCTGATGCCCGGCGATCCGCTCCGCTCCAAGTACATCGCGGAGAACTTTCTGGACGATCCGCGGCTGGTCAACAACGTCCGCGGCGTGCAGGGCTACACCGGCACGTACAAGGGCGTGAAGGTCTCCGTCATGGCGTCCGGCATGGGTATTCCGTCCATCAGCCTGTATGCGCACGAGCTGTACAACGCCTTCGGCGTGCAGAACATCATGCGCATCGGCTCGGCAGGCTCGATGCAGCCGCATATCAGGCTCCGCGATATCGTGATCGCGCAGGGAGCATGCACCGACTCAAACTTTGAGAAGAACTTTCACCTGACCGGCAAGTTTGCGCCGATCGCGTCGTTCGAAATGCTCCGCAAGGCGGTCGACGCCTGCGAGGAGCTCGGCGCGTCGTATCACGTCGGCAACGTCTTCACGAGCGACGTCTTCTACAACGACGAGGACGGGCTTCCCGAAATCATGAAGATGGTGCCTGCCTGGCAGAAGATGGGCGTCTTGGCTGCCGAAATGGAGGCCGCCGGCCTGTATCTGACGGCTGCCAGAGCCGGAAAGAACGCGCTGTGCGTCTGCACGATCTCCGATCAGATCCTGACCGGAGAGGGACTGACGAGCGAGGAGCGTCAGACCTCCTTCCGCGAGATGATGCAGGTCGCGCTGGAAACGGCGGTCAAGCTGGAGAAATGATCAAGTATTTAATTTTTCTGAAAAGGAGAATAACATAACCATGAAACGCGTATTTTTGTTTGTACTCGATTCCTGCGGCTGCGGCGAAATGCCGGATGCGGCGAAGTTCGGCGACTACGGCGTCAACACGCTGAAGAGCTGCTCCACCTCCGACAAGCTGCACATTCCGAATCTGCTCTCCTACGGCCTCGGCAATATCGACTCCGTCGATTATCTGCCGGGTACGGACGCGCCGAAGGGCGCCGTCTGCCGCCTGCAGGAGAGATCCATGGGCAAGGACACGACGATCGGTCACTGGGAGATCGCCGGTCTGGTTTCTCCGGACCCGCTGCCCACCTATCCCAACGGCTTCCCCGAGGAGCTGCTCAAGCCCTTCCGCGAGGCGACCGGACGCGGCGTCCTGGCGAACGGCCCGTGGTCTGGCACCGAGGTCATCGACAAGTACGGCGAAGAGCACATGAAGACCGGCGACCTGATCGTCTACACCTCCGCGGACTCCGTGTTCCAGATCGCGGCGCATGAGGACGTCGTTCCGCCGGAGCAGCTCTACGAATACTGCCGCATCGCAAGAAAACTGCTGGTCGGCAAGCACGGCGTCGGCCGCGTCATCGCCCGCCCGTTCATCGGCAACCCGACCGACGGCTTCAAGCGCACCTCTAACCGCCACGACTTCTCCCTCGAGCCGCCCGCAGAGACCATGCTCGACGCGATCAAGGGCGCGGGTCTGGATATGCTGGCTGTCGGCAAGATCTTCGACATTTTCGCCGGCCGCGGCACGACCGAACACGTCTACACCAAGGGCAACACCGACGGCATGAACAAGACGATGGACTACGCCGACCGCGACTTCCACGGCCTGTGCTTCATCAACCTCGTCGATTTCGACATGCTCTACGGTCACCGCCGCAACATCGACGGCTACGCCGCCGCGCTGACGGAGTTTGACGGCTGGTTCAAGGACTTTATGGAGAAGATGGGCGAGGACGATATCGTCATGATCACCGCCGACCACGGCTGCGACCCGGCGTACACCGCGACGACCGACCACACCCGCGAATACGTGCCGCTGCTGATCGCAGGCAAGAAGGTGAAGCCCGTCAACCTCGGCACCCGCCTCGGCTTCTGCGACATCGCCGCGACGATCACGGAGCTGCTGGGCGTCGATTACAAGACCCCGGGCAACAGCTTCGCGAAGGAAATCGTGTAAGGAGATAGAATGATGACTCCACTGGAACTGATCAATCTGGCGATCGAGGCGCGGGAACACGCCTACATCCCGTATTCAAACTTTGCCGTCGGCGCTGCGCTGCTGACCAAGGACGGCAAGGTCTATCAGGGCTGCAATATCGAAAACTCGGCGTACGGCCCGACCAACTGCGCCGAGCGCACTGCATTCTTTACCGCAGTCTATCAGGGCGAACGTGATTTTGAAGCGATCGCCATCGTCGGCGGCGAGGGCGGAGAACCGATCTCCGAGCTCTGCGCGCCGTGCGGCGTGTGCCGTCAGGTGATGAGTGAATTCTGCGATCATGATTTCAAAATCTACCTTAGCAAGGGTGACGGCGTCGTCGTTACAAAAACACTGGCAGAATTGCTGCCAATGAGCTTTACAAAGGCGGATTTGGGATACTGATTTTGGTCATTTTTAACAAATATTTAACTACATCTTGATTTTTGCGCCGATTTGTGCAAGAATATGATATGCGGTAATACCGCAAAT
Source organism: Oscillospiraceae bacterium (assembly GCA_017429835.1). GTDB lineage: Bacteria > Bacillota > Clostridia > Oscillospirales > Oscillospiraceae > JAZOXB01. The sequence continues at coordinate 7,386 of JAFROD010000055.1, forward strand.
TTAACTCTTGCGGTATAACCGCAAACAAAAAATTTGGAGGTAAGAAAATGAAGAAAATTGTTGCTCTTCTGCTCGCCCTTTGCATGGTCGCTTGCTTGTTCGCAGCTTGCGGCGGCGGCGAAGCAGAAAACCCCAGCGAGGGCGGCAAAGATGCTCCCGCTATGCGTGTTGCGATGATCACCGACTACGGCGACATCACCGACGAATCCTTTAACCAGGCCACCTATGAAGGCGCCAAGGCATGGTGCGAGGAAAAGGGCGTTGACTTCACCTACTACAAGCCGACCGGCGACTCCACCGCTGAGCGTGTCGCTATGATCGACAAGGCTGTTGCTGAAGGTTACGACGTTCTCCTTCTCCCGGGCTTTGCATTTGCTGGTGCTATCGTTGAGACCGTCGAGAAGTATCCCGACGTCAAGTACGTCGCTCTGGACGTTTCCGAGTACGATCTGCAGGATGCCCATGGCACTGCTGACGACTTCTCTTGGGCATATCCGAGCAACCTGTACTCCGCTGTTTACCAGGAAGAGCTCGCTGGCTACATGGCCGGTGTTGCTGCTGTGAAGCTCGGCTACGAGAAGATCGGCTACCTGGGCGGCATGGCTGTTCCCGCTGTCGTTCGCTATGGCTACGGCTTCGTTCAGGGCGTCAATGACGCTGCGAAGGAACTCGGCAAGGTCGACGCGATCGAACTCAAGTATGTCTATGGCAACCAGTTCTATGGTGACCCCGACATCACTGCTTACATGGACACCTGGTATGCGGCTGGCACTGAGGTCGTCTTCGCTTGCGGCGGCGGCATCTACTCCTCCGCGGCTGAGGCTGCTGCGAAGGTCGGCGGCAAGGTCATCGGCGTTGACGTTGACCAGGCTCCCACCATCGACGCTTACGGCGCCGGCATGACTGTCACTTCCGCTATGAAGGGTCTGGCAGCCACCGTTAAGACCCTGCTGACCAAGATCTCCGAAGACAAGTTCGAAGGCGGCAAGGTTGAGACCCTCGGCCTCGTTTCCGAGACCCCGACCGACAACTATGTCCAGCTTCCGGCTTCCACTCAGTGGGCTGACGGCTTCGCAGAGGCTGACTACAACGCTCTTGTTGCTGCTCTGTATAAGGGCGAGATCAAGGTTTCCAACGATACCGAGAACGCTCCTGCTGTTGACATCACTGTCGATTATCAGGGCAACATTAAGTAAGATCGACTTACGTCAAACAATTTGGAAGAGACCGGCTTGCCGGTCTCTTCTTTTTTTCTCCCGCGCGTCCGGTGCATGCTGTCTGATGGGTCTTCACCGCGGCGATTTCCCGGAGCGGCGATGGCGTTTTCACTTTTCATTTTTGCTCATTGAACAAAAATGGAAGGCGCTTTTTGTGCAATTAGCAGAGAATATCGCGCGGATTTTCCATTCTGTCAGAAGAGTCAAAATAAATGAAAAAAATATGAACAAATTTGAAATTTTTGTTTGAAATTTCTGCGTGCCTGTAGTATACTTATTATGTATTAAATACAGGAGGTGGCATAGCTTGGAGAATTACGCAATTGAAATGCTCAATATCACCAAGCGTTTCCCGGGCATCATTGCAAACGACAACATCACCCTCCAATTAAAGAAGGGTGAAATCCATGCGCTCCTGGGCGAAAACGGCGCCGGCAAATCCACGCTGATGAGCGTGTTGTTCGGTCTGTACCAGCCTGAAGAGGGCGTGATCAAGAAGGATGGAGAAGTCGTTAAGATCAACGACCCGAACGACGCGAACCGTCTCGGCATCGGCATGGTGCATCAGCATTTTAAACTGGTCGAGTGTTTCTCCGTCCTCGACAACATCATCCTGGGCGTCGAGCCCAACACCGCCGGCTTCCTCCAGAAGGCTGAAGCCAAGCAGAAGGTGCTTGCACTTTCTGATAAGTACGGACTGCAGGTCGATCCGGACGCCCTCATCGAGGACATCACCGTCGGTATGCAGCAGCGTACAGAAATCCTCAAGATGCTGTATCGCGACAACGAGATCCTGATCTTCGACGAGCCGACCGCAGTGTTGACGCCGCAGGAGATCCAAGAACTGATGCAGATCATGAAGGGTCTGGCAAAGGAAGGCAAATCCATCCTCTTTATTTCCCATAAGCTCAACGAGATCATGGAAGTCGCCGACCGCTGCTCCGTTCTCCGCAAGGGCAAATACATCGGCACCGTCGAGATCGCGAACACGACCAAGGAAGAGCTTTCCCGCATGATGGTCGGCCGCGACGTCGAATTCGTCGTTGCCAAAGATCCGGCGCAGCCCACCGACGTCGTTCTCAATGTTGAGGGGATGACGGTCGCATCCAAAATGCACCACAACAATGCGGTCAAGAACGTTTCTCTCCAGGTACGCCGCGGCGAGATCGTCTGTATCGCCGGTATCGACGGCAATGGCCAGACCGAGTTCGTTTACGGCATTTCCGGTCTTGAGCCGCTGAAGGCGGGCAAGATCGAATTCCTCGGTCAGGACATCACCAAGGCGCCGATCCGCAAGCGCAACGTCATGGGCATGAGTCATATTCCGGAAGACCGCCATAAGCATGGCTTGGTTCTGGACTATACGCTGGAAAACAACCTCGTTCTGCAGCGTTATTTCGAACCGGAATTCACCAGCAAGGCGGGTTTCCTCAGAAAAGGAAACATTCGCAAATATGCGGAAAAGCTCATCGACCAGTACGACGTCCGTTCCGGTCAGGGCCCCATCACTCCGGCGCGCGCGATGTCCGGCGGCAACCAGCAGAAAGCGATCGTCGCCCGTGAGATCGACAAGAACCCCGAGCTGCTGATCGCTGTTCAGCCGACCCGCGGTCTTGACGTCGGCGCGATCGAGTACATCCACAAGCAGATCGTGAAACACCGCGATGCAGGCAACGCCGTGCTTCTGGTGTCTCTCGAACTGGAAGAGGTCATGAGCCTGTCCGACCGCATCCTCGTTATGTACGAGGGCGAGATCGTCGGCGAGCTTGACCCGAAGACCACCACCGTCGAAGAGCTCGGCCTCTACATGGCCGGCGCGAAGCGGCAATAATTTAGGAGGTCAGGAAACAATGAAAGAAAAGAAATCACTGTTACGCAACGGCGGCTTCCAGACCTTCACCACGTCGATCGTGTGTATCATTCTCGGCATGATCGTCGGTTTTCTGGCGCTGCTGATCATTGAACCGAGCGGTGCTTGGGGCGCCATCGTCGCCGTCATCAAGAACTTCTTCAGCTACCCCTCCGCAGCGTTCCGCCTGCAGTATTTCGGCTCCACGCTGGCAAAGACCGCACCGCTGATTTTCTGCTCGCTGTCCGTTTTGTTCGCGTACAAGGTCGGCTTGTTCAACATCGGCGCTGCCGGTCAGTACTGCCTCGGTATTGCGCTGGCGCTGTATCTGGCGATCATCGTGCAGCTTCCGTGGTATATCTGCCTGCTCGCAGGCATTGCTGCCGGCGCGATTTCCGGCGCACTCTGCGGCATTCTCAAGGCATTCTTCAACGTCAACGTCGTTATCTCCGGCATCATGCTTAACTGGATCTCCCTCTACGGGACGAACCTGCTGCTGAAGCCTGCGATGGATCCGTCCGGCAAGGACACCTTCCGTCTGGTTAACAAGGCAAAGCAGGCGCTGCTGCCCACGCTGGGTCTGGATAAGCTCTTCAACAAGAACCAGTACGTCACCATTGCGATCCCGCTTGCCATTATTGCGGCGGTCGTGATCTGGATCATTCTGGACAAGACCAAGCTCGGCTATGAGCTGAAGGCGACCGGCAACAACCTCAACGCCGCCAAGTACTGCGGCATGAAGGAAAACCGCAACATCGTCCTCACCATGGTGATTGCCGGCGGTCTTGCCGCTATGGGCGGCGCCCTGTATTACCTGTCCGACTTCGAGCAGTGGAACGTCAACGCGTCCGCAGTTCCGGGCATGGGCTTCAACGGCATCGCGGCTGCCTTCCTCGGCGGTCTGAACCCCATCGGCTCCATCTTCTCGTCCTACTTTATTACCCATATTACGGTCGGCGGCGGCAACGTCGATCTGAGCCGCTACTGCGCGCAGATCGCCGACTTCATCTCCTCGGTCATCATCTACCTCTGCGGCTTCGTGCTGTTCTTCAAGACCTTCATGAACAAGCGGTTGGATAAGGCTGAGGAAAAGAAGATTGCGAGGGCTCGCGCCGCAGCCGAAGCAGAAAATAAAGAAGGAGGTAATGCATAATGTTATTGCTGGTTCAATACACCCTGGTTTTTGCCTCCGTTTTGCTGCTCGTTGCTCTGGGCGGCTGTATCTCCGAGCATTCTGGCGTCATCAACCTGGCGCTTGAGGGCATCATGGTCATCGGCGCCCTCGGCGGCGCGCTGGTCATGAAGTTCCTGCCGTACACGCACGGCGAATCCAGTCAGTTCCTGATGTTCATCTGCGTGCTTGGCGCCGCTGTTCTGTTCGGCGTGATCTATTCCACGTTGCTTGCGTTCGCCTGTATCAACCTCAAGGCTGACCAGACGATCGTCGGCACCGCGCTGAACATGCTCGGTACCGCGCTTGCCACCGTCGTGGTCAAGTCCATGAACACTGCGATCAGCCCCGACGACCATTCTTCCGAAATCAAGTACATCGACGCCAAAAAGGCATTCTTGACCAACGTCGGCGACTTTGAGCTCAACTGGTTCATGATCGTTGCCGTGATCATGCTGGTGGTTGCCTTTGTACTGCTGTACAAGACCAAGTTCGGCTTGCGGCTGCGCGCCTGCGGCGAACATCCCCAGGCGGCTGCATCCGTCGGTATCAGCGTCTTCAAGATGCGCTGGGCGGGCGTCCTGCTCTCCGGTCTGCTTGGCGGTCTCGGCGGCATCACCTACATCACCGTCGGCGTGTCCACGTGGAAGTTTGAAAACGGCGTTGCCGGCTTCGGCTTCCTGTCTCTGGCCGTTATGATCTTCGGCGCTTGGCATCCGTTCAAGATCGCCGGCGCGGCGCTCCTGTTCGGCTTGTTCCGCGCACTCGGCAATGTCTACAACGGCTTTGACTTCCTCAAGGCGTTGAACATCCCTTCGGCAGTTTACAACATGCTGCCGTACATCGTCTCCCTGATCGTTCTGGCGTTCACTTCCAAGAAGTCCAGAGCGCCGAAGGCAGAAGGCATTCCTTACGACAAGGGAATGAGATAAACTCAATTACAGCATTGTCCTATCCCCGCGAGGGGATAGGACAATGACTGTTCATAGGAAAAATCGCAGAAAAGACCTGTGAAAAGACACAGAAACCAAGAAAAACGCAAATAAAGACCTACCCCACACGGAGGATATAAAATGTCAAAAATTATTGTCATCGGCATTGCAGGCGGCTCCGGCAGCGGCAAGACGACCCTGATGAAAAACCTGATTGCCCGCTTCCAGGATGACGTGACTGTGCTCAGCCATGATAATTACTACCGTCCCTACGAGGAACTCAGCATCGAGGAGAGAAAGAAAGTCAATTACGACCATCCCGATGCGTTCGATACGGATATGATGATCGAGCATCTGCGCCAGCTCAAGGCGGGTCAGGCGATCGAGTGCCCGATTTACGATTATACGACCTATTCGCGCTGCAAAGAAACGACCCGCGTCGAGCCGCGCAAGGTCATTCTGGTCGAAGGAATCCTGATTTTTGAGAACAAGATACTCTGCTCTCAGATGGATATCAAGATTTTTGTCGATACGGACGCGGACGTTCGTCTGATCCGCAGAATCCGCAGAGACGTCGCCAAACGCGGCAGAAGCTTGGAGTCTGTTCTGAATCAGTACCTTGCGACAGTCAAGCCCATGCACGAGCAGTTCGTCGAGCCGAGCAAGAAGAACGCGGACGTTGTCGTTCTGGAAGGCGGCAAGAATCTGGTTGCGCTGGAAATGATCATTGACCGCATCCAGCGGCATATTGATCTGGAATAATTGCATTACAGCATAACAGGGGTCGGGCTCCGTGAGCCTGACCCCTGTTGTCGTCTATTGTATGTGCGTGTGATTGTTGATGTGGTCGATACAGTAGCAGAAATAGCCGGCGCATTTGGAACAGTAGCGGAATTCGAGATCCGGGCAGTCCGTGTCCGTTCTTCCGCAGACCGTGCATTTGTGGCGGTAGGGCCGCTCGCCGGAGGGGCTGCGGTAGTTGCTTGCCCAGTTCGGGTTGGGCGCGGCTTTCGGCTCCGGGCGTTTTGGACGTGTCTGATAGATTCGGTGGAAGCCAAAGAGATTCTTCACATTTCGCCCGAAGTAGAGCAGATAGTTGATCAGCGCGACCAGCGGCGCCGTGCCGACAAAGATCAGCACGAACCAGAATACGGTGCTGCCGATCGACGTCATGGGAAGCACGACGCGGAGAATCCCGAAAACGGTCAGCGCGACGTGCACCAGCGCCATCCAGCGCATTTTGAGCGGGATAATAAAGAAAGCCAAAACCGTCTGCTCCGGAATCAGCGTTGCGATCACAAGGAAAAGGGACGAGTTAATATAGGACGCCGAAACGTATACGTGGCAAGACGCAAGGACGGGAAGAAGTATGCCTGCAAGATCCATTAGCAGAATGCCGCTCAGATAGAAAAGGTTGAGTTTCAGCGTGCCCCATATACCCTCGACCGCTTTGCCGATCCAGAAATAGACGTACAGCGACAGCACCTTGAAGAACAGATACCGAATCTCCAGAATGTAGGTCAGCGGATAGGTGAACAGCCGCCAGACCTGACCGGACAGGATGCTGTCGGCGTCGAAGACCAAAAGCGAAGCGACCGAGTAATTGCTGTCCTTTATGATCAGAGAGAGAATATACACGACCACGTTGCCGATACCGATGTACAGCATAAGATTCGGAATGCCCTTGTTGCGGTTACGGTACAGGAAACGGTTTGCTTTGCGTTTCAGATTGCCCATAGAATTCCTCCTTTGGAATGCTCTTATTGTAACGGATTTTCCTGCGCTTGTCTATAAACTTTCTTTGAATTTTGTCCGAAGATTGAAAAAAGGCTCTTCCTATGCTATGATAAAAAGAGAAATTTCGGAGGTAAGTGCCATGAGCCACGTCAGAGATACGTCCCTTGCCGAGTACGGCAGAATGAAAATCGAGTGGGTGCGCGACTTTATGCCCGCGCTGGTCGCGATCCGTGAGCGCTTCGAGCGCGAAAAGCCCTTTGCGGGGAAGAAGATCACCATTTCCATTCACATGGAGGCGAAAACCGCTTTCCTGGCGCTCTGCCTTGCGGCAGGCGGCGCGGAGGTGCACGCGACCGGCTGCAATCCTTTGTCTACGCAGGACGACGTCGCGGCGGGCCTGGCGTCGATGGGCGTCGAGACCTACGCGATGCACGGTGTGAACGCGGACGAGTACCGCGGACTTCTGGTCGAAGCCCTGTCCTGCCACCCCGATCTGATTATTGACGACGGCGGCGACCTTTTAGACCTCCTGAGCGGAGATTACGCCCATTTGGGTGACAATATCATCGGCGGCGCGGAGGAGACGACCACCGGCATCCACCGGCTTTACGCCCGTGCGAAGGAGGGGCTGCTGCCGTTTCCGATGATGAACGTCAACGACGCCAAGTGCAAGCGCTACTACGATAACAAGTACGGCACGGGGCAGTCCGTCTGGGACGCGATCATGCACACGACCAACCTGCTCGTCGCGGGAAAGACCGTCGTCGTCGCAGGCTACGGCTACTGCGGCCGCGGCGTCGCGATGCGCGCAAAGGGTATGGGCGCGAACGTGATCGTTACGGAAATCGATCCGATCAAGGCGCTCGAGGCTTCGATGGACGGCTGCCGCGTCATGCCGATGGACGAAGCCGCGCCGCAGGGCGATCTCTTCGTCACGGTGACCGGCTGCCGCGACGTCATCACCCGCAGGCATTTTGAGGTGATGAAGAACAACGCCTTCCTCTCCAACGCCGGCCACTTCAACGTGGAGGTCAACGCGGACGAGCTGGAACAGATGGCGGTGCGCGTTTTCAAGCGCCGCAACGACATCGTCGGCTACGAGCTGCCCGACGGCAGAGTGCTGAACCTGCTCGCGGAGGGAAGGCTCGTCAACCTCGCCTCCGGCAACGGCCATCCTGCGGAGATCATGGACACGAGCTTCGCCGTGCAGGCGCTGTCGTTGGAATACATGCTGAAGCACGGCGCGAACATGGAAAAGCAGGTCTACGAGGTGCCGCGCGAGATCGACGACGCGGTCTCCCGCCTCAAGCTCGACGGCGCGGGCTTCCGCATCGACGCGCTGACCCCCGAGCAGGAGGCGTACCTCTCCGGCTGGAAGGTGTAAAACTGACCGAAGGAGGAAAACGTATAATGGATAGTGAGAAAAAGGCACGGACTGCAGCCACGGACGAGATCGTTCGCCTGTTCTTCTGCGACACGATCACAATGCTCGATCTGGTCTTGTCGGAAAATATCGAACAGCCGGAGCACTCGGCGAATACGGTATGGTCGCGGCTGGAGCTGGCGGCAGAATACGACGCTGAACAGAACGGAACGACAGTGACGGTTCCGGCGCTTCTGCAAAAGAGCGGCTATCCGCAGGAAGCGATCGATCGGCTGACCGCTATGTGCCAACGGGAGAAAGAACGCCACAAAGAGTTGTGCGAGGAACAGAACTGCAGCACGAGCCGCTACGAAAAGGCTACACCGGGATGGTGAAGAACCAATGACACAAACTGCGCACGCTAAACAGATCAAGAAGATGTACGCCGCATCGATCCTGTGGGCGGCGGCGATCCTCCTTGCAGTCTTCGGCACGGTGGTCGGCATATACTTCCTTGCGCGAATGGCGTGGATCCCGGCGGCGGTTTTCTTGGCGATGTGTCTCGTCTCCGTTGCCGTAATGCTGCTCCTGCGGTTGCACTTCCGAAGCCGTAAAGCATACCGTATGCTTCAGGTGAAATGCCCGCACGGGAATTTGGAGCGGCTGGTCGACTGTTTTAACGCCAAACCGTATGCAGACGATCTCTACGAAGGAAGATTGCAGCGAAACGGCGCCTGCATTACGGTCGATATCGTTCAAACGGATACGCTGCAGGAAAGCAACTTCAAGGAAATCCGATCGAGGTTGAAAAGAACGCTGCCCCGACGCGAGCAGAAGGTCGGGCTGTTTTCCGCAGGGAAATATGCCCGCGTGCGTCTCATCGTCTGCAAGTGCGTCACCGCGCAGGCGCTCGACATAATCGCCGAAAGCACGGAAAAGAATCTTGACCGAACGGAATGCCTGTTTTACGCCGTGCTTTCCATGGAGGACGCGGCGCTATACTATCCGGACGTTTACGACGGCCTGGAGTATTTGCAGGTCAAGCGGTACGCAGCGTTCTGCGACATGATGACGGAAGCAGTACTGTAAATCAATTCTTCCGTGTGTCAGAGAAAAAAGGAGGCGCGCCTATGAAATTCAAACCGCCGACATTCGTGCGTTACGTTGCGCGTCCCTTATCCATCCTGCTTTTTGGAAGTCTTGCTGCTTTTTTCATCGTTTGCATTGCGGAGCTTTTCAAAGAAGCGATTTCGCATACGCTCACTTTCAGGATGGCAGCGTTTGCACTTGTTGGATGTGCCGTCATTGTTTTCGGATTCTGGGTGTTCGCAACAGGATTGTGGGATAAACTATTTGCTACGATTACTGTCAACAGCGATCAAATTGTTTGGAAATGCCCCCTGAGAAGGACCCGCCGCATCCTGATGCATAATGTTCATTACGCAGGGATCGAATATGAAGACTCGTACAACGGTCTGCCGTATGCGTACATTTATATCTCCGCCGCGCCTTATCCGAAGGAATACGCGCATAAGATCAACAAGCTGCGCTGTCGGGACGACTTCCTGTTCTTCCGGTTTTCGACGGAGCTGAAAGACTGCCTGATCAAAACGATCCCGTCGGGACGCTCCGTGGCGCTGTATGACTGCGATGATTTTGAAGCAAATATCCACAGGCGCAAAGCTAAGAAGAAAAAGCGGAAATAGTTGGAGCAGGAGGCGTACCTTTCAGGCTGGAAGGTGTAACACTAAAGCAATTGGAGAAATCGATATGCTGACAAAAGAAGAACTGCAGGTTTTTATTGACGAAAACTGGCGGGAAGAAGTACAAGCGCACGGGTTTTCTCCTTACGTTCGAAACGCAAATCATTGGTATAAGATCGTCAATGATGAGGCGCTGCTATCACTCATTTTCTTTTCACCGGATGCGCGAAATATGGATCTGCGCTTTGGCATGACGCTTTTGTGCGACCGCCCGAGCCCGATCCCGTTCCAGCGAAAATCGCTCCATTATCTTGAAAACCAAGATGGCACCACCTTGTTCACACTGCGCAGAGAACTGTACGCATACAATAAAAGCCACAATTTGGGGCTGCCGCTTGACCGCTTCATTTATACGGACGATATGTTCTCCGAGTTCTTCTACCCCATCACGAAATGGTATTACCGTACGGCGTTCGACGTCTTGATCTGGCCAACGTTCGATCAGATTGACAACGCGCAGTCTTGCTATGACCGATATCGCGAGCTCGCGGCCATGAGCTGCCCGCCGTCGGACGTTGAGACGACGCGATCTTTTGCGGAGTGCGCCTATCTCGGAATGTTTGAGGTATGCAAAAGAATGGTCGACGAGGGCATGCGAGAGTTTTTGGAACGGTACTGGCAGGACAAAAACTGGAGATTTCTTGACGGCGTGAAACGTGCGGAGGACAATAAGGCAAAGCGGCATTACGAGGAATTGCGGGCGAAAGTCGAGAGCGTTGCGTCCCCGGAAGCCTTTGAAGCCTATCGGCGGTATCTGCGCGACTTAACGGAGAAGGAGAATCTCCGTATTCGGAAGCTCCTGCATACAGAATAGGAAAACCGCACCGGAAACGGTGCGGTTTTCTTGTATGCAAATAACGATAAAACCTATTTTCCGAGTTTGTTCTTGATGCGGAAGAGCAGGCGCACGGTGCGGTAGCGTTTCTTGTCGATCAGCTTGAACACCAGCCGCTTGTTGCCGTCCAGCTTGTCAAGATACGGATTCTCGCGGAAGCGCGGGAAGTGCTCCTCCATGTAGGCGCGGAAGTCCGCGATCAGATGATGTGTCCGGTCGATCAGCAGGACGCGCACCGTCGCGGCAAGCCAGAGGTGCTGGATCGCCTGGAATTCGATCGCGTCGCGGTACTTCTCATAATACCCGTGTTCCTTGTACCAACCGAGAATGTCGTCGTAGGCGTAGAGGATCTCGACGTTGCGCCCGCTGTTCTTGTTGTTCATTGCGCTGCCTTCGCGCTGCAGATAGTGATAGTAGCACTTCGGCAGGCGGATCGCCGTTTCCGCAACGGCGAGGATCTTGGTGACGACGCGGATATCCTCGTACCAGACGCGGGTGGCAAAGGTGATGCCGTGCTCCGTGAACAGACCGCGGCGGTAGGCGCGGTTCCACGGCGCCATGACGCCGAAGAAGAGATCGGGCTCGTTTTTGACTTTTAACAGCTTATCGGGCGCGACCAGTTCGTGCAGCTCGCCGACCTTTCTGCCGTCCTTTTCCACCTCTGCGCCGTAGAGGATCAGATCGGCGGAGGTGGTTTCGATGGTTTGCTTGAGGTCGGCAAGAAAACTGTCGGAAAGATAGTCGTCGCCGTCGATGAACAGCAGATAGTCGCCCGAGGACAGCTCGATCCCATGATTTCTTGCCGCGCCTGCGCCGCCGTTCGGCTGATGGACGGCACGAATTTTATCGGGATACCGCTGCGCGTAGTCGTCAATGATGGCGCCGCAGCCGTCGGGCGAGCCGTCGTCCACCAGCAGCAGCTCATAATCCTGACAGGTCTGCGCCAGAACGGAGTCAATGCACTTCGGAAGATAGGCTTCGATCTTGTAGATCGGCACGATCAGACTGAAAGTTGGCATACGCTGTCCTCCTTTGTAATTCTGCTTCTATTATATCTGGTCTGCGCGAAAAATGCAAGGTTACTTCAGCAGAAGCGGCTGCAGTTGTTCTCCGCGCAGCGCGGCGGCAACTGTCTCGGAGAGCAGATCCATGTCCGCGACGAGACTGTAGGGCTTGCCGTTCGGACTGTCCTGCCCGAAGGGAACGAAATAATAGTGCTTGCGGTTGAGCAGCCTGCCGATGTTCTCCGCGCTTGCGGAGAGCCCGTCGTTCGTGGAGACCGCCAGCACGATCGGACGACCGTTGCGCAGGTGCGCCTTGCAGGCGAAGGTAACGGGGGAGTCTGCGATACCATTCGCGAGCTTGCCGAGCGTGTTGCCCGTGCAAGGCGCGACGACCAGCAGATCGAGCAGCTTCTTCGGCCCGAACGGCTCGACCTCGGTGATCGAGTGCAGAGCGTTCGCGCCGCAAATCGTTTCCACTTCGTTCCGGAAGCTCTCCGCCGTGCCGAAGCGGCTGTCGATGGTATAACCCGCCTCGGAAAAAATGGGGATCACGTTGTATTCCGCTGCCAGCGCGTGCAGCGCGTCGATCGTCTTTCGGTAGGTACAAAAAGAGCCGGTCATGGCAAAGCCGACGGTTCGTTTCATGGTCTTTCCTCCTTTTGGAGATCGTCAAGGATGTTCTGCGCATAGATCGCGCCGGCGGATTTCGGCGCACAGCGACCCGGCAGCCCGGGCGCGAAAAGATAGTTGATCTGATGCTTCTGACAGTATTCCTGCGAAAAGCCCCCGGGCAGGGACGCAAGCTCCATCAGCAGACAGTCCGGGGCGAGCTCGTTCAACTGATCTTCTGTCAAAACCGTGACAGGCACGGTATTGAAAATGAAATCATACTGCTTCAGCCCGTGAAGATACCGCCCGGTCAGATCGGTCTGCAGACCCATCGCTTCGGCAAGGGCGAGATCGGTCGGTTTCCGCGCCGCGACGGTCACGCAGGCAGAGAGCCCGTGCAGCTTCCGCGCCAGAATCTTTCCGATCCGCCCGAACCCAATCACCAGACATTGCGCCCCGTGCAGGGTGATCGGCGCGTGATCCATCGCAAGCTGGATCGCGCCTTCTGCCGTCGGAATGGCGTTGGCGGTCGTCAACGGCTCAGTGCCGTACAGATCGCGCACCTTCGCACCGTGGTGCTCCAGCGCCTCGCGCCACGCGCCGAGCAGACCGCCGTAGACCGTACTGTCCGCGTCCACGTGCTGTATAACTTCCTCCATCGGAATGGCAGAATGCCCCCGCAGCAGCGCGCCCTGACAGGACGGGAAGGGGAGGATCAGCCGCTCGATATAAAAGGGCAGCGGCATATCCGGTGCGCCCGGCACGCCGAAGCAGTGAACTGTGTGCCCGTTTGCCGCCAGATGCCTTGCTGCCCAAAAGCTCCGCGCATCTCCACCCAACACCCAGAATTCCATACATATCCACCTCTTTACCAACATGCTATGCTTTTTTTGCAAATTGGTGAAAAAGAGTTATTGCCACAGGCGGCGAGCTGCGCTATAATAAAATCAGAAAGAAAAGGAGACTGTGCAATGGAACAGCAACGCGGTTTTATCCATGACATGCTGGACGTCAAGCTATTAATCCTGTACGTCATGGCGCGGGTCATGTACCCGGTGGATTTGCAGAAGATCTATGAGCTTTCCTATCAGGACGACTGCCTGAGCTATTTTGATCTGGCGCAGGCGGTTCCGCAGATGGTGGAAAGCGGTCACTTGGAGGAGGTCGAGGGCAATCGCTTCATCATCACCGAAAAGGGCAGAGAAGCGTGCGCAGTGACGGAGGACGCCGTGGCGTTTCCCGTCATGCAGCGCGCGCAGGCGGCAGTTGATAAGTTTAACCGCGCCGTCCGTCGCAGCAGCTTTGTCAAAACGAAGATCGTCAAGCGCGAAGGCGGAGACTTTTCCGTTCAGCTCAGTCTGAACGACGAGGTCAGCGACCTGCTCAAAATGGAGCTGATGGCGCCGTCCCAGCGGCATGCCTACCGTCTTGCGAACGCCTTTGAAGAGAATGCGGAGCAGATCTACCGCGTCATCATGGATCAACTTCTGGCACAGAAAAAGGAAGGCACTTGAAATTCGGGAAAAGTATGGTATAATATAGTTAGCAAAGCCCTACAACACGAAAGGAGCGACTACCATGAAATTCCAGTTTACCGAGAAAAAAGTCAGCCTGCCCTCCAACGTCCACGCGTATGCCGAGAAGAAAGTTATGAAGCTCGAGCGTTTCTTCCGGGACGATGCGGAGGCACTCGTCGCCTTTTCTGTAGAAAAGGATCGTAACAAGGTAGAGATCACGATCCACGCCGCAAACACCTACTTCCGTGCAAGCGAGGCAACGTCCGACATGTTCGCGTCCATCGACGCTGCGGTCTCCACGATCGAGCGTCAGATCCGCAAGAACAAGACCCGCCTTGCCCGCAGACTCCGTCAGGACGCTTTCGTCCGCAGCGCAGAGGTGACCTCCTTCGCGCCGGATGCAGAGGAAAGCAGCTTCGAGATCGTCCGCGTCAAGGAATTCCCGATGAAGCCGATGACCAGAGAAGAAGCGATCCTCCAGATGAACCTGCTGGAGCACAATTTCTTCGCATTCAAGGACGAAGAAAACGATCAGGCGTTCGCGGTAGTCTACAAGAGAAACGACGGCGGCTACGGCCTGATTGAAAATAACGAGTAACACGTAAAAATCGAGCGCCGCTGATGTTCGTCAGCGGCGCTCTTGCGTGTTCTCAAAGGCAAGCAATGTTTTCAGGAAAAGTACAACTTGACGACGTGATCCGACGGGTCGGGCAGATCGCCTGACCCGCTTCTCATTTATGCGAAAATACCCCGAAAAAAACTCAAAAAACGGGAAAATAATGCTTGACAGAGAAAGGTGCGTATGCTATTATATTGAAGCTATCGCGCCGGGGGCAAAAGCCCTGGCAGAGAGCGGTGTACCTTGTAAATTAAACAACGAGAAACATGAACACCTTGGACAATTTTGAAAAAACAAAGTTGTTCTTGAACATGTCAAATATTTGAGATGCAAAGAACAGCCAACGAAAATTCTTGAGTGAAGCTAAGAGCGA
>JAFROD010000011.1 GCA_017429835.1 Oscillospiraceae bacterium
TGAAATCAACGCGGGGTCCCCACCGGTCACGCCGCTTTGATTATCTCTTCTTATACAGCAGGAGCTCCGGATCGGCGCCTTCGCACCCGTAGGTGCAAACCATGATGAAATCCGCGTTCGCGAGGACGCCGAAGCACCGCTCGCCGCCGGTTTCCAGTTGATTTCCCAGATACGTCGTCCCGTCGTGCAGGAATTTCACGCGCGCGCCGCTGGGGAGCGGGTAGGCGAGATTCACGTACTGCCCGACAAGGGCGTTGAGCTTTTCCAGCTTCGGCATGCCCTCGATGTGCAGCGCGTTGATCTCGTCGATCAGCTGCTTTTTGAGCGCATCAAACTGCCCGTCGTCGGCGAGCTCCGCATGCCGCTTCCAATAATCCAGCTCCGGCAGCCGCTGCTTCAGATACTCCCGCGCCTGCGCTTCGGAGAAGCCTTGAGTTGCCATGTGCCCCACGCAGACGTCGATCAGATCGTCCATGTCGCGGTAGGTGTACGTGCCGTCCGCGTAGCACCATTGGCAGTAGTTCTCGTTGGGCGTGCCGTCCTTGTCTTTGCCGAGGATCGCGTCGTCCATCGGCATGCCGCAGCACTGGCAGACGAGCTGCCGCGGCGAGCCGAGCAGGGTATTGATCGAAACGTTGTACAGTTTGGAGAGCAGCTTCAGCGTTTCGGTGTTCGGCACGGTCTCGCCGGTCTCCCAGCGGGAAACCGCCTGGCGGGTCACAAAGACCTTTTCCGCCAGCTCGTCCTGCGACATGCCGCGCTTCGTTCTGAGTTCGTAAAGTACGTCTTTCGTGTTCATGCAAACACACCTCCTGTAACCAATGATAGCGCAAAGCGGTCAAAAAGCAAGCAACGCGCTGTTGCTACGCGATGCCGAACAGACGGCAGGCGTTGGCAGTCGTGATCTTGCCCGCTTCCTCGGCGGAAATGCCTTTGATCTGTGCGATCTTCGCGGCGACGAGCGGCACGAGGCGGCTGTCGCAGCGCCTGCCGCGGTGCGGCTCGGGCGCCATGTAGGGGCAGTCCGTTTCGATGAGAATGCGGTCCAACGGCAGGGCTTCGACCGCCTCCACGGCGCGGCGGGCGTTCTTGAACGTCACGACGCCGGTGAAGCCGATATACCAGCCGCGCTCGACCAGCCACAGCGCCATCTCCTTCGAGCCGGAGAAGCAGTGGAACACGCCGCGCGCGTCGGGGTGGCGCGTGATGATGTCCATCGCGTCGCCGTGCGCCTCGCGCTCGTGGACGATGACGGGCAGACGCAGCGCTTCGGCAAGCTCGAGCTGCTGCTCGAAGGCGATGATCTGCCGCACCCGCGGCACGTCCTCGTAGTGGTAGTCCAGACCGATCTCGCCGATCGCCCTTACCTTCGGGTCGCCCGCCAGCGCGCGGTAGCGGTCGAGCAGTTTTCCGTCCACGTGATCGGCGTCGTCGGGGTGCGAGCCGACGGCGGCGTAGATAAAATCGTATTCGTTTGCCAGCGCGACCGACCGCTCCGAGGAGGGCAGGTCGCAGCCGACGTTCATGATCCGCCCGACGCCGTGGTGCTTGAGGTCGTCGATGATCTCCGCGCGGTCGGGGTCGAAGCGGCGGTCGTCCAGATGGGCGTGAGAGTCAAAAAACATAACTAATCTCCGAATCTGCGGCAGGTAAAGAGAATGACCTGCCGTTCTTTAGCAAGTTCGGTCAGCAGTTCGATCGCGGCTTTGGCGCGGTCGTCGTCGAAGTTAACGAGGGCGTCGTCTAAGACGAGGGGGGCGTCCTCCGGCAGGAGGCGGGCGCACATCGCGAGCCGCAGAGCGAGGTACATCTGATCGGCGGTGCCGCAGCTCATGGCGGCGGCGGGGCGCATGACCGTGCCGTCTTCGCTGCGGACGGACAGGAGCATGCCCGGCTCCAAAAGGACGTTCGGGTACTTGCCGCCCGTCAATCTGGAAAGGAGAACGCCCGCGTCGGCGGTGATCTGCGGGGAGAAGCGCGAGCGCAGCGTTTCGTCGGCGCGCTTGAGCGCCGCCATGGCGAGGTCAACGACCTCGCTGTTTTCCTGTGCCTGACGCATCTGCTCGGTCAAAAGCTCTGCCTGCGCCTCCAGCTCCACCGCGCTGCCGGTCGCGCCGATCGCGCCCTGCTTCGCGGCGAGGGCGGTCGTCCGGTCGGACAGGGTCTGCCGCGCCTGCCGCAGGTCAAAGGCGAGCTTCGTGCCGTCGAGCTCCAGCGCTTCTGCGTCCTCGTCGATCTCCTCGTCGCCGAGGATCACGCGCATGGAAGCGATCTGCTGCCGCATGGTTTCCAGCGCGCGTTCCTCCGTGGCAAGCTGGGAGCGGGTATGGAGCGCCGTGCCGATCGCTTCGCGCAGATCGGCGGGTGCGGCGCATTGCGGGGCAAAGGCGGCGCCTTTGCGTACCAGCGCGTCCAGTTCGTTCTGCGCCGCGGTGACGGCGTTTTCCAGTTTCTGCTTCTGCGCCGCGGTGTCGGCGCAGTCTTTTTCATATTGCGCAAGGGCGGCTGCGTAGTCCTCCGCCAGCTTCGGGAGCGCCTTGCAATCGCTCAGGCCGTAGCGCAGCGGGATCAGATCCGCCTGGTGCAGCCGCGCGCGGACGGCGGCAGCCCGCTTGCCGCGCAGAAGCAGCGCGGCGATCAATCCGATCAATCCGGCGGCGAACGTGGACAGTCCCGCGATCAGCAGGACGCTGCCCGCGCTCGACAGAATCCCCGCCGCGCACAGTCCGAGTCCGATGAGCATGACCGCAAGGGACAGGATAAAGCTCCAGCGCGTCCTCGGCGGCACGTTGCGCAGACGGTCGTATTCCGCGCAGTCCTCCATCGCCTTTTTCTTTGCTTCCTCGCCGGTCATGCCGGCGAACGCCTGCGGGAGTGCAGGCTTTGCGACCTCGGCGGGCGCAAAGGCGGCCTCCATCTTCGCGGTGCGCAAGGCGTCCTCCGTCGCCTGCACGCTGCGATGCAGATTGCGCAGCTCTTCTTCCGCCGGCAGATGGTCGGCGGCTTCTTTTAATTCGCGGCACAGCATTTCCTGCGCGGCGGCTTTCTGCTCCAGATCGGACAGACCCGCGCGCTTTTTTGCCTTCTGCGCGCGCTGAAAACGGGCTTCGAGGGCTTCCAGACGGGCAACTTCCTCCTGCGCGGACTCCTTCTGCGCGGTGATGCGCATGGCGTCGTCCTGCATGGCGTAGAGGTCGTCGAGCGTCCGGCGCACGGCGGCGCTCTGCGCCGTCAGCTCGGGCAGCCTGCCGGATCGGCCGGTCAGCTTGTTTTTCTGCTTTTTCAGCTCCTCCGCAAGCTCAGAATAGGACTTCGCGCCGTCCTCGCCCGTGGTGACGAGGGCGCCGAGCCGCTTTTCCAGGGCGGCGTCGTCGGTGACGGTCAGACCGAGCTGACGAATGAACGCGGTGCGCTCGAAGACGCTCCGCTCCACGCCGCAAAGGACTTTGCCGCAGTTCTCGCCGGTCAGCTCCGGCACGGGAACGCCGCTCGCCGTCTCGTAGGCGCGGAACGCGCCCATGGGAACGCGGCGGTCGGTCGTGCGCTCGATCGTGATCTCTCTGCCCTTCCAGGAAAGCTCGATCGCGCCCTCCATCGCGCTGTTGTCCCACGGCTTGTAGCGTTCCTTCATGGGAAGCCCCTGGTTGTATGCGTTGGCGCGCTCGGAGGTGTCGATGCCGTAGAGCATGGCGACGAGGAAAGCGCTCCACGTCGATTTGCCCGCCTCATTGGGCAGGCACAGGAGGTTCATGCCCTCGTTCAGCGCAAGCTCCCCGTGGAGTTTTCCGAAGGAGGCGCGCATTTTACGGATAATCACAGCGACACCTCCCGTCCGTCCATCAGTGCCGTGACGAGCTTCGCGGCGGCGGCAATTCTGCGCCGCTGTCCTTCGTCGGCGGTATCGTACTGTTCTTTCAGATCGCGCAGGAAGTGCCCGCGCAGCGTATCGTCGCCGGCGGCTGCCCACAGCGCCTGCTTCGGCACGGTGCAGTCGCGGACGGAAAGCGAATAAAAGCGCGGCGCAAGCGCGCGTTCCAGCGCGGGCAGGTCGACCGCGTCGCTCTCGCCGGTCAGCAAAATGCGGTAGCAGTCGTCCCCGGTCTGCGCGGGCAGCGCGGCGCGAATTGCGGCGAGGGGATCGTCGCCCGCGTCCACGGAGAGGATCTCGTACTTTCTCGTGCGCAAAGGAAGGAATTCCGTCTTGCAGGCGGATTTGTCGAGCGTGACCTTGTAAACGCCCTTCTCGCCGCATTCATCGAAGCCTCTGCCCATCAGGCAGCCCGGCCACGCGCAGACGGTTTTGCCGAACTGCCGCACCTCGCCCTTGTGGACGTGCCCCAGCGCGAGGTAGTCCAGACCGGAGGCGGCGACCGCCTCGGCGGAGATATAGTTATAGACGGAATTCGGCTGCAAGTCGCCGTGCAGAACCATGAGATTCAGACGGTCGGGGTCGTTTACGCGGAAGCCGTCGAGCATCGGCGGCATTTCCTGCGCGGTGAAGCCCGCGCCGTAGACGTCGCAGGCGTCCAGACGGACGCGCTCGACGGTATTCGACGTGAAAATATGGACGCGCTCGCCCCAGTCCTCGGTCAGATAGGGGGAGCCCTGGGTCAAATAGTCGTGGTTGCCGGGCGCAATGAAAATCTCCGCGGAAACGGCGGCGAAGAAGCGCTTGAGCGCGTCGAGCGTGTCGCGGTAGACGCGCGCGCTGTCAAAGAGGTCGCCGGACAGCAGGACGAGGTCGCAGCCTTCGCAGAGCGCGGCGAGCTGCTCAAGCGCGGCGCGCTGTTCTCTGCGGCGGGACGCTGCTTTCTCGGGCGGCAGAGAGGAAAAGGCGGAATCCAGATGGAAATCCGCCGCGTGCAGGATTCTAATCATGCAGTATCACCCTTTCCGTCGCAGTGCATTTGCCGCTTGCGGCGTCGATCGTAAAAATACAGGCGTTGAGCTGGCACGCGCCGGGCGCGGGCTCGTAGCGGCCGGTCAGATCGCCGCGGAATTTCTGAATGGACAGCTCCGGACGGATACCGAGGACGGAGCAATACGGGCCGGTCATGCCGAGATCGGTGAGATAGCCCGTGCCGTTCGGCAGAATGCGGTCGTCCGCAGTCTGCACGTGGGTGTGCGTGCCCCAGACTGCGCTGACTCTGCCGTCGAGCATGAAGCCCATCGCCATCTTTTCCGAGGTCGCCTCCGCGTGAATCTCGACGAGGATCAGCTTCGTGTCGAGCTTTTTCAGGATCTTCTCCACCGCGAGGAAGGGATTGTCGGGCAGGTAGTCCATGCCGACGCGCCCGATCAGGTCGATCACGGCGAGATCGCCGAAGCGCGTTTCAAATACGCCCCAGCCGCGTCCGGGCTGCTGCGGCGGCAGATTGGCAGGGCGAAGCACCTGCCTGGAATCTTCAATATAGGGGACGAGGTCGCGCCTGCCCCAGGTGTGATTTCCCATGGTGATCACGTCGGCGCCGGCGTCCAGAATCTCCTCCGCCTGCTGCGGCGACATGCCCAGAACGGCGGTATTTTCGCCGTTGACCACGCAGAAATCTATGCCGTGCTCGCGCTTGAGCGCGCGCAGGCGGCTTTTCAGATAAGCAAGACCGCTCGCGGCGACGATATCGCCCACGGCGAGAACTTTCAATTCCATGCGTTTCTCCTTTGGTACGATCTTTCCTACTATTATACCGAAAAACCGCGCAGGGTACAAGCGGATATCGCGCATTTTTCGACCGCAGGGGTGAAAAAAGCGTATTTCCCGTGTATTTCCCAAGATGTTGCGGCAGGCATAGGCAAGAAACACAATTTATTGTGGTATCGGCTCCTGCTTTCGCGCAATTTCGCGTTCAATTTGCGTAAAATATGGGGTGGGGAGAAATGAACGAAAGGGGGCGCGCGGATGCGAAGGAGCCGAGATTTACTGGGAAACGGGAGGATCCTCTATATCCCGATCCGCCAGATCCGACCGAATCCGTCTCAGCCGCGAAAAATCTTTGATCCGGAGGGACTGCGGGAGCTCGCGGCGAGCATCGAGCAGTACGGGATCCTGCAGCCGCTGACGGTGCGGCGGACGCCGAGCGACTACGAGCTGGTCGCGGGGGAGCGGCGGCTGCGGGCGGCAAAGCTGGCGGGCTGCACGGAGGTGCCGTGCATCTTGCTGACGGTGGACGAAGAGCAGTCCGGCATGGTCGCACTGGTGGAAAATCTGCAGCGGCGCGATCTGGATTACATCGAGGAGGCAGAGGGCCTGTCGCGGCTGATGCGGCTGTACGGGCTCAATCAGGAGCAGGCGGCGCAGCGCGTGGGCAAGAGCCAGAGCGCGGTGGCGAACAAGCTGCGCCTGCTGCGGCACAGCCCGAAGGTGCTGGAGCTGCTGCGCAGGTATCAGCTCTCCGAACGGCACGCGCGGGCGCTTTTGAAGCTGCCGACGGAGGCTGAAAGGCTGGAGGTGCTGGCGGCGATCGTGAAGCAGCAGCTCAACGTGGCGAAAACGGAAGCGTACATCGACGCGTATCTCGAAAAGCAGAAGGCAAAAGAGCCGAAGCGGGGACTCAGAAAGCTGATCGTGCGGGACGTGCGGCTGTTTCTCAACAGCGTGAATCATTCGCTGGAGCTGGTGCGCGGCGCGGGGATCGACGCGGTCTCGGAGCAGGAGGAGACGGACAATGAGATCGTTCTGACGATCCGCCTGCCGAAGCGCGCGGGATAGGCGGGGACGGTGTCATTGCGAGCCGCCGCAGGCGGCGTGGCAATCCGTGCGTTGCAGGCATGGCACGTTTGCTGCTTCACGGTGAAGCAACCATATTCTGTCATTGCCCGGCTTGACCGGGCAATGACAGAAGTGATACACTGTCCACGAAAAACGGGTGCGTGTTACGCGCCCGTTTTTTTCGCGCATTTGCAAGAAAATGTTTGCAATAAAGGGAATAATATGGTATACTATTTCGGCAATGAAACCAACGCGAAACAAATATTGAAAGGGGATTCTTCAATGCACAAGTATGTATACCTTTTCACCGAAGGTAACGCAAACATGCGCGAGCTGCTCGGCGGCAAGGGCGCGAACCTCTCCGAAATGACCAACATCGGCATGCCGGTACCGCAGGGCTTCACCATCACCACCGAGGCCTGCACCCAGTATTACGAGGACGGTCGCACCATCAACGACGAGATCATGGGTCAGATCATGGAATACGTCGAGAAGATGGAGCAGATCAACGGCAAGAAGTTCGGCGACCTGACGAACCCGCTGCTCGTTTCCGTCCGTTCCGGCGCGAGAGCTTCCATGCCCGGCATGATGGACACCATTCTGAACCTCGGTCTGAACGACGATGTCGTCGCTGCGATGATCAAGGCAAATCCCGATCCCAAGTTTGAGCGCTTCGTATACGACTCCTACCGCCGCTTCATCCAGATGTTCTCCGACGTCGTCATGGAAGTCGGCAAGAAGTACTTTGAGCAGCTCATCGACAAGATGAAGGAAGAGAAGGGCGTCGTCTACGACGTCGACCTGACCGCTGCCGACCTCAAGAAGCTGGCGGAGCAGTTCAAGGCGGAGTACAAGAACCAGCTCGGCGAAGACTTCCCCTCCGACCCGAAGGTTCAGCTCTACGAAGCCATCCGCGCGGTCTTCCGTTCCTGGGACAACCCCCGCGCCAACGTCTATCGCCGTGACAACGACATCCCGTATTCCTGGGGCACTGCCGTCAACGTCATGCCGATGGTCTTCGGCAACCTGAACGAGAACTCCGGCACCGGCGTCGCCTTCACGCGCGACCCCGCCACCGGCGAGAAGAAGCTCATGGGCGAGTTCCTGACGAACGCGCAGGGCGAAGACGTCGTCGCCGGCGTCCGCACTCCGATGCCCATCAGCCAGATGGAAGAGAAGTTCCCCGAGGCTTACAAGCAGTTCATCGACGTCTGCGATAAGCTCGAGACCCATTACCGCGACATGCAGGACATGGAGTTCACCGTCGAAAACGGCAAGCTCTACATGCTGCAGTGCCGCAACGGCAAGCGTACCGCGCAGGCCGCTCTGAAGATCGCCTGCGACCTCGTGGACGAGGGCATGCGCACCGAGGCCGAGGCCGTCGCGATGATCGACCCCAGAAACCTCGACACCCTGCTGCACCCGCAGTTCGACGCCGCCGCGCTCAAGGCCGCGAAGCCCATCGGCAAGGGCCTCGGCGCTTCCCCCGGCGCTGCCTGCGGCAAGGTCGTCTTCTCCGCAGAGGACGCGGAAAGCTGGAACGCCCGCGGTGAGAAGGTCGTTCTGGTTCGTCTGGAGACCTCTCCCGAGGACATCACCGGCATGAAGGCCGCGCAGGGTATCCTGACGGTGCGCGGCGGCATGACCTCCCACGCGGCGGTCGTTGCCCGCGGCATGGGCAAGTGCTGCGTCTCCGGCTGCGGTGAGATCGCCATGGACGAGGAGAACAAGCAGTTCACGCTGGCAGGCAAGACCTACCACGAGGGCGATCAGATCTCCATCGACGGCTCCAACGGCAACATCTACGACGGCATCATCCCGACCGTCGACGCCACGATCGGCGGCGACTTCGGCCGCATCATGGCCTGGGCCGACAAGTACCGCGTGCTGAAGGTCCGCACCAACGCCGACACCCCGACCGACGCGAAGAAGGCCCGCGAGCTGGGCGCCGAGGGCATCGGCCTGTGCCGCACCGAGCACATGTTCTTTGAGGCGGATCGTATCGCGGCATTCCGCGAGATGATCTGCGCCGATACCGCCGAGGGCCGCGAGGCTGCGCTCGAAAAGATCCTGCCCTATCAGCAGGGCGACTTCGAGGCGCTGTTTGAGGCGCTCGAGGGTTATCCCGTCACGATCCGCTTCCTGGATCCCCCGCTGCACGAGTTCGTCCCCACCGAGGAGAAGGACATCGAGATGCTGGCCGCGACCCAGTGCAAGTCCGTTGCCGAGGTCAAGACGCTGATCGACTCCCTCAAGGAGTTCAACCCGATGATGGGTCACCGCGGCTGCCGTCTGGCGGTCACCTATCCCGAGATCGCCAAGATGCAGACCAAGGCGGTCATCCGCGCTGCGATCAACGTCCAGAAGAAGCACCCCGACTGGAAGATCGTGCCCGAGATCATGATCCCGCTGATCAGCGAGAACAAGGAGCTCAAGTACGTCAAGGAGTTCGTCGTCGAGACTGCCGACGCGGAGATCGCCGCGGCGGGCGTCGATATGAAGTACGAAGTCGGCACCATGATCGAGATCCCGCGCGCCTGCGTGACCGCGGACGAGATCGCCAAGGAAGCCGAGTTCTTCTGCTTCGGCACCAACGACCTGACCCAGATGACCTACGGCTTCAGCCGTGACGACGCCGGCAAGTTCCTCAACGCCTACTACGACGCCAAGATCCTCGAAAACGATCCGTTTGCCAAGCTCGACCAGGTCGGCGTCGGCAAGCTGATGAAGATGGCGATCGACCTCGGCAAGCCGGTTCGTCCGGACATGCACATCGGCATCTGCGGCGAGCACGGCGGCGATCCCACGTCCGTGGAATTCTGCCACAAGCTCGGTCTGACCTACGTTTCCTGCAGCCCGTTCCGTGTTCCCATCGCTCGCCTCGCCGCTGCGCAGGCCGCGATCAAGGACGCGAAGTAAGCGCACTGCGGAGCGCAAATACGCATATAAGCCGCCCTATGACGCTTCGGCGTCATAGGGCGGCTGTTTTTTTTGGAAATCCTGTCCGCGTTCTTGCAATCTCCGCGCGGTTTGATATAATAAAGACGAAGATCGGATACCGACAACGCAAAACCGAACACTGACCGCATGAGAAGGAGGAATCATCATGCTCCATTCGTTTACCAGAAATCACAACGATCTGTCCACGGAGGCCGGCTTCCAGTTCGAATTCTACTGCGACTGCTGCGGCAACGGCTTCAAGAGCACCTTCCGGCAATCCACCACCTACGGGCAAAAGCAGAAATCCGAACGCTTCGGTCGGCTTGCATCCACCTTCGGCAGCTTCCTGGGCGGCCGCGCGAGCGACCTCGGCTGGGCGATGGAACGCGGCAGCGACGCCGTGCGCGACCGCTTCTCCGAGCAGTCCCCCGCCTGGCGCAAGGAGCACGAGCAGGCGTTTGACGACGCACAGGCGGAGGTGCAGCCGCAGTTCCGCAAGTGTCCCGCCTGCAACAAGTGGGTCTGCCCCGACTGCTGGAACGAGGAGGAGGGGCTGTGCACCGAGTGCGCGCCCAGAGAGGCGAGCTACGTCGCGCAGGCGCGCAGCCGTGCCATGCAGCGCAACATCGACGAGGCGGCGGAGACCGCCACCGTCTGGCAGGGCAAGATCGAGACCCGCACCACCGTCTGCCCGCAGTGCGGCAAGCCGGCGGGCAACGGCAAATTCTGCAACAACTGCGGCGCGCCACTGGGAACGAACCGCTGCCCGAACTGCGGCGCGCAGGTCGCGCTGGGTCTGAAGTTCTGCGGCGAATGCGGCTCTCCGATGCAGAAGAGCGGCGTCTGCCCGTCCTGCGGCTTCCAAAATGAGCCGGGACTCAAGTTCTGCGGCAACTGCGGAACGAAGCTATGACCTACCGCTGCAGCGTCAACGGCGCGGACACGTCGCTGGACGTGGAACGCGAGGGGCTGCGCTTCGGCGGGCGATTTCTTGACTTCGCCGAGGTCGTGCGGCTGACCCCGATGAATCACCGCGTCTGGATCGACACACCGGAGGGGCGCATGGAGGTGTCCATGCTGGGCTTCTCCTACGACGGCTTCTGGGAGGAGCTTTCCGCTGCGTTCGCGGCGCGAAATCTTGCCGCGCTGTTCGTGGAGGACAGCCCCGTCATGCTGTCCGAGGGCGAGTATGAAATGCCGGGGGAGCGCGGGCGCGGACGGATCGGGCTGTATGCCGACGCGATCTGCATTCTGCCGGATTCGGAGCGGGCGCTGCGGCTGCCCCTGTGTTTTGCCGACGCGCTGACCGCCGAAGGCTATTGGATGACCGTCCGCATGCGTTCCGGACTTGCCGTTTCGTTCGGCAAGATGGGCTACGATTCGCAGCCGTTCTTTGAGCGCGCGCAGAAGAACATGGCGAAGACGAAGGCGGAACGGAGCCGGCTGACCGCCGGGCTGACGGCGGCGCCGCCCTTTACGCAGGCGGGTCTTTTCCGAACGACCCAGCCGGAGCTGTTCTGGAACGCCGCCTACGGCGACGGCTGCTGCGCCGTGGAGCTCTCCGCGGGCGAGGATTCCGCCACTTACCTGTACCGTTTTCAGGAGCCGAAGGCGGTCTTTGCCGCAAGGCTGGAGGAGGCGATGGAGGCGATGGGGCCGCACCGCGAGATCATCTTCCTGCCGGAGCAGAAATTGGAAGAAAAGTCCTTGTATCGAATGGCGGTGCGTCGCTGCCCGGCAGTGCGCTTTTTGCGGGAACGCTCCGCCGGCAGGCTGATCCACAACGCGACGCACGCGGAACGCCTGGCGGCGTTCCTCAGCGCGAATAATTGATAAATCGGGAGGATATGAACATGAAGATCAAGCGTATGATACTGCTTTTACTTGCCGTTTGTCTGTGCCTTTGCGCCTGCGGCGGCGCAGGCACGGCGCGTCCGTCCGACGAGGAAAACCAGACGCAGCAGGACGTCCTTGAAAGCGCTGGCACCGACGATACGCCGGTGGAGACCGAAACGATGCGCTGGGGCGACTGGACGGTGGACGTACCCGCCGACTTTACGCTGGAGGGCGGCGATTTCCTGGACGAGACCGACCCGAGGTATTTTTCTGTGAAAAAATCCTTCTTCGTCTACTTTGACTTCACCGCCGACGGGGAAGAATTGATCATGAACCACTACAACTACAACAAAGCCACCTACACCAACGAGCAGACGGACGTAAAGGGCGTCTTCGGCGGGAAAGAATGGGTCGGCTTCCAGTACAGCGACGGCTACGGCGGCTACGGCTTTGAGGCGTACACTACGGTGGACGGAGAGATGATCCGCGTGTCCTGCGCGGGATATCGCTTCGACGACGCCATCGTGAAGACGGTGCTCGGCTCCTTGACGTATACTCCGCCCGAGCCGACGCCGGAAGAGACGACCCCTGCCGATACTGCGATTGACGACGCCTCTGTCGGCGGAGAATAAGCGCGGCGTCTCAAAAGCAGGCACGAAACTTGCCTGCTCAGGCTGTCAAAAAGTCCGTAACCGTCAAAATCAGACAAGCATTTTTGATGCTGTGCGTTGACTATAGCGTTAAAGGAAAAAGGGCAATTATCAACTTTTTAGGCTAAAAAGGCTTGCTTTGCAAGAATTTTGACTTACTTCGCAACTCACGACCTGCCGTACCTCTGTACGCCGACGGTCGTGAGTTGCTTGTCTTCCGGACATTTGGGCAGCCTGTCAGCGTGTCGAAAAGGGTTTTTCGACACGCTGAGCAGGCACGAAACGTGCCTGCTTTTTCGTTGTTTGCGAGGGATCGTTCAAAAAAGTTTCTCTGCCGGCGAAAAATGGGGGTGTTATTTCAGAATGGAGTATGCTACAATAAATTGGATATTATGAGCAGTCTGCGCTTTTGGCGCAGGACGCACGGAGCTGAAAGGAGGGAACGGCATTGATCGAGATCGGCAAGATCGCAGTGGAGCATCGTGAAGGACGAAGCAGACTGGTTGCCGCCGTCCGCGTCCCGCAGGACGCGATCCGCGTATGGCAGCAGCGCGCAGCGCGTCTCGACGCACACATGAAAGATCGGTATCGGTCGGAATATCTGGACGCGGAATCCCGCTTCCGGCTGTGGTTTGAAGTCGAGGAAGCATACGCCGACGCCCTCTGCCCCGAGCGAAGCGACGCTTTTCTGACGGCGATTCTGTACTTTGCCATGGTTTCCGGCGAAGATATCCGCTGTGAAGCGCCGGTCACGGACAAGCTGCTCTATCAAATCAAGGAGTACCTGATCCCGTCGCTTTGCGACGAATCCAAAGGATACCGGCGGATCTCCGTCGAGGCAGAGCCTGCGCCGGAAGCGGAAAAGGTCGCCGCATTTGTCGGCACGGGGATTTCCTGCGGCGTGGATTCCTTCTCCACCGTTCTGCTCCACACGAAAGAGGAGCTTCCGGAGGCGTTCCGGCTGACCCATTTGACCCTGTTCAACACCGGCGCGATGAATTTCGCCGGATACGCCAAGGACAAGCCTCTGGCGCAATGGCGGGAGGAAACGAAAAAAGAATTCGAGGAACGGATCGCGTTAGGGAAAAAGGTCGCGCAGGAGCTGGATATGAAGTTCCTTGCGGTCGATACGAATATCCCGGACTTGTATCAGGGCTGCTTTTCTTTCTCACACACCTTCCGCAATCTGTCCGCCGTCCTGGCGACGCAGAAAACGTGGGGGAGCTATTATTACGCGTCGGCAGGGGAGGGAAACCTGAACCGCGTCGGTCTGACGCAAGACAGCAGCTTCTACGATCCTTTGAATCTGATGGCATTGTCTCTGCGATCCCTTTATTTCTACTCCGGCGGCGCGCCGTACACGCGGCTGCAGAAGACGGAAATGATCGCGGACGATCCGGTCGTGCAGAAGTATCTCAACGTCTGCTCGTTCCATACCGTGAATTGCGGACGCTGCGAAAAATGCGTGCGGACGCTGGCGGCGGTGGACGTTCTCGGGAAACGGGAAGCGTTCCGAACCGCTTTCCCCGATATGTCGTACTTTGAAAACAACAAGTGGAAGATCATGGCGAATATTGCCGAAGCGCGGGAAGACGACTTCTTTTCGTACGAAACAAAACAGTATATGGAGCGGCACGGGATCGGACTGAGCGCAAAATCAAAGCAGTACCATCTGCTGCTTCCCTTCAGAAAAGTGCGGCGCTGGTTCCGCAAAGCAAGGAAAGAAAATGGCTGACGCAAATAGCAGAACGAAAAATACGCTGCTGAATACCATCGGCGGTTTTGCCGTCAAAATCGCAACCATACTGATGGCGTTCATCACGCGAACGATCTTTATCAAGACGCTGGGCATTCAGTACGCCGGCGTATCGGGCGTATTCACGGATATTCTGGTCGTCCTGTCTTTCGCGGAAATGGGCATCGGCGCGGCGATCGCCTACGCGCTGTATAAGCCGATTGCGGACGATGACGAAGCCGCCATTGCCCGTTTCATGAACGCGTACCGAAAGATATACACCGCGATCGCGGGCGTGATCCTCGGACTCGGTCTGTGCCTGATCCCGCTGTTGGGTTATATCATCAAGGACGTGCCGGATATCATCGAGGATATTCGTCTGATCTATATCCTCTACGTGCTGAATACGGCGTCGTCTTATCTGTTGATCTACAAGACGGCGTTTCTGACTGCGGCGCAGAAGGACTATCTGGTATCCAAGGTCAAAATCGTGATTTCGCTGCTGAAGGCGGCGGCGGAATGCGTCTGTTTGCTGATCTTCCGCAACTTTATCGTCTATCTCATCATCGGCATTGCTTTTCAGCTTTTGCAGAACCTCATCGTCGCCCGTGTGGCGGAGCGGGAGTATCCGATTCTGAAGAAGAAAAACAGGCAGCCGCTGGAGAAAAAGGAGAAGACCAAGCTGATCGCAGACATTCGCGCGCTCTTCCTGTATAAGGTTTCCGGCACCGTGCTGAACGGAACGGACAGTCTCGTGATCTCCTCGTTCATCGGCACGCCGGCAGTCGGCGTTCTCGGGAATTATAACCTGATCACCAACCAGATTTATTCTCTCGTTATGCAGATTTTCTCGGCGACGTCCGCAAGCGTCGGCAATCTGGCGGCAACCAGCTCGCCGGAGCATCAGGAAACGGTGTTCAATAAAATGCTGTTTCTTTGTTTCTGGATCTACTGCTTCTGCGCGACGGCTCTTTGGACGCTGCTCACGCCGTTCATGCTGGTGTGGCAGGGGGAAGAATACCTGTTTTCCGGCGCGATGGTCGCGCTTCTGATCACCGACTTCTGGATGAAGGGAATGTTGAGCCCGATCAGCCAGTTCCGCACGTCGAACGGCCTGTTTACGCAGGGCAAATACAGACCGCTGATCATGGCGATCATCAATATCGCGGTCTCGATCTTCCTCGTGAAGCTGATCGGCATTACCGGCGTTATCATCGGCACGATCGTTTCCAGATTAACGACGCAGCTATGGTACGACCCGTATCTGATCTACAAGCGGGTCTTCCGCAAGTCTGTGCTTGGATATTATCTCAAATACGTCGTTTACATCGCGGTGACGGTCGGCTGCTGCCTGTTGTCGAGTTTCCTGCTGAACTGTCTGCCGATCGAGAACCTCTACCTCAAAGTGCTGATCGGATTCGGCTTTGCCCTGGTGATCCCGAATGCGGCTATCGTTCTGCTGTATTTCAGGACGACGGAGTTCAGGGGGATCGTAAAGCTGGTATCTAACGTAATAAAGCGAAAAGTCTGAAAAGCGCCCGTCATGTTCGACGGGCGCTTTTGACCGGCTTCTCCTGCGGATCCGAACGGAAAAGACGAAATAGGTACTTGTCACCCCGGTGGGGGATGTGATAAAATGGGGAAAACTTTGTCGAATGCGCTCCGAAATGCGGAGTCAGCGCCGAGGGAGCGAATACGGCACAGATGGGAAAGATCATCATGCGAAAGCTTTTTGCGCTTGCACTGGCAGCGGTCATGCTGCTTGCGCTGCTGCCCGCGGGCGGCGTTTCGGCGGCGGAGCCGACCGGCGTGTTCCAGCAGATGCACGACCGTGCGGAAGAGATCGTCATTTTCGCGTGGACGCCGAGCGTCCGCATCGACGTCTGGAACGAAAATCCGTACAACGGAAAAATGTACTTTGAGGCGGGCGAGGTCGTCCACGGCATGCCTTACACGCTTTTTGCCCGCGAGCTCGGCTTCAAAAGCATGATCACGCTGCGCGAGTACAAGGCGGTCGCGGACAAGAACTATTCCGTGACCCACTTCTGCAACGCGATGTGGGAAATGCGCACGGGGCCGGTGTACGGCTCGTGCTGCGCGACCTTCATCTGCGAGATCCTCGGCGAGGGCTTCCTGAACGAGGGGCTTCCGATCTACAGCAGCGTCGGGCCGCTTGCGCGTGACGGTCATCTGACGAGCCGCAGGGTCAAGGCGGACGAGATCCTGCCCGGCGACCTCCTGTACGATAAGGACTGGTCGCATATCGTCTGGGTCGGGAGCGTCACGGAAAAGACGATCACGGTCTACGAGCAGACCCCGCCGATCTCAAAAACGACGACGATCCCCCTTTCCAACGTGACGGAGGACGGTTACTTGATCCTTCGCAACCACGTCTACGCCTTCGCTTCGCGGAGCAACAGCTTCGCGCACGCCGGGCCGCACGTGCCCGTCTACGACGCGCCGAAGGAGCCGACCTGCACGGAGGACGGTCTGACCGCAGGCAGCCATTGCGTGATCTGCGGCGAGAACATCGAGCTGCAGATGTCGATCCCCGCCTACGGGCACACGCGCGAGTACGTGGTGGAAGAATCTGCGGCAACGGACGAAACGGACGGCTGGACGGTTTGGCGCTGCGCCGTCTGCGGCGAGGACGAAAAGGTCTGGATCCCGTGCGAGAGCTGCGCGGCAAAGCGGTTCGAGGACACGCCGCTCGGCGTCTGGCATCACGAATACATAGATTTTGTGCGCGGCAGAGGGTACATGAACGGCGTGAGCGAAACGATCTTCGCGCCGGACGAAACCATGTCCCGCGCCATGCTCGTCACGGTGCTGTGGCGGTACGCGGGCGAGCCATCTGGCGGCAATTCCGGCTTCACGGACGTGCCGGACGGGCAGTGGTACACGGACGCGGTCGCGTGGGCGGCGGCAAACAGCATCGTCAACGGCGTGGGCGGCGGGAGATTCGACCCGAACGGGGCGGTGACCCGCGCGCAGTTCGCGACGATCCTCCACCGCTACGCAAAGCGTGAGGGCTTGCCTTCCGACACTGCCGCCGCGCTGGACTTCCCGGATCGCGCCGCCGTGCCGGGCTGGGCGCTGGACGCGATGCGCTGGGCGGTCGCGGAAGGACTCCTCAGCGGCTCCGGTCACGCGGACGGGAAAGATTATCTCGACCCGCAGCACGCTGCGACCCGCGCGCAGGTCGCGAAAATGCTGACGCAGTTCGTGAAAAACGTCGCCGAAGAAGCAGCTTGAATGATAAAAGCAAAAGCCGCGGTGTGGATTACCACACCGCGGTTCAGACTGACAAAAAGCCCGTAACCGTCAAAATCAGTCAATCCTTTTTGCAAATATGTGCTGAGTATGGCGTTTACGGAGTTTGAAACGATTGCAAACCTTTGAGGTTAGAAAATGCTTGCTTCGCAAGGATTTTGACTTACTGCGCAACGCACGACCTACCGTACCTATGTACGCCAACGGTCGTGAGTTGCTTCTCTTCCGAACTTTTGACAGCCTGCCAGCGTGTCGAAAAAGGTTTTTCGACACGCCAAAAGCCGCGGTGTGGTAATCCACACCGCGGCTTTCGTTGCGTCGGTATTCTCTTTATTCTGCGAAGGCGCGGAAGAGGAAGGTCACGATCTGACCTCTCGTGCAGGTCGCGTCGGGGCTGAAGGTCGTCGCGGAAGTACCCGCGGTGATCTCCATTCCGACCGCCCACAGAACCGCGTCGAAGAAGTAGCCGCTCTTCACGTCCTTGAAGGGGTTGTTGCTCGAGGTCGGCTGCGGCTTTTCCTCGGTGCGCCAGAGGAAGGTCACGACCTGCGCTCTGGTGCAGCCCGCGTTCGGGCTGAACGTCGTCGTAGAGGTGCCTGCGGTGATCTCGTTTTCGACCGCCCAGAGGACCGCCTTGTAGTAGTATTCGCCTTCCTTTACGTCCTTGAACGGGTTGTTCGTGGACTTCGGCTCCGGGCAGCCCTTGGCTCTCCAGAGGAAGGTCACGACCTGCGCTCTGGTGCAGGTGGCGTCCGGGCTGAAGGTCGTCGCGCTGGTGCCGGCAGTGATCTGCGGCGTTGCGCCGACCGCCCACAGGACCGCGCTGCCGTAGTACGCCTCCACCTTGACGTCGTTGAACGGATTCTCCACGACCGGCGGCTTTTCCAGCTTCGGCGTGGCGACTTTCTTCGTCTGCGTGCCGAACGCGGGCTCGGCGAAGACGGCGGTATAGACGATCTCGCCCTCCGCCTCGTAGGTGGCTTCCTTCGTCACCTTGGAGGTGGTTTTCACCGTCTCCGTCTCGATGTGGCTCGCGTCTGTCTTGCAGATACGGGTCGCAGTTGCGGCGCTGTTGTCGTCCGCCCATTCGTAGTTCGGCTCGCCCCAGTCGTGGCCGAGGGCGGCAGTCTCGTCGCTCACGTAGCTGTCACCGCAGCGCGAGCAGGTATGGGTCGTATAGCCCGCTTCCGTGCAGGTCGGCATGGTGACGGCGTGCAGATAGTCGTGGCCGAGCGCGGCGATCTCGGTGCGCTCACGGCTCAGCTCCGCGCTGCAGACTGCGCAGTAGACGACGGCGTCGTAGCTGCCGACTGCCGTGCAGGTGGGAGCGACCTCGTTTTCCTTGACCGGATTGCCCGCGACGTGACCCTTCGGGTCGACCGTGACGGACTTGGTCTGCGTCGTAAAAGCGGGGTTCTCGAAGGTCGCCGTGTAGAACAGCTCGCCCGCCACGGTGCAGGTCGGCTCCGTCGTGCGGACGACCGTCTTGACCGTCTCGCTCTCGTAGTGGCTGTCGTCGGTCTTGCAGACGCGCTTTGCGGTGACGCTGCTGTTGTCCGCCGCCCAAACGTAGGTCGGCTCGCCGTAGTCGCAGGCGACGTAGCACTGATAGAACACGTCGATCGCGGTCTGCGGACGCTGCGTCCAGTCGTCGGAGATCGTGAGTTCGCCGTCGACGATCTTCTTGAGCAGCGCGGCGTAGTCCGCCTCGGTGAAGGTCTCGTTGTAGACCGTCGAGGGCGCAAGGCCGATGGGGTTCTTGTCGGGATCGGCGGAGACGATGCCGTTCAGCTCCTCGCCGCCGCCGACGAAGGTGCCGTCTGTCAGCTTGTCGAGCTGCAGGACCACCGTCGCGCCCATGTTCTTCATGGCGGAGGTGATCGTGATGCCCTCGCCGAATTCGCCGTCGATCTGTCCCTTCTGATCGGCGTCCACGCCGATGATCTTGCCGCCGTTAGCTGCCGCCGCCTCTGCCGCAGAGGCGTAGATGCCGCCGCCGCAGGCGAAGACGACCTCAACGCCGCCCTTGTACCAGCCGTCGACCACCGAGGTGATCTCTGCAGTCGGCATGAACTGCCCGCTGTAGACGTAGCGGATCGTGACGTCGTCCGTGCAGTCGAGCGCCTTGGCGGCGTCGTTCGCGCCCTGGATGAAGCCGTAGCCGAAGCGGATGATGGCGGGGAATTCCGGTCCGCCGAGGAAGCCAAGCTTGCGATAGCCCATAGCGACCGCCGCCCAGCCCGCCAGAAACGCCGACTGTTCCTCGCGGTAGGTCGCGGTGTAGACGTTCGCGGGAATTTCCCATTCCTCGCCGCCCGCAGCCTCCTGCAGGGAGTAGGCGTCCACGTCCAGCAGGATGTAGGTCACGCCGGGATGCGCCTCGCAGGTCTTCGCCGTCGGCTCCGTGAAGGAGAAGCCCGGCAGCAGCAGGACCGTCGCGCCCTCCGCGATCGCCTGCTCGACGATGGGAACGCCGTAGTTTTCCACTTCCGTATTGTAGGAGTCCTCAAAGGTATAGGCCGCGTAGGCGACGCCCTTCGCTTCGCACCACGCCTTGGCCGCCTCGTGGACCTGCTGGTTGAAGCCGCCGTCCTCCGGACCGCCCGCGTCGGCAATCAGAGCGACCTTCATGGGAGCGCTTTCCTCCGCCGAAATCGGCAGCGCCGACAGCAGGGAGATCACCAGGACGATCGCCAACAGGATAGAAATCAGTCGTTTCATAAGAAACCTCCTTTGTGTGCTTTTGTGTCCTGCCATCATTATATCACACATCTTTTCATATACAATAGCATTTCACGGATTTTTCCGAAAACCGCCGCGGCCGGTCCGCGCGCCGTTACGAATGAATTCTCCGGACGCTGCACCAAGATACGATGCAGGGTACAAATCTGCAACGGACAGATTGCCACGGCTCCTGCGGAGCCTCGCAATGACACGGTGGGTAATTGAGCATTGAGCAATGCGCATTGAGCATTGCGCATTGACCATTGACGATCGCGCATTGAGCATTGACAGCAAAACGGAATGGGTGTAAAATTATAATGATGTATTGTATAATCTTCCGACTTGGAGGAGGGATCGGTATGAAACGAATACTCGGTCTGCTGCTTGCGGCGGTCATGCTCCTGTCGCTGCTGCCCGCGGGCGCGTTTGCGCAGGAAGCGTTCACGCTCGGCGCGGACAGCGCGGAGATCCTGAACTGCGGCGGCAGGCTCCTGCATGCGGACGGCGCTACATATTGCTCCGAGGACGGCTGCGTCAGCGCGGACGGCGAACCGCTGTTCGAGGCGGACGCGTCCAACCTGAACTACTCTGACAGCGCGCTCTTCTTCACCCGTCCGGCGGAGGAGGGCTTCGCGCTCTGCAAATACGACCTCGCCGAGGGCACGACGGAGGTCCTGCTCTCCCGCGCGGGCGCGGTGCGGCAGATGTACGTCGTAAACGGCGCGGAATTCTACTGGCTGAGCGAGCAGGCGATCTGGCATTATGCGGACGGACAGACCGAGCGACTGCTGTTCAACGAGGGACTTTGGAGCTTCGTCCCGACGCAATACGGTCTCGTCTACGCCGTCGGTACGTTGTTCGAGTATTCCCTCTATGCCGGAAACACCCTCGTGACCGACTGCGCGAGCGGATACCACGCGGATTTTGATACCGACGAGCCTCGCCTGGTCTACACGACCTGCGAGGGTGACTTCGAGCTTTCTCTGCGCGAAGCCTTCGGCGGCAAAACGACTCCGCAGACCTACAAAGGCTACGGCACGGTGGACGCGCTCGCCATGCTGAGCGGGGAATACAACGAAACGCCGGAGGAGATCGCCGCGGAAGAACAGACTGCCGCAAACGCCATGCGGCAGACCCGCGCTTTCAACGGCGCGCAGGGCGACGCCGGCGCGCTGCGCCCGACCCTCACGCAGGGACAGAAGAACGCGCAGCGGCGCGCCTATCAGATGACCGACATCGAATGGACGCCCAAGGCGAACATCGTTGGCTGGGGCTCCGGCCTGACCTATACCGCCGGCACGACCTACAAGGGGCTTCCCTACGGTCAGCCCGTCTATGCAAGCTACGTGCCGTGGAATACCGATCTGACGGACTTCATCAGCGCAGTCAACAATTCCTCCAGCAAGATGTACACGGACTACTCCTCCTACAACAAGCGCGCGCCCTACTATTCCACCGATTGCAGCGCCTTCGTTTCCTGGGCGCTGAACATGAGTTCTCGCCAGACCACCTCTTACATTGCCAATCAGGGGACCCTGATCAGCTCCAGCTCCTACGCCAACATTCAGGTCGGCGACTACCTCAACAACGCAGGCTCACACGTCGTCATCTGCACGGACGTTACTTACGATACAAGCGGCACGATCAACGGCATCGAGATCTCCGAAGCTACCGTCAACTCCGCGACGAAGTACTGCTGCCAGCGCACCTGGTACGGCACGGGCTTTTCCAACTCCCTGAGCTATTTCACGACGAAGTATTTTAACGGCGGCTACTCGCTTTACCGCTACAACAATATCTCGAACGTATCCTATTCCCACGTCTGCGTTTCGCCGATCTACGGCGACGTCTGCAGCACCTGCGGCTACGGCGTGTCCGGCGGCTCGAGCGGCTCGTCCGGCTCGTCCGATTCGACGAAATTCGGCATCGACGTCAGCGCCCACCAGGGTACGATCAACTGGGACGTCGTCGCCCCGCAGATCGACTTTGCGATTCTCCGCGTCGGCTACGGCAGCGACTATACGAATCAGGACGACAGCCAATGGGCGAACAACGTCGCCGCCTGCGAACGTCTCGGCATTCCCTACGGCGTCTACATTTACTCCTACGCGGACACGACGGCAAAGGCCGCCAGCGAGGCGCAGCACGTGATCCGCCTTTTACAGGGGCATAACCCGACGCTGCCGGTCTTCTACGATCTGGAGGACGATACGGTCAGAGCCTGCGGCAACGCGACGATCTATCAATTCGCGACGATCTTCTGCAACGCAATCGAGGCGGCGGGCTATATCCCGGGCGTCTACGCAAACCTGAATTGGTGGCGCAATTATCTGACCGACTCCGGCTACGATCAATGGTACCGCTGGGTCGCGCAGTACAACACCTCCTGCACCTATACCGGCACCTACTGCATGTGGCAGAACAGCAGCAGCTATCAGATGAGCGGCATCACGGGAAATACGGTCGACACGAACTACTGGTACGGCCCGTTCCCGAACGGCGGCGGCGGGTCAACGCAGCCCTCCGGCACCTATACGGTGACGTTTAAAGTCCCCACGGACTACGCTGGCGGCGGCTCGCAGACCGTGACCGCGGGCGAGTCGATCACGCTTCCGTCGATCTCCACCCGCGTCTGCGGCTATACCTTCATGGGCTGGTCGCCCACGGCGGTCTCCGCGACGACGGAACAGCCGAACTTCTACTACGCGGGGCAGAGCTTTACCCCGACGAAAAACACGACGCTCCGCGCCGTCTTCTGCTACTACAAGGACGGCAACACGATCAAGGGCGACATCTACTATCCCGCGTGCAGTTCGTCCCAGACGGGACTTGCCGCCGGACTTTCGGAGGCAGGCGCGACCGATACGAGCTATACCTACCGCAGCCAGCACGTCGCGCCGGTAAACTTCGTCTATAACTATTCCGGCACCGCCGCGCAGAACACCGCGCTTCTGAATCTGCTCAAGGCGGGGATGCTGGTCAACCCCGAGGCGGTTTCCTCCTACACGCCCTACTACAACACCTCGCCCGGCGTCTGCAAGCGCGCGACGGCGACCGTGACGCAGGCGGCGACCTGCACCGAGTCCGGCACGAAGGTCACGAGCTGCGCCTACTGCGGCTACAGCAAGACCACGACGATCAATCCGCTCGGGCATAACTACCGGACGGAGATCACGCCGCCGACCTGTCAGGCAAGCGGCTACACGACCTACACCTGCTCGCGCTGCGGCG
The DNA here is from genome assembly GCA_017429835.1 of Oscillospiraceae bacterium. Taxonomy (GTDB): domain Bacteria; phylum Bacillota; class Clostridia; order Oscillospirales; family Oscillospiraceae; genus JAZOXB01. The sequence goes on from JAFROD010000011.1 coordinate 23,096, forward strand.
ACAGCTACGTCGGCGATGAAGTGCCGCCCGGCGATCACAGCCTTGCCTACGCCGATCTCGGAGGCGGCACGCACAAGCAGTACTGCACCGTCTGCAATACGGTGATCTCCACCGGCGCGCACATCTACGAGAACCACTACTGCACGCTCTGCGGCGCGTACGACGCTTCCGCAGACTTCGCAGGCACGTATTACATCGCCGCCAAGCGCACGAACGACACGAACTGGCACTATCTGACCGCTTCGCTGTCCTCGACTGCGCCGTCCTCGTCGCGCTACGTCATCGCTGACTCCGGACTGACGGAGCTGCCGGCGTCGATCTCCTCGCCGAATCCGAACATGGCGTTCGCGCTGACGAAGCAGCAGAACGGAACGTACCGGATCAAGGCGGCGGGTCTGGCGGGCGAGCAGACTTACCTCGGCTGGACGAGCGGCAATACCGGCACGCTCGTCACGGAAGGCAGCGCGATCTCCGCGACCGTGACCGGCCAGCCGGACGGCTCCGTGTATATCTCCTTCGTTGATACGAACGATGCAACGCGCTATCTGGCGTTCAACGCCACGGCGACCACACTCTACGCCGCGTGGTACACGAGCCAGATGAAGAATCTCTATCTCGTTCCCGTGACCGGCACGGTCGTCGTGCATACGCATTCCTACACGAGCGCGGTCACGACGGCGGCGACCTGCACGGAGGCGGGCGTCCTGACCTACACCTGCGCCTGCGGCGCGAGCTACACCGAACCGATCCCCGCGACGGGACACAGCCTGACCTATACGAACAACGGCGACGGCACGCATACCGCCGCCTGCGCGAACTGCGTTTACAGCGAGACGGTCTCCCATATCTATGAAAACGGCGTGTGCGTCTGCGGCGCGGATCAGTCCGCGATCGACTATTCCGGCACGTATTACGTTGCCGCGAAGCGCACGAACGACACGAACTGGCATTATCTGACCGGCGAGCTGTCCTCCAACCGCTACGTGATCGAAGATTCCGGCTTGACGGAGCGTCCGTCCGCGATCACCGCGCCGGAGGCGGATAAGGCGTTCACCCTGACGAAGCAGTCCGACGGCACGTATCTGATCAAATCCGATGGCATCTATAACGGCAGCAATTACCTCGGTTGGACGAGCGGCAATACCGGCGCGTTCGTGGCGCAGGACAGCGCGATCCATGCGACGGTGAGCGAGGAGGCGGGCGGATACTTCCATATTTCCTTCGTCGACACGGCGGACGCGACCCACTATCTCGCGTTCAACGCAACGGCGGCAAATCTCTACGCCGCCTGGTATTCCGCGCAGATGAAAAATCTCTATTTGATCCCCGTGACCGGCGCGCTCCCGCAGCATACGCATTCCTATACGAGCGAGGTCACGACCGCGCCGACCTGTACGACGGCGGGCGTGACGACCTACACCTGCGCGCTTTGCGGCGACGCCTACACCGAGCCGATCACGGCCCTCGGACACGACTGGCAGGCGGGCACGCCCGTCGCGGCGACCTGCACCGAGGAAGGCTATACGCCCCTGACCTGTTCCCGCTGCGGCGCGACCGATCTGGAGAACATCACGGACGCGCTCGGCCACCTCTACGCCTATCGGGACAACGGCAACGGCACGCATACCTATTACTGCTCGCGCTGCAACGCGGTAATCGACGCCGCGGAGCCCTGCGTCTACGATAACGGCGTGTGCATCGGCTGCGGCCACGTACAGATGACCGCCTCCAACGGAGATTTCGCGCTGGTCACGACTGCGCCGGCGGACTGGTCCGGCACGTATCTGATCGTCAACGAGGGTCGTTCGATCGCCTTCAACGGCGCGCTCGAAACGCCGAATTCCAAGACGAATTACAACGCCGTCACGATCACGGACGGGGTGATCGCCGGCACGGACACCGTGCGCGGCTACGCCGTCACGGTCGAGAAGGCTGCGGGAACGAACTACTATACGATCCTGCTCGGCTCCGGCAAGTACATGGGCAGTACCGGCTCGAGCACGGGCATCAGCGCGACCTCGACGAAGTACCAGAACGCGATCTCCCTCGACGCGGACGGCAACGCCGTGATTGCCAACACCACCGGCACGAACACCTACAACTTCCGCTTCAATACCGGCTCGACCTCCGACCGCTTCGCCTTCTACGGCGCGTCCACCGGAGAACCGGTGCAGCTCTACCGCCTCATCGAATGCGAGCACAGCTATACGAGCGCGGTGACGACGGCTGCCACCTGCACGGCATCGGGCGTTCTGACCTATACCTGCGCGCTCTGCGGCGACAGCTACACCGAGCCGATCCCGGCGACGGGTCACAGCTACGCCTATTCCGACAACGGCAACGGCACGCATACCGCGACCTGCTCGCGCTGCGGCGACAGCGCGACGGCGAGCCATACCTATACGAACGGCGTGTGCGTCTGCGGCGCGCAGCAGCCTGCCGCGCAGGTGCCGGATATCCTCTCCGCCCAACCCCACATCAACGAGGACGTGAATCTGATCTATACCGTATCCGTCCCGGACGGCTATACGAATCCGTATATGGTCTTCACCCTCCTCGGCACGACGGTCGTCGTCCGCGACTACGCGGTCAACGCGCAGGGCAATTACTGCTTCGAGCTCACGCGGATCCTGCCGCAGTACATGGGTGAGAACATTCGCGCCGTCCTGCATACGACGCACGACGGAGCGGACGTCACCGATACGATCGCCGCGTACAGCATCCGGCAGTACTGCGTCAATCAGCTTGCAAATTATCCGAACGATACGAAACTGAAGACCTTGTTGTCCGATCTTCTGACCTACGGCGCGGCGGCGCAGCAGTATATCGGCTACAAGACGAACGACCTCGTGACGAGCGGTCTGAGTCTGGCGCCGAGCGCCTTCCCCGCGCTGTCCGGCAAGACGATCGTCTTCTCCGGCACGGCGGACGAAAGTGTGGACTGGAAGGCGGCGACGCTGGTGCTGAACAGCACGCTGACGATCCGCTTCTACTTCACGGCGGAGGACGTGAGCGGTCTGACGGTGCGCTGCGCGATCAACGGACGGTCGCAGACCGTGACGGACTTCGGCTATGACGAAAGATGCGGGCTTTATTTCGCCGAAATGAGCGGGATCGAGGCGACAGAATTCGACGATACCGTGACGGCAGCGTTCTATCGGAACGATGCGCTCGTCGGCAGAACCGCGTCCTACAGCGTCAACGCCTACGTCTGCGGCATGCAGAACTGCGAAAACGCAAATCTTCGCGCGCTGGTCAGAGCCCTGTATAACTACGGCGCTTCCGCGAGCGATTATGCAAAGTGAGGAGTGTAGCAATGGAAGAGATCATGAAAGGGAATTGCCCGCATTGCGGCAAGCCGCTGGAGATTCCTGCGGAGCTGGAGGAATTCTCCTGCCTGTACTGCGGCGCGCGCCTGAAGGCTGACGATCTGCGCGTCAAAAAGCCGATCGTGGAGGGGGAATTCGAGGAGCGTCGCGCGGAGCTGCGCGAGGAGCTGCCCAAGGCGGTCACGCGCTATCCGGATTATTATAAAAAGCTGACGAAAAAGGCTTTCTTCTCCGCCTTTGAACGCTATGAAAACGAGAACCGTTCGGTCGTGGACAGCATCGACCTCTGTGTGGACGCCTGCCCGGACGGAGAAACGGCGGCGGTGGAGCTTCTCTGCAAGGATATGCTCGACGCGATCGACACCTACATGCAGGCGGATCGCCGGCGGAACAAGAACGGCATTCAGTTTGAGGTCAAGGTCGTACTGGCGATCTTCTTCACGCCGCTGCTGCGCAAGCGCGGTCTGCGCTGCGCCGAGACGTTCCGCACGGAGCTCAACCGCCAATGGCTGGAGCGGTATCCGAAGCAGATGTGGACGCCGGGCGACTACGACGTGATGGCGAGCGGCTTCCGGAAGCACAAGCTTTGCTTCATTACCACTGCAACCTGCGCCCACGAGGGCAAGCCCGACGACTGCGCCGAGCTGACCGCGTTCCGCGCCTTCCGCGACGGCTGGCTGACGGAGCACGGCGGCAAAGACCTGATCGCGGCGTATTATGAGAATGCGCCCGGCATCGTCGCCTGTATTGAACTGTGCGACCGCCCCGAGGAACGCTACGCGGAGATCCGGGAACGCTGGCTCGCGCCGTGCTACCGCGCGCTGCAGGAAGGGCGCATGGTCGAATGCCGCGACCGCTACGTCGATATGGTGCGCACGCTGGAAAAGCGATATTTGCAGTAAACAGAAAGCAGGAGCTGTTCAACAGCTCCTGCTTTTTACATGAGTCTCGCCGTCAGGCTCGCCATCAGAAAGCCCGTCAGATCGGCGATCAGCGCGGCAGGCACGGCGTAGCGCGTCCTGCGGATTCCTGCCGCGCCGAAGTAGACCGAGATCGTGTAGAAGGTCGTTTCCGTGCTGCCGAGCATGATCGCCGCCGTCCGCCCGATCAGACTGTCCGCGCCGTAAACGCCCATCAGCTCCGCGCCGACGGCGAGCGCCGCGCTGCCGGAGAACGGGCGAAGCAGCAGGAGCGGCAGCGTTTCGGCGGGAATGCCGAAAAAGCCGGAGACCGGCGAGAGCCACTGCGTCAGAAGAGCGATCGCGCCGGAGGCGCGGAGCATGTGTACCGCAGTCAGAAGCATGACGAGCGACGGCGCGATCGAAACAAGCAGCTTCAGCCCCTCCAACCCGCCGTCCGTCAAGGCGGCGTAGATGTCCTGCTTTTTCGCCAGCGCGATCAGAGAGATCACGATCATCAGCGCGGGGATCAGCAGATCAGTCACACCGTATTCTCCCGAAAGCAAACGCCGCGAGCAGCCCCGCGCCGACGGAGCAGACCGAGGTGATCCAGACGGCGGGCAGAACGTCGAAAGGCGACTGCGCGCCGGCCGCGGCGCGGACGGCGGCGACCGTCGTCGGCAGAAGCTGAATGGAGGCGGTGTTCATCACGATGAGCCTGCACATCTCGTCCGTCGCCTCCGTGCCGCCTGAGAGCTTCTGCATCCGCCTGACCGCAGCGACGCCCATCGGCGTAGCGGCGCTGCCGAGCCCCAGCAGATTCGCGCTGACGTTGGCGGTGAGAAAGCCGAGGGCGGTTTCGTCTTTGCACGACTGCGGAAAGAGGCGGCGAAACACCGGCCGCATGATCCTTCCGAGCTTTTCCGTCAATCCGGCGCGTTCCATCACCTTCGACAGCCCGCTCCACAGACACAGAGCGCCTGCCAGCGAAATGCAGAGCGTGACGGCGGAGCTTGCACCTTCGAGCGCCGCAGGCGTCAATGCGCCCGTGTTTCCGTTCAAAAATGCAGCGCCGACCGACAGAAGAATCATTCCGAGCCAGATCGCTCCCATCACCATGTCCATCCCTCCGCGAACATCCTATGCGAAGGCGCAGAGAGTTATGCGAAATCACTTGACATGTCACGGAAAATCTGATAAAATGACAATAAATCAAAAAGAAAGGCGTTGGGACATGAAATCGACCGGAATTGTCAGAAGAGTGGATGAGCTGGGGCGTGTGGTTTTACCGATTGAACTGCGCCGGACTCTTGAGATTGAAGAGCGTGATCAACTGGAGATCATGCTGGAGGACGACCGCATCGTCCTGCGGAAGTATCAGCCGACCTGCGTCTTCTGCGGCGCGGAGGCCGATCTTCTGGAATACCGCGGCAAGCGTATTTGCGGCAAGTGCTTGAAGGAGATCAACGAGCAGGAAGACTGATACCGCAGATAGCAAAACGGAGCATTGTTTCAAACAATGCTCCGTTTTGCTGTGATATTAGGGCTTTCGCCGAAAAGGCAAACCAAGTAATTCGTCGGAAGACACCTTGTAATAACGACAGAGCGTGATGAAGTGCCGCATCGGCAATTCATTCGCGCCGCGCTCATACCGTGCGTACATCGTCTGGGAGGTTCCCAATAGTTCTGCGACCTGCTGTTGCGTCAAATCTGCGTCCTCCCGCAGATCACGCAGCTTTTTCATGTATTCCTCCATACCGCTGCATCCACATCCTTTGTGTGGGTATCATATCACAGTAAATATATTTACTATTGACTTTAGTAAATATATTTATTATTATTAATCAAGCAGTTAATAGAAACGGTGTTATGAGGAGGTGGCTGAAGTGCTTGTCACATTTTTCTTTCGGCGTTATCCGAACAGCCGACTTGCAACCTTTGTTAGTGTGATTGCTGGCATTTCACTTTGTTTTTCTGCTGCCCTTATCACTGCACTGATATTCTCCGGTTTGGGAAAAGACGCGGACGAGAAGCGCGCATTCCTTCTTTGCGGGATAATTTGCGCTGCGCTGTATTTTGTCTTACGTGTTCTTGCAAATTGGATCAATGAACGGAAGTCAGCGAAACACAAAACCAACGAAAAGTATGCAAAAAAAGGAGAAAGTAATATGTATGAAAGCACACAAACAGAACAACCAAAGAACAAGAGATTCCGATTCTGGTGGATTATTGTTGGAATAATTGCGTTGCTAATTGGCAAAGGACTTGGTAATAGAATTGGAACCGAGTGGAGCAACCGTAACGCTTCCGAGACGAATGAACGGGAGACTACCGTGGCGGAAGAGCAGGACGACGGCAGCCTGCCTGCAAGTCTGCGCGGCAGCGTCGGAGAGACGAAAACGTTTGACTGCTATTATATTGAAGCCGTCTATTTTTTTAACCTCGACAATTATTTTCAGCCAGTTATAGCCGACAACAATTGTGAATACCTGTGCAAGGTATATATAGGCGAAGGAAAGCATGATACCGACTGCGTCTATATGCACATTTCAGTGGTAGAGTATACCAAGTATTTCGGACAGGACAGCACCTCAACGGTTGGAGCATCCGGAGCATTTCTCATTAGTACCGACGGGAATTATGCACGCAAGTATGACACGCCGATCAAAATCACCGCGAAAATCATTGATATTCACGATACGGCGTTGAACGGCGAATACTCGTTTGCAGATGATATCGAAAGCAAAACCGGCAAAACAAAGATGATGGATTTCATATCCATATCAAATTGACGGAAACAAAACGGAGCATTGTTACGAACAATGCTCCGTTTTGCCATGTCTTGCTACAAAGCTGCAAATTCCCCGCGTTGTCATTGCGAGGTTGCGTCTGCGACCGTGGCACCCCCCTCTCGCGTCATTGCGAGACTTGCGGAGCAAGTCGTGGCCATCTGTCCGTGACAGGAATGGCACGTTTACCGAATAGCGAAGGATTGCCCTGCCTGCAAATAACGTGTTTTTTCTGACAGAAAACGTCCAAAGATCGGCAGATACGGATCGCCACGCCGCAGCGCGGCTCGCAATGACACGGTCGGGGGGAACAATTCCGCATTCGCTTTCTACCTTCTGTTCGTCACAAAAAACGGAGCGCTGTGTTCCAGCGCTCCGTTTTGCTGTATTTTCTTATGCCTTGCCGGCGCAGCCGAGGACGTCGATCAGCTTGTGCTTGACCATTTCCTTGATGTTGTTGCGGGCGGGCTTGAGGTACTGGCGCGGATCGAAGTGATCCGGATGCTCGACGAAGTAGGCGCGGATGGTGCCGGTCATGGCAAGGCGCAGGTCGGAGTCAATGTTGATCTTGCAGACCGCGCTGCGGGCCGCCTCACGGAGCTGCTCCTCGGGGATGCCGATTGCGTCGGGCATGTTGCCGCCGTTGGCGTTGATCATCTTCACGAATTCCTGCGGGACGGAGGAAGAGCCGTGCAGAACGATCGGGAAGCCGGGCAGACGCTTCTCGCACTCATGCAGAACGTCGAAGCGCAGGGGAGGCGGAACAAGGATGCCCTTTTCGTTTCTGGTGCACTGCGCGGCGGTGAACTTGTACGCGCCGTGGGACGTGCCGATGGCGATGGCGAGGGAGTCGCAGCCGGTCTTGGAGACGAACTCCTCGACCTCTTCCGGATGGGTGTAGGACGAATCCTCGGCGGAAACCTTGACCTCGTCCTCGACGCCTGCGAGCGTGCCGAGCTCCGCCTCGACCACGACGCCGTGGTCATGGGCGTATTCGACGACCTTGCGGGTGATCTCGATGTTCTCCGCGAAGGGCTTGGAGGACGCGTCGATCATGACGGAGGTGAAGCCGCCGTCGATGCAGCTCTTGCAGGTCTCAAAGTCGGGGCCGTGATCCAGATGCAGCGCGATGGGAATGTCCGGATTCTCGATGACCGCCGCTTCGACCAGCTTCATCAGGTAAGTATGGTTCGCGTAGGCGCGGGCGCCCTTGGAAACCTGCAGAATGACCGGGGAATGGGTCTCCGCGCAGGCCTCGGTGATGCCCTGTACGATCTCCATGTTGTTGACGTTGAAAGCGCCGATGGCGTAGCCGCCGTCATAGGCCTTTCGGAACATTTCGGTTGTGGTTACCAGAGGCATAGTGAAAACACTCCTTTGTGTATTGATTTGCGGAAATATTATACCATATTTATACAGGATTGCAAGTATTTAGAGCAGGTTTTCGTCATAAACGGCGCGGCTGCCGCCGATGAATTTCGGGCGGACGCGCGCGGCAAGCAGGATCGCGCTGCCGATGTGATCGATCCCCAGACGGCAAGGCACGGCGACCTCCTTTAAATGCATGCCGATCAGCGTGCCGCCGATGTCCAGCCCCGCGTCGGCGCGGATATGCTCGAGCGCCACCGGGTCGCGGAAGGAGCGATAGGCGGCGGTGGCGAAGGAGCCGCCCGCCTTCGGCTGCGGCACGACGTTGACGGGCTCGGCAGAGCCCGCCGCCTCGCGCTCGATGATGATCGCGCGGTTCAGGTGCTCGCAGCACTGCGCCGCCAGATAAATGCCTTTTTCCGACAGAACGCCGTAGATCGCGTCGAACACGGTCTGCGCGACCTCGGGGCGGGAGTCCGTGCCGATCCGGCTGCCGGATATCTCGCTGGTCGAGCAGCCGACGACGACGATGTCGCCCCTGCGGAGCTTCGCTTTTTCGCAGAGCGTCTGCGCGGCAAGCGCAGCCTGCTGTCTGATCTCATCTATCATGGGTAGAAACACCTCCGAATCGTTCTGAAACGTGCGCGCGATCCAGCACGAGGAAGAGAAGGATCGCGGCTGCGGCGTTGACCGCCGCCTGCGGCAGGTTGGTCGTCAGCAGGGCCTCCGTGCTGCCTCCCAGACCGTAGAGCGCCCACTCATAGCAGAAATAGCCCGCCGCCATCACGAACTCGCCCGCGACCGCGCCGAGCACGGCGCCGCGGATCCGGTGCGTTTTCTGACTGCGCAGCAGGAAAGCGGCGGTCAGCGCGGTCAGGAATTTGATGACGAGAGTTGCCGGCGCGTACAGGACGAAGCCGAGCAGGACGTCCGCCAGCGCCGCGCCGACGCCGCCCGCGCCCGCGCCCCAGAGAGGAGCGAGCAGGAACGCGCCGAGCAGTACGACGGTATCGCCCAGATTGAAGTACCCGATCGGCGACGGGATTTGAAGCAGCGCAGTCGCGGCGCAGACCAGCGCGGCGAAGAGCGCCGCCTGCACCAGCCGGTGCAGGGTCAGCTTGCTCATTGCGGTTTCCTCGCTTTTGTTTTCTGGCACGATTATACCGCAATGAGAACGAAATGGCAAGTGGGATTATTCTGCGGCTTCGACCAGATCGTAGAGCTGCTTGAGCAGAATCGCGCCGATCGGCAGAAGGATCATGCCCATCACGCCGAACAGACGGAAGCCCGCGTAGAGGGAAAGCAGGGTCAGCAGGGGGTGCATGCCGATCTGCCTGCCGAGGAAGCGCGGCTCCAGAATGGCGCGGGAAACGGCGGCTGCGGCGTACAGCAGCAGCAGTCCGACTGCGAGGGAGGTCTCGCCGCGCAGAAGCGTGATAAGACTCCACGGGATCAGCACCGTGCCGGAGCCGAAGACCGGCAGCGCGTCAATGACGGCGATGATCAGGGCAGTCAGCGGCGCGTTTGGCACGCGCAGGAGCAGCAGTCCGACCGTCAGAATGGAAAACGTCACACCGGTCAGCCAGAGCTGCGCCTTAAAATAGCCGCCGAGGGCGGTCTTCAGGCGCTTGCAGACGGTGTGAAAGCGCTCAATCCAGTCCTCCGGCACGCGGCGGCGCACCGCGCTGCAGAGCTGACTGCGCTGGGAGGAAAAGAAAAAGGCGGAAAGCAGGGTCGTCAGCAGGAAGAGAAGGCAGTCCGGCAGGAAGGAGATCAGATCGCCCGCCATGCGCAGCAGCCGGTCGGATACCGTACCGGCGAGCACGCTCCCGCCCTCGAACAGCCGGTCGACCCATTGCGCCGCGATCGCGGCGGTGGAAGCGGGCAGATTTGCGCTCAGACGCAGGAGATTTCCGTGCAGGTCGTCAAGCGGCTGCTCCAGCGAAGAAAACAGCGCGGGAAGCCGCCGCGCCAGCCGTTCCAGCTCCGCTACGGCGAATCTGCCCAGGAAAAACAGCCCCGCGATCACGGCAAGGCAGACGAAGCTGACCGTCAGAAACGACGACAGCCACGCGGGAAAGCGCGCACGTTTTTGCAGCCATGCCGCCATGGGATACGCCGCGCACGAGAGAATATAGCCCAGCAGGAAGGGCAGTCCGATCGGCAGAAGCAGCTTCGCCGTCAGCCAGACCCCGACGACTCCCGCAGCGACGCAGGCAAGCAGTTTCCACGGTTGTTTCACGGCGATTCCTCCTTTTCCGACAGAGAGCACCCTTGCTTTTTGCGCGGAGTTGTGATAAGATGTTCTCGAGAGAAAAACAAATGAATTCTAACTGCGTACAGGAGGAAGACAGAATGATCCAACTGCCGAAGTATTATATCGTGGAGGCAAGCGCGCTTCCCGAGGTGTTTCTGAAGGTCGCACAGGCAAAATGGCTCCTGGAAACGGGAGAAGCCGCCACGGTCAACGAGGCTGCGAAAGCGACCGGCATCAGCCGCAGCGCGTTTTATAAGTACCGCGATGCGATCTCGCCGTTCCAGAATCTGATGGCGGGGCGCATTCTGACCTTCCATTTTATCCTGCGGGACGTAACGGGTCTGCTGTCCTCCATACTGTCCATTTTTGCCCAATTCGGCGCAAATATACTCACGATCCATCAGACGATCCCGACCAACGGCTGCGCGGCAGTGACGATCTCCGCTGAGACGACGGCGGTCGAGCAGGGCGCGGAGGAACTGCTCAGGACGCTTTCCCGCATGGAGGGCGTTTTGAAGGCGGAGATCCTCGCCGGCTGAGAGAAAAGCACAAAAAAAGCACCTGCTGAAGCAGGTGCTTTTTTCTTATGTTATCCGATCGTGATCCACATCGCGGGCCGGACTGCGCCGGCGGCGCTGTCGGCGTCGTTGCCGTTGTAATGGATCGCGCCGCTGCTGCCGACGTTTGCCGCGCTGCCGATCCGATCGCCGGGCGTCCGCAGCCACCACCAGCAGTTGCCGCCGTTGCCGACGTAAGCGCCCTGGGCGGTGCAGTACGCCGTGCCTTTGCACAGCCGCGCTGCGTCGGAGCCGAAGTACCAGTTTGCTTCCGAAATGCTCAGCAGGAAGATCTTGTCGTAGGTATTACTGCCGGCGTTCGTTCCGAACGAGGGATTCCCGCTCGCGGCGACCGTCGTGTTCAGAATACGGCTCTGCTCCTGCGAAGTGAACGCGCTGTAGTAGAACGTATCGTTCAGCCACGTCCGCAGAGAGCAGCTATCCCAAGTCGCGTTGCTCATCGAACCGTTGAAGAGCTGACAGTCAAGCCCGTAGCGGCTGACGACGAGCACGCTGCTGCCCTGCTTGTCGAGCACCAGCCATTCGATTTCCTCTTTTCCGTCGTAGGCGTTGTTGTCCTGCTCATAGGTGCCGAGCAACAGAATGTCGCCGACTTCGACCTGCGTCGAACTTGCCGGCTTCGCGGAGGCGGAGACCTCGACGTGACAGGAGGAGTCCTTCCCGTTGGAAGCGGCGGCGATGATCTCGCAGGAGCCCGCGCCGACGGCGGTGACGTTGCCCTTGTCATCGACCGTTGCGACGGAGGGGTTGCTCGAGCGCCAGGAAATGGTCTTGTCCGTTGCGTCGCTCGGGTAGAACGTGACCGTCAGCGCGAATGTGTCGCCGACCTTGAGGTCGTCCACCCAGTAGTCGGACAGGGAAATGAATTCGAGCTCCGCGATCTTCTCAGTGACGGTAACGGTGCAGCACGCGCTGCTGCCGTTGGGAAGGGAAGCGGTGATGTCGCAGACACCGACGCCGACGCCGACGACGTTGCCCTTGTCATCGACCGTTGCGACGGAGGGGCTGCTCGAAGTCCAGGTGACGGACACGTCTGCGCTTTCGGGGAAGATATACGCCTTCAGGACGTGCGTGTCGCCGACGGTGAGTCCGAGCTGGTATTCGACCATGAGAACGGAGTACTCCTCGACCGTAACGGAGCAGGACGTGCTGATGCCGTTGGAGGAAGCGGCGGTAATGACGCAGGTGCCGCCGCTGACGGCGGTGACCGTTCCGTTGTCGACGGTTGCGACGGCGGGATTGCTGGACGACCATTCGAGGTTCGCGTCCTTAGCTTCCTCGGGCAGGATCTCGGCGGTCAAAACGCGCGTTTCGCCGACGCCGACGGTGAGCGCGGATTCAGACATCAAAATGTTTACGGGCGCAACCTTTACCTTGACAGTACAGGAAGCGCTCTTTCCGTTGGCAGTCGTGGCGGTGATCTCACAGGTGCCGGCTCTCTCGCCGGTCACCTTGCCGCTGCTTGAAACGTGCGCGACGTCCGGATCGCTGGACGACCACGTGACGTCCTTACGCAGGGAAAAGCCAGGAGATACTTCTGCCGTCAGCTTGACCGTTTCCCCGCAGGCAAGCTTCAGACTGGTCTGCGAAAGCTCCACGGAGAACGGCATGAAAACGAAGAGCAGCAGGGCAGCGGCGGCGATCAGGGCGACGACGGCTGCGCTAAGACCGATGATCAGACCGGTCTTTTTCTTCTTCGGTTTTGCGGCAGGCGCAGGCATCCGGGCAGGGGCTTGAGCAGGCGCGGGCGCTCTGTATTGATTCGGCGCGTAGCCGGCAACGCGTTGCTGCGGCGCGTAATTCGGCTGCTTCTGGCTGACGGGCGGAACGTATGCGGGCGCTGCGTCAGTCTGCTGGGCAGCCGGCACGTAAACCGGAGCGGCCTCTGCCAGCCGTGCGCCGCAGTTCTGGCAGAACGCTTCGCCGGGCCCGTGGGGTTTGCCGCAAACGGAACAGTATTGATCCATGCTTGTTTCTCTCCCTTTTGATTTCATATTCTGAAAACGTTTCTGAGGTTTTCTTTGACTCTTTCAGTTTAAGAGGAATTCTCTGCGCTGTCAAGAAAAAAAGACCGTCCCGCAAAAAAACGACCGGCAGGCAGCGCTGCCGCTGCCTGCCGGAACAGATTTGTTGACTGTTTATCTTTCAAAGGTGAGCGTGACCTGTGCGTCGTCGAGGTAGAGCCAGATCTCGCTGCTGTCGACGATGTATTTGAAGTCGTACGTCCCGTAGCTGTCGTCGAGCCAGAAGTCATAATCGCCGTAGTCGTCAATCGCATTGAACTGCCACGTAAACTCCGTCGTTTCGCCGTTCAGAACGATGGTGGCGGTGTGGTCGGCATTGATCGTAAGCTTGCCGGTCACGCCGGTGCCGTAGTCGGCAGCAGGCGTATCCACATCGGTCTCCCAGTCGTAAACCAGCGTCAGGCGCCATTCACCGAGAACGTATTTGTCGTAATTCGAGTCGGAAAGCCCCTCGGCGACGTCTACGTAGCACGAATCGCTGATGCCGTCGGGGGTGGTGGCGGTGATGGTGCAGGAGCCGGCGCCGACGCCGATCACCGTGCCTTTATCATCGACGGTGGCAACGGTAGGATCGCTCGATTCCCAGGTGACGGTCTGATCGGTCGCATCCTCGGGCGTGAAGGTCACTTCAAGCTTGACAGTGTCGCCGACCTTCATATCGTCGATCCACCATTCGGACAGGGAAATGGACTCGACCTCCACACCCTCCGGTTTGACGGTAACGGCGCAGACTGCCTTGATATCGTTTGTGGTCGCGGCAGTGATCTCGCAGGTGCCCTCACTGACTGCCGTGATCGTTCCGTCCTCGACGGTCGCGACGTCGGGGTCGCTGGACGTCCATTCGAGCTTCGCGTCCTTTGCCTCTTCGGGCGCGATCTCCGCCGTCAGCTTGAGCGTTTCGCCGATGGTGATCTTCACTTCCGTTTCGGACAGGGTCACGCTCTCGGGCGCTGCCTTTACCTTGACTTCGCAGGTCGCTTCCTTACCGTTGCCGGTTTTGGCAGTGATGGTGCAGGAGCCCGTCTTCAGAGCGGTCACCTCGCCGGACTTGGTGACCTCGGCGACGTCCGGATCGCTGGAAGACCAGGTGATGTCTTTGTTAAAGCCAAAGTTGGGGGAGACCTCCGCCGTCAGCTTTGCCTCCTCGCCGCACGCGAGCTTCAGACTGGTCTGCGAAAGCTCCACGGAGAACGGCATGAACACGAAGAACAGCAGAGCCGCTGCCGCAAGCAGCAGGGCGACGACGGACAGGGTGATGATCAGGCCGGTCTTTTTCTTCTTGGGCTTGGGAGCGGGCGCGGCGGCATAGGGGGCGCCGTACGCGGGGGCAGCGGGCGCTTGGTACGCGGGAGCTGCAGGCGCTTGGTACGCGGGAGCAGCGGGCGCTTGGTACGCGGGAGCAGCGGGCGCTTCGTACGCGGGAGCAGCAGGCGCTTGGTACGCGGGAGCAGCAGGCGCTTGGTACGCGGGAGCAGCAGGCGCTTCATACGCGGGGGCAGCGGGCGCTTCATACGCGGGGGCAGCGGGCGCTTCATACGCGGGGGCAGCAGGCGCTTCATACGCGGGGGCAGCGGGCGCTTCGTACGCGGGGGCAGCAGGCGCTTCAGGGGCTGCGGGCGCTTCATACGCGGGGGCAGCAGGCGCTTCAGGGGCTGCGGGCGCTTCGTAGACGGGCACGGCAGGAACTTCCTGCAGAACCTCCGTCGGCGCTTCCGCAACGGGGACGGCTTCCGGCAGCTTATTGCCGCATTCCTGGCAGAATTTCTCGCCCGGAACGTAAGGCGCGCCGCAAACGGGACATCTGTAATCCATACTTATAATTCCTCCCTCTATGATGATTGTATGTTAGAAAGAAACCAAAAACGATATATTTTTCCTTCTACTTTTCAGTATAATGGGAATTCCATGCGCTGTCAAGTAAAATCAAGCGCCCCGCCGAAGAAATCAGACCTTCGACGGGGCGTTTCTTTACGGACGATAGGCGCGTAAAACGGCGCGGCGCGAGAACTCCTCCGGAACGGAGGTGAACAGCGCGGCGGCGCAAGTCAGAAGCTCCGCATTCAGCGGCGCGTTCTCTTTTGCCTTCGGCGGGAGCAGACCCTGCGCCTTGCACCATGCCATCGCGCCGCTGTAGCGCGAGCGATAGGCGCGGTTTCCGGCAAGAAGCCGGCGGATCCGCTCGTCCACCGCCGCTTCGCGCGGTGCGGCGAGCATGGCGAATTCGCCGCAGGTCATGGGCTTGTCCGGCTGGAGCGTGTTGTTGGAGTAGGCGATCGCGTGGGTCTGCGCCAGCGCGCGGAAGGCTTCAAAATCGGGGTCGTCCGCGCCGACGTCGGCAAAGGGGGAACGGTTGAGCAGCTCCTGCACCGTCACCACGCGGTAGCCCGCGTTCGTCAGCATTTCCAACTGCCGGCGCAGTCCGACGGCGACCGGCGTGCGCAGCGCCATGTTGTAACCGTCCTTCTGGAAAATGATCTGTCCGCAGAAGAAATCGGGGTCTTCCTCCAGCTTCTTCTGCATCGGCAGGATCATCTCGTCGACCTCCGCTTCAAAGGGGTATTCGTTCCTGGAGGGCAGCCAGCCCGCGCCGTCAAAGGACGCGGCAAGATACTGATAGCCCATTTTTTCGTAGGCGTCGTAGGAGGTGAACGTCCCGTCGATGCGGTCAACGTAGTGCGGCGGACGGCTCATGCCCATCGGATAGCCGTACTGACCGCGCAGGAACTGATCCAGCGCGGTCAGGTCAGCCAGCACGCTGTCCAGACTGCCGAGGGTATGGCGCTTGCCGTAGACGAAGGATTTTTTGCCGAAGAGGATATGGCGGTAGCCGTGATTCGTGATCTGGTGTCCCTCGCGGATCATGCGCTCGACGAGCTGCGGACAATGTACCGCGCCGCCCTTCGCGTCCTGCCCGAAGGCGGGATAGTGGTCGAAGGCGACGCCACCCCATGCAGGTGTACCGACCGCGCCCATGACGTCGGGGTAATTCTCCGCAGTCGTGCCGACGACGTCGAAGGTACCCTTGGCGTTGAATTCATCCAGCACGTCCAGCAGCACGTCGGTCAACGCCCTGCCTCCAAACAGGTCGGGCGAGGAGGGAAGCTCCATCGGACCGTCGTCGAAGGTCATGGCGCAGACGCGCTCGTTCGTTTTGACGCGCTCAATCCTGCGGCAGTAGCCGACGTAGTGCTTCGGCTCGGGCAGCAGGACGGACTTGGCGAATCTCTTGACTTTCTTACCGATTCTGACAAACGTGCTCATCGAAAGACCCCTTTCACCGCGCGCAGCAGACAGACGCCTGCGTAGGCGCACCATTTCAGATATGATTTCAGTCCGGCTTTCTCTTTCCGCAGACGGGTCAGGCGGCTCTGTGCGAGCGCCGTGTGGCGGCATTTGCCGCAATGGTAGGAAACGGGCGCTTCCAGCGCGGCGCATAACGCCTGCGCGGTCAGCTCCGAAGCTTCAACCTCAACGTAGGCGCCGCCGATCTCACGCCTGGTGTGCGCGTCGCTGCCGGCGGTCATGAAGACCGGATGAGAAAACCGCTCCGCCGCCGCGCGGGCGAGTTCGTTCGCGTTTCTGCGCTTTTTCGTCGCGCGGGCGTTGCAGATCTCAATGCCGTCCAGCAGCGCTTCGTTCGCGGCAATCCGCGCGGAGATCTCCTCCACGCTGCGTTGCGTCAGCTCATACGGGTGAGCGAGGACGGTCATGCCGCCTGCGGCACGGATCGCCGCGGCAGCGTCGGTAAACCGGACGCGACCGGTTTCCTCGCCGGGAACGGAAACGGGCGCTTGCAGGAACAGCCCCAGCAGATGACCCGCCTCCGTCGAATACTCCACGCCGGGGATCAGCAGGACGCCGTCGCGCAGGGGAGCGTCGAAGACCTCCTGCGCCGCACAGCGGTTGTGGTCGCAGACGGCGAGGGCGTGAACGCCCGTTTCTTTCGCCTTGCGGACGGCGTCCGCGAGGGTGACGCGGCTGTCCGGCGAGGCGTCGGTGTGCAGGTGCAGATCGAGCCGATAGATCATACGCCGCCTCCTTTCCCGCGCACGGTCAGATACAGATACCGCCAGAAGGGTTTTTGATCCGTGAAGCGGAACAGGGCCTCTTTTGCGCGGAATACGTCGAGCACGCCGCTTCCCACGTCCTTCCAACGCCGCGCCTTCAGGCAGGACAGCCACGCGAGCGTGTCGTTCAGTACGAAGCGCATGCGCCTGCCGCGCCGGAAGGCACGGTCGGGCTCGGCGGGCGTTTCTTCGCTCCGCGCGGCGCGGACGTACCCTTCCGCAAAGCGGCTGCCGCAGACCTCGGTCAGCGGGAAGCTGCCCCAGATGCGCGGGTTGATCTCCAATACCTTGCCGCCCTTGAATTCGACCATCGCGACGCCGGTAAAGCCGAGCGCCTGCAGCAGACGCACGGCGTACCGCTCGAGCGTTTCGTCGTAAAAGCTCACGCAGCAGGCGGACGGCCCACCGCTGATCGGATATTCGCGGATTCGCTTGTGCCCCATCACGCAGACGGGTCTGTGGTTTCTGTCCATCACGAGACAGATCCCGCAGCCGTCGCCCGCGACGCGCTCCTGCACGACGGGGGAGGGGTCGTAAGCGGACATCTTTTTATATGCTTCGATGAATGCTTCCTCGTTTTCCGCGGAAGCGTACCGCTGCTCCGCGTGCAGCCCGAGCTTTTCGCCGCAGCGCGGCTTCAAAAAGACCGGATAGCGCGGCGGCAGTTTTCCGTCCGCGCAGTCGAATTCCTCCGGCACGGGCACGCCGACGCTCCGCGCGGTCTCCGCGACCACGCGCTTGTCGTTGGCGGCGTCGAGGATCTCCGGCGGCGATACAAGGAAATCGCAGACCGCTTCAAATTCCGCCGCGTGCTGCGACAGCATGGCGAGCGTATCCGCGCCGATCGGAAAGAGAACGGGCCGCTCGTATTCGCGGCAGAGCGCAAGCAGACGCGAAGCGTAAGATTCGTCTTTGACGGAGCCGTCCAGCATAACGCGGCGATCGACGAAGCGCGACGAGAACGCCGGCGGCTTTTTCGGCGATTCCTGCGCCGCCTGGACGGCGACGACGGTAAAACCCGCCTTCCGTAACGGACGAATGACCGCCATTGCCGTGCGGTATCGAACGTCGGTCACGATCACAACGGGCATAGCGGTCACTCCTTTTTTCTTTGATTCGGGTGCGCAATGGCTCCCTCAAGAGGGAGGCTTGCGGAGCGACGCGGGCGTCGCTCCCTGCGGGTTTATTGCGATTCGGCGGAGATCAGGTAGTAATACACCGGCTGACCGCCGTTGATGACGGAGACCTCGGCCTCCGGGCAGCGGTCGGAGAAGATCGCCGCGGCGGTAGACGCCTGATCCTCGTTGATATCCGCGCCGTAGTAGACGGTAATGAATTCGCTTCCCTCCGCCTTGAGCTTGTCCGCCAGCGCGGCAAGGAGCTTTTCTACGTCGGTGTCGCTGCCGAAGAGGGAATTGCCGTAGAGCGCGAGGTACTCGCCTGCGTGGATGTCGTGACCGTCAAAGTCAGAGTCGCGCGCTGCGTAGGTGACCTGGATCGTGGTAACGTGCTGCATCGCCATCTTCATCGTGGCGACGACGTCCTCCTCGTTCGCGTCGGGATCAAACATCAGCAGAGCGGAAATGCCCTGCGGCACGGTCTTCGAGGGAATGACGACGACCTTTTTCTCGGTCAGCGGAACGGTTTGCTCTGCCGCCATGATGATATTCTTGTTGTTCGGGAAGACGAAGACGACCTCGGAAGGGGTGGCGTTGATCTTTTCCAGAATGTCCTGCGTGGAGGGATTCATGGTCTGCCCGCCCTCGATGATATTGTCCGCGCCGAGCTCGCGGAACACGTCCGCAAGACCCTTGCCTGCGCAGACCGCGACGACGCCGTACTTCTTTTCCGGCGCGGCGACGCCCTGCGGGGCTTTTTCCTCGTCCTCTTCCAGATCGTCCGTGCTGCGCGCCTTTCTGCCCGCGGCGAGATCGTCGTGCTGCATCTGCATGTTCTCGATCTTCGCAAGCTCCAGCGTGCCGTACTTCTGCGCGCGCATCAGCGCGGCGCCGGGAATGTTCGTATGGACGTGCACCTTGAACGCCTCGTCGTCCTCGCCGATCACGATGCTGTCGCCGATCGTGTCGAGATACCGGCGCAGCGGGGCAAGGTCGATATCTTCCTTTGCCTTGCGGACGATGAAGACCGTGTCGTAGGCAAAGGTGATGTCCTCGGTGTCAAAGTCGGCGAAATCCGCCTGTTCCTTGACGGCTGCTTCGGCAGCAGGCGCGGCTTCGATCTTCTCGCCGCGGCAGACCGCTTGCATCGCCTCCAGAACGTACACCCAGCCCTTGCCGCCGGCGTCCACGACGCCCGCCTTTTCCAGCACGGGATTCTGATGTACGGTCAGCGCCAGCGCGTCCTCCGCGGAAGCGAAGGCGGCGGCGAGGACGGATTCGAAGGAGCTGTCGGTCTCGGCAGCGGCAACGGCGTCCTCGGCGGATACGCGCGCCACGGTCAGGATCGTACCTTCGGTGGGCTTCATGACCGCCTTATAGGCGGCGTCCACGCCGCCCTGCAGGGCGGCGGCAAACTGCGCGCCGTCGCAGGCTTCCATGCCCTTCATGCTCTTGGAAATGCCGCGCAGCAGCAGCGAAAGGATAACGCCGGAGTTGCCTCTCGCGCCGCGGAGCATCGCCGAAGCGGCAGTATCCGCGACCTTCGTCAGCGCCGCGCCGTGGAGCTTCCTGAGCTCTGCCGCGGCGGTGTTGAGCGTCATGCTCATATTCGTACCCGTATCACCGTCGGGAACGGGAAATACGTTCAGTTCATTGATCTGCTGTTTGTGTTTCTCTACAACGGCGGCGGCGCCGATCAGCATTTCCTGCAGCGTCTGCCCGTCGATCATGGTTCTCAATGCCGGACACCTGCCTTTCAGTCAACCATCATGGAGTCGATGATGACGTTGACGTCTCTGACTTCGGTCTCCGTTTCCTGAGACACCTTGTAGCGCACCTCGGAAACGATGGAGTTGCCCAGCGCGGGGATATTGACGCCCTGGTCGATCATGATGTGCAGCTCGATGGAGATCGTGCCGTCCTCGTTGACCGTCACGAGGACGCCCTTCGCCATGGACTCGCGGCGGAGCAGATGCACCAGCCCGTCGGAGACGGAGCGGATCGCCATGCCCTTGACGCCGAAGCAGTTGGTCGCGGCGTTGCCCGCGATCTTGGTAAAGACGGAATTGCTGACAGCAATGCTGCCCAGTTCGTTTTCACGGCGGATCATAAGATTACCTCCTTAAATCATACTGGCTTCCCAGCAGTCGGGCGCTTTCAGCCCCAGCAGGGTCGCAACGGTGGGCGCGACGTTCGCCAGACCGAATTTGCCGTCCTTCAATGTATATGTCGTATTCTTGTCATAAACGATAAAGGGAACGGGATTCAGGCTGTGGGCGGTGCGGATCGTGGTCTTGCCCTTCTTGGTCTCCGTCATCTGGTCGGCGTTGCCGTGGTCGGCGGTGACCAGCACGGTGTAGCCGAGACGGTCGGCAGCTTCCAGAATGCGGCGGACGCTCTCGTCCACGCATTCCATCGCGGTGACGACGGCGCTCATCACGCCGGTGTGGCCGACCATGTCGCCGTTCGGGAAGTTGCAGCGCAGGAAGTCGTATTTGCCGGACTCCATCGCCGCGATCATGTGGTCGGTGATCTCCTTGGACTTCATCGCGGGCGCAAGCTCAAAGGGAATGACGTCCGAGGGGATTTCTTCGTAGGTTTCAAGGCTTTCATCGACCTTGCCGGAACGGTTGCCGTTCCAGAAGTAGGTCACGTGACCGTATTTCTGCGTTTCGGACAGGGCGTATTCGCGCACGCCGTTCGCGCAGAGAAGCTCGGTCAGCGTATTCTTGATGACGGGCGGCTGCACAAGATAGTGCGACGGGATATGCAGGTCGCCGTCGTATTCGAGCATGCCGGCAAAATGCACGCCCGTGTAGTCGCCGCGGTCGAATTTGTCGAAATCTTTGCGGTCAAAGGCGAGGGAGATCTCCTGCGCGCGGTCGCCGCGGAAGTTGTACAAAACGACGCTGTCGCCGTTGGCGATCTTCGCGACCGGTTCGCCGTTCTCCGCGATCACGAAGCCGGGCAGATCCTGGTCGATGCAATCCAATTCCGCGCGGTAGGTCTCGATCGCCTCTTTCGCGGAAGCGAACTGCCTGCCGACGCCCTGTACGTGGATCTTCCAGCCAGCCTCGACCATCGCCCAGTTGGCCTCGTAGCGGTCCATCGTGATCTGCATTCTGCCGCCGCCGGAGGCAATGCGGTAGTCGCAGCCGTCCGTGCGCAGCTCTTTCAGCACGTCCTCAAGCTGCTGCACGTACTCCAGCGCCGAGGTGGCTGGCACGTCGCGGCCGTCGAGGAGGATATGGCAGTAGACCTTCTTGACGCCCTCCGCCTTCGCATGGCGGAGCAGGGCGATCAGGTGGCTGATGTTGGAATGCACGTTGCCGTCGGAGAGCAGACCGAGGAAGTGGAACGCCTTGCCGCCCTCCACGCAGTTGGAGACGAGCTCCTTCCACGTATTCGAAGCGAACAGCGCGCCGTTCTCGATGGATTCGCCGACCAGCTTCGCGCCCTGGGAATAGACCTGTCCGCAGCCGAGCGCGTTGTGACCGACCTCGGAGTTTCCCATGTCGTCGTCGCTGGGAAGACCCACCGCAGTGCCGTGCGCCTTCAGCCAGGTGTGGGGGCAGGTATTGAGAAGACGGTCGAGGGTGGGCGTTTTTGCGACCGCAACAGCGTCGCCGCTGCCGCCGTCGCCCTTGCCGACGCCGTCCATAATTACAAGTACAACGGGTTTTTTCACGTCCGATATACCTCCATTCTAATTTCTGTGCTATATTTTACTACATTTTCAACAATAATACAATTACTATTTTACATATCCTCAGAAAAAAGCAAAAGCCCGACGGGTTTTCCGTCGGGCGTTATTCTTTGCTTACATTGCGTTCTTCTTCAGGGTCATGCTGCTCTTCTTGCGGGCGGCATTGTTCTTGTGAAGAATCCCCTTATTCACAGCCTTGTCCACAGCGACGACTGCCGCAGTGTACGCAGTAGCGGCCTCTGCCTTGTCACCGGAAGCGACAGCGGCGTCGAACTTCTTGATGGTGGTCTTCAGAACAGACTTCTCCATCTTGTTTCTCTCGTTGGCGATACGGGACAGAGAAACTCTCTTCTTCGCAGACTTGATGTTGGGCATGCATTGCACCTCCTCGTACGGTGATATCTATAACCATCGTTTTTTTCACGCAAGTATAGATTATAGCGGGCAAAGTCAATAAAATCAATAGTTTTTTTGCAAAAAACGAAAAAATTTTTTCTTGCGGAAAAACGACGCAAAGCACGCGGAATGAACGAAACGCCAAACCGCGCAAAAGGGCTTGGGAAGTTGCACAATGCCGCAAATACGCGAAATAATCATTATGTAAACTTGACATGCGGCGTATGCAGCGTTTTCTGCACGGGACGTACTGTGCAAAAACCTGTGCATAATGTGCAGAACTCTTGATTTGCAAGGGATTTTTTGAGAAGAGTCCGCCTTGAAGCATGAATTATCCGGTGAATATTTGCGTGGTTATCGGACATGCATCGGTTGCGATAATTGCGATATTTTTGCCATAAAGAAACATTATGTAAACTACACTTTTCGATTATGCGTCGAAAAAGTTGGGTTTTTCTGTCTTCCGATCGAAGCTTTGGGGCAATTTTATAGGACATTTTTCCGGCGCGTCGCAAAACCTCCGTCGAAGTGACGATTTTTTACAAATTCCGTGAAAACGCGGCGAACACCGTCCCTGTGCCGCGCAGGTTGGTTTGTTTCTTCTGCTTTGCGCTGCGGGAATGAAAAGCGTTTCTTGGGAAATACTGTGAATGATACGGAAACTCGGAGGTATATATGCAGGGAAAGGTCGAAATCTGCGGCGTCAATACGGCGCGGCTGAAAACGCTGAAAAACGAGGAGATGGTGCGGCTGCTCCGTCTGGCGCAGCAGGGAGATGAAACGGCGCGGCAGCAGCTTATCGAAGGGAATCTGCGGCTGGTGCTGTCCGTCATTCAGAAGTTTCTGGGAAGGGGAGAGAATCCGGACGATCTGTTTCAGGTCGGCTGCGTGGGGCTGCTGAAAGCGATCGCCAATTTCAATACCGATCTGAACGTGCGCTTCAGCACCTACGGCGTCCCGATGATCGAGGGCGAGGTCAAGCGGTATTTGCGCGACTACAGTCCGCTTCGCGTGTCGCGCAGCGTCCGCGATACGGCGTATAAGGTCTTGCAGTGCAAGGAGGCGATGCTCGCCGAGGGCGTGCATGAGCCGACCCTTGAGGAGATCGCGAACCGCTTGGAGCTGAGCACGGAAACGGTCTCCAACGCGATGGACGCGATCGCCGCGCCGGTGTCGCTGTACGAGCCGGTCTACTCCGACGGCGGCGATCCTCTGACGGTCATGGATCAGGTGCGCGACACGAAAAACACGGACGAAAAATGGCTCGAGCGGATCGCGCTGCGCGAGGCGATCTCCGCCCTCAATCCGCGCGAAAAGCGCATTTTGGCGCTGCGCTTCTTCGACGGCAAGACGCAGATGGAGGTCGCGGGGCTCGTCGGCATCTCGCAGGCGCAGGTCTCGCGCCTCGAGAAGAACGCCATCACCACCCTCCGCAAAGCCATCTGCGTGTCGTAACGGAATATGGAAACGGTCGGCGGCAGGAAACTGCCGCCGGCCGTTTCAGACAGTCAAAAAAGTCCGTAACCGTCAAAATCGGTCAAGCAATTTTGCAAAGCTGCTTTGATTTTGGTGCTTGCGGATAAGAGGAATACTTCAAACCGTTCAGTCTGAAAAAGCTTGCTTCGCAAGGATTTTGACTTACTGCGCAACGCACGACCTGCCGTATCAATATACGCCGACGGTCGTGCGTTGCTTGTCTTCCGAACTTTTTGACAGCCTGCACAGCGTGTCGAAAAAGGGTTTTTCGACACGCTGAAACGGTCGGCGGCAGGAAACTGCCGCCGGCCGTTTCTTCGGTCGGCCCGTCCAGCAAATCGGCGCGTTCCGCAGCGAAAATTCGCTTGACTTTGACCGATGGCTCATATATAGTATAGAATGGTGGGAAATGGGATATGTTCCTGCCAAGACCGGAGAAAGCGCTTTGTAAACACGAAACAAATGCACGATATGCGCACAAACGGCGCGAGAACAAATGCAGAAACGAACGGCAATCGTTGAAGCTGCAACAATAGAAAAACATATAAGAAACGGAGAATAACGAATGGAAGTAGTATTTGCCGCCCTGAAGCTGATCGCCGGCCTTGCGTTCTTCCTCTACGGCATGCACGTCATGTCGGCGGGTCTGGGCAAGATGGCGGGCGGCTCGCTGGAGCGGTCACTGAGAAAAGCAACATCGCATCCCGTCCTCGGCATGGGGCTGGGCGCGGGTATCACCGTTGCGATCCAGTCCTCCTCCGCGATGACGGTCATGCTGGTCGGCCTTGTCAACTCAGGCCTGATGCTGTTCAGCCAGACGATCAGCGTCCTGATGGGCTCCAACATCGGCACGACCGTGACGAGCTGGATCCTCACGCTGACGGGCGTTGAGGGCAGCGGTTGGATGGAACTGCTGAAGCCCAAGAACTTCTCGGCGATCATCGCGATCATCGGCGCGGTTCTGATTCTGATGTCCAAGAAGACCAAGCGGCAGGATTTGGGCAAGATCATGGTCGGCTTTGCCGTCCTGATGTACGGCATGACCTTTATGAGCGACGCGATGGAGCAGGTCAAGGACAATCCCTCCTTCCAGTCGATGCTGGTCGCGTTCGACAACCCGCTGGTCGCACTGCTGGCTTCTACGCTGTTCACCGGCATCATTCAGTCCTCTGCGGCGACCATCGGCATCGTGCAGGCGCTGACGACGACCGGAATGATCACCTTCGGCAACGCGATCCCGCTGGTGCTCGGCGCGAACATCGGTACCTGCGCAACGGCGCTTCTGTCGTCCGTCGGCGTTACCAGAGAGGCGAAGAAGGTCTCCGTGGTGCATATCATCATCAAGCTGATCGGCACGGTGATCTTCATGCTCTTTTACTTCATCGCCAACACGGCGTTTGAGCTGCATTTCCTGGCAGAACCCTCCGGCAGAGCCGGCATTGCGGCGATCCACACCGTGTTCAACGTGACCAATACCGTCCTGCTGTTCCCGTTCCAGAAGCAGCTTGTGAGACTGACTGACAGGCTCGTCCGATCGGGCAAGCGGGAGGGCGACGGCGCCTTCCTCGACGAACGTCTGATCGGCACGCCGTCCGTCGCCGTCAATGAGGCGATGGTGCAGACGAAGAAAATGGCGGAGCTGGCGCAGAAGACCCTGGAGACTTCGCTGGAGCTTTTCCATCACTTTGACGAGAAAACAGCGGAGCAGATCATGGCGGCGGAGGACGAACTGGACAACTACGAGGATAAGCTGGGGTCCTTCCTCGTCAAGCTCTCCAGCCGCGCCCTGTCCGACCACGATTCGCGCCGGGTCTCTCTCATGCTGCATACGATCGGCGACTTCGAGCGTCTGGGCGACCACGCGGTGAACCTCCTCAAGGGCGCGCGGGAGATTAAGGACAAGGAAATCACCTTTTCCGAAAACGCGCAGGCGGAGATCCGCAACCTGACGAACGCGGTAAGCGATATCCTGTCGATGACGGTCCGCGCCTTCCGTGAGCAGGACCGCGCGCAGGCGGGACACGTGGAGCCTCTGGAGCAGGTCATCGACGTGCTGATCGCGCAGTCGAAGAGCAGACACATCGAGCGGCTCCAGCTCGGCAAATGCACGATCCAGACGGGCTTCGTTCTGTCCGACCTTCTGACCAACTACGAGCGAATCTCCGACCATTGCTCGAACATCGCCGTCGCGGTGATCGAGACGGGGGTCGGCAGCTTCGATACGCACGCCTACCTCAACGACATCAAGACCGGCGGCAGCCGCGCCTTCGTTGACGACTACAAACGCTACGCCGAAAAGTACGGCGCCGCGTGAGAAAAAGACGCCCATCTTGTCAGATGGGCGTCTTTTTTGCAGGGGATAGGATACGATGTTTC
The DNA here is from genome assembly GCA_017429835.1 of Oscillospiraceae bacterium. Classification (GTDB taxonomy): domain Bacteria; phylum Bacillota; class Clostridia; order Oscillospirales; family Oscillospiraceae; genus JAZOXB01. Next base: position 49,479 of record JAFROD010000011.1, read on the forward strand.
CTCGTATCCTGTTCACCGCCCGCCCGTTCGGCGCAGATTGCCACGGTCGGGGTTTTCTTCGAAATATGATAATATTTGCAAAAATAGGATAGCTATTTGTGGCGGATTGTGATATAATGTATGTGGTGGATGTTGGATTTCACCGCGTCATATTAAACAAGCCGCGCTTGCGGCTCATATCATAGGAGGATACACTATGGAAACCTACGGCATTGAAAAAATGGGCATTCTCGCCCCAAAAGCGGTCTACCGGAATCTCGGCCCCGCGCAGCTCACCGAAGCGGCGCTCCGCCGCGGCGAAGGCAAGCTGAGCAATACCGGCGCGCTGGTCGTCACGACCGGCAAGTACACCGGCCGTTCGCCTAACGATAAGTTCATCGTCGACACTCCCGCTGTCCATGACGACATCGCGTGGGGCAAGGTCAACCGCCCGATCTCCAAGGAGCGTTTTGAGGCGATCAAGGGCAAGATGGCTGCCTACATGCAGGGCCGCGAGGTCTTCGTGTTCGACGGCTTTGCCGGCGCGGACAAGAAGCACACCAAGAAGTTCCGCATCATCAACGAGCTGGCGTCCCAGAACCTGTTTATCCATCAGCTCCTCATCCGCCCGACTGCGGATGAGCTCAGAGACTACGGCGAGCCGGACTACACCGTCTTCTGCGCGCCCGGCTTCAAGTGCGATCCGAAGGTCGAGGGCATCAACAGCGAGGCCGCGATCATCATCGACTACGAGGCGCACGAGATCATCATCTGCGGCTCCGCCTATGCGGGCGAGATCAAGAAGAGCGTCTTCTCCACGATGAACTTCGTGCTGACCAAGGAGAACATCCTGCCGATGCACTGCTCGGCGAACATGGATCCCGAGACGCATGAGACTGCCGTTTTCTTTGGTCTGTCCGGCACCGGCAAGACCACCCTGTCCGCCGACCCGAACCGCAAGCTCATCGGCGACGACGAGCACGGCTGGGCGGACGACGGCATCTTCAACCTCGAGGGCGGCTGCTACGCCAAGTGCATCAACCTCAAGGAAGAGAACGAGCCCGAGATCTACCACGCGATCCGCTTCGGCTCCCTGGTCGAGAACGTCATCATGGACGAAGACACCCGCGAGTTCGACTTCGACGACGGCAGACTGACCGAGAACACCCGCGTCGGCTACCCCGTCAACTATATCTCCAATGCGGCGATCCCCGGCGTCGGCGGCATTCCGAAGGTCGTCATCTTCCTGACGGCGGACGCGTTCGGCGTCCTGCCCCCGATCTCCCGTCTGGACGAGAACGCGGCGATGTACCACTTCGTCACCGGCTTCACCTCCAAGCTCGCCGGCACCGAGCGCGGCGTCACCGAGCCGCAGCCGACCTTCTCCACCCTGTTCGGCGAGCCGTTCATGCCGATGGACCCGTCCGTTTACGCCGAGATGCTCGGCAAGCGCATCCGTGAGAGCGGCGCGAAGGTCTACCTCGTCAACACCGGCTGGGCGGGCGGCTCCGCAGCCTCCGGCGCGAAGCGCATGAAGCTCGCCTACACCCGCGCGATGGTCACCGCCGCGCTGAACGGCAGCTTCGACGGCGTGGAGTTCAAGCATCACGACGTGTTCAACGTCGACTACCCGACCTCCTGCCCGAACGTGCCCGACGAGATGCTCGACGCGCGCGGCCTCTGGGCGGACAAGGACGCCTACGATGCGCAGGCGAATAAGCTGGCGACCATGTTCTCCGAGAACTTCGCGAAGAAGTACCCGAACATGCCCGCGCACATCGCCGCCGCCGGCCCGAAGGCAAAATAATCAGAAACGCACACGACCGCCCTCCTGCAACGGCGCAGGAGGGCGGTTCGTCTATTGTCGGCTATGAAATAAAGGAGAGTGGGATGTTGCAAAACCGGCGCGGCATGTATCATATAGAGTAGAGCGACAAGATGGCGCAACCCATACAAACGGAGTGATTGACAATGAAGAAAATCGCTGTTTTCCTGCTTTTGACCGCGTTTGCGCTCGGCCTCGTGCCGGCGGTATCTGCCGCGGCGGAGCCCATGACCGGCGTCTGCGGGGAAAACATGACCTACACGCTGGATATGAGCACCAAAACGCTGACCATTACCGGCACCGGCGCGATGGACGACTTCGGACAGAGCGGCGAGTTTATGATCCACCCTGCCGGCGCAAACGAATGGCACTGCTATCACGATCGGATTGAAACGATCCGCATCGGCGAAGGCGTCACCACCGTCGGCAATCAGGCCTTCTATAACTTCTCCGCGCTGACCTGCGTGGAGCTGCCGGAAACCCTGACGGAGATCGGGTCCTCGGCCTTTGCCGGCTGCGTCAAGCTGCCGGAGATCCGGCTTCCCGCAAATCTGCAGCGCCTGGCAGGACACGCCTTCTACAATTGCGAGTGCATCACGGCCCTGACGATTCCCGCAGCGATGACCGACTTCAACCCGAAGGCTGTGGCGCTCTGCGCAAGCCTTGCCGCCTTCGACGTGGCGGAGGGGAATCCTGCCTTTGCTGTCCGGGACGGTATCCTGTTCAGCAAAGAAGGCAGCGTTTTAGTATGCTATCCGCAGGGCAAGGCCGGCGAGGCTTACGTCGTGCCGGATGGCGTCAAGGAGATCGGCGACGCCGCGTTCCAATCCGCAGAAATCAGGCAGATCTCTCTGCCGGACGGACTGACTAAGCTGGGCGACGGCGCCTTCGCCTGCAGCGGATTGACGGAATTCACTCTTCCGAAGACCGTTTCCACCGTTCCGGAGGCTCTCCTCGGCGGGTGCGCCGCGCTCGAGAAGGTCACACTTCACGAGGGCGTAACGGCGATCGGCCCGATGGCGTTTACCAGTTGTACCGCTTTGGCGAAGATCGACCTGCCTGTGGGCTTGCAGCGCATCGGCAACTACGCATTCTGCTTCTGCGCCGCGCTGCGGGAGGCAACGCTCCCGGAGGGTCTGACGGAATTGGGCTACAACGCCTTTTCCCACACCGCCATTTCCTCGGCCACCATTCCCGCGGCGATCACCGTGCTGGAAAATGGGCTATTCAGCTTCTGCACAAATCTGTCGGAGGTCAAACTGCACGACGGGATCACCTCCCTCGGCTCCGACCTGTTCTGCGGCTGCGCGTCATTGGAGCATATTTCGCTTCCGGAGAGCGTGACGGAGATCAAGTCGACCTGTTTCGCCGGATCAGGGCTCAAAGAGTTTGCGTTCCCGAAGGGCGTGACCCGTGTGGAGCTGAACGCGTTTGAAAACTGCGCCGCTCTCAAGACCGTGGACTGTCCCGGCGTCGAGCGCGTCGGCATGGACGCCTTCCGCAACTGCACGGCATTGGAAGAAGTATCGTTCGGCAGTTCCCTGAAGGGGATCAGCAGCGGCGCCTTTGCAGGCTGCACGTCGCTGCGCGACGTGTATTACGACGCGGACCTGGCGCATTGGCGCGCCGTTTCGGTAAGTCCGGTGGGAGCGGACGACCCGCTCCTGACCGCGACGCTCCATACGACGGACGGCGTTTCGACGGTCTTCCCGGTCACGGCAGTCTTTGCCGACGTGGCGTCCGACGCTTGGTACGCCGAGGCGGTGTCGTATGCGTATACCGAAAAACTGATGGTCGGCGTGGCGGCGAACCGCTTCGCGCCGGAGGACACCGTAACCCGCGCCATGGTCGTGACCCCGCTGTGGCGCAAAGAGGAAAGCCCGATCGTGGACAAGCAGTACGGGCAGCCGTTCTCCGACCTCGGCGACGCGTGGTACACGAACGCAGCCCTCTGGGCGATCAGCAAAGAGATCGTCAAGGGCTATCCGATCCCGTTCACGGGCATGCCGACCGGGGTGTTCTACTACTTCGCGCCGGAGAAGAACATAACGCGCGAAGAGCTTGCGACCTTCCTCTATCGCTACGCGGCGGCGATCGGGATGGATACGTCCGCCCGCGCTGACCTGAGCGGGTTTGCCGATTCCGGCAAGGTTTCCGAGTGGGCGAAGGACGCGCTTGCGTGGTGCGTCGCCGTCAAAATCATCGACGGCATGCCGGAAAACGGCAAGCAGGTGCTGAACCCGCAGGGTACGGCGACCCGCGCACAGTTCGCGGCGATGCTGATGCGATTCGACCGTATGCCGCCGGTGGTCGACGCGCAGACCGGCGCATGGGAAACGTCGACAGGGGAGACACGCAACTATGCGATTCCCCGCATCAATCTGTCCGGCGAGGAGATCGCCGCGCTGAACGAGAGAATCCGCAAAGAATTCTATACGGACCGTTTGGATGAAAACGGCGCATACCGCGGCCCTGCCGTCGACTACGTGTGGTACGTCAACGGAGACGTTCTTACCTTGATTCTCCGCGAAGACTTTGACACGGATTATCTGGATTACAGCATCTGTTCCGTCCGCATTTCTGCCGCGCGCGTTATGACGGCGGACGAGGTGCTGGCGGAAGCCGGGCTGGACCGTGCGGACTTTGAAAAGCAGGCAAGCACCGTGCTCGGCAACGCCTTTTGCGTTTGGCTGGGAATGTATATCGCGCAGAATCTGGATTCGGATGAGTTCCTGCTGACGCAGTTCCAAAAAACGGTCAGCAAGGAGAACACGGAAAAAGCGACGCCATACTTTGGCGAGAACGGTGCGCTCTGTTTCTGCGGAAACGTTTATCAGATCGCCGGCGCCGATTATCACGAAGCGCTCCTGCCGCTGACCGGCTATGAGACCTCCGAATACTATGAGACCCTCCTGAACAAACTCGGCTGACCGCGCAATAACAACCCGCCTACCTGCGTCGCCGCGGGCGGGCGGGTTACCGTATTCATTACGCGAAAAGAGGACTGCGTTTGCAGTCCTCTTTTTTAATCCGCGGGGATGGAGTCGATGATTTCTATGAGCTGTTCTTTCGCCAGCAGACCGCCGATCGAGACCACGTAACTGCCCGCGTTCCACGCAGCGCGCCAGTTTCCGGTGTTTGTGAACAGGTAAAACAGCTTGCCGTTCGACATATATTTCTCCGGCACGACGTCGTCCATCTGCAACGCAAGGTTGTTCAGCGCGTTTGCGTCGGCATATCGGCTGATTTCAATGTTGAGGAAGCTGCCGCCGTTTTCGTACACCGCGACCATACCGCAGCACAGTTCGGTATTGATCCGCTCGATCGCAGAAAGCGCATAACCCGTTGGGATCTGTGTCGGCGCGAGGTCCGCGGGCAGACCCAATCCTGTCAGCACGCTTTGCATTTCACTCTGCGTTTCCTGCGCAGGCTGCGGTTCAAATTCGATGATGATGCCGTGGCTGTTCGGGTCGGGGGGATAGGCGAGGTTGTCAACGACGTCGTTGAGTATCCAGCCGCCGCGGGCGGCGTCATACTCTACCGTAACGATCCATTCCTGTTCGCCGTCCCATTCGTAGGTCGGCTCGCCGTCTGCCCAGTAATCGCAAGCCCACGAGTCGGGAGAGTTCAGCATGCCACCTACCGGCGCGTCCTCACCGTCAATGAAGAAGTAATCCCTACTGTTCTCCGCTCTTTTTGCGCCGATCAGAAAGACCGTATCCTGATTCTGCTCTGACAGCTCGGCAGTTACGTATTGAAATTCCTCCTCGCTGTCAAAGCGCGCCAGATAGCCGCCCGCTTCTTTTGCGTATTTCTGCGCTTCCTCCCAGGAGTACATGCCGTAGACGAATTCGTAGGTGTGACCCTGCGGGTCGTACTGCGCGGTCTCGGCGCTGACGAATTTGAAGATCTCGCCGGTCCAGCTCGCCAATGCGCCGAATGCGTCGATCCCCGCCGCCTGCACGCCGAGCAGCGCGAGAAAGAGAGCTGCGGCGATCGCAGCGGCGATGATTGCCGCTTTCCAGGCGCGCCGCATGGCGGACGGTCGCGCGTTTCCGCTGCTGCGGAGGATTTCACGGCAGAGCGCGTCTGCGGTGTCCGGCACGGCGGGATCCTTTGCCGCTTCATATTCCTCCAGCGTCGTTTTGCCGAGCGTCTCGGCGTATGCGTCCATCATCTGCGAGAGGAATGCGCGTTCCCGTGCTTCCTGTGTCGACGGTTTTCTATTATCCACGGCGATTCCCCTCCATTTCACGCAAAAGTCTCTCGGCGCGCTTGCGTACGCGGCTGAGGATGGCGCGAACGCTGGCTGGCTTGCAATGCAGCTCTTTTGCCAACTGCTCTGCAGAGCAGCCCTCCAGATACCATGCTTCCAGAATCCTCCGGTCGCCGGGAGAAAGCGCGTCCATGAGCTGCATCACGTCCAGCTTTTCATCCGCGTCGAGCGGTACGCTGTCCGTCAGAGCGTCCGCCAGCTCTGCCGCTTCGTCGTCAAGCGGTACGGTGATCAGGCGGCGCTCCTTACCGGCGCGGTTAAAGTATGTCCGCCTGACCGTCAGGACGATGTAGGCGGCAGTTTTATATCGGTTCAGAGAAGAAACCGTATCAATGTTTCGCATCAGGGCGATCAAACTGTCCTGCATGACCTCCTCGACTTCCTCCGGTGCAGCGGTCAGACAGCGGGCGGTGTGCGCCATCAGCCCCTTATAGGCGTCATAAAGATCGGAAACCGCCTGTTTTTGCGTCGGAGAGAGCGGCGGGACGTCTTTCTTTTTCCGCATGAACTATGCTCCTTAATGGTTGTTTCTCCTTTCATTATAGCCAAAACGGCAACATTTTTCCACAAGTTTATTTTTCCGAAAACTGTTGCAAAACCCGAGGAAATACTGTCAATATAATAATACAAAACGCAGCAGCGGGGTCTTCCGCTGCTGCGTTTCTCGTTGTTTTGTCAGTACACCACGACGGTGGTGCCGAGGGGGAGGGTCTCCATGAACGCGCTGTCCTCCAGCGTCATGCGGATGCAGCCGTGCGACGCGGGGTAGCCGAGCGTGCCGTCGAAGACGGAGCCGTCATATCCGTAGAGAATAGAATGGAAGCCGATGTCGCCGTTGAAGAGGGTGACGTTGGTGACGTAGTAGCTGTCGAAGTACCATGCGTCGCCGGACAGGTAGATCTCGGTGATGCTGACCGGCGTGGGGCAGTTGTTCGCGCCGCTGGAGCAGGGGAAGGTCTTGTAGACTTTCCAGTTTTCCTTCTCGCCGGTGAAGACGATGACCTTCTGCGTATAGCGGCTGACCCAGACCAGATAATTGGTCTTGCTGGAGTAGCCGTGCAGATCGACGAAGCCTTCCTTGGTGGCGTCGGAGTAGTCGACGGAGAAGTCGGTCGCGCCGGGAGGATCGTCGGGGATGTAGCAGTCCCAGCGCGGCACCCAGCCGCGCTGACCGTCGGTGCATTCGACGTAGAACCAGTAGCCCGCGGGGTGGAAGAGGTTGTAGACCGTCGTACCCTTGGGCAGATCGCGGATATAACCGCCGCCTCCCTCGTAGGAGTACAGGGCGGTGTCCTTCTCCACGGTGCAGGGAACGACCTGCGTTTTGACGGTTTGCAGCGCGCTGTCGTGCTCCTTGACGTAGCTCTGATACCAGGAGTCGTCGAGCGTGTCATAGGGGAGCGTGATGTCGAAATTGCCGGCGTTGATCGTGATGAGGGCGGCGGAGCCGGTGCCGTCGACGGTGACGTATCTGCCGTTTACGTCGATGGATTCCGCCTTGCCGCCGTTGACCGTCAGGCGGGTCTTGGCGGAGCAGACGACTTTGCCGGGATTGCCGTTCACAGTGAGGTGACCGGCGCGCAGATCGGTCGTGCCGTAGTCGCCGGTCGCGTTCTGCGTGCCGTCCATGCTGACGAGCGAATCCGCGTTGCCGTAGAACGTGCAGCCTGCGCCCCAGAGATAGACCTCCTGCGCCTTGCCGTTGACCTTGCCGCTCAGCGGCGCACAGACCAGACGCGCGGTCTTCAGACCGCTGAAATCGGCGTTGGTGTCCTTGCCGGAACGCACCATGACGCTGCCGGAAATGCTCCAGTCAATCGCGACGATCTTGGGGTCGATCGCCTGCCCGAGGATCAGCGTGCCGTCGAGCGTCAGCGAGGAGGGGAGACTCTTGCTGCCGCGGTAGAGTACCCAGCCGGAAGCGGGGATATCGGCGGGCGTGTCGGCAATGCAGTCGAACAGATTAAACAGAAGCTGCGCGACCTCGGCGCGGGTGATGGAGCTCTGCGGGTGGAACGAGCCGTCCTCGTAGCCGTTGGCAAGCCCCTGCTTCTTCATCGCGCTGAGCGCGTCGCGCGCCCAGGAGGAAACCTTGCCGCTGTCGGTGAAGGACTTATAAGCATCGCGGCTCAGATCGGCGATGCCGAACGCGCGGGAGAGAACGACGATCGCCTGCTCGCGGGTGATGGGGGCGTTGGGCTGCATCGAGGTGGCGGAAACGCCGCCGAAAATGCCGGCGTTGACCGCGCAGGACAGCTCCCTGCAGTACCAGGCGTTCGGATCGACGTCCGTGTAGGCGCTCAGATCGCACGGTTCGGACGCGCCGAGCAGACGCACGAGCACCGCCGCCATTTCCGCGCGGGTGATGTTCGCCTTCGGGTTGAGATTGTGGTTTTCGTCGCCGGCAAGCACACCGTTTTCCACGGCGAAGACCAGCGCCGGACGGCTCCAGTCGTTGGGGTACTCGTATTCGATCTTCGTCGGCTCCGTTGCTTCGGTGGGTTCGGTCGCCTCGGTTGCTTCGGTCGCGTCCGTTGCGGGCGGCACGACGGGCAGTTCGTTTTCAGCAAATACCGCAAAGCTCAAAAGAGCGCAGAGCGCGAGCAGCGCGGTCAGGATCATCAGAAATCTTTTGTTCATGGGTCGTCCTCTCAGTCGTCAAAAAATGCTTCGCACAGGCGGCAGATCGCTTCCTGATCCCGCGCGCCCATCGTCTCGCAGGCGGAGTGCATGGCAAGGATCGGAACGCCGATATCCGCAGCGGGCATGGCGAGCAGCGCCGATGCCATCGAGCCGACGGTGCTGCCGCCGGGCAGGTCAGCGCGGTTCATGTAGATTTGCAGGGGAACGTCGTGCTTTTCGCACAGCGCGCGAATCACCGCGCAGGTCTCCGCCTCGGAGGAATAGCGCGGACTGCGCTTGAGCGCGACGCCGCCGTTCAGCACGGGCGCGTGCGCGGGGTCGGCAAATTCCATGTGATTCGGATGTGCGGCGTGCGCTACGTCGCACGAGAGCAGAAAACCGCGGGTGCAGGCGTCGAAGAATGCGGCGCGATCCATGCCGAGGGCCAGCGCGATCTTCTCCAGCACGATCTGCAGCGTCGCGCTGTCCGCGCCGTGGCGGGTGTTGCTGCCGATCTCCTCGTTGTCGTAGAGCACCGCGACGTTGATCCCTTTGCCGCTGGCAAGGCAGAGCCCCTCCAGACAGGCGTGCACGCTCGTCAGGTTGTCCAGCCGCGGCGAGGACAAAAAGTCGCGCTCAAAGCCGACGCGCCGGGGCTGCTCCGCGCAGTAGACGTACAGCTCAAAGGAGAGAACGTCCTCCTTGGAAACGCCGAGCTTGTCCGCCAACTTTCCGACCAGATAGCCGTCCTTGCTCCAACCCTCGCGCACGGTGCGGCAGAGCGGCAACATGTCGACGTTGGGCTTGGTGGCGACGCCTTTGTTGACCTCGCGGTTCATGTGGATCGCAAGATTCGGGATCGTCAAAAGCGGCTCGTTCCACGAAACGAGGCGGACGTCGGGCCGCATGGGGTCGTCCGTCCGGACGGCGGCGATGCCCGCCAGTGAAAGCGGCCGGTCAAGCCACGTGTTCAGGATCGCGCCGCCGTACGGCTCGACGCTGAGCCGGCAGCAGCCGCCGGCGACCTGCTCCGGCGCGGGCTTGACGCGCAGGCAGGGCCAGTCGGTGTGTGCGGCGGCGATGCGGAAATAATCCGCCTGCTGACCGACCGTAAAGGCGATCAGCGCGGTGCCGTGCGGGACGTAGTATTTCCCGCCGCGCTCTACGGAGAATGCGGCGTGCAGCGGCAGCTCAGAAAAGCCCTGCCCGCGCAGATACTCGCCTGCGGCGGCGACGGTATGATAAGGAGAGACGCCGCTTTCCAGCCAGCGGCAGAGCTCCGCAACAGAATCAGACATAGTCAATTCTCCTAACGCATAATTACCGATAGTATAACATATATTCTCTGCGGACGCAACGCAGAAAAACCGTTTTTTCCGCAATTCCGTCAGTTTTTTCCGCGATCGCGGTTTTTGCGCAAAAAATGAAAAATGGTATAGGAAAACGCTGAAAGATGTGCTATAATATCTGCGGTCATATATACACCGAAAGGAGAATAAACTATGGGACTTATCAAAGCAGGACTCGGCGCATTGGGCGGCGTACTGGCTGACCAGTGGAAGGAATTTTTCTATTGCGAGGCATTGGATAAGGACGTGCTTGTGGTCAAGGGCCAGAAGCGCATCGGCAACCGTTCCTCCAATACGAAGGGCAGCGACAATATCATCTCCAACGGCTCCGGCATCGCGGTTGCCGACGGTCAGTGCATGATCATTGTCGAGCAGGGCAAGATCGTTGAGGTCTGCGCGGAGCCCGGCGAATTTACATACGACACTTCCACCGAGCCGAGCATCTTCACCGGCAAGCTGAGCACCAGCATCAAGGAGACCTTCAAGCTCATCGGCAAGCGTTTCACCTACGGCGGCGACACCGGCAAGGATCAGCGCGTGTACTACTTCAACACCAAGGAGATCCTGGACAACAAGTACGGCACCGCCACCCCAATCCCGTTCCGCGTCGTCGTTGACGAGCAGCTCAATTACAAGCTCTCCGTCGACCTGCGCTGCAACGGCGTCTATTCCTACCATATCTGCGACCCGCTGCTGTTCTACACTAACGTCTGCGGCAACGTCGCCGCGGAATATCGCCGCGATCAGATCGACGGCCAGCTCAAGGGCGAGCTCCTGAGCGCGCTGCAGCCGGCGCTGGCAAAGATCTCCGCGAAGAAGGTCATGTACTACGAGATCCCCGCGCATACCGAGGAGATTTCCCAGGCACTGAACGAGGTGCTGAGCGAGCAGTGGCGTGAGCGCCGCGGCATCGAGGTCGTTTCCTTCACCGTCAACTCCGTCTCCGTGCCTGACGATCAGCGCAAGAAGATCACCGAGTGGGAAGAAAACGCGATGACCACCAACGTCCATACCGCCGCCGCCCGTATGGTCGGCGCGCAGAGCGACGCGATGCGTGCGGCAGCCTCCAACGCCAACGGTGCGATGGCTGGCTTCATGGGCATGGGCATGGCGCAGGGTCTGGGCGGCACGACCGCGCAGAATCTCTACGCGATGGCGGCGCAGGAGCCCGCTCCGGCAGCGCCCGCCGCTCCCGCGGCAGGCGGCTGGACGTGCAAGTGCGGCGCGGTCAACACCGGCAAGTTCTGCGCCGAATGCGGCAGCCCGAAGCCCGCAGAGGGTTGGACGTGCAAGTGCGGCACGGTCAATAAGGGCAAGTTCTGCGCAGAGTGCGGCAGCCCGAAGCCCGCAGGAGAACCGCTGTACAAGTGCGACAAGTGCGGCTGGGAGCCGGAGGATCCGCGCCATCCGCCGAAGTTCTGCCCGGAATGCGGCGACCCCTTTGACGACAAGGACATTAAGTGATGATGACCGGTCTGGCATCCGTTCGGATGCCAGACCATAATCTAATGAGGTTATTTCATGGCAACGATTCTTGAGTATAAATGTCCCTGCTGCGACGGCAAGATCGAATTCGACAGCAGTCTGCAGCAGATGAAATGCCCCTTCTGCGACACGACCTTCGACGTCAGCACCCTGCAGGACTACGACGAGATCCTCAGCCAGCAGGCGCCTCAGGAGGAAATGCACTGGGACACGGACGCGGGCTCCGAATGGGGGCAGGACGAGGCGGCGAATATGGGTGTCTTCGCCTGCACTTCCTGCGGCGGCGAGCTTGTGACGAACGCCACAACAGCGGCGACGAGCTGCCCCTTCTGCGGCAACCCCGTCGTGCTGGCGGGCAGACTCTCCGGCGATCTGAAACCGGACTACGTTATCCCGTTCAAGCTGGACAAGGAAGCTGCAAAAGCCGCCCTGAAGAAGCATATCGGCTCCAAGAAGCTGGTGCCTAAGCTCTTCAGCAGCGACAACCATCTTGACGAGATCAAGGGCGTCTACGTTCCGTTCTGGCTCTTTGACGCCGATGCGGACGCCAACATCGAGTACCGCGCGACCCGCGTCCGCGCGTGGAGCGACACCCACTACAACTATACCGAGACGAGCTTTTTCGCCCTCCAGCGCGCCGGACGCATCAGCTTTGACCGCGTCCCCGTGGACGGCTCGAGCAAGATGGCGGACGACCTGATGGAATCCATAGAACCGTTCGACTTCTCGCAGGCGGTGCCGTTCCAGACGGCGTATCTGTCCGGCTTCCTGGCGGATCGCTACGACGTCACGGCGGAGGACAGCGTCGCGCGCGCCAACGAGCGCGTGAAGCGCAGCACGGAGGACGCGTTTGCGCAGACGGCGACGGGTTATGCGACTTGCACGCCGAAGAACAGCAACATCATCCTCTCCAACGGCAAGGCGAAGTACGCCCTCTATCCGGTCTGGCTGCTGCAGACGAGCTGGCAGGGGAACAACTACCTGTTTGCGATGAACGGTCAGACGGGCAAGATGGTCGGCGATCTGCCGATGGACAAAGGCGCGTACTGGCGCTGGTTTGCGCTCTGGACGGCGATCCTCGGCGCAGTGTCCTTCGGCGTGCTGATGCTGCTGCGCCTGATGGGCATTCTGTAGGAGGGGAGCGGTATGAAAAAACGACTGATATCTCTCCTCTTCGTCCTTGCGCTGTGCGTGCTGACCGTCCTGCCTGTTTTCGCTTCTTCGGGAAGCTTCGTCTATGACTTCTGCGACACGGGGATCGACTCTGCCGCCCTCTCGGACGAGGCGCAGGCGATCTATAACGAAACCGGCGTCGCGCTGTATTTCATCATCACGGACGATCTGGGCGACCTGGATTCCGAAGCGTTTGTCAATCAGTTCGCGCAGGAGCACGATTTCATTGCCGACCGCGTCGTTCTGCTGGAAGGCCCGACCTCCTATTACATCTGCGCCTCCGGCACGCAGACGCAGTTTATGACGGAGCAAGACGTCGTCGCGATGCGCGAAGCTTACGTAGACGCCGACACCTACGCGGACGGCGTCCGCGCCTATTACAGCGCCGCGCTTGCCGTGCTGTCGCAGTCCGACCGAACGCTCACGCTGCCGACGGACGCGACCGAAAGCGTGGTTATCCCCGGCGGCGAGGAGACCTCCGAGCATTCCAAACGGCTGGTCGACGACGGCGAGCTCTTGACGGCGAAGCAGGAGACTGCGATCGCGCAAAAGCTCGATGAGGTCAGTGAAAAGCACGACCTCGACCTTGTGGTCGTCACCGTGAGGTCGCTGGACGGCAAGAGCGGCGAAGCGTTTGCGGACGACTATTACGACTACAACGGCTACCGCAAGGACGGCGTTCTGCTGCTCTACTGTCCGAACGAGCACGCGCGCCATATCAGCACGACCGGCGACGCGATCGGGATATTCGACGACGACGCTCTGGACGAGCTGATCGACGGGATCCTTCCGTATTTCAACCGCGGCGACTTCAACGGCGCCTGCCTTTCCTTCGCGGACATCTGCGATGAGATCGTCACGTCGGCGCGCGCTTTCCCGTGGGGCATGTTGGTGATCGCGCTCCTGCTCGGCGCGGGCCTTGCCTGGCTGATCCCGATGAGCTCGATGAAGGGCGCGCTGAAATCCGTCCGTTCGCAGGCGGCGGCGTCCGACTATGTCCGCGCCGGCAGCATGAGCCTGACGCAGAACCGCGACGTCTTCCTGTACGCCAACGTCACACGGACGGCGATCCCGAAGGAACGCTCCTCCGGCGGCGGTACCCACGTCGGCTCCTCCGGCACGAGTCACGGCGGCAGAAGTTTCTGAGTGAGGTGCAAGTATGGAACAGACTTTTCATTTTTCCGCGATTCCGGAGAACGTCGCGCAGCTTCAGGCGATCCCCGAGGCCGCGCTGACCTCTCCGTTTCAGACCGCGGCGCTGACCGCGCTCGCGCTCTGCCGCTATGAGACCGACCCCGCGGCGGCGGTAGATCTGTTGAATTATCTCAAGGGGCCGCAGCCGCTGTCGCCGTTCGAGGTGCAGTTCCTGCGCGATCGTCTGAGCGGCAAGGGCTACGTGGCGCGCTCCTATTTTGCCGGCACGTCTCCCGCAAACAACTATGCGCCGACGCTGCCGTATGCCGTCACGGTCTTTGACGGCCCCTATTCCTATCAGCAGGACGGCTACGCCAAGCTGATGCTCCGCTCCTCCGGCGCGGACAGCCCGCGCGAAGTTATGCTGCGCCGCAAGGGCGCGCAGTGGTTCCTGTGGGAAAACTACCTGCTGCCCGACGTCCGCGTTCCGGCGGCGCTCGACCCCTGGGCGTGAGCGCATGAGAACGGGAAAACGTCTGATCGCGCTGCTGCTTGCGTTCGCGCTCGCGGCAACGCTGGCAGCTTGCGCCGCGCAGTCTCCCTCCGGAACCTATACCGCCGTGCGTCTCGTCAAAGGCGGCAAAGAGGCGGACGCGGCCGCGCTTGCTGCCGAGGGCGCGATGATCAGTATCACCTTCGAGCCGGACGGCACGGGCGTGCTGCGTTTTAACGCAGGAAACGAGCCCTTTCGCTGGTCTGGCAATTCGATGACCTCACAGGAGGGCGACACGATGGAGTTCCGCTTCGACGGGAAGACGCTTACGCTCGAGCGCGGAGACACGCTGATCGAATTCCGGTGATTATGAACGGGAGACGCAAATCCTGCGTCTCCCGCATCTTTTTCGAAATAATCCTTGACATTCCAACGCCTATATGTTAATATCTTATGGCTGATGCTGAACTCGACGTGCGGGTGTAGTATAACGGCTAGTACAACAGCCTTCCAAGCTGTGGGCGTGGGTTCGATTCCCATCACTCGCTCCAATACGCGCCAGTAGCTCATCCGGATAGAGCAACTGCCTTCTAAGCAGTAGGTGGGGGGTTCGAGTCCCTTCTGGCGTACCACTGGGTTTGTCCCAGTTATGAGTGCAGACCTCGTAAAAAACTGCGAACGGAACGGCAGATGTTGCCGGTACGCCTGCCAATCAGGCGTCGCCTGCGGCTCGCCTTCTTGGGAAGGGACTTGCGGCGCAGAAAAAATGCCACCGGCATCTTTTCCGCTTGCAACTTCTGGCGTACCACTGGGTTTGTCCCAGTTATGAGTGCAGACCTCGTAAAAAAGCTGCAAAACGCGAAGATGCGCCACAACGGCATTTTCGCAAGGGAAGAAATACGGTGGGTGTAGCGTAGTTGGTTAACGCGTCAGATTGTGGCTCTGAAGACCGTGGGTTCGAGTCCCATCACTCACCCCATTTCCCCCTGCCTTGGCACGTGCCATATTGGGATGTCGCCAAGTGGTAAGGCACCAGACTTTGACTCTGGCATTCGTAGGTTCGAGTCCTGCCATCCCAGCCATGTCGGAGCAAAGACGTGCTTTGCTCCGATTTTTTATGACCCGCTAGCTCAGCAGGCAGAGCAATTGCCTTTTAAGCAATGGGTCTGGAGTTCGAATCTCCAGCGGGTCACCACGCGAGAATAATCCGAACTTGTTTCCATTGAGAAACGGGTTCGGATTATTTCTTTATTTTGACTATGGCAAGGTGTATCACAAACAGGCAAGCACAGAACGGGAAAACGCAGAACTGGCGGACATATAATTGACAAGCGCAAGCCGGCAAATGCCAAACAGATAAGTACGAAGCACACAAACACAACAGACAAGGAGAAAA
>JAFROD010000056.1 GCA_017429835.1 Oscillospiraceae bacterium
CAGTTTATCCTCTTTGCTCCATTTCCGGTGTGCTTGCCCTTTCTTGCTCATGTTTTCATCTCCTCTCTTCTCTAATTCTACAACAAAAAAATGAAAGTAGGCACTTTTTTAGTGTCTACTTTCATCTTACCAGGTGCACTGAGCCAACGCTCAGTCGCCTGTGTTTTTCATTCCGTATTTGTGATATCGGTTGGCCGGCGCTCGTCCGTAAACCATTTCCGCCACGGAAACACGTCATAGAACGTCCAATGCCTGTCGTAAAACGCCGAGAATCTGCCGATGATCCAGCCGTTGATCAGCGCGCAGACGATCGTGCCCCACTTTACGCCCTCGAAATGCCACAACCCGAAGATCAGGAAGCTCATCGCAATGCCGATCAGGCAGCTCGCGCAGTCATAGACCGTCTTGAAGCGGTTGATATTCACACGGAAGCGGGAGGACAGCTCTTTTACGAACAGCTCGTACACCTCCGGCGAAATATAAGTATGGAACATCGCCGAAACGCCGGCGGAGCCGAACAGCATGCCGAAAACATAATAGACGATCCGCAGCCAGAGCGCCTCTGCCGGCAGGTACCGCCCGAGCAGCATGAACCCGTCGAGCACGAAGCCGTAGAGAACCGCCGTGACGAAGGAGAAAAGATAAGACAGACGGAATCGCCGCAGAATCAGTACCATCAGCAGAAGCAGCACCGCTTGCAGGCAGTACTCCGCCATGCCGAACGTGACGAAGCTCCACGTGGGAGAAAGCCAGCGGTACAGCAGATACGCCGGCGCGACGATCATCGAAACGCCGAAATCCGCCTTCTCCATCAGCATCACGCCAAAGGCGAGAAACACGATGCCGAGCACATACATAAGCTCCGTGCTGAATCTCTTTTTCATAATCCCTCCGCCGCCGGCTGCACCGTCCCCGTCGATCTGATATTCCTCGCGCAGCCCGAACGCATCCGGTATGCTCGCGCCTTTGATCAATTGAAACATATTCTGCACCTCTGCTTAAATGTTCCTCTCGGCGTACCGCGCTCTGCACTCCTCGATGATCTGCAGGGCGGCCTTTTTGCCGTGATATTTGCCGGTCGTGACCTCGACCTTCTGCAGGACTTTGTAGTTCTCGAAGAAGTTTTTGATCTCCTTGAGAATGAAATCCGGCAGCTCGTCCAGATCCTGATAATCGGCGTATCTGGGGTCGCAGTCCACGACGGAGATCAGCTTGTAGTCGGTCTTGCCGCCGTCCGTCATCTCCAGATAGCCCAGCACCCGCGCCGGCACGTAGCACCCCGGGAAGGTCGGATTGTCGCAGATCACGAGAATGTCCAAAGGGTCCCCGTCCGGCGCGAGGGTATCTTCGATAATGCCGTACTCCGTGGGATAGATCATGGAGGCGTACAGCACTCTGTCGAGCTTGATCTTACCGGTTTTCTCGTCCACCTCGTACTTATTCTGTGAATGCAGCGGGATCTCGATCAAGGCTTCTACCGTATTGCTCATAGCCGTTCTCCTTTCGTTTTCGGTTTCAGAATCTTTCGTATCACGGCGGTCTGGCAGCGCGCAGGCAGCACGTTCCACAGCCGCAGCAAAGGATTTCGGTTGACGTTGTAGACGTATTTCGGCTGCTTTGCCGTCAGCGCGCGCACCGCCGTTTTTGCGATCTTTTCCGGCGGAACGTTCTTTGCCTCCACAGAATTCACGACTTTCCTGAACTTTTCCGCGTTATACGTATAGTTTTTCGTGCCGGTGCAGAACTGTTCCAGTTCCCGCGTGGAATCGGACAGCAGCCCCGTTTTGACCGCGCCGGGGCGAATGACCGAAACGCTGATTCCAAGAAGCTGCAATTCCATGCGCAGCGCGGACGCGTAGTCGTCGAGCGCGGCTTTCGTCATTCCGTAAACGCCGGTGAACGGCATCTGCGCCAAAGGCGCCAGCTCGCTCGTCGTCAGAATGATCCGGCTGCCTGCTTTCAGCAGCGGCAGGAAGGTTTTATTCACTCGGTACGCACCAAAGAGATTGACGTTGAAAATCCCCGTAAACCGTTCTTCATTCATTTCGACGAGCGAATCAAGGCGGTAAATCCCCGCAAAATGCAGGATCGCAGCCAATTCGCCGGTCTGTGAGGAAACGAACTCGAACGCGCGTTTCACGCTTTCGCTGTCGGTCACATCCGCCTCCACAGGCATGACGTGCGGTTCCGCTTCTTTGACCCTTCGGTCGAGCGCAAATACGGTAAAGCCGCGCTCAGCCAACGCTTTCGCCGTCGCGCAGCCCATGCCGCCGTATGCGCCGGTGATCAAAACGTGCTTCATGTTTTCACCTCGTGACGCTCGGCGCCTTCTCCGCAAGGAGAAGGCATTATTGGAAGATCAGATCCATGTCCACCGTAGTCTCGATGCCCGGAATGCGCCCTGCGTCGGTGTACTGCAGGCAGTCGTAGCGATAGCGGAAGGTGGGATTGTCACCGTACTCCGCAAGCCACAGCGCGTAATTCCGCAGGCGGACAAAGTCGAGATACGCGTAACCGTACTCCCGGTTGAAATAGACGCCGGGCGTATAGCCCTGCTCGCGCACCGCCTCGCAGAAGGCGACGGAGCACTCCGTCAGCGGGAGCGTGCCGGGATAATTGATCCTGGACGTGCCGGCGATCTGTTCCCAGTCATAATAGACCGGCAGCTCCAGCGGCTCGCCATTCAGAAGGTTCAGGACGTATTCCGCTTCTTCCGCCGCTTCTTCGACCGAAATTGCCTGCGAGAAGAAATACACGCCGACCTTCAGACCTGCCGCCTTCGCGCCGTTGAGGTTGTCCCAAAACAGTTCGTCCTCGTAGAGTCTTCCCTCGGTCGAGCCGCGATAGCCCGCGCGGATGATGGCAAACGTGATTCCCGCGTCCCGCACCTGCTCCCAGTCGATCAAGCCCTGATGCGTGGAGACGTCGATTCCCGTTTCCGCACCGGGATACCGCAGGAAGCCGTCCTCAAAACGGAAGTCCTCCGGATCGCGCTCGTTCAGCGGCGCGAGTTCTTCCGTCATCTCCGTCGCGTCGACGGCGGGAACGTCCGCGTCCTGCCGCGCCACGCAGGAATACAGAATCAGCCCGAGCAGCGCCGTGAACAGGATCGCCGCAAGCACGGTGAGCCAAAGAACGAGCGCACGGCTCGGTTGTTTCTTTTTCTTTCTTCTTTTCTTCGCCATATTGCGCCCGCCTTTCTTTACGATATTATACCACATGCGTCAATCCCTGTCGAAAAAAGACTTGTCTATCCGCCGTTTTTGTTGTAAAATAGATTGACTATCAGTTTGGAGGTCTTTTGATTGACTTACAGGTTCCGCAAAGGAGCGGCCGCTCTTCTGCTTTTGACCGTGCTCTGTCTGCTCTTCGCCTGCGGCAAGCCTTCCTCGACAGAAACGACAGAGCCGGATGCCAATACTACGGTGCGTATTTCCGCCGTCGGTGATATCTTCCTGAGCGAAGATCAGATCGAGGACGCGCGGTGTGCGGACGGCTCGTTCAATTTCATGCCGCAGTTTTCCGACGTCTACGCGACCCTGTCCAGATCCGATCTGACCATCGGCAATTTTGAGGGTACCTTCGCGGGCACGCCTTACGGCGTCGAGCACGGCAGCTACCCGGACGAATTTGCCGTCGCGCTGAACGACGCCGGCTTTGACCTGCTGCAGACGGCAAACTCTTTCAGCGTCTACAACGGTCTTGCCGGTCTGAAGCGTACCAAGGACGTCATCGAAAACAACGGCATGCTCTGCAGCGGCACCTACCGCAGCGCTTCCGAGCGCCGCGACGAGCAGGTCACGGTCTTCGACGTCAACGGCATCCGCGTCGCGGTGATCTCCTTTACAAAGGGACTCGGCGGCATGAGTATCCCGTCAGGCGAGGAATACTGCGTCGATCTGCTCTATACGGACTACGCAAGCGATTACGAGAAGATCGACACGGAGGGTATCACTGCCGCCATCGACAACGCGAAGAAGCAAAACCCGGACGTGCTGATCGCCATGGTGCACTGGGGCAGCGAAAACGTCCGCGACGTCAGTAAGCGGCAGGAGCGAATCGCCGATCTGATGTTCCAGAACGGCGTGGACGTAATCTTAGGCTCCCATCCGCATCTGGTCGGCAAGGTGGAGCAGCGCTCCATCCGCATGGAGGACGGCACGCGCAAGAACGTGCTGATCGCCTACAGTCTCGGCGATTTCTGCAAAGTCGGCCGCGGTCAGAGCAACATGTCGCCGGTTCTGAATATTGTCTTTACCCGCGACGCCTACACCGGCGCAACCGTGCTGACCGAAGTAAGCTGTTCCAGTCTGATCGCAATGGACAACGGCGAGGAGGCGCCGGATCGCTACACGATCCTTGACGCGGACAACGCGATCTCGCTGTACGAGGGCAATTACTACGACCGCATTGACAGCGATCTCTATCAATCCCTGCTGTCAAAACGAGAGTATCTGCTTTCGGTCATGGAGCTCGATTGACTGCATAGAAAAAAGACGCTTCTGAGAAGCGTCTTTTTTCTTAATGTGAAGATGGATTAGCCGTTCTCGCGCATCTTAGCGAAGCACTCGCTGCAGTACACGGGGCGGTCGGTCTTCGGCTCGAAGGGAACACGGGCTTCGCCGCCGCAGTTCGCGCAAACAGCAGTGAAATACTCTCTCGGGCTGCGAGCAGCGTTCTTGCGAGCGTCACGGCAGGCCTTGCAGCGCTGAGGCTCGTTCTGGAAGCCTCTCTCTGCGTAGAACTCCTGCTCACCGGCGGTGAACACGAACTCCGCGCCGCATTCCTTGCAAACTAAAGTCTTGTCTTCGAACATTGTGGTTTACCTCTCTTGATAAGTGATTTGCCCTGACGCTATCCATCAAAATAGTTGCTGGTTATACACAGGGTTGGAAAATATTGCGAACGGCCTACGCCGATTACGCCAAATTGAGATTAGAATTATTATAACATTTGGTAACTATTTGTCAACGCTTTTCGGAATAATTATTCTCAAAAGTGAAACTTTTGTGCATTTTCAACTGTTTTTGAGCGTTATTTTCATTCAAAAAGACAACTGATCTCCCGAATTGTTCTGCAAATGGAGGTGATCGTAGGCAAGCTGCGTCACGCAACGGCCGCGCGGCGTGCGGGTCAGGAAGCCGATCTGCATCAGATACGGCTCGTACACGTCCTCGAGCGTGACCGCCTCCTCGCCGATCGTCGCCGCCAGCGTGTCCAGTCCGACGGGGCCGCCGTGATAGTAATTGATGATCGCAGACAGCATTCTGCGGTCGGTCGCGTCCAGTCCCAGCTTATCCACCTCGAGCTTGCTCAGCGCGTGATCCGCAGCGTCCTTGGTGATCACGCCGTCGTAGTAGATCTGCGCAAAATCGCGGACGCGCCGGAGCATGCGGTTGGCGATTCGGGGCGTGCCGCGGCTGCGGGAGGCAAGCTCCATCGCGCCGTCGGGGTCAATCTCCATGCCCAAAAGGTTTGCCGAGCGCGTGATGATGCGGCACAGCTCCTCCGGCGTATAGAGTTCCAGACGGAAGCTGACGCCGAAGCGGTCGCGCAGCGGCGCGGAGAGCTGACCTGCGCGGGTCGTCGCGCCGATCAGCGTAAAGCGCGGCAGATCGAGACGGATCGAGTTCGCGGACGGGCCCTTGCCGACGATGATGTCGATGGCGAAATCTTCCATTGCGGGATAGAGGATCTCCTCGACCGCCGTATTCAGCCGGTGGATCTCGTCGATGAACAAGATGTCCCCTTCTCCGAGGTTGGTCAACAGTGCGGCAAGGTCGCCCGCCTTTTCGATGGCGGGGCCGGAGGTGATGCGGATGTTCACGCCCATCTCGTTGGCGATGACGCCCGCGAGGGTCGTCTTGCCCAGACCCGGCGGGCCGTAGAGCAGGACGTGATCGAGCGGCTCGTTGCGGCGTCGCGCTGCTTCGATATAGACCGAGAGGTTTTCCTTGACCTTCTCCTGTCCGTTGTATTCGTTCAGACGCTTCGGGCGCAGGGAGAATTCCCCGTCGTCACCGGCGGTAAAGCTCGTCGTGACGATCGGCGCGTCCATATCCTGAGAAAAATCAATGCTCATGCCTTCACCTCATCACCATGGCGCGCAGGCCGCGTTTTACGATCTCTTCCGTGCTCAGCCCGTCCGTCTGGATGCCGCGCAGCGCAGCGCCGATCTCGCTCTGGGTATAGCCAAGCTCCGCCAGCGCCGCCTGCGCCAGCGCAACGCTGCTGCCGGAAGCGGGTACGGGAACTGCGGCATTTCCGCCCGAGAGGTCGACCTCCGTCACCGCGCCGAGCTTGTCCTTCAATTCCAGAATGATCCGCTGCGCGAGCTTTTTACCGATGCCGGGCGCGGCGGTCAGCGCCTTCTCGTCCTGCGTGACGATGGCGAGCGTGAACCGCTCCGGCGAGGTCGCGGACAGGATCGCCAACGCCGCCTTCGGGCCGACGCCGGTCACGCCAAGGAGCTGTTCAAAGCAGCGCAGCTCGTCCCTGCCGGAAAAACCGTAGATATCGAACGCGTCCTCGCGGATATTGCAGTAGGTATACAGCCGCGCAGTCTGCCCGAGGCGCAGCTTCGAAAGCGTGTACGCCGTGGTGTGGCAGGCGTAGCCGACGCCGCCGCAGTCCACGACCGCCAGATTGCCCTCCATCAGAGCGATCTCACCGTTCAAATAATAAAACATCGTTAGTCCTTATCCTCTCATCAGCAGACTGGTCGCGCTCCGCGCGTGGCAGAGGGCGATCGCGATCGCGTCGGCGGCGTCGTCCGGACGCGGGATCCGATCCATCTTCAAAAGCCGCCGCGTCATATCCATGACCTGCCGTTTTTCCGCCTTGCCGTAGCCGACGACCGCCTGCTTGACCTGCATGGGCGTGTACTCAAACAGCGGCACGCCCGCCCGCTCGATCGCGAGCAGGATCACGCCGCGTCCGTGGGAAACGCCGATGCCCGTCGTGATATTATGCCCCCAAAACAGCTCCTCGACCGCGACCGCTTCCGGCTTCGTCACTTCCAAAAGCCGCGTGATATCCTCGTAGAGCATATTCAGCCGCTGCGGAAAGGGCAGATCCGGCGGCGTCGTGACCGTGCCGTACTGCAGGAGCGAGTAGCTGCCGCGATCCGCTTTGATCAGTCCAAACCCCGTGGTGGCATAGCCGGGGTCAATTCCCAGAATTACCAAGGCTCAGGAGAACAGGCCGGCAAACCACGCCTTGACCGCGTCGATCCACGTGGGGAACGCCATATTCAAAAGCCATGTGACGATACCGAGCACGACGATCACAAACAGCGCCCACGCAAGGACGCGCTTCCATTTGGGGCTCGGCACAAAGGGCGCTTTCTCCGTCGCGTTCTCTTCCTCGATGATCTCGGTTTCGTTGTTCTGTTCGTTCATTCCTATCACCTCAGTTTTGTATTATACCATACTTTTCCGTATTTTGCAGTAATTTTTTCACCTTTTTGCCGCCTTGCTTTACACGGTGCGGAACTTGTGGTATGATAGGAGCGTCTGATACATAAGGAGGACAACAATATGAAAAAACGTATCCTCGCGCTTTTGCTGCTGCTGATCTTCGCGCTGGCCGCCTGCACTTCCGATTCCGGATTCACGAAGGAGGGGAAAGACCCCAACAGCGCCCGACCGACCAGAGGGGCGGCTGCGAGACAGGGCTCGGAGGACGACGGAGTGGATATCGGCGCGATCGACGGAAACACCTACCGACACGTCACGCTCGGCGTCTGCGCTTCTTTCCCTGGGGATTGGACGCTGCGCGACGGCGCTCTCATTGCGGACGGACAGGATTCTCTCGACCGCGCGGCGACTGCCGACGCAGTCGAAGCCGGTCAGGAGGTCACGGTTTTCTCCGCTGCCGACCCCACGCTCCGTTCCCGCGTCACGCTCAGCGTATCAAAGAACCCGCTGCCCGGAGAGGACGCCGACGCGCTCGTCAACTATTTCGCGCCGCTGGTCAGGACGTCCTATCACGAGAGCGCGTCCGCGGAGCCCGCTGCCTGCGATCCCGTCGATGTGGACTTCTGCGAGGAGGATCACGTCGTTCTCGCGATCACCCATGAAAAGGTCGGGCTTGCGACGGTCTACGAAAAGATCATGTACCTGCCCGAAGGCGAGCTGCTCTACACGCTGATCGTTTCGACCGAATCGGAAGACACGACCGCCGCCCTGCTGAGCCTGTTTGAAACGATCCGCTGATGGAGGACAAACTGCCATGAAAAAACGTATCATCGCACTTTTGCTGCTGCTCGCGCTCGCTCTGACCGCCTGCACTTCCGCTCCGAAAGATACCGAAGACGATAAGCGCGTTTCCGAAGCGACGGATGCGAGCGAAACGGAAGTTACGGAAACGACGGAAGAAAGCCCGGAAGCCACAGCGACCACCGAAGCCACGGAAGAAACGCTGCCCGGGCAGACAGACGTCGATCTCGGCGCGATCGACGGAAACGCCTACCGGAACGAAACGCTCGGTATCTCCTGCTCTTTCCCCGAAGATTGGTATATTTACAACGAGACGGATCTTGCCTCGCTGAACAAGCTTGTGGAGAGCGGTTTTGCGCACGAGGCGATTGCCGACATCATTGAACGGGAAGAAACGCTCATCATTTTCTGCGCGTCTGACCCTGCTACCATGACGTCCGTGCAAATCGCCGCGTCAAAGAACACGCTGCCGGATGCCGCTGCCGATGAAGCGGCAATCGTCCGCTATTTCAGTCCGATCGTCATGCAGCAGGCTGCGGAAAGCGGCATGCAGCCCGTCACCGGCGGCGGCGCGGAAGCAGATTTCTGTGGGCAGACGCACGCGGTACTCATGGTATCCGGAGAAACCATGGGCGTTTCGCTTTATGAAACGCTGCTGTATCTGCCCCGCGGCGGCCTGATCTACGCCTTGTCCGTTACAACCACGCAGGAGAGCATGATCGAAGAATGTCTGGGCATGTTCGAAGCGATCCAATAACCCAAACTGTAAAAAAGCAGGGTGCGTTTTGCACCTGCACCTGTCAAGGAAAAGTAGACAGGGAAAAAGAAAAGTCATGGAAAGCCCAGTTCGGTCCTGTACTGAACTGGGCTTTTGTAGCCCAAAGCGGCGTGTCGTCGTCGGTAGTTGAAGAAGGAAACATACTGATTCAGG
>JAFROD010000057.1 GCA_017429835.1 Oscillospiraceae bacterium
GACTGCGTCGTAGTAGTACGCGCCGCTCTTGACGTCGACGAACGGATTGCTCGTCATGGTGTAGGACGGCTCGCCTGCCGCACGGTACAGGAATGCCACCGCATGCTCACGCTTGCAGTAGGCGTTCGGCGCGAAGTGCGTCGCGTCGGTGCCCTTGGTGACGCCCTTTTCGACCGCCCAGAGAACTGCCTTGTAATAATAGTCGCTTTCCTTCACGTCCACGAAGGGATTGACGGTGAGCGTGGGAGCGGGCTCGCCCAATGCTCTCCACAGGAAGGTCACGATCTGACCTCTCGTGCAGGTCGCGTGCGGCCCGAAGTGGGTCGCGTCGAGGCCGTTGGTGACCTGCGGCGTGTGGTAGTACGCCCACAGAACCGCATCGTAGAAATAGTCGGTCTTTTGTACGTCGACGAACGGGTTGACAAGCTCGACGGGTTTGCTCGGCTCGATCGTGACGGAGGTCGCGGCGTCGCTGCCGGAGACAATCTTGCCTCCGTCGATCTTGCCGTCCGCCGGCTCGATGATCTCGTCGTCATGCAGCGCAATGCTCTTGAATTCGGTGATCGCGCCGTAGACGCCCTCCGCGTGCAGCAGAGAGGCATGCAGCACCAGCTTCGCCTTGCCGTTCGAGGTGAGACCGTAGCCCTTGGAAAGCACGTCAAGCTTCGCGCCGCGGAAGAAGAGATCGCCGTCGTAATTTGCGACGACGCCGCTGCCCGCGCTCTTGATCGTCAGCTTGCCGGTCATGCCCGTGAAGGTCGTTTCGGCGGTCAGCGTCACGGCGGCGATCAGGTTTGCGGTGTTCTCAAGGGTCACGTCCTTGTCCCAAGTGATCGTCAGCCCGCTGACGCCGTTGTTGCTGATGACGGTGCCGCTGCAGGTGATGCTGTCGTTGATCTTCAGCGTCTTGGTCGCAGGATCGTAGGACGCCTTGCCGTCGCCGAGGATGTTGTGCGCGTTTGCGCGCGTGACCTGAACGTCCGCAACGTAGAGGTCAAACTTTTCGTCCGGAGCCAGCTTCAGCTCCCTGACAGGCGTGCTGCCGAGGACGAAGGCACTGCCGTTGTTCACGGCGCCCATGGGATATTGGATCATTTCGTTGGTCAGCGTGATGCCGCCGAAGCCGTCAACCGCGGTGGTCGAGCCCTTGATGTCCAGCGTGGAGGCGTAGACGTTGAGACCCGCGGCGCTGCTGCCCCGGATGCCGGTCGCGCCGGATGTGATGACAACGTCCGCCTCCTGGAAATTGAGCAGGCCGCTCTCGGCGCGGATCCCATCGCCGCCGGCGGAGATCGTGATTTTGCCGCCGCCCTTGATCGTCGTGTCACCCTTGAGGGTGAGCGCCTGCGCCTCGGTGGAAGTCAGCTTGAGATCCCGCGTGGGAACGATTGTCAGACCGTCGACCTCGCTCTTGATGACCTCCTGATTGAAGTGACCGGTAATGTCGCCGCGGAGGGTCAGCGTCTTGGTGGCAGGATCGTAGCTCGCCGTGCCGGAGCCGTCGCCGAGGATATCGCTCTTGTTGCCCTCGTGGACGAGGTTGCCCTGCACGTAAAGGCCGTAGGATTCCAGCGTCTCGAAATGAGCGACCTTTGCGGGGTTGCCCGCGGAATCCGTGACCAGACCCTGATCGTAGTGGCCGCCGAGCGGCGTGGTCAGGACGCAGTCCTTCGCGGTGATCTTGAAGAAGCTGCCGATCGCCCAGGAGGTCGCGGTGGCAAAAAGTTCGCTGTTTTCGACGTAGAGATTGGAGCTTGCTTCATAGTGGCCGTGGATGCCGTAGTAGTCGCCGCCGGTGCAGTAGAGTTTGCTGTTGACGACGCTCAGCTGGTCGACGTACTGAACTGCGGTGACCCTGCCGACCAGCACGACGTCGGAATCCATGACGTACAGATAGGCGTTGTCGTCGCCCGGGTTGTAGAAGCCGTATTCCGGCGCGATCTCGCTCGTGGCATAGACCTGGAACGTCATATTCTTGATGTTGACCTGGCCGCCCTCGGGCAGGTAGAAGCCTCTGCCGCTGCAGTAAACTGTCAGTTTCCCGGGGCCGGTGAAGTCCAGCGTCGTTCCGTTCTTCAGAACGAAGGCGTCCGCGTGCGCGCCGGCAGCGGCGTCGTCAATCGTCAGAACCGCGTCGTTTTCGACCTTGATATCGGTGCCGACAAGATCGTTGAACACAAAGAGCGGGAAGGTATCGTCGGTGTTTCCGAGCGGTTTTCTCGGCGTATAGGTATAGCTCTTCTTAATGTGCAGCGTCTTTTCGGCAGGATCGTAGGAGAACGCGCCGTTATCGAGAATGTCGTCCTTGTTGCGCTCCGTGACGTAGCGGCCCGCGACCGAGAGATCGTAACGCGCAGTTTCGTCGCGCGAAATCTTGACCTCCTTGCCGGTGTAGGAGCCGCTTTCCAGATAGCTGTCGCCCAGAAGATGGATCTGCTTGTAGAAGCCGAGAGAAACGGCATAGCCGGTCGCGGTCACCTTGCTGCTCTCGCAATGGAAGACGCCCGCGCCGTCCGAGCGGAAGCCGCGGTCGGTGGTGCTGTAGGCGCCGACGTTTGCCGAATAGAGCTGCACATCGTCGCAGGTGACGGCGGCGTTGGCGGAAATGACCCCGACCGTGGAATGCGAGACACAGAACGTCGCGGGATGGCCGGACGCAAACTCGATGCCCTTGCCATTGGAGAGAATGCCGAACGTCGTATCCTGAATGGTCAGGCTGATCCTCGACGCATAGGAGGGCTCGTCCACGTAAACGGCGACGGCGGAATCGTCGGTCGCATAGATCGTCAGACCCTTTTCACCGTCGATGAACGTGCTGCAGCGCAGACGCAGACCGTACTTGGTGCAGGTGAGCGTGCTGTCTGCCGTCGCCTTGATTTTCAGCGCGGGGATCGCGGAATCGATCATCCAGTTGGAGTCGTCCACAGAGGCAGAGCCGTTGACGTACAGGATATGGTAGGTGGGATCGTACTTGAAGACGCCGTCGCCCCAGACGTCGTCCTTGTTGATGTCGGTGACCAGCCTGCCCTTGATCCGCAGCTCGTAGCTGTCGGCGGCCGCCGGCAGCACAGGCAGCAGCGAGAGTACCAGCACGAGCGCCAGCAGAAGGGAGCATAGTTTCTTTTTCACACGTTTTTCCTCTCTTTCGTTTCAAATAATCCCGCGGGGTGGGATGCCACCCCGCGGGGGTTTTCTGTGAAATGCTTACGGATTCATAAAGCGGTAGAGGAACGTGACAATCTGGCAGCGCTGGCAGGAATTCGCCGGACCGAAGTGCGTCGCGTCGATGCCCTTGGTGATGTTCTTTTCGACCGCCCAGAGGACTGCGTCGTAGTAGTACGCGCCGCTCTTGACGTCGACGAACGGATTGCTCGTCATGGTGTAGGACGGCTCGCCTGCCGCACGGTACAGGAATGCCACCGCATGCTCA
>JAFROD010000012.1 GCA_017429835.1 Oscillospiraceae bacterium
CGATGTAGAGTTCGCCGGAGGTGATCTCTTCCAGCCCGGCGATCATACGCAGGGTGGTGGACTTGCCGCAGCCGGACGGGCCGACCAGAACGATGAACTCCTTGTCTGCAATATCCAGGCTGAACTCCTGCACGGCGACGATGCCCTCGTCCGTGATCTGAAGATTGACCTTCTTCTCGGACTCCTCGGGTTCGCCCTTCTTTTTCTTCTTATTCTTAGCCTTTTTGTCCTCACTTGTAAAGGGATATACCTTTTTGATATCTTTCAGCGTTACGCCAGCCATATCGTACCTCCATTATTCCGCAAAGCGGATCGTATGCCGCAGCTTCCCGCGGTCAGGAACGGAATTATCGGGAAAACAGGTTGTTATGCAGCTTTGCTTACAGCAGGTCGGGAAATACCGGCTTCAAAGCAGGATATATGCGGCAGTATTTCTGATACTGCGCTTCATAGCGCGCGGTCAGTTCGGGATCCGGCTCGGTGGTCGAGGAAATCTCTACCAGAGAAACGACCGCCTTGTTGACGCTTTCATATACACCGCAGGCGACCATCGCCAGCATTGCGGCGCCATAGCCGGGACCTTGCTCTGTTTTGACCATATTCAGCGGGATGCCAAGCACATTCGAAAGGATCTTTCTCCACAGCGGGGACTTGCTGCCGCCGCCGCAGATATTGCTCGCCGGAATGGAAATACCGAGCTTTTTCGCGATCTCAAACGAGTCGCGGATCGCAAACGCCACGCCTTCCAGCACCGCCTGCACCAAATCAGCGCGGGTGGTATCCATCGTGATGCCTGTGAAGGTCGCTCGGGCGTTGACGTCGTTAATCGGGCTGCGCTCACCCATCAGATACGGCAGGAAGAACACGTGATTGTTCCCCAGGCGCTGATCGGAAATCGGTGCCTGTTCCGCACCGTAATCGTTCGTTCCGAGGATATCTTCGCACAGCCACTTATTGCAGCTTGCAGCGCTGAGCATACAGCCCATCAGATGCCAGCCGCCGTCCGCGTGCGGGAAGGCGTGGAGCGCATTGTTTGAGTCCACAGCAAAGGACGTGCTTGAAATGAATACCGTGCCGGATGTGCCAAGAGAAATGTTGCACCCGCCGTTGCCGACAGTGCCTGTTCCAACTGCTGCAGCGGCATTGTCGCCTGCGCCTGCAGCTACAATGACGGTTTCGGGCAGTCCCAGCAGCTTCGCAGCGTCCGGTTTTAAGCAGCCCACCTTTTCATAACTTTCGAACAATGCTGGCATCTGGTTTTTGCTGATACCGCACAGTTCCAGCATTTTGTCCGACCAGCAGCGCCGCTTGACATCCAGCAGGAGCATACCGCCCGCGTCGGAATAATCACAGCAATGTACTCCGGTAAGGCGGTAGTTCAGGAAATCCTTCGGCAGCATGATCTTTGCGATCGCCGCGAAGTTCTCCGGCTCGTGTTTGCGCATCCAGAGCAATTTGGGAGCTGTAAATCCGGCAAACGCAATATTGGCAGTCAGGTCTGAAATCTTCTTTTTGCCGATCTCCTCGTTGAGATAATCGACTTCTGCCTGCGTTCTGCCGTCATTCCAGAGGATCGCGGGACGAATCACCTTATCGTTCCGATCCAACGCAACAAGTCCGTGCATTTGCCCGCCCGCTGCAATGCCGACGACTTCAGAAGCATCAAAGCCGTTCAGCAATTCCGGAATTCCGATCACGCAGGCATTCCACCAATCCTCCGGATCCTGTTCAGACCAGCCGGGGTGCGGAAAACGAAGCGGATACTCTTTCGTTATTGTGTTTACTATGATACCTCTATCGTCCACAAGCAGCAGTTTTGTGGACGACGTTCCCAAATCGATTCCAATAAAATACATATCGTTTCTCACTTTCGTTCTTTCAGAAGATGAGCGGGATTCCTTCCCTTCCCATTATAACCCTTCGCAGACAATTTTCAATGAAAAACGGGGAACCAAGAGACAGATCCCAAGGTTCCCCGAAAGCAGGAGTATCGATGATTCGTTCCGATCAGCCGAAGAACATTGCACCCGTACTCCATGGGTGCGACCGAACGCAGCAAATACCGATATTTCCGTAGCTTTTTTCTTTAGGTACAATCATCTCTGGTGTATGATCCGAGCTTCCCGGATACAAGTATTCTTCGATGTATTTCCCTGTATGATTACTCTGCGGCGTAAGCGGCTGCGGATGCGCCGTAGTTATACAGTGCTCTCACCAGTGCGCGCAGCAGCGCGTTGGAGCTGTTCTGCGTGCCGCAGATGTAGGCGTTGACGGTGTAGTTTATCGTGTTGCCGACCTGAACGCCGTTATCATAGAAGGTTGCGGAGACCGTAGTATCGAAATCCGTTGCCTCGATGCCGGGAATGTCAAGGTAATACCTGCCGTTACCGCAGGAGACGAAGCCGGAATCATAGGTCTCTGTGCTGTTGTTGATGGTCACGTCAATACTGATCTGCGCGTCCGTATAGAAGTAGAGACGAATGCCGACGGTATTGCCGAGGACCAGCGTCGCTTCGCTCCAATAAGTGTCGGTGTCCGCCGTACCCGTAAAGGTAACCGACTTGCCGGAGATCGCGGTGAACGTACTCGGGCTCAGCGTGAGGCCGCTCGTTGCGAGATTGTTGGTGTTGTAGTTGGTATAATTCTGTGCTGCCGCGCCGTAAGTCAGCAGGTCGGACAGAAGCGTTACGAGCGCCGCGTCATTCGGATGCGCGGCAAGCAGGTTCGCGCAATACTGCTTGACGCTGTAGGTCGCGACGGTATCGGAAACCGTCACACCGTCCTTGGTGGCATACAGCGTCGCGGAGATGTTGTCGGTCATTCTCTGCGGGGTGATTCCGGTATAAGTGAAGCAGAGTTTGCCGTCGGCGACCGTGTAATTCGAAATGGTCGTACCGTTGATGACCATATACGGATTGCTGTAGCCGGCAGGGACTTCGACGGCATAGGTAACGTCGATGTCCTCGTCGAGCGTCACGCTTGCGGACTTGATGTCAAGCGCCGCGGCTTCGTGTGCGCCGAGGATGAACGACCATCTGCCGAGATATGTCTGGACGTAGGCGCCTGCCATCAGATAGGCGTCGCCGTTCGGGAACATTCCGTCCACGATGGTGGTCGGCAGGAGCGTGGTGCCGCTGAAATTCATCAGCGTGTAGGAAGACTGCTCGGCGTTCTTCATATAGACGTTGTATCCGCCGGATACCTTGTCAAGATAGATCCGATACTGGCCGCCTACAGCGGGAACGCCCTGGCTGGTACCGAAGCTGCTCCAGCCGTTACCGTTGCCGATATAGTTGGCGTCCAGAACGATATTTCCGTTGTCGTATCTGAACATAAAGAACAGTGCTTTATCACTGCCGTCATCTTCAAACCACTCGCCATAGTTGTCGGTCAGCGCGATCGCATACCAGTGATTGCCGCTCTGGACCCAGTCTTCTACGCTGTAGAGGATCTCCAGATCCTCAATATCGTACTTTTCAAGGGAATAGACGCCCATCGTGCTGCGGGATTTCGTCGTATCGCCGTAGTTCGTGCCGCCGTAGCCGGCAACCTTCACGCGGTCGGTCGTACCGAGGTCGTCCACAGCAATCTCTCTGCTGTACTCAATCTGATTTACCAAGCCGCCGTTCTCGAACGCAATGAAGCCGTTCACGGGCAGCGGCACATAGTACGACGCGTCTTCATGCGCGCCCAGGACGAAGGACCAGCTGCCGGTGTAGCTTTCCACGTATGCGCCTGCGGTCAGATACGCATCGCCGCCGGTGAAAAGTCCCTCGACAATCGAAGCGGGAATCGCCTCAACACCGCCGAAGTTCTGCAGCGTCATATCATACTGCGACGCGTTCTTCATATAGACGCGATAGCCGTCGCTCGCTTTTTTGAGATAAATGCTGTACTGTCCGCCTGCCGCGGGAACGCCCTGGCTGGTGCCGATGCTCGTCCAGCCGGCACCGTTGCCGATGTAGTTCGCATTCAGAGTAACGTAACCGTTGTTATAGGCGAACATGAAGAACAGCGCCTTGTCGGAGCCGTCATTCTCGAACCACTCGCCGTAGTTGTCGGTCAGCGCGATGCAATACCAGTGATTGCCGCTCTGGATCCAGTTTTCCACAGAATAGAGGATCTCAAGACCGTCAATATCGTACCTTGCCTCGGAATAGACGCCCATTGTGCTGCGGGTGTGCGTCGTATCCCCGTAGTTCGTGCCGCCGCGGCCGGTGACCATAACGCGATCGGTGCCGCCGTAATTGCTCACGGTGATATCCGGATCATAGGTCGTGCCGCTGACAAGACCGCCGTTTGCGTAATTGGTGAATCCATTCACCGTGACGGGAGGAACGGTACCGTGAACGCCGAGAACGAAGGACCAGGACTGATCATAGGTCGCAACGTAAGCACCCGCCGTCAGGTATGCCGCACCGTCGGAGAACAGGCCGTCCACAATCGCGGAAGAAAGAACGGTCGTTCCGTTGAAACTCTGCAGCGTGTACTGCTGCTCGCTCGCGTTCTTCATATAGACGCTGTAGCCGCCCGTCACAGCCTGCAGGAGGATGCTGTACTGACCGCCTGCCGCCGCAACGCCCTGGCTGGTGCCGATTCCAGTCCAGCCCACGCCGTTGCCGATGTAGTTTGCGGTTAATACAACGTTGCCGTTGCTGTAGGCAAACTGGAAGAACAGCGCCTTGTCGGAGCCGTCATTCTCAAACCACTCGCCGTAGTTTTCGGTCAGAGCGATGCAGTACCAATGGTCGCCGCCGCCGATCCACGATTCCACGCTGTAAAGGATCTCCATTCCGTCCACGTAATACTGCTTTTCGGAATAGACGCCCATCGTGCTGCGCGGGTTGTTCGTGTCGCCGTAGTTCGTGCCGCCGCGGCCCGTGACCTGCACGCGGTCCGTTCCGCCGCAATCGCTCAGCGTGATGTTGGTGTCATACGTTGTTCCACCGACCAAACCGCCGGTTGCATAAGCGGTAAAGCCATTGACAGTGTTTCCGGTTGCCTGTGCAGGGATCACTACCAGCGTCACGAGCAGCGCAATCGCCAGCACCAGAGATAATGCCTTTTTGGTAAGTTTCATTGCGGGTACCTCCTTAATTGATTATTATTTTCTGCAAAAGCAGGAAAATACTTTAGGGCGCCTCGTTAGGCAGTTACGCTTTTGTGGGATACTGCGAAAGAGACACTTCTTTGCTCGCTTTGATGAAGCGTATCAGCCTGCTACAGCGCGGTACAGGAAGGTCACGATCTGACCTCTGGTGCAGGTGTTGTTCGGGCTGAAGGTCGTCTTACTTGTGCCCGCGGTGATGTTCTTCTCTACCGCCCAGAGGACCGCGTCGTAGTAGTAGCCGCCGGTCACATCTTTGAACGGATTCGCGCTCGAGGTCGGCTTCGGCTGTCCCTCGGCTCTCCACAGGAAGGTGACGACCTGCGCTCTCGTGCAGCCATCGTTCGGACTGAACGTCGTCGTGCTCGTGCCTGCGGTCACGTTATTCTCCACTGCCCACAGGACAGCCTTGTAATAGTAGTCGCTCGCCTTGACGTCCTTGAAGGGGTTATTATTCGCCTTCGGCTCCGGGCAGCCCTTCGCTCTCCAGAGGAACGTCACGACCTGCGCTCTGGTACAGGTGTCGTTCGGGCTGAAGGTCGTCTTGCTCGTGCCGGAGGTAACCTGCGGATTGGCGTTGACCGCCCACAGGACAGCGTCATAGTAGTATTCGCCTTCCTTGACGTCCTTGAACGGATTGTCCTTTACGCCGGTGGCGGGGATGGCTTCGGTCCTTGTCTCGCCGCAGCGTTTGCAGGTGAACGTTTTTACGCCGTCCTTCGTCGCAGTCGGCTCCGTGGTGACCTTGCCCTCGTCCCAGTCGTGTCCGAGAGCGGGCGTTTCTTCCTGCGCGACCTTGTAGTCACAGCGCGAGCAGTGTTCGCCTGCGGTCAGGCCGGTCGCGGTACAGGTCGCAGCGACCGGGGCGTCACGCACAAGATCGTGACCGAGCGCGGGGACGGTTTCCTGCGCGACCTTGTAGTCGCAGCGCGTGCAGTGTTCACCTGCGGTCAGGCCGGTCGCGGTGCAGGTCGCAGCGACCGGATCGTCACGCACAAGATCATGACCGAGCGCAGCGATTTCTGTGTAAGTCGAATAATCACAGCGCGTGCAGAAATCGTATGCATCCCAGCCGATCTCGGTGCAGGTCGGCGCCTTCGCGTCAATATGATGGAGATCGTGGCCGAATGCAGGCAGCGTTTCCGTCTTTTGATCGGTGTAGTCCGTGCCGTTGAAGGTCACGGTCGCGGTGTAGATGATCGCACCGGTTTCCGTGCAGGTCGGCTCGATGCGTTTCGTTGTGACGGTCGCGTTCAGCACGAGCGGGTCGCCGCCGTTTTCATCTATGAAGATCGCTGCCGCGTCATAGCCGGACCAATTCCATCCGTCAAAGACATAATCGTGACCGAGCGCGGGCAGGATCTCCGTCTTCGTGTCCGTGTATTTGACGTCCATAAAGGTGACGGAGGCGGTATAAACGACACTGCCGTTTTCTTCCGCAGTCGGCTCGGTGCGAACGCTGGTGATCGTTGCTTCCACGGTTTCCACGTGACTTGCGTCGCGCGCGCAGGTGAAGCAGGCAGATGCGCTCGTCACGCCGTTCCACGTCCAACCGGTCAGCTGATAGTCGTGACCGAGCGGGTCGATCACTGTGCCGTATGTGACGGTTTCTCCGCAATCCTCGCAGACATAATCGCCGGTATAACCGGGTTCGGTGCAGGTTGCCGCAACAGCGCCGGTGAGGATCGTGTTCTTATGCGCACAGGGCACGCCGAGGATGAAGGACCACGTTCCTTCATAGGTCGCCGCGTAGCCGCCTGCCGTCAGATATGCCTCGCCATCGGGGAACAGGCCGTCCACGATCGAAGCGGGAAGTACGGTCGTTCCTTCGAAGTTCAACAGCGTGTATTCCGTCTGCTCCGCGTTCTTCATATAGACGCTGTAGCCGCCTTCGACCGCTTTCAGGTAAATGCTGTACTGACCGCCCGCTGCGGGAATGTCTTGGCTCTTGCCGATATAACTCCACCCTGCGCCGTTGCCGATGTGGTGCGCCGCGAGAGTGACATTACCGTTATTGTAGGCGAACTGGAAGAACAGCGCCCGGTCGGAACCGTCATCTTCAAACCATTCGCCCTTTTCCGCCATCAGCGCGATCGCGTACCAGTGATCGCCGCTCGGAATCCAGTCCTCTACGGAGTAGAGGAACGCAAATCCATCCAGCGCGTACGCATTTTCGGAGTAGACGCCCATCGTGCTGCGCGGCTTCGTCGTATCGCCGTAGTTTGTGCCGCCGCGGCCTGTGACCTTGACGCGGTCCGTGCCGCCGCAATCTTCGAGCTGAATATCGGGATCATACATTCTGCCGCCGACCAGACCGCCGGGCAAATAGGTCGTAAAACCGTTCAACGTTTTTGCCTCTGCATCCTCCGGAAGCGTTACGCCCTCATGCGCGCCGAGGACAAAGGACCACGTCCCCGCGTAGGTCGCCACGTAAGCGCCTGCCATCAGGTAGGCTTCGCCGTCCGGGAACAACCCGTCCACGATCGAAGCGGGGAGCACGGTCGTTCCTCCGAAGTTCTGCAGCGTGAATTCCGTCTGAGAAGCGTTCTTCATATAGGCGCTGTATCCGCCGTCCACCGCTTTCAGATAGATGCTGTACTGTCCGCCTGCGGCGGGTACGCCTTGACTCTTTCCGATATAGCTCCAGCCCGCGCCGTTGCCGATGTGGTGCGCCTGCAGCACGACCGTTCCGTTCTCATAGCCGAACATAAAGAACAGCGCCTTGTCGGAGCCGTCATTTTCAAACCACTCGCCGTTGTTCTCCGACAATGCGATCGCGTACCAGTGATCACCGCTCTGTACCCAGCTTTCCACAGAATAGAGAATCTCCAGGCCGTCCAGCGCGTACGCTTTTTCGGAGTAGACGCCCATCG
The DNA here is from genome assembly GCA_017429835.1 of Oscillospiraceae bacterium. Lineage (GTDB taxonomy): Bacteria > Bacillota > Clostridia > Oscillospirales > Oscillospiraceae > JAZOXB01. The sequence continues at coordinate 7,981 of JAFROD010000012.1, forward strand.
TGCTGCGCGGCTTCGTCGTATCGCCGTAGTTCGTGCCGCCGCGGCCCGTGACCTTGACGCGGTCCGTGGAATTGCAGTCATCCAGTTGAATATTGGGATCGTAAGTCGTACCGCCGACCAGTCCGCCCGTTGCAAACGCGGTAAAGCCGTTTTCCGACTGCGGCTCAACGACCGGCGGCTGTTCCTGCGGCGCGTGCGCGCCGAGGACGAAGGACCACGTTCCCTCGTAGGTCGCCACGTATGCGCCCGCCGTCAGATACGCCGTTTCGTCCGGAAGCAGACCGGTGACGATCGATTCCGGCAGCGCGGTGATTCCGCCGAAGTTCAGCAGTGTATAGTCAGACTGCGAGGCGTTCTTCATATACACCTCGTAGCCGTTGCTCGCTTTGTGCAGACGGATGCTGTACTGCCCTCCGGCTGCGGGAACGCCCTGGCTTTTGCCGAGATTGGTCCAGGCCGCGCCGTTGCCGACATAGTGTGCATTCAGCGTCACATATCCTTGATCATAGGCAAAGAGGAAGAACAATGCCCGATCGGAGCCGTCGTTTTCAAACCATTCGCCCTTTTCCGGCATCAGCGCGATCGCGTACCAGTGATCGCCGCTCTGCACCCAGCTTTCCACGGAATAGAGTATTTCCAGTCCGTCGAGCGCGTATGACGATTCGGAATACACGCCCATCGTGCTGCGCGGCTTCGTCGTATCGCCGTAGTTCGTGCCGCCTCGGCCGGTGACCATAACGCGATCCGTACCGCCGTAATTGCTCAAGGTGATATTGGTATCATAAGTCGTTCCGCCGACCAAACCGCCGGTTGCATACGCGGTAAAACCATTGACAGTGTTTCCGGTTGCCTGTGCAGGGATCACTGCCAGCGTCACGAGCAGCGCAATCGCCAGCACCAGAGATAATGCCTTTTTGGTTAGTTTCATTGCGGGTGCCTCCCTAATTGATTATTCTTTCTGCAAAAACAGGAAAATACTGTAGGAAGCGGGGGCTTATTCGTGAATCACGAATAGTCGCGGCAGTCGTAAATCGCTTCGATCGCCGCCTGCTTGTTCTTGACGTGGAAGTAGATCGGATCCTGCAGCTCCGCCCGGTAATTCAGAACGAATTCCGTAGGCGCACGTTCGAGGCAGGATCTGCCCCATCCGCTCCAACCGCCGATGGCTTCCCAGTCCCAGTTGATATAGCAGGTCGCCTTGATGACGGGGTGATTGCGGATAAAGTTGAAGTACGGAACGAACCATTCGTTCCAGCCCTGCCCCTGCGTCACGTCATAACCGCAAGGCGTTGCCTCGGCGATCATCACGGGCTTTTCGTGGAACGCCGCGTCAGCAAGGAAGGATTCCGTAGCCGCCATCGTCGTTTGGGTCGATCCGAAAATGTCGATCGCCCACCAATCCACGTAATCGTCGCCCGGGTAATACTTCATATAATCCAGATCGGCTGCATCCGGGCTGAAGCACCAGACGAGCGCGATATTATCCGCCTCGCAGTACGCCACGAGCTCCGCAAAGTGAATGAACGCGGCGCGGTAGATCGCCGGATCCGAGTAGCCGTTCCAGGCGCCGTTGAACTCAAATCCGGGACGGCAGAACACGGGATGGTTGAACGCCTTGAGAACGTTGATGAGGGAAATCATCGTGTCGTCCATTTCTCCCGAGGCGATCTTGTCATAGTAGCACTTGTCCGGATTCTCATCCTCGTTGAAGTGTACGCCGATCTGCAGGAACAGAAACTGATTGTCGCCGTAAGCCGAGATCTGCTGCCGCATATTCCCGCCCCAGGTAACAAAATCATGGTGCGGCGCGGCGTATCCCGAAACAAGCGTCGGCCTTGAGGTGGAGCTCATAATATTTGTATAGTTCGTAAAATCCGTGATGAGTCCGTACCGATCCTGTCCCGCTCCGTGCAGGATATAGTTGCCCTTCGGCTCAAACTTGGCGCCGAAGTTCACGCGCGGCTGATAGTTCGAGATGCAGTCGTAATTCCGGTTGTCCAGCAGGAGCTGTTCCTCATACCAAGCGCTGTATGTCTTCGCAGATTCGCCGTACAGGTAAAGCGCGCGGACAAGCGCTTTCAGCGCGGTATCTTCGGAGTCCTTCATTTGGTATATATAAGAGTTGAAGCTGTAAAGCAGCGTTTTCCCGACTTTTCTTCCGCTGCGGTAGAAGGAAGCGGAAACGCTATCTCCGAACTCCGTCGCGGATACGCCGTAGTAATCCACGTAGTACAGCCCGTTGGCGCTGGAGAACGTGGTGAAGGTCTGTTCTTTCCCATTGACGGAAACCCGCACGGAAAGATTGACCACAGTGTCCGCGGCAAAGGTGAAGCGGATTCCCGGATTGCTGCTGAGGATCAGCGATGCGGATACCCAGTCCAGCCCTGTCGCGATCTTTCCGCTGAACGAGGCCGCGTCGGCAGTCATTCCGGTAAACACCGACGGCGTCAGATTCAGGCCTGCCGTTACAAGCGCGTCTGTCCGATAGTGCGCATATTGCTGCGCGGCTGCACCGTACGTCAGGAGATCCGACAAAACGGTCTGCAGCGTGACGTTGTTGCTGCTGCTTCCCAGCAAATTGACGCAATACTGCCGGATGCTGTAACTTGCGATCGTGTCGGTATAGTCCTGTCCGCCCATGCCGCCGTGGAACGTTGCGGAAATGTTGTCGCCCATACACTGCGGCGTAACGCCGCTGAACACGAACTGATATCTGCCGTCGGCATCCACCGTGTAGTCCGTCACGGTGCTGGTATGTCCGTTCATTGTGAAAACCATGCAGGGGTTGATGTAGAACTCTGCGTTCGCCACAGAGTAGACCACGTTGATGTTTTCGTCCAGAATCAGTTTCGCGGAACAGATCTCTGGCGCTGGGATCTGCTTCTGCTTCGCCCCAAGGATGAAACTCCATTCGCCCGCGTAACTTTCCACATAGCCGCCCGCCATCAGATAGGCTTCGCCGTCCGGGAACAGGCCGTCCACAATGGTACCGGACAAAAGAGGATTCCCGTTGAAGTCCTGGCGGGTATACTCGCTCTGGACCGCGTTTTTCATATAGACGTTGTAACCGCCGCTCACTTTCTGCAGGAAGATCCCGTACTGTCCTCCGGTCGCCGGAACGCCCTGGCTCGTGCCCAGATAGGTCCAGCCCGAGCCATTGCCGACGTAGTGCGCCGCAAGCGTCACATAGCCGTTATTATAGGCAAACTGGAAAAACAGCGCGTCATCCGAGCCGTCGTTCTCAAACCACTCACCGTTATTCTCAGTCAGCGCAATCGCGTACCAATGGTTTCCGCTTGAAACCCATTGTTCTACGCTGTAAAGGATCTCGATACCGTCAATATCGTATTTCGCCGCGGAATACACACCCATTGTGCTGCGCGGCTTCGTCGTATCGCCGTAGTTCGTACCGCCGCGCCCAGTCACCTGAACGCGGTCCGTGGTGTTGCAGTCATCCACTTCGATATTGGGATCGTAGGTCGTTCCGCCGACCAGACCGCCCGTTGCAAACGCGGTAAAGCCGTTTGCCGACTGCGGCTCAACGACCGGCGGCTCTTCCTGCGGCGCGTGCGCGCCGAGTACGAACGACCACGTTCCCTCGTAGGTCGCCACGTACGCGCCAGCCGTCAGGTACGCCGTTTCGTCGGAAAACAGACCGCTAACGATCGATTGCGCCAGAACGGTCGTCCCGCCGAAATTCTGCAGCGTATAGTCGGACTGGGAGGCGTTTTTCATATACACCTCATAGCCGCTGTTCGCCTTGTGCAGACGGATGCTGTACTGACCGCCGGTCGCGGGAACGCCCTGGCTCGTGCCGATATACGTCCAGCCGGCGCCGTTGCCGATGTGGTGCGCCGCCAGCGTCACGTAGCCGTTGTTATAGGCAAACATGAAGAACAGTGCCCGATCGGAGCCGTCGTTTTCAAACCACTCGCCCTTTTCCGCCGTCAGCGCGATCGCATACCAGTGATCGCCGCTCTGCACCCAACTCTCGACTGAATAGAGGATCTCCAGCCCGTCCAGCGCATAGGCCGATTCGGAATAGACGCCCATCGTGCTGCGCGGGTTGTTCGTGTCGCCGTAGTTCGTGCCGCCGCGGCCGCTGACCAAAACACGATCCGTGCCTCCGTAATTATTCAGCGTAATATTGGAGTCATAGGTCGTTCCGCCGACCAGACCGCCGAGTGCATACGCGGTAAAGCTGTTGACGGTGTTCTCTCCGGTCGCGCGGATCGGAAACACTGCAAGCGTCGCAAGCAGCGCGATCACCAGCAGCAGCGAAGCCGCTCTTTTTGTTTGTTTCATAACGGATGCCTCCTCGTTGGATTGTTGTCCTCTGCCTATGCAGAAAACAGAATAATGCGGAAGTAAGAATTGGCAGTATTATTTCATTTCAAAGTTTCCTGCAGGCACGCATATCCGCAAAGCGCGTCGCTTCGCTTGTCCGGTTGATGCCCGCCGGCGAACAGCGTAATCCCGCCGTCCGGCTCTGTACGGGTGCCGTCCGGCAGGACCGCATTCAGCCAGAACGGATCTACGGTCAGTCTAATCTCTTTCGTCTCGCCCGGAGCCAGCTCGACCGGCGCGATCGCGCACAACTGACAATTTGCCGTTTTTGTGCGGCTGTCGTGCAGTTTCGCATAGATCTGCACTTTTTCCGTACCGTTTCTCTTGCCTGTATTGGTGACGGAAACGCTGACCAGCGCGCCGTTTTCCGTGCGGCTGCAGGAGAAGCCGGAATAGGCAAACTTCGTATAACTGAGTCCGAAGCCGAAGGGATAGTTCGGTTCTTCGGTCAGGTAGCGGTACGTCCTGCCGCTCATATCGTAATCGGAAAAATCGGGGAGCTTTGTATCCCCTCGATAGAAGGTGATCGGCAATCTGCCGGAGGGACAGTTGTCGCCGCTCAGTGTCTGTGCAACGGCAAGACCGCCCAATGCGCCGGGATACCACGCCTGCAGGATCGCCTTCGCGTGGTTGGAGACTTTGGTGCCCAGGTCAAGGGCGCCGCCGCTCATCAGAACGACCACGACGTTTTCGCACACGTCGCAAACGGCCTCCGCCAGTTTTTGCTGCGTTTCGGGCAGATACAGGTCGCGTTTGTCGCCGCCGTCCGTATAGCCCTCAGAGACGCAGCCGTCCTCGCCTTCGATGGAAGCGTCCAGTCCCAGGCAAAGGATCGTCACGTCTGCGGATGCGGCAGCGGATACGCCGTCCGTATGCATATAGCCGAAGCCGTTCCACTCGTTCTTCTTCTCGAACCACAGATTGCAGCCCTTCGACACGAGTACGTCGGCCTGTTTGAACACCTCGCGGATCCCGTCTGCAACCGTCACGTAGCGCGATGCGTAGCCGTTATAGTTGCCCTCCAGCGCGAGGACCGACTGACCGTTTGGCCCGATCACCGCGATCGTCTGCTTCTTTCCTGCATCCATCGGCAGGAAATCGGCCTCGTTTTTCAGGAGAACGATGGACTGCCGCGCCACTTCAAGATTCAGCGCCTGGTGCGCCGGGCAATCCACTTGCTGATACGGGATATCCCGGTACGGTCTGTCCTTTTCAAATTCGCCGAGAAGGAATCGCGTTGTAAACACCGTTTCCGCAGCGGCGGTGACGGTCTCCTCCGTAATGAGGTCCATTTCATAGGCGTCGAGCAATCGCTCAAAAGCCCAACCGCAGTTCAGCGTGCAGCCGCTGTTCAGCGCAAGCGCCGCCGCTTCCACGTCGCTGTCGGCATAGTGGTGTCCCTCGGAAATATCCCGAAGCGCGCCGCAGTCCGACACGATATAGCCGTCAAAATGCCACTGTTCTTTCAGGATCTCACGCAGAAGCCGCTCGCTGCAGCAGCAAGGAACGCCGTTCGTGCGGTTATACGCGCCCATTACGCCGGCGACGTCCGTGTGTTCGATCGTCCATTGGAAAGCAGGCAGATAGGTCTGCCAGAGATCGTACTCGCTGACGACGGCGTTGAAGCCGTGGCGCAGGCGTTCCGGTCCGGAGTGCGCCGCCAGATGCTTCACGCAGGCTGCCGATTTCAGGAATTCTCCGTCGCCCTGCAGGCCGTTGACGTATTTGCACGCCATCGTTGCGGTAAGAAACGGATCTTCTCCGTAGGTCTCCTGTCCTCTGCCCCAGCGCGGATCACGGAAAATATTGATATTCGGAGTCCAGAACGTCAGGCCCTTGTAGATATCCCGATCGCCGTACTCCACGTTCTTGTTGTATTTCGCTCTTGCCTCTGTGGAAACGACCTGCGCGGCCTTGAAGATTATCTCGGGATAAAAGCTTGCTGCCATAGCGATCGCATGGGGAAAAACAGTTGCAGTACCCGCTCTCGCGACGCCGTGAGAAGCTTCGTTCCACCAGTTGTACTCTTTGATCCCCAGGCGTTCGATCGCCGGAGACTGGTACAGGAGCTGCGACATTTTTTCTTCTATGCTCATGCGGGCGACCAGCGCCTTTGCGCGCTGTTTTGCTTGCTGTTTATCCATTTGCGGTCTCCTAACAGCCAAACATAATGCTGTTCATCAGGTTTTCAAGATACTCCTGCCGGCCGGAAATATTGGTCGTGACCTCGCCCAGCGAGATCGCGTAGTCCTCCAGTTCCTTGATGGTCGCCTGCTTCTGCGCGATGCGCTTGCCGATCCCGCTCTCGTAACTGCTGTAACGGTCGCGGACGAACTGCGCAAGGCGTCCGTCTTCCCGGATCTTCTGCGCCACACGCAGACCGAGAGCAAAGCAATCCATACCGGCGATAAAACTGAGCGCAAGGTCTTCGGGCGTATTGGAGCCGCGGCGCGTTTTGGCGTCAAAGTTCAGACCGCCGTTCGTAAAACCGCCTGCTTCCAAAACTTCCAGCATACACAGCGTCGTATCGTAAGCGTTTGTCGGGAACTGGTCGGTATCCCAGCCGAGCAGCAGGTCGCCCTGGTTTGCGTCGATCGAGCCAAACGCGTTATTGATCCTCGCCACTCTGAGTTCGTGCTGGAACGTGTGTCCCGCCAGCGTTGCGTGGTTCGCTTCAATGTTCAGTTTGAAGCTCTTATCCAGTCCGTAAGTGCGTAGGAAGCCGAGAACGGTCGCAGCGTCGAAATCGTACTGGTGCTTTGTCGGTTCCTTCGGCTTCGGTTCGATATAATAGTCGCCCTTGAAGCCGATCTGACGGCCGTATTCGGTCGTAAGAGAAAGCAGATATGCCATGTGGTCCAGTTCCTGCGCCATATCCGTGTTCAGGAGCGTTTCGTATCCTTCTCTGCCGCCCCAGAAGACGTAGCCGTTGCCGCCCAGTTTTACAGTCAGTTCGATGGCCTTCTTGATCTTCGCGGCAGCAAACGCGAACACGTCCGCGTTCGGCGCTGTTCCCGCGCCGTGCATAAAGCGGGGGTGGTTGAAGCAGTTCGCCGTACCCCACAGGAGTTTTTTGTTGTGCGCCTTCATCTGCTCTGCCAGCAGATCGCTGATCTCATCAAGGCGTTTGTTCGTTTCGCCCAGCGTCTCTGCCTCCGGCGCGATGTCCGCATCATGGAAGCAGAAATAGTCCAGCTGGAGCTTGTCCATCAGTTCCATCGCGGCATATACCTTGCGACGTGCCAGATCCATCGGATCCGAAGCGCCGTAAGTCTTGCAGAAGGTGCCTCTGCCGAACATATCCGTGCCGTCGGCACACATCGTATGCCAATAGGCCATCGCAAACTTCAAATGCTCGCGCATCGTCTTGCCGACGATGATCTCGTCCGGATTATAGAAGCGAAACGCCATAGGGTTATCTGTTTTGGTGCCCTCATAGGACACGTTGGGAACGGTCGGGTAGAATTCGTTCATAGAAGATACTCCTTTCGAGCTTTGTCAACCTTTTACGGAGCCGCCGGTCACGCCGGCCATAAAGTGCTTCGAGGTACACGCAAATACGATGATCAGCGGGATTGTCGCAATCGACATACCGAGAATTCGCGCGCTGTATTCTGCGCGGAATTGAGAGCCGAAGGTCGCTATTCCGATCGGCACCGTATACAATTCCGGCTTTTTCAGGATCAGGAACGGTCCGAGGTAGTTGTTCCAAGCGCCCACGAAGTTCAGCAAGCCGAGGGACACGCCCGCTGCCGTCAGCTGCGGCGCGGCGATACGGGTAAAGATCTTGAATTCATTTGCGCCGTCCATTCGCGCGCTTTCCAGCACTTCCGTGGAGATCGCACCCTTGGACACCTGCATAAACCAATAGACCGCGTAGGTGTTGCCCATAGCTGGAATGATGAACGGCAGGAAGGTGTTGATCCAGCCGAACTGCTTCATCTCCCAAACCCAGGCGATCGTGCCGAGGGAGCCGGGCAGCATCAGCGTAATATAAACAAACGCTTTCAGGAACTTTTTCCCGCGAAATTCGAATTTTGCAAGCGCGTAACCGCCCATCGCGCTGGAGAAAACCGTCAAAATCGTGTTCGGGACGGCGATCGCAAGGGAGTTCAGGAAATACCGGAAATACCCCGCATCTACCAGCTTTTTGAAGTTTTCCCCGAATTTCCCGCCGAACCACAGTTTCAGTCCCGTGAACAGATCCGCATTTTCATGCGTACCCATCACAAGCATGCAGTAGAACGGGAAAAGCGTTGACAGAGCAACGATGCCGAGGACGAAATAGCCGACAATTCTGTCTCTGTGCTTTCTCTGCTTCATCGCTCTTTCTCCCTTGTCATCATCTTCATACTGAAGAAGGAGAACACGCCGACACACAGGAACATACCGTAGGACAGCGCCGCTGCGTATCCGTAGTGCATATTCTCAAACGCTTCTTCCATAATCAGCATCACCATCGTCAGACAACTGCGGTCAACGCCGCCGTAAGGCAGACCGCCGGACGGTCCGGAGCTGAACAGCATCACAGACGCGTCGTACATCTGGAACGCGTTGATCAGGCCGGTGATGACGATAAAGATCATAACCTGCTTGATCATCGGAACGCTGATCTTCCAATAGGTTTTCCACGGTCCCGCGCCGTCTACTAACGCAGCGTCCAGCACTTCTTCATTGATGCTTCGCAATGCGGAAGACAGGAACAGCATCGTACTGCCGAAGCTGGACCATATCACCAGAAGCGCAAGTACCAGTCGGCATCCCCAGCCGGTACCCATAAAGTAGATGTTTTCCTTCGTCAGATGCAGTGCCTGCAGGATCTTATTGAACGTGCCGTTCTCATAGTCGAACAGTGTGGACCACAGCAGGCCGACCGCAACGGCCGTCATGAGCGCCGGCAGATAATACAGCACTCTGAAAACATGCTGACCGCGAATTGCGCGTTTCTGCATAAAGTAGCACAGAAACAGGCCGAGAAAGATTCCGATCGGCATCGTCAGCAATACGATAATGCCGGTGTTCAGCAGCGTCTGGAAGAACCGCGGATCCGCGGTAATATCAAACATCCGCTGATAGTTCTGGAATCCGACCAGTTTGATTTCTCCGTAGCCGTCCCAATCCGTGAAACTGAGAAACAGAGTGAACAGCATCGGGAACAGGGTAAACACGCAATATGTAATTACGTAAGGCGCCGAAAACAGGTACGGAGCCAGACGGTAGCCGCGTCCGCCGCGCAGTTTTTTCTGTTTCAAAGCTTTTTGTTTCATTTCTGATAATCTCTGCAATCGTAAAGGCCTTCGATCGACGACTGCTTATCCGTTGCGTGGAAGAAGATCGGATCACGGAGTTCCTGCCGATACAGTTCCACGAGGCTTTCAGGTGCTTCTTCCAAGCGGGCGTCGCCCCAGTTTGCCCACTGAGGATACGTCGACCACTCCCAGTTGATATAGCAGAACGCTTTGATCACGGGGTTGTCACGGATGAACCGGAAGAACGGTTCAAACCATTCTTCCCAGCCCTCGCCCTTGGTCACGTCGAAAAGATACGGCGTCGTTTCCGTAAGCATGACCGGCTTCTCGTGGAAAGCCGCTTCCTCCAGGAAGCCCTTCGTGTTTTCCATCTCCATGCTTCCCGCGCGGAAGATGTCGATCGCCCACCAGTCCACGTACTCGTCGCCGGGGTAGTATTTCATATATTCCTTATCTGCGGCGTCCGGATTGTAGCACCAGACGAGCGCGATATTGTCCGCCTCGCATTCCTTCACCAGTTCCGCAAAACGGATGAACGCTGCCTTGTAGATTTCCGGATCCTTATATCCGTTCCATTCGCCATTGAACTCAAATCCCGCGCGGCAGAATACCGGACGGTTAAAGTCCTTCAACACCCAAATGAGCGATTTCACGATGTCGTCCATTGCGCCGGACGCAATCTGATCGTAGTAGCACTCGTCGGGGTTTTCGTCTTTGTTGAAGTGGACGCCGACCTGCAGGAACAGATAGTTTTCATCCCCATAGGTCTCGATCCCCTTTTGCATAGTGCTCGCCCAGTCCACGAAGTTGTGATGCGGCGAGGCGTAGCCCATCGTAATGCAGGGAGTGAGGTCTGAGCCCACAGCCTGCACGTATTTGTCAAACGTTTCCATGATGCCGTGCTGAGCCTGACCGGCCCCGTGCAGGATATAGTTCCCCTTCGGCTCAAATTTGGCGCCGAAATTCACACGCGGCTGATAGTTGCTGACGCAATCGTAGTTTCGCTGGTCAAGTTCCGGCGTCGTCGGCGCTTGCGCGCAGCCGCTCAGAATGCCGGTAAGTGTAATAATACTCATGGCAATACCAATCACTTTCCGAATCGTATTCATATCTGTCACCTACGAAAAGAGCTCCGGGAGTTTCAATCGCAATTCTTTCATGACCGTTTCCTTGCAGTCTTCCGCAGAAAGGCCGTTCTTCATAGAGTTCAGGACAAGTCCTAAAGAATCGCTGAACGTCGTATCGTACTTCGTCACAGGTCTTGCGTTGACGTCATCCATGTGCGCGACGTAGTAGCCGAGAATATTCTGACCGCCGAAGTATTCGTCGTTGCGCTTATACATATCGTCGTCGTACATCGTAGCGAGCGTGCCGACGCCGCCGCTGCCGCCGTTCGCAACGATTCTGGCGTTGACGTTCTTCTGACCTTCCTCGGTCAACAGCGTCCACTGAATGAACTGCCAGGCTTCTTCCTTCTTCTGAGAACCGGAATAGACGCTGTACGTCGTGCCGCCGAAGCTGAACATCTTGCCTCCGGGGGGCAGGCAGATGCCGAAGTTGCCCGCCTGATCCGGCGCGTTTTCTTTCACGTTATAGTCCGGAGCCCACGCCGGGCAGATATGGAACGCGTATTTGCTGTTGTTGTAGGAAGTGTAATACGCAGCGGTCCACTGGTCGATCTTTCCGCAAAGGCCTTCTCTGACGAACGTTTCCATCAGGGGAAACACCTCGTCACAGACCTGCTCGATGTTCTCCTTGCCGTCGACCATATAGGGAATGTTCAGCATGCCGACTACCACACAGAAAACGTCGCCGATGCTCGCAAACGGCACGACCTCTCCGTGGCTGTCAATGTAGATCTTCCGGCAGGCTTCCAGGAAGCTGTCCCAGGTCAGGAACATCTCGGAAAGCTCATCGGGATCATCCGTACCGAGATACTCTTTGCAGATATCCCGTTTATACAGGAGGCCGGTCGGCGCAGGGCCGCTTTCGATGCCGAGGACCTGTCCCTCCTCGTTTTTGCACAGATCCAAAACCCACGGGCTGATGAGGGACGTGTCCAGATTGTACGGAGGCTGCGTCAAATCTTCGCAGATATTCAGCGAGAAGATCCTGCCTCTTGCAAAATAATCTCCCCAGATAATATCAGGAACTTCCGTCTCCGCAAAAAGGGCTGTCTGGAGCAGCTGAGAATAGGCGTTGCCGTCTACCGGTACGATCTCGATGTTTGCATCGGGATAGACCAGCTTGTACTCGTCCACCATTGCCTGCGTCGTTGCGGTGTCATAGCTCCAGATGACGAGAGCGTCTTCCGAATCGCCGTTGTCTCCCGGCTCCGGCTCGCCTTCTGTAGTGCCGCAGCCGCAAAGCATGCCAAGCAGCAGCGCCGCTGTCAAGAGAATTGAAATCACTTTTTTCATTGTCCATTCTCCTTTTCAATAGTATCGTCCGTGTCTGTATTATCTGTTTCCGGGGAAGGCGGCGCCTCCGGTTCTTCGGGATCGTCGGCTTCTGCGCCGTCTTCCTCGTCATCAGTTTCTTCCGTCAGCGCATCCGCATCTTCGTCATCGACGAGCGCAGGTTCGCTGTCTTCTGGTTCCTCCGGTTTCGGGATTGCGGGATCTTCCGCGGGATCACCGTCAGGATCCACTGCCATTTCAATTTCCTCGATGGACTCCACCAGTGTGGGATGTTCTTTCAAAGCAGTTTCTTCCGAAAACTCCGGTTCTTCTTCGCCTGTCGTTTCAACGTCCGCGTCAAGCGCATCTCCCTCTGTATCTTCCTGCGGCAATGCAACGGACACGTTCTCGTGCGCGCCGAGGATAAAGGACCACGTGCCTTCGTAGGTCGCCACGTAGGCGCCCGCCATCAGGTAGGCGCTGCCGCCGGGGAACAGTCCGCCGACCATCGACTGCGGAAGGACGGTCGTTCCTCCGAAGTTCATCAGCGTGTACTCTGTCTGCGTCGCGTTCTTCATATAGACGCTGTAGCCGCCGTCCACCGATTTCAGGTAGATGCTGTACTGACCGCCCGTTGCGGGAACGCCCTGGCTTCTGCCGATATAACTCCAGCCGGAACCGTTTCCGATATGGTGCGCCTGCAGCACGATCGAGCCGTTTTCGTAGCCGAACATGAAGAACAGTGCGCAGTCAGAGCCGTCGTTCTCGAACCAGTGATCGTTGCTTCGCGTCAGGGCAAACGCGTACCAGTGGTCGCCGCTCTGAATCCAGCTTTCAACGGAATACAGGATCTCCAACCCATCGATCGCGTAAGCCGAATTGGAATACACGCCCATCGTGCTGCGCGGCTTGGTGGTGTCGCCGTAGTTCGTGCCGCCACGGCCGGTGACCTTGACACGGTCAGAACTGCCGCAGTTTTCCAGTTGGATGTCGGCGTCATAGGTCGCGCCGCCGACAAGGCCGCCGGTCGCGAACGCCGTAAAGCCGTTCACCGTCTGTACCTGCACGGGAGGTTCCGTATTCTGCCCCGGCACGGGGTAATCCATATTCTCATGTGCGCCGAGAATGAAGGACCAGGCGCCTTCATAAGACTCAACGTAGCCGCCTGCCGTCAGATATGCAGTTTCTCCAGGAAGCAGGCCTGCTACGAAAGAATCCGAAAACACGGTCGTTCCTCCGAAGTTCATCAGCGTGTACTCCGTCTGCGTCGCGTTCTTCATATAGACGCTGTAGCCGCCGTCCACCGCTTTCAGGTAGATGCTGTACTGACCGCCCGTTGCGGGAACGCCCTGGCTTCTGCCTATCTGCGTCCATCCGACGCCGTTGCCGACGTAGTGCGCATCCAGTGTCACATAGCCCTGATCATAGGCAAAGAGGAAGAACAATGCCCGGTCAGCGCCGTTGTCTTCAAACCATTTGCCCTTTTCCGGCATCAGCGCGATCGCATACCAATGGTTGCCGCTTTGGATCCAATCTTCCACAGAGTACAGGATCTCAAGGCCGTCCAGCGCGAACATCTTTTCAGAATACACGCCCATCGTGCTGCGCGGCTTGGTGGTGTCGCCGTAGTTCGTGCCGCCGCGGCCCGTGACCTTGACGCGATCCGTAGTGCCGCAATCCTCCATCTGGATATCTTCATCATACGTCTTGCCGCCGACCAAGCCGCCGGTGACGTAGTTGCTGAAGCCGTTTACCGTCTTCGGTTCGGGAAGCACGGGCAGCCCGACGCCTTCATGTGCGCCGAGGATGAACGACCACGCGCCGGTATACGACTCGACGTAGCCGCCTGCCGTCAGATATGCTTTCCCTCCGGGAAGCAGACTGTCAAAGAGCGAATCCGGCAGCACGGTCATACCATTGAAACTTTGCAATGTGTACTCGAACTGCGAGGCATTTTTCATATATACTTCATAGCCGCCGTCCGTTTTCAGCAGGAGAATGCTGTACTGTCCGCCGGCTGCCGGAACGCCCTGACTGGTGCCGATCTGCGTCCACCCGACGCCGTTGCCGACGCGGTGCGCCGACAGTGTGACGTATCCCTGATCGTACGCAAAGAGGAAGAACAGCGCTCTGTCCGAGCCGTTGTCTTCAAACCACTCGCCGTTTTCGGGCATCAGCGCGATCGCGTACCAGTGGTTGCCGCTCTGCACCCAGTCTTCGACAGAGTACAGGATCTCAAGGCCGTCCAGCGTGTATTTCTTTTCAGAGTAAACGCCCATTGTGCTGCGCGGGGTATACGGGTCGCCGTAATTGGTGCCGCCGTAACCTGTGACCTTGACACGATCCGTCCCGCCGCAGTCTTCCAGCGTAATGTTATTGTTATAAGTCGTACCGCCGATAATGCCGCCGTACGGATAATTCGTAAAGCCGTTGACCGTCTTCTTTGCTGCGGGCCAGGCGTTGCTGTTCCGGCTGACGGGGCGCGATGCCAACGACGAATTCTCTTTCGCGCCGATGACGAAGGACCATTCGTCTTCATACGTTTCCACGTAGCCGCCTGCCATCAGATACGCTTCGCCATCCGGCAGGAGTCCGTCGATGATGTCCTCCGGTATGACCGTCATTCCGTCAAAGTTTTGGAGGACGTAATCGCTTTGCTCGGCGTTGCGCATATAAACGCTGTATCCGCCTTCCACACGTTTCAGGAAGATACTGTACTGTCCTCCGACGGCCGGAACGCCCTGGCTCGTGCCGAGGTGCGTCCATGCCGCACCGTTTCCGACATGGTGCGCAAGGAGTTTCACATAGCCTTGATCATAAGCAAACATAAAGAAGAACGCTTTATCTTTGCCTCCGTCTTCAAACCATTTGCCGTTTTCTTCCGTCAGGGCGATCGCATACCAGTGATTGCCGCTCTGGATCCAGTCCTCCACGGAATAGAGGATCTCCAGATTGTCCAGCGCGTATTTCTTTTCAGAGTAAACGCCCATCGTACTGCGCGGGATCAGCATATCGCCGTAGTTGGTTCCGCCGTAGCCGGTAACCTTGACTCTGTCCGTCGTGCCGCAGTTGTTCAGGGTAATATCGTTATTGTATCTTCTGCCTCCGACCAAACCGCCGTAGGGGAAGGTCGTAAAGCCGTTGCAGGTAATGCTGTGCGGTTCCACGCCGGCGTCGCCGGGCATCAGCAGATCGTCAGCCGGTTCTCCAAGGCCGAAGGTGAACGCGTATTCTTCCTCATACTGCGCTTCCGGATTGCCGATATGGGCAACAGCCATCGGCCATACTTCTCCGCTCGGGAACAGATCTTCTGCGATGTAAAGATACGGGGAACGAATATTGGAATAAACCTGGCAAACGCCGTTCAGGTAGGCGACGTATGCCTCCTCTGTTTTGACCATCTGGATCGTGATGGTATCCCCCGGCTCGTAGTGGACGCCCTGGCTGCTGCCGAGATAACTCCAGGATTCACCGAGATCCACGACGTCGCGGTAATGCGGCATCAGATAGATGGAGTTTTCGCCGAGACCGATCATAAAGAACAGCGTCTTGGTAGGATCCTCTCCATCCCACTGATTGAATAACTGGTTTCTGTCTTCCAGCGCGATCGCGTACCAGTATTCACCGTCATAATCGATCGGGGTATCCAGTCGCCAGGTCAGCGTCAGATTGTCCAGCGGCAGCGCGGATTCATAATAGCCGCCCATTGCGCTGGGCTTTGCCATATTCACCGTATCCGGCCAGCTGAGGCCGCCCTTGCCGCGGAAGGTAACTGCGTTATCACCGTCTGCGGTGGTCTCGATCGGATAGTAGGTCCCGCCCTCGCCGCCGATCAGGCCGCCGCGCGGGAAGGCCTTGAAGCCGTTCACGGACGGCAGTTCTTCATACTCCTTTGCAGCAGACACGACGGTGACATTGCAGGTCGTCGAAACGTTCTCCGCCGCGACCGTAATGACCGTCTGGCCTTCGGCGATGCCGGTGATCAGGCCGTTCTCCGAGACCGTAGCGATCTTCTCGTCTGCGCTGAGAAATACCACGGTATCCGTCGCGTCCTCCGGCGTCAGTTTATAATCGATCTGTGCCGTTTGCCCGATCTTGACCGTAAAGGCCGAGCGGTTGATTTTGATTTCCTCCGCCGTTTTTTCCGTTCCGCAGGCCACAAGCTGCAGAGCCATAGCCAATATCAGCAGGCAAGCAATGAGCCTTATTCGCTTCTTTTGCATAATAGCGCCCCCTGTATACTTCTCCTATTTATTCAATTTTACCAAATTTCAAACGTTTCTGCATAGTATTTGATTTAATCACTTTTTGCAAATTTTTAAGAAAAAACTGCAGGCGCCAAAGGGTCCTCCGGCGCCTGCAATTCATTTCGATTTATCGTCTTTTCTTTCTGTATTCGGTCGGCGTCAAGCCGTAGGCTTTCTTGAAGCATTTGCTGAAATACTGATGGGTGGAAAAACCGACCGATTCATAGATCTTGCCGACCGGAAGTTCGCCTTCATCCAGCAGTTCCTTTGCCTTTTTCAGCCGGAATTCGTTGACGTATACGCTGAATCTCTTGCCCGTTTCCTTGCGGAACAGCGTGCTGAGATAGACGCTGCTGATATTCAGATGCCGCGCAGTCTCATACAGTCCCATATCCGTCGCGTAGTGTTCCGAGATGAAATGGATGCACTGGCCGATCAGATGGTTGTAATGCTTCTGAGAGCAGGCAGCCAGCTGTTCAGCGATCTTCAATACGGTTTCGCAGGCGAAGCCGCTGGTGCAAATGCTTTGCAGCACGCCCAGTTCTTCTTCAATCTGCGCATACTCCGGCGGAGTTTTATCAAGTTGCTGGCAAAGCAGCCGCAGTTCGAACGCAAGGTATTCCTTCAGCTTCATAAACTGCGGGAAGGATATTTCGCTCATCACGTTCGGCGAGAACAGAGCGCGGAACGCACCTTCGTGCTCGCCGCCTTCTTCCATCAGTTTGACCGCTTTCATCGCGTCGTTCATCAACTTCGCAAAGACCTGCGGATCGCGGCCGCGCCGATAACTGTGGTAGGCGTCCAGCATACGGGGATAGTCCCCGTTGTGCATCACGGATTTCAGCGTTTCCAGTTCGTCAAGGCACAGCTTGAACATACCGAAATCGTTTCTGCCGCGTGAACAGAGCAGGATCTGGCGTTCGCCCAAAAGCGTGCAGCCCGCCTGATAGAGCGTATCCTGAATGTAGCGGACACGTTCGTTTTCAAGAGAGAAGGCGTCATTCTGCAAAAGCAGAACGAGATAGAACATCTGCTCGATATAAAACACAAACTGAACGCGGAGTTTCTCATCCTTCAGCTGCTGGAAATGTGTGCGGACTCTCTCGTTGGATATCTTCTTGGAGAGCGCGTCGCTCTCGCGGAGCTGCCGACGGTTGAAGTCCACGCCCGTTGCCATCACGACATAGTAGCGCTCCGCGCCGTCCTTCTGCATAAAGCACCGGTTCAAGGCCTTCGCGCTGAGTTTCTGTTCCTCGTCGTTGTGCGAGAAAACCATTCGCTCAAAGTATCGCGTGATGCTTTCACTGTTTGACAGCGCATCCTCAGCGGCATACTGCTGGATGATCTGTCCGATAGAAACGGGATTGATCTCATCGGCGACCAGAATATTCTTTGCGCCCATACGCATAGCGAGCATTGAAAACTCAAAGCAGCATTTCCGCATCAGGAAAACCAGCGCAGAACCCGGGAACTGCTGCAAGATCAGTTTCCCGACAGCCATACCGGCACTGTCATCGTCCGCCGCCACAAATACCAACGGGTATTCGGAGAGTTTCTCATTGACCTGCCCGTATTCCAGCACGGTCAAGCTGCCGCCGCATTCAGAAACTGCTTTCTGCAGGATTTGCTCGTATGCTTCATCCCTGCCAATAAGCAATATTCGCATAATGCACCTCACCAGCTGACCCGCAAAAGCCGCTTTGCTTTTTGACGGTCCGTATCGTTGAGCCATATCGGAGCAGACAACTCACTGTGATACAGCTTGAGCAGCTCCTCGTTTGATTCGATGCGGCAATCGCCCCAGTTGGACCATTTGGCATACTGCGTCCAGTCCCAGTTGATATAGCACGCCGCCTTGATCACCGGGTGCGTCTTGATGTAATTAAAATAGGAAATGAACCACTTGTGCCAGCCCTCGTAAGTCGTGCCGTAACGGTACGCCGTCGCTTCGCCCAGCATCACCGGCTTTTTATGCCGCATCGCGTCCTCCAGGAACGTGTAGGCATACGGTGCCGATTCCTCCGGCGTCTGGAAAATATCGATTCCCCACCAATCCACGTACTCGTCGCCGGGATAGTATTTCATATAGTCCTTTTCCCGTGCCGCGGGGTTATAGTTCCAGATCAGGCAGACGTTCTCACAGTGGACTTCCTGCATAATCTGCTTCATCCGGCGGAACGCCCTTTTATAGTTTTCCGGATCGTAGCCGTTCCATTCTCCGTTAAAACCGTAACCGGGCCGCATATATACCGGGCGGTCGATCGTTTTCATCGCAAGCATCAGCTTGCGGATCTCCTCGTCGCGCTTTCCGTCCGCGATCTCCGCTTCATAGTTGGTTCCCGGCGTTTCGCCGCGGCAGAATTCGACGCCGATCTGCGGGAGGATATAACTGTTTTCGGAATAGGAATGGATATGGGTATTGATCAGACCTGCAAACATATCATAGCGGATATCGTTATACAGACCGATAAAAGCGATCGTCATAATCGGCGGCGTATCAGGCAGACTCTCCCTATAGCGTTCGTATGACCGGAATCGCTCGAAGACGTCGCACTGCCCGGTCCCGTGCAGCACGTAGTTGCCTTCCGGCTCGAATTTCGCGTGGAAGTTTACCCGTTCTTGGTATTCCATCGTGTTGTCCTCCAAATTCATATCTATCTTCATTATATTCTGCCGCAGAGACCGCCGCAAGAAACTTTTTTAAGGTGTTTTTACAATTTTTTGAGAATACCGCCGCTTTCTGTCACTTTATACGGAGAAACGGTAGACCGTTTCCGAGTGGAACGGCTCGTCCTTTTTCAGCACGACGGAGGGGAACTCCGGATGATGGATCGCATCGGGGAAATGCTGCGTCTCCAGGCAGACGCTGTGGCGGTAATCGTACCGCGCGCCGTTCTTTCCCTTGATCGGTCGCAGGAAGTTCCCCGTGTAGAGTTGCATACCCGGCTGGTCGGTCTCGATCTCCATCACGATGCCTGAACGGTCTCCGACCAACCGTCCGACTTTCCGCATACCCGTGCCGTTCAGCACGAAGTTGTGATCGTAGCCTCTGCCGATTCCGATCTGGCTGTCGCCAGAAGACAGCCCCGGCGCCAGCGCCTTTTCCTCGCGGAAATCGAACGGACCGCCGTCGACCGGCAGGAACCGTCCGGTGGGCAGGCACCCCGGCGCGTTTTCGGTAATGCGGTCAGCGTTTAACTGCAGTCGGTGATCCATCGCGCTGCCGCTGTCGTGACCGTTCAGATTAAAATAGGCGTGATTCGTCAGATTGATCAGCGTATCCGCGTCAGACACCGCGTCGAAGCAGATGTGCAGCGCGCGGCTGTCGTCGACGGAATACCGGACGGTGACGCGCAGGTTGCCGGGATAACCCTCCTCGCCGTCCGACGATACTCTTGCAAAAGTGACCGACTGCACAGTCCGTTCGATCACTGACCAGAGTTTTTTGTCGAAGCCCTCGAGGCCGCCGTGCAGATGGTTCTCTCCGTCGTTCTTCGCAAGGCGATAGGTCTTTCCGTTCAGTTCGAACGCCGCGCCGCCGATCCGGTTCGCAAAGCGTCCGATCGTTCCGCCGAAATAGAAATCACCATCACTATACTCGTCCGCCGTATCATAGCCCAGAACCACGTCCGTCGGCTGTCCGCCGGCGTCGTTCACGACCACGCTTTGCAGCGTCGCTCCAAACGGAAGCGCACAGATCCGGATCCCGTCTGCGCGCAATTCTATTCTCTCATCTTTATTTGTCGTCATACTGACCTCCTTGGGCATAGCCGCCAAAATGAACCAAGTTTCAATTACAAAAATGCAGGTAGCCAAGTTCCGCTGCCTGCATTTAGTTGCTTTTTACAACACAATCATTGCACTTACATAACAAGTATATCGGTTGCAAGCGAAAATTGCAAGGCCATTCGTATCCTCTGTCCACCAAAATAGCACTGTTTTCCGTCTTATCAAAAAAAGCGTTTCAGTCTTGGGCAAGCTGGGCATCTCGGGGTACAAAATCCCATCGATGCGGCTTGTTAGGGCATCGCCCTAAGACCTTCTTTGCGGATTTTTCTAATCCGCAACTACGCACCTTGCAGGCGCTCAACGGAAAAGTTTATCTTCAAAATTGCGGAAGCGGCTCTCGGAAAAATCTCCGGGAGCCGCGTTCATTTTCAGCGGCTTTCGATGTCGCGATCTTTGCGCGGCGGCGAAATGTTTTTCTGCTCGCCGAGAATTTCATCGACGATTCTTTTGCACACGACAAGCTCGTGCTGTTCGCCTTTGATTCCGTGGAGTTCGCGATACCAGGCGTCTTTTTTCTCGGCGAGCTGCTGATACTCCGCAGATAATTCTTTCACGGACGGCAGCTTGCTCAAGCCGGTTTCGTCGAAAAATCGCTTCGCCGCCTTATGCGCTTCGATCTCGTCGGCGTGGGCGGCGTAGAACTTTTTTGCGTAGCCTTTGGCGCGGTATTCGGAATAAACCGTTTTGGTTTTCGAGTAGTTTATCAGCTGCGTTTTCAGCCGGCTGATCTCCTTCATCCGCGATTCGGCGTCGCGGATCTGACTGCGAAGTTCGGAAACTTTTTGCGACGAAGTCTCCGTTCTCGCAGACAATTCGTTGTAGTCGCTGAACCCTTGCTCTTTCAAATACAACATCGCCCGCGCCATCTGCGTAAGATTGAAATGCTTCGCCCAGTTTGCGTAGCCCGGACCTTTTCCTGCGTCGAGCGCCGCCTGAATGTCGATCAAAAGACTTGGCGCTTTTCGCTCGGATACGATTCGTTTCTTTTTTGGAATATGCGGCGGCAATCGCCTCTCAATGATCGCGCGGATCTCGTCTTCGGTATAACCTTTTCCGAGCGAGTTCATCCGAATGTTTTTCTTGAAATTCGGATGCGACAGCGTGATGTGCGCGCCGATTTTTATTGTGAAGCCGTTGCGCTGCAGGCGCGACAAAAAATCTGAAAAGTCGGTCGGCTTTTCAGATAAGATTTCGTCGATCGCTTCACGAACGAAGCCGCGGTTAGTCGGCCTGCGGCTGTCTTCCTCGCCCCGCCATTTGTTATAGGTCAGCGAGAATCTGCTTTTCGGATTGTCGATCACGGAGAGTCCGTGTTCCAGACAGATCATATCGCTGAGCCGGCGAATGGCACGGCCGGTTTTTCGGAAGTCGCGGAACTTCCGGGTGCAGTCAAGCGTCGTCGAATTCCAAAGGATATGGTTGTGGATATGCTGTTTGTCCGTGTGCGTTGCGACGAGAAAGGCGTGCTTCCCTTTGAGGAATCTGGATGCCAATTCGTAGCCGACCTCGTTCGCCTCAGCCGGGGTGATCTCTCCCGGCTTGAAGGACTGCCGCACCTGATAAGCGAGCACGTCGTGCTGCTTTCCGGATTGGTATATCGGATTGCGGCCGGTTTTTTCAGCGTAGATTGTTTTGGAAAAAGCGAACTCAGCGTCGGCAAGCTCCGGGCAGCACTCGAAGCAGGAAACGTATTCGTAGTTTTCCGTCTTCTCCGGGTCGATCGCGTAAGCGACCCTCTCATACAGACTTTGCGAGACGGTTTTTCCTTTGGCCTGATGCAAAGGAATGATTCTTGTTGTTGCCATTCTGCGGACCTCCTGATAAGAATTCAAGCCGATGGAATGAACCACCGGCTTGAAAGAGCGTATATGTAATTGTCAGCCGTACATCACCCA
>JAFROD010000058.1 GCA_017429835.1 Oscillospiraceae bacterium
AGTTTATCCTCTTTGCTCCATTTCCGGTGTGCTTGCCCTTTCTTGCTCATGTTTTCATCTCCTCTCTTCTCTAATTCTACAACAAAAAAATGAAAGTAGGCACTTTTTTAGTGTCTACTTTCATCTTACCAGGTGCAGCTGACCGGTAAAGTCAGCTTCCTTTTTCTATCCGTTTTCGATTATCAGCCGCTGTAATTGACGACCTTGTCGAACTTTTCGGCGACCAGACTCGCGCCGCCGATCAGGCCGCCGTCGATCTCCGGTTGGCTCATCAGCTCGTTGGCGTTTTTGTCGTTCATGCTGCCGCCGTAGAGAATGCGCACGTTCTCAGCGACGTAGCCGAACATGTCCTTGATCGCGCCGCGGATGGCAGCGATCGTGCGGTTGGCGTCGGCAGCCGTCGCGGTCATGCCCGTGCCGATCGCCCAGACCGGCTCGTAGGCGATCACGCAGTCGGTGATCTGCGCCGAGCTGACGCCGTACAGTGCCGCCTTGGTCTGCAGGCAGACGACCTCGTTCGTGATACCGGTCTGCTTCTGCTCCAGGCTCTCGCCGACGCAGATGATCGGCTTCATGCCGTTTTCGAGTACCTTCAGCACCTTTTTGTTGACGGTCTCGTCCGTCTCCGCAAAGTACTGGCGGCGCTCGGAGTGGCCGAGAATGACGTACTCCACGCCCAGCTCCTTCAGGCTCGCGCAGTTCGCCTCGCCGGTGAAGGCGCCCTTGTCCTCAAAATGCACGTTCTGCGCGCCGAGGTGGATTTCAGAGCCCTTGATCTGCGCGGAAGCGGCGAACAGGCTGACCGTCATCGGGCAGACGACGATCTCCACGTTCGTCTTCGGCTGGATCTTCTTCAGCTCCTGGATCAGCGCAACGGTCTCCGCAGGCGTTTTGTTCATCTTCCAGTTGCCTGCGATCATGGGTCTTCTCATGCCGCTTTCCTCAGATCAATACAGGTTCTTGCGGATCTCGACGTTGCCCGACGGGCAGCGATTCTTGCAATTGCCGCAGTTGATGCACTTGTGCTCGTCCTCGGTGACGCCGGAGACGATCTTGCCGGTGGAGCTCGCGCCGATCCGGTTTGCGCCGGCGTTGATCATGTTGACCGCGTCGGTGTAGGTGCGCACGCCGCCGGACGCCTTGACGCCCATCTCGGGGCCGACCGTCTCACGCATCAGACGGACGTCCTCGACGGTCGCGCCGCCGGTGGAGAAGCCGGTGGAGGTCTTGACGAAGTGTGCGCCCGCCAGCTTGGCGACGGTGCACGCCTTGACCTTCTCTTCGTCGGTCAGCAGGCAGCATTCGATGATGACCTTGACCAGCGCGCGGCCGCGGACGGCGTTGACGACGCCCTCGATGTCGCGCTTGACGAGCTGCCAGTCGCCGGACTTGACCGCGCCGACGTTGATGACCATATCGACCTCGCGCGCGCCCTTGGTCGCCGCGTCGGACGCTTCAAACGCCTTGGCTTCGGGCGTGCAGGCGCCGAGCGGGAAGGCGATGACGCAGCACGGCGTCACGCCGCTGCCCTCGAGCTGCTGCGCCACGTACTGGATATAGGACGGGTTGACGCAAACGCTGGCGGTGTGATACTTCTTCGCCTCGTCGCAGATCTTGCGGATATCCGAGATGCTGGCTTCCGGCTTCAGATAGGTATGGTCGATATATTTTGCCATGTCCGCGGCGTTGTTGCCGGCGGGCGCAGATGCGGAAGCGCCTGCGCCGTATTTGGAGCAGATCTCCTCCGTCACCTGGCGGATAATTTCATTGATGTCCATGAACAGTGTTCCTTTCGTAGTTTTTACTTTCTTGCTTCTTCGGCGATCTTCGCGGTGGCGGTCAGTCCGAGACGCGTCGCGCCTGCCGCAAGCAGCTCCTGCGCCTGCGCCAGCGTCTTGATGCCTCCGTCGATCTTGATGCCGACGTTTCTTCCGAGAATGTCGTAGGCAAAGCGGACGTCCTCCACCCGCGCGCCGTGGCCGCTGAGCATGTTCTGAATCTTCACGAAGTCCACGCCGCTTCCGCGCAGCATGGTCAGAACCGCCCGCTTTTCATCCGGCGAATAGAGCGAATGCTCGAAGACCGCCTTGAGCTTGGCTTTGCCGCAGGCAAAGCGCACGAGCTCCTCCAGCTCCCGCTGCGCAACGTCCAGACGGCCGGACTTGATCGCCAGCACGTTGAGAGCGACGTCGATCTCGGTCGCGCCGTTTGCCATGCACTCGCGCAGCTCCGCGAGCTTCGCCGCCTGCGACATGCAGCCGTGCGGGAAACCGATGGCGGTGCCGACGGCGACGGGGCTGCCGAGCAGCGCCTCTCTCGCCGCGCTGACGTAGTACGGAGCGACGCAGACCGCCGCAACGGAGTATTTCCGCGCCACGGCGCACTCCGTCCGTATCTTATCCAGCGTCGTATCGGGATTGAGCAGAGAATGCTCCAAATGCGCAATCACGTCCGCGCCGGTTACCAGCCCCGCGAGCGGAGCGGGCTTTGCGTCGATATGGAAGTACGCCATCACCTGACGCTCTACTTCTTTTCTGATTGCTTCTACGTCCATTTAATGATACTCCCTGATCTCGCCGTCGACGGTCAGATGGTCGATCACGCCGCAGATCGTGATATCGCTGATACACTGGCGACCCAGCAGGATACTTGCCGCGCCGCCGTCGCAGACCACGACCACGGTATCGCCGATCCCGGCGTCCGCCACGTCGAAGGCAATCGCCTGATTCCCGGTCAACCTGCCCGCGTCGTCGAGCCAGTCGACGATCATGAGCTTCTGCCCCTCAAATCCGACGTCCTTGATCGTGGAAACGACGTTTCCGACGACTCTTGCCAGCTTCATCCCATTCTCGGGAGGATGCCCTCCACGTCGTCGTGCGGGGACGGGATCACGTGGCAGCCGTACAGCTCGCCGACGCGCTTTGCAGCCGTCGCGCCTGCGTCGACCGCAGCCTTGACCGCGCCGACGTCGCCGCGCACCATGACGGTGACGAGACCGCTGCCGATCTGTTCCTTGCCGATCAGATGAACGTCTGCCGCCTTGACCATGGCGTCGGCTGCCTCAATGGAGCCGATCAGGCCGCGGGTTTCGACCATACCGAGTGCTAATTTCATAATAATACCTCCAAATAATTATTGTTCTTCAGGTTGGATTTCTACGTTGTACGAGTCGATAAAGCCGACTATGGCTGAATCGGCAGGGGTGAGCTTCCTGCGGAAGATCCGCCCCGCCTCTCTCGAGCCGATCATGTAGACAAAATCGCCCTTGCCTGCCTGCCGGGTGGAATCCGCCGCAACGATCATTTTCGTTTTTTTGCCTTTTTCGATCAGCCGCACCACGAGAAGCGGAATATCTTCCAATGCCGGCTCCTTCACGGTCGCAACGACTGTTCCGACGACCTCCCCGATATACATGGCTTATCCGATCGTGGGCAGGATGCCCTCAACGTCGTCGTGCGGGGACGGGATCACGTGGCAGCCGTACAGCTCGCCGACGCGCTTCGCAGCCGTCGCGCCTGCGTCGACCGCAGCCTTGACCGCGCCGACGTCGCCGCGCACCATGACGGTGACGAGGCCGCTGCCGATC
>JAFROD010000013.1 GCA_017429835.1 Oscillospiraceae bacterium
GGCGTTTCTGCCGACGCAACGTTGATTTTTTGCCGAAGGCAAAAAATGCAAACGACTCCCCTCACCATCGAGGAAGGACATGGCTATGCCCTCCGCTCTTTTTGGAGCAAACGACGGTGAGGGGAGTCGAAGAATAAAATGCAGCAGTCCGGTGGACTGCTGCGCGTCGGCGTTTCTGCCGACACAACATTGATTTTTAGCCGAAGGCAAAAAATGCAAACGACTCCCTTCACCTGCTCAAAAAAAACGGAGGGCTTTGCCCTCCGTTTTCTTTGTGAAACGGGAATAGAATCGCCTTACAGATCCAGCTTCAAATCGCCCGGGCGGATCCAGCCGAGCTTGCGCATGAGCTCGCTGAAGAGCCAGGTCAGCGCGGCGGGCAGGACGACGCAGATCAGCAGCAGACCGATCCAGCCCTTCGCGCCCATTGCCGACGCGCCCATCGTGGTGACGACGCCGAGGGGGCCGACCAGACCGCAGGTGCCCATACCGGCGGCAACGCCGGTGTTTTCCATCTGAAAGACCAGGGTTGAGATCGGCCCAACGACAGCAGACGACAATATCGCGGGCAGCCAGATCACGGGACGCTTGACGATATTGCCCATTTGGAGCATCGACGTGCCGAGCCCCTGCGCGGTCAGACCGCCCCAGCGGTTTTCGCGGAAGCTCATCACGGCGAAGCCGACCATCTGACAGCAGCAGCCTGCGGTCGCGGCGCCGCCCGCCAGTCCGGCAATGCCGATCGCGGCGCAGATCGCCGCCGAGCTGATGGGAAGGGTCAGCAGAATGCCGACCACGACGGAAACGATAATACCCATGACGAAGGGCTGCAGCTCCGTGGCGGTATTGATAAACTCGCCGATGTAGTGCATGCCGTAGGCGATCGGCGGACACAGAAGCATGGAAATGCCGAAGCCGACGAGGATCGTGACGGTCGGAGTGACGAGAATGTCGACCTTGGTTGACTTAAAGACGAGTTTGCCGAACTCACAGGCGACCAGCACGGCGAGGAACGCGCCGGCAGGCCCGGCGGTATAGCCGTCCGCGCCGAGGGAGTAGCCGATCGCGCCGATCGCTACGCAGGAGAACAGCAGCAGACCTTCCGCCTTCAGCGCGTAGGCGACGGCGACGCCGATGGCTGCGCCGACGACGTAGCCGTTCTGCGCAAAAGAAGCGATTTCCTGCAAAAACGGAATCCCGCACCACTTTCCCAGCGTGCCGAAGATCGTGCCGATCAAAAGCGACGCGAACAAGCCCTGCGCCATCGCGCCCATCGCGGTGACGAAATACGTCCGCCACGAGAGGCTGATATTCTTTTTCGCCAAATAAGCTTTCATTTCTCTCACTCCAAAAACGGATTTCTGCGCCCATTGTAGCGCAAAACGGAAAAGAATGCAAGGGGCATGAATTGACTTTCTTTCCGGGATAGATTAAAATGAAAGCGAAGAAAGGGGAGAAGAAAATGGATCGGATTCCTGTGATTCTCGACGGCGATCCCGGCCATGACGACGCGATCGCGTGGATGCTCGCAAAGGCGAGTCCGCTGCTGGAGATCCGCGCCGTGACCTCCGTCTGCGGCAATCAGACGATCGAGAAAACGACCTATAACGCCATGCGCATCTGCACCCTGCTCGGCATCGACGCGCCGATCGCGATGGGCAAACCCGCGCCCCTGATGGCGCCGCCGATGAACGCGCCCTCCGTCCACGGGCAGTCCGGTCTCGACGGCCCGAAGCTGCCGGAGCCGGCGATGGAATTGAGCGAGCTGCGCTCCGTGGAGCTGATGGCGAAGGTGCTGCGCGAGAGCGAGGAGCCCGTCACGATCGTCGCGACCGGCCCGCAGACCAACGTCGCCGCGCTGCTGCTTTCGCATCCGGAGCTGAAGCCGAAAATCGAAAGGATCAGCTTCATGGGCGGCGGGATCGCGCACGGCAATTGGACGCCCGCCGCAGAGTTCAACATTCTCGTCGATCCCGAGGCGGCGGATATCGTGCTGAAGAGCGGCGTTCCGCTCATTATGAGCGGTCTGGACGTGACCGAGAAGGCGCTGATCTATCCCGCCGATTTCGAGCGCGTGCGGGCGGTCGGAAACGTTGTCGCCCGCGTCGTGGCGGACTGGCTGGAATTCTTCTACGAGTTCCACCGCAAGCTCGGCTATCCGGGCGCGCCCCTGCACGATCCGGTCGCGGTCGTGTCGCTGCTCCGCCCCGATCTGCTGAAAACGAAAGCGCTCTGCGTCGAGATCGAAACGAAGGGCGAGTACTGCCGCGGCGCGACGATCGGGCACGACCGTGCGCCCGCGAACGCGCGGGTCAATCTCGGCATTGACCGCGACGGCTTTGCCGATCTGCTGGTCGAAGCGGTCAAAGCGTATGGGGAGGCGAGAAGATGAAAAGAATACCGGTTTGGATCGACTGCGATCCCGGCGTTGACGACGCTGCGGCGTTAGTGCTTGCAGACCGTCTGCCGGAGCTGGATTTACTTGGGATCAGCACGGTGGCGGGCAACGCGCCGCTGCCGCTGACGACGGAAAACGCGCTGAAGATCTGCGACTTGATGGGGAAGAACTACCCCGTCTGTCCCGGCGCGGACAAGCCCATCCTGCGCCCCTACGAATACGGCGAGAGCTTCCACGGTGTCGACGGGCTCGGCGGCGCGAAGCTGCCCCCGCCCAAGCGCAGAGCGGAGGACGTACCCGCGTGGGACGCGATCTACGAAGCGGCGAAAACCTGCGTCGGGAAGCTGGAGCTGATCACGCTCGGTCCGCTGACGAACGTTGCCATCGCCCTTGCAAAGCACCCCGATCTGCCGGATTATCTGTACCGCATTACGCTCATGGGCGGCTCGGCGACGCGCGGCAACTGCACGCCTGCGGCGGAGTTCAATATTCACGCCGACCCCGAGGCGGCGCAGATCGTGTTCCGCTGCCCCGTTCCAAAGGTCATGTGCGGTCTTGAGGTCACGGAGCAGGCGTTCCTGACGCGGGAAGAGCTGGACGGTCTCGGCAGAATCGACAGTCCAAAGTGCCGCTTCTTCTATGAGGCGACGCCCGACCTGTGGCGCAAAAACACGGCGGTCGGACAGGGTGGCTGGTGCGTCCACGACGCCTGCCCGGTGCTCTACTGCGCAAGACCCGACGTGTTTTCCGGCAGGGAGGCGGGCGTCTTCGTCGAAACGCAGTCCGATCTGACCTTCGGCAAGACCGTCACCGATCTTTTCAGCGACAAGAAATTCGACGAGAAAAACACCTTCGTCGTCCTCGACCTCGACCGCGCCGCCTTCCGCGACGCCCTGCTCAATGCGATCGAAGGGAAATGATCCCACGGAGAAAACTATGGATTTCAAGCTACACGCGCCGTATCAGGCGACCGGCGATCAGCCGGAGGCGATCTCTAAACTGACGGAGGGTCTGCGCAGCGGCATGAAGGAGCAGGTGCTGCTCGGCGTGACCGGCTCGGGCAAGACTTTCACGATGGCGTCCGTTATCGCAAACCTCAACCGCCCGACCCTCGTGCTGGCGCACAACAAGACCCTCGCCGCGCAGCTTTGCAGCGAGTTCCGGGAATTCTTCCCTGAAAACGCGGTCGAGTATTTCATATCTTACTACGACTACTATCAGCCCGAGGCGTATATCCCGCACACGGACACCTACATCGAAAAGGATTCGTCGATCAACGACGAGATCGAGCGTCTGCGCCACAGCGCGACCTCCTCGCTCTTTGAGCGGCGGGACGTGATCGTGGTCGCGTCTGTGTCGTGCATCTACGGTCTGGGCGACCCGATCGACTATAAGAACATGGTCATCTCTCTGCGCACCGGCATGGAGAAAAACCGCGAGGAGCTGATGAAAAAGCTCGTCGAGATCCGCTACGAGCGCAACGATATCGAATTCACGCGCAACACCTTCCGCGTCCGCGGCGACACGGTGGAGATCTATCCCGTCTACTGGTCGGGACGCGCGATCCGCGTCGAATTCTTCGGCGACGAGATCGACCGCATCTCCGAGATCAACGCCGTGACCGGCGTGCCGGAGCGCGTGGTCAATCACGTCGCGATCTACCCCGCTTCGCACTACGTCGCCTCCCGCGAAAAGCTGAACCGCGCAATCGTCGAGATCGAGGCGGAGATGGAGGAGCGCGAGGCGTGGTTCAAGGCGCACGACAAGCTGTTGGAGGCGCAGCGCATCCGCCAGCGCACGATGTACGACATCGAAATGCTGCAGGAGATCGGCTTCTGCAGCGGCATCGAGAACTATTCGCGGGTCATTTCCGGCAGAGCGCCGGGCACGCCGCCGATGACGCTGCTGGACTACTTCCCGGACGATTTTATCCTCTTCGTGGACGAGAGCCACGTGACGCTCCCGCAGGTGCGCGCGATGTACCGCGGCGACCGCAGCCGCAAGGAGAGCCTCGTCGACTACGGCTTCCGTCTGCCGAGCGCGTTCGACAACCGCCCGCTGACCTTCCCGGAATTCGAGGGCAAGATCCGTCAGGCGGTCTATGTCTCTGCGACGCCGGCGGAATTTGAGCGAGAGAGAGCCGCGCAGATTGCCGAGCAGGTGATCCGCCCGACCGGACTCCTGGATCCCGAGATCTTCGTCCGCCCGATCGAGGGGCAGATCGACGATCTGATCGGCGAGTGCAACAGCGTCGTTGCGCGCGGGGAGCGCGTCCTCGTGACGACGCTGACGAAGAAAATGGCGGAGGATCTGACGAGCTATCTGCAAAAGGCGGGTATCCGCGTGCGCTATATGCACTCCGACGTCGCCGCGCTGGAGCGAATGGAGATCCTGCGCGATCTGCGCATGGCAAAGTTCGACGTGCTGGTCGGCATCAACCTCCTGCGCGAGGGTCTCGACCTGCCGGAGGTCTCTCTGGTCGCCATTCTGGACGCGGACAAGGAGGGCTTCCTGCGCAGCGAGACGAGTCTCATTCAGACGATCGGACGCGCCGCGCGCAACGCCGGCGGGCGCGTGATCATGTACGCCGACGAGGTGACGGACGCCATGTTCGCCGCGATCAACGAGACGAACCGCCGCCGCGGCATTCAGGACGCCTACAACAAGGCGCACGGCATCGTGCCGAAGACGATCATCAAGGACGTGCGCGAGCTGCTGGAGATCACGCAGTCCGAGAGCGAAGCCGCCCGCGCCGACGGCGTGAAGATGACCCGCGCGGAGCGCGAACGCGAGATCGCGCGGCTGGAAAAGGAAATGAAGGCTGCGGCGCGGATGATGGAATACGAATACGCCGCCGTCCTGCGCGACCGTATCATCGAGCTGCGCGGGAAATAGCCTCCCTCTTGAGGGAGCCAATACGAAAGCGTGCGCGAAGGCGCACGCTTTTTGCAACTTTTTTCCGTTCTCAGCCGTCATATAGACAGACGCGTCAAAACGAAAACGGAGGTCGGCAAATGGACAGGGAAGCATTTACGAAGATTTATGAAGCGCAGTTTCGGTTCGTCTGGAACGTGTGTCTGACGCTGCTGCGGAATCCGGCGGACACGGAGGACGCGGTGCAGGAGACCTTCTGGCGTCTGCTGCGGCAGGAGGACGCGCCGGAAACGGCGGAGCATATCCGCGCGTGGCTGACCGTGACCGCGCGGAACGTGTGCCGCGACGAGCTGCGCCGCTTCCGGCGCAAAGAGCTTTCTCTGGACGCCGCGGCAGACGCGGCGGCCTTGCCGCCGGAGATCGATGAAACGCTTGCCGCCGTCCGAAGCCTGCCGGAGAAATACCGGCTGCCTATCTATCTGTTCTATTATGAGGAGCTTTCCACCGCGCAGATCGCGGCGGCTTTGCAGCGGCGGGAATCCACCGTTCGGAGCGACCTGCGGCGCGGGCGGGAAAAGCTCAGGCAAATGCTGGGAGGAGATCGCAATGAGATTTGAAATCAAAAAGGCATACGACAACGCCGCGCCGACGCAGACGGCGGTTGTGCGGGTGTATGAGAAGCTTCTGAACCGCGCCGATGCCGCGCCGGAGCGCGAACCGCGCAGAGCGTCGCGCGTTTCCCGCCGTCTGACGCTTGCGGCGGCGGTCATCGCCGCGCTTGCAATGCTGTCCGTCGCGGGCTACGCGGCGTATCAGCGTTGGTTTTTGCCCGCGCCGGAAACCTACGAGCCGGGCAACAACGGCATTTATCGGGAGCACGGGCGCAGCGACTACGACCTTGCGGATATCGAAAGCCGTGCCGCAACGGACGATCCGGGCGACGCGCCGCTCACCGACGAGGCGTTTATTCTGAAAGGGTTGGAAATCCTGAACGAGGTCGGTATGCCGGACGTGCGCCCGGAGCAGTTGACCGTCGTTCGACAGGAAAACCTGTACTGGGGCAGGGAGGAGGCGGAAGTACTGTTTGACAACGAAGGCGTCCGCACGTCCGTCAGATTCAATGCCGAAACCGGACGCTTCCTCGGCATGAGCGGGATCGACTGGCAGCTCGAGGGAGCCGCCGCCTGCGGCAGCGATGAAGAAGCCGCGGCACTGGCGCGGCGCTGTTACGCGGCGCTGCCGGTGGAACAGGGGTATACGATGACACACGTGGAGAAATACGACGCGCAGTATTGGAGCTATGATTTCAGCCGCGAGGTCGAGCCGGGCGTTTTCAACGAATATGAGACGGTGCGCGTGGCGATCAATCCGGTCTCCGGCCGGCTCACCGGCTGCACGGTGTTTTACGTTCCTCTGCTGGACGACCACGAGCCGGGGCAGGAGAAGATCGGCGCGCAGGAGGCCGAGCAGATCATGCAAAGCGCGCTGCCCGCGCTTCTTGACGGCATGACGCTCACGAAAGCAGAGGTCGTGATCGGGCTGCCGAACTGGAACTACACGGCGTATCAGAACGAGCCGAACCGCCGTGCCTCCGACGTCACCCGATGGGCGTGGGAGTTGACCTACGAGACCCCGAACAGCGAGTTTGCCGACGTGGTCGTTCTCCTCGTGGACTGTTACACGGGCGAGCTCCTCGGCGGCGACGCGACGAAGTAAAAAAAGATAAGAGCAGCGTGCGCTTTCGCGCACGCTGCTCTTATCTTTTGTCCGAAATGCCGAGCAGGTAGTCGGTGCTGACGCGGTACAGCGCCGCAAGCCGTATCAAAACCTGCGTCGGGAGATCGTTTTCTCCTGTTTCGTATTTCGAATAACCTGTCTGCGACATTCCAAGATACTTGGCGACTTGTGTCTGTGTCATATCCGCATCCTCGCGGAGGTCGCGCAGCCGTGGATACATGTTCCTCACCTCGCACCAAGTATGGCATAACCTGTTTCAGAGTATTGCATTATAACCTGAAACAGGTTAGAATATGCGAGGGAGGGATAGAAATGTATCAAAAAATGTACTGTTTGCTGTTCAACGCTGTAACGACTGCAATCGAAGAAATCAGAAAGCGCAATTACGGAAATGCAGAAAGCATACTGATTCAGGCACAGCAGGAGTCGGAAGAAGTATATCTGTCCTGCGCAGGCAAAACAGAAGACAGCCGTTCTGCAATTATGCAGGACGGCTGTCTTTGAACGTTCAGAAAATCACCGTATACCACACGCCGCAGATCTCGCGCAGGAACATCTGACAGAAGTAGATCGGGTTGTCCGTGGAAGCGGGAACGCCGAGCATGCGCAGCCCTTCCGCCTCCGCCAGCAGGGAAGCGCGGGCGAGGTGGTAAGAGCTGGACACGACGGCGGCGGTCTCCGGCCGCGCGCCGAATTCCGCTTCGATCAATTCCAGCGAATAGCGGAGGTTCTCTTCCGTGGTCGTCGCCCTGTCCTCCATGCGCAGGCGCTCCGGCGCGACGCCGCGCTCCGTGAGCCAACGGTACATGCACAACGCCTCGCTGAGATTCTCGCCGTCGCCCTTGCCGCCGGAGAGGATCGCGATCGCGTCGGGATACCGCTCAAGATACGCTTGCGTCGCCTGCAGGCGTTCGGAAAGCGACTTGCTCGGCACATCGCCGTTGACGCCCGCGCCGAGGACGATCACAAAGTCTGCCTTCGGATCGTCGTCGCCCTTGCAGCAGATGCCGACCCAGATCCCCGTCCCGATCGCGGCAAGGAGCACGACGCACACGCCGATTCGCAGGACGATCCGGACGGTCTTTGCCGTCTTCGGAAACCGCCCCTTGAGCGCGTCGGCTGCGCCGAAGAGCAGAATGACCGCGCCGATCGCGCAGAACAGCAGACCGGCGAAATGGTAGAACAGCAGCGTGACGTAGAGCGCGACGCCGAACAGAATCAAGCCGCCGCCCGTTACCCAATACTTCTTTTTCACAGGAGATAGCCCTTGAGCACCTTCAAGGTGTTGAGCACGCCGTCTTTATGGCTGCGCTCGTAGCCGTGCGAGGCGTAGACGCCCGCGCCGATCAGACCGTGACGGATATCGTAGCCCGCGCCGAGCGTGGCTTCCACGTCCGAGCCGTAGTGCGGGTAAACGTCCACGGCGTAGTCGGCGTCTTCCTTCTTCGCCGCAGCGATCAGCTTCTTCACGACCTCGTAGGAGTACGGGCCGCCCGAATCCTTCGCGCAGATCGAGACCTGCCGCTCCGTGCATTGCAGCCCGTCGCCGACGCAGCCCATGTCCACGGAGATTGCCTCGGTCACGCCCGCGGGTACGCTGCCGGCGCCGCCGTGACCGACCTCCTCATAGACCGTGATGTGGACGTAGACGTGCCGCGCGGGGACGATTTCGTTGTCCTTCAAATACTTCGCAAAGCCGAGCAGAATGCCGACGGAGAGCTTGTCGTCGAGGAAGCGGCTCTTGATGTAGCCGGACTTCGTGACGCGGGTGCGCGGCTCAAAGCAGACGATGTCGCCGACCGAGACGCCGAGCTTCTTCACGTCGTCCGCGTTGTCCACGACCTCGTCGAGCAGGACTTCGACGTTGTCCCACTTACGCTCCGTGGAATTGTAGTCGCCGTTGACGTGGACGGAGGCGTTGCAGAGCTGCAGCGTGCCCTCGTAAATGCCGTCGAATTTCGTGACGATGCGGCAGTTTTCCGTTTCGGCGTTGTTCGCGCACATGCCGCCGAGGCGGTCGATGCGCAGCCTGCCGTTCCCCTTGATCTCCGCGACGATGCCGCCGAGCGTATCGGCGTGCGCTTCCAGAAGCAGACCGTCCGCGTCGTCTGTTCCGCCGAGATCGACCAGAATGCCGCCCTTGACGGTGCGGCTTGCCGGATAACCCAGCGCGGTGAACTCGCGCAGAACGAAGTCCTCCGCGTCGCGGGTATAGCCCGTGGGGCTGTCGATGCCCAAAAGCGCGACTGCTTTCTCCACCGCGAAGTTTACATAATTCTCCATATCCAAGCTCCTTTCGAGGTTCTTTTTGCTATTATAGCACACATCGGAATATTTTGCACGAACAAAACCGCGTGTCGATGGCTTTCGACACGCGGTTTGTGTTATTTCAATAATCAGAACGAACGATCCTTCGTCGCGATCTCCTTCAGGCACTTGCCGAGGAATTCGTCGGGCAGCATCGCGCCGAGATCCACGCCGCCTCTGGTGCGGACGGAGACCGTGCCGTTTTCCATGTCGCGGTCGCCGATGACGAGCATGTAGGGGATCTTCTGCATCTGCGCCTCGCGGATCTTGTAGCCGAGCTTTTCGCTGCGCAGATCGCTTTCCACGCGGATGCCCGCGGCGGAGAGCTTGCTCTCCAGCTCTCTGGCATAGTCGTGGGCGCGGTCGGTGATCGGAAGGATGCGGACCTGCGTGGGCATCATCCACAGCGGCAGCGCGCCGGCAAAGCGCTCAATCAGGTAGGCGAGCGTGCGCTCGTAGCAGCCGAGCGAGGTGCGGTGGATGATATAGGGGATCTTCTTCTGCCCGTCCACGTCGGTGTATTCCATCCCGAACTTTTCCGCCAGCAGCATATCGACCTGAATGGTGACGATCGTGTCTTCCTTGCCGTAGACGTTCTTATACTGAATGTCGAGCTTCGGGCCGTAGAAGGCGGCCTCGTCGATGCCGATCGTGTAATCGACGTTCAGATCGTCGAGGATGGTCTTCATCGTCGCCTGCGCCAGCTCCCACTGCTCCGGCGTGCCCTCATATTTATTGTTCGGGTTGGCGGGATCCCACTGGGAGAAGCGGAACGTGCAGTTTTCCAGCATGCCGACGGTGTCGAGCACGTACTTGGCAAGCTCCAGGCAGCCCTTGAACTCTTCTTCGAGCTGCTCCGGACGCAGGACGAGGTGACCCTCGGAGATCGTGAACTGCCGCACGCGGATCAGACCGTGCATTTCGCCGGAATCCTCGTTGCGGAAGAGGGTGGACGTCTCGCCCAGCCGCATGGGAAGATCGCGGTAGGAGCGCGCGCGGTTCAGGAAGACCTGATACTGGAACGGGCAGGTCATCGGACGCAGGGCGTACATTTCCTTGCTGTCGTCGTCCGCGTCGTCGCGGTTGCCGAGCAGGAACATGCCGTCGCGGTAGTGATCCCAGTGACCGGAGATGCGGTAGAGATCGCGCTTCGCCATCAACGGGGTCTTGGTCAGAAGGTAGCCGCGCTTCTGCTCCTCGTCCTCGATCCAGCGCTGCAGGAGCTGAATGACTCTTGCGCCCTTCGGCAGCAGGATCGGCAGACCCTGACCGATGATATCGACGGTGGTGAAGAATTCCAGCTCGCGCCCGAGCTTGTTGTGGTCGCGCTTGCGGGCTTCCTCCTGCTGCAGGAGATAGGCGTCCAGCTCCTCCTTCTTCGGGAAGGCGACGCCGTAGATGCGCTGCAGCATCTTGCGCTTGGAGTCGCCGCGCCAGTAGGCGCCGCAGCACTGCGTCAGCTTGAAGGCGTTTGCCTTGATGCGGCCGGTGGAGTCCAGATGCGGGCCGGCGCACAGGTCGGTGAATTCGCCCTGCGTGTAGAAGGAGATGACCGCGTCCTCGGGCAGATCGTTGATCAGCTCGACCTTGTAGGGCTCGCCGAGGGAGTCCATATAGGCGATCGCTTCTTCTCTGGGCTTCTCGCTGCGCACGAGCTGCAGACGCTCCTTGCAGATCTTCTTCATCTCCGCCTCGATGGCGTCCAGGTGCTCCTGCGTAAAGGAGAAGTCGCAGTCAAAGTCGTAATACCAGCCGTTGTCGATGGACGGGCCGATCGCGAGCTTGACCTGCGGATACAGACGCTTGACCGCCTGCGCCATGACGTGCGAGCAGGTGTGCCAGTAGGTCTTGCGGTAGGCTTCGTTTTCAAAGGTATACAGATTTTCTTCGGACATAATGCTTCCTCCTGTTTTGGTAAGGGGCAATAAAAAATCACCCCTGAATGATTCAGGGGTGAGAATACTCCCACGGTTCCACCCTGCTTGCAGTTTTTGCAAACTGCCGCTCGTTCGCGCGCTAACGGGCGCACCCGTCTTCCCCTACTTCGTTCAGGGAAGCGGCTCGGAAGCGGTACGTGCCGGACGGGTGCAGGAGCTTTCACCGGCCGCTCCCTCTCTGTGCATCGTATCACGGTACGTTTCTTCGTCTTCGCCGATTTCGTCATAAATATAGCACTTTTTGCGGTGGTTGTCAAATGGTTTCTTTTTTACGCTTGTTATGTTAACTAAATTGTAACCATTCCACAAGATGTAGGGTATAAACGGCAAAAATCACCACTCCATGTTGTCTTATGCTTGTTAACATAATTACGCAAAAAGTTCGGATTATGCCGGAAATTACGAAAAAAGCTTGACAAAATCGGAAAAAATGTTATAATTAACCCACAGTTACAATAGAGTAACAATAGTTTCTGGTTTTGAAACCAAACACAATGGAAAGGAGGATACTCTGATGCGCAGAACGGAAAAACAGACAACGAACCGTAAGAAGCTCCTGCACAGACTGATCGCGATTGCAATCATGGCTGCGATCGTCGTGGCAGCACTGTCGCTGACTGTTTTTGCACAGAACAGCTATCTGATTACAGACGGCGATTATGTCACGGTTCACCGATCCTACAGTACAGACCCGGAAGTGGTTTTGGATGAAGCCGGTATCGAGCTGAGCGAGGAGGATACCTACACCACAACCTATAGAAACGGCGTCAGCCGCATCGACGTCCAACGGATGCAGATGGTGACCGTCATCAATGCCGGCGAGCAGAGCGTGATCGGCACCTACGGCGAAACGGCGAAGACCCTGCTCAGCCGCATGGGCATCGTGCCCGGAACCGGCGATATTCTCTCCTGCGAGGACGACACCCCCACCTACGACGGCATGGTCATCGAACTCAAGCACAAGGAGATCCGGCAGACCGAGTACGACAAGAGCCTACCTTACGACACGAAGTACTACGAGGATCCGGAGCTTGCTCCGGGCGAGGAAATCACCCTGATCGAAGGCGTTGACGGCGTGATCCACTACACCGCGCAGCTCGTTTACGAGAACGGCGAACTGGTTTCCGAGGAAGTCATCGACGAAGAGGCGACGACCAAGATGGTCACTCGTCTGGTCGTCAGAGGACCGGAGCGCGCGATTGACGATCAGCCGACCGCGCCTGATCATCGCAATGCGACCATTGAAGACCCGATGAACAACGACGAGCACGCCATCGGCGGCGGCACGATCACGACGGTCTCCGGCACGTCCTACCGTTATTCGGACGTTCTGACCGTCACCTGCACCGCGTACTCCTGCGGCGACCGCGTCGGCACGACCGCAACGGGTACCGTGGCGAGAGTCGGCGCAGTCGCAGTCGATCCGCGCTATATCCCGCTGGGTACGAAGATGTACATCGTTTCCAACGACGGCCAGTACATCTACGGCTACTGCACGGCGGAGGATACCGGCGGCTCCATCAAGGGCTACAAGATCGACCTGTATTTCGACACCTTTGACGAGTGCTGGGAGTTCGGCGTTCGCACCTGTACCGTGTACATCCTCTCATAAGCCTTGAAAAATCACCTCTTCTCTGCTAAAATGGCAGGGAAGAGGTGTTTTTTATGCTGGATGTCTGCAATGCGCAGGTGATGAAGCGCCTGCTCGCGGAATACGGATTTCATTTTTCCAAAGCAAAGGGGCAGAATTTTCTGACACAGCGGTGGGTACCGCAGCGCATCGCGGCGGAATCCGGCGTGGACGAGTCCTGCGGCGTGCTGGAGATCGGGCCGGGCTTCGGGCCTCTGACGCAGGAGCTCTGCCTGCGCGCGGGCAGGGTCGTCGCGCTGGAGGTCGATATGTCCCTTGAGCCGGTGCTGGAGCGCACGGTCGGGGAGTTCGACAATCTGGAGATCCTTTTTTGCGACGCGCTGAAGGCGGATCTGCCCGCGCTGATTGCGGAGAAATTCGAAGGGCTCACGCCGATGGCGTGCGCCAACCTGCCGTACTATATCACCTCGCCCGTGCTGACGAAGCTGCTTGAAAGCAAGTGCTTTTCCTCGATCACCGTCATGGTGCAGAAGGAGGTCGCGCAGCGCATCTGCGCGAAGCCCGGCACGGCGGACTACTCCGCTTTTACGATCCTGTGTCAGTATTATACGCAGCCGGCGCTGCTGTTCGACGTGCCGGCGAGCTGCTTTCTGCCGCAGCCGAAGGTCACGAGCGCGGTCGTCCACCTGATAACGCGCGCCGCGCCGCCTGCGGAGATTACGGACGAAACGCTGCTTTTCCGCACGGTGCGCGCCGCCTTTGCCATGCGCCGCAAGACCCTGCTCAACGCCCTGTGCGCGGGTTTCGGCGAGCGGAACAAGACGGAGCTCGCCGCGCTGCTGGAGGCTTGCGGCGTCGCGCCGACGGTGCGCGGCGAAACGCTGGGCATTCCGGAGTTTGCGCGCATCGCGAACGCGATCGCCGCAAAACGGGGATAGGAGGAACGATGTACCGAGCCATTTTGATCGATCTGGACGATACCATACTGGATTTCGGCGCGGCGGAGCACGTCG
The DNA here is from genome assembly GCA_017429835.1 of Oscillospiraceae bacterium. Lineage (GTDB taxonomy): Bacteria > Bacillota > Clostridia > Oscillospirales > Oscillospiraceae > JAZOXB01. The sequence goes on from JAFROD010000013.1 coordinate 13,858, forward strand.
CCATTGCAAGGACGTTTCGGGAGATCGGCTTAGACCCGACGCCGGCGCTCCTGCGCCGCTACAGCGAGATCAACCTCTCCCAGTGGGAGGCGTTCGAGCGCGGCGAGATCAGCCGCGACACCGTGCTGACCCGCCGCTTCGAGCTGCTGTTCAGAGAGCTGGGGCTTGCCCGTGACGCGCAGGCGACCGAGGACGTTTACCGCAGCTATCTCGGGATCGGACACTATTTCGTGGACGGCGCGGTGGAGATCCTGGATTATCTTGCCCCGAAGTACGACCTCTATCTTGCCTCCAACGGCGTCGCGGCGACGCAGTATTCCCGTCTGGAAAGCGCGGATATCAACCATTATTTCAAGGATATCTTTATCTCCGAGGTCACGGGACACCACAAGCCGGAGAAGGAGTATTTCGACTACTGCTTCGCGCGCATGCCGGGCTTTGCCCGCGAAACGACCCTGATGATCGGCGACAGCCTGACGAGCGACGTCCTCGGCGGGAAAAACGCGGGCGTCGCCACCTGCTGGTTCAACCGCAACGACCGCCCCGGCAGACCGGACATCGTCCCTGACTACGAAATCCACAGGTTGGACGAGCTGAAAGAATTTCTGTAAATCATCTGAGAAACAAAAAGACGATGCCGCCGGCGGATTCCCGCCGGCGGCATGTTTTATGTCCTGCACGACCTCACGCTTTATGCGCGGAGCGCAGGCGAGCGCGCAATGACGCGTTGGAACGATTGCTATCTCAGGATACGGCGTAGAACGTCTGGCCGTCCACGATGACGGCGGCGAGGTCGGCGGGGTCGATCGACTGATTGAAGATCAGACCGAGGTGCGCCGTGCCGTCGTGCCAACCGGTGAAGTCCGAGGTCACCGCGTCGTGCGCCGAGCGCGGCGTATACGCGTGCCAGCCGTCGTCCAGCACGGTTTCCCGCGTCCCGTCGCGGAAGACCAGCGTCACCGTCGGCTGATATGCCTCATAGCGTTCTTCTCCCTGTACGCCGACGATATTCAGACCGATGGCGTCCATGCTGACGCTCTGCCACGTGACGGCCTCCGTCGGCGTTCCCTCGGGCTCGGAGAGCGTGATCGCGTCGGGGAGCATGGTCTCCAGCTCCACGTCGAAGAGATAGTAGGGGTGTCCCGCCGTATCTCCTTCCTCAAACAGCTCGAGGATCTCGAAGCTGATCGAGTCGCCGACCGCGTTGACCGGCAGATTGCCCAGATGACCGATCAGATAGCGGCGCAGATTTTCCTCGCTGCCCACCAATCGCGCGTGCAGCAAGGTGCCGCTGCTCTGGTGCGTGAAGTTATAAACCGCGAACTCCGGCGTCACGTCCAGATGCGCCATGCCGTAGTCCGTCAGCGCCTCCACGTCCAAAACGGCGTAGATCACGCTGGGGCTGACCGTCAGAGAGTGCAGCGTGAAGCGGTAGTCCTGCGTCTCCGCCGCCGTGGCGTAATGGTGTCGATCCGCAGCGAGCAGTTCTTCCTGCACGGCCTCGAGCGCGTTCAGCGGGAAGGACGCCAGCGCGGGCGCTTCTCCTTTACGCGAGAGGGAGAAAACGATCTCCGCGTCGTCCGCAAGCGGCTGATCGAGCGTTGCGCAAAGCTCCACCCGGTCCTTCCATGCGCCGATCTCCCGCGACGAGACGGCGGTCTCGTAGTCCGCAAACGTCAGGGCAAGACCGCTTTCGCGCAGCGGCGGCAGGCTTTCGTCCTTCGGCGAGACGTCCACGACAGCGCGGAGCCGTCCGCCGCCCGCCGACAGCTCGAGCAGGACGAGGTTGTAGTCGCCCGCCTCCGCCTTGACCCAGCTTGCGTAGCCGAAATCGGCGGGGATGACCTCCGAGCTATCCGGCTCGTAGGTCTGCGCGTGGCTGTCGAGGACTTCCGCCGCAGGGCCGAATTCGTCCGTGAAGCGGAACGCGCCCAGCTTCCACGCGGCAAACACCGAGCCGCCGAGCAGCAAGACTGCCGCCAATACCGCCGCAGCGACGGTCAGGGGGCGGAATCGCATGCGTTTCGGCTGCGCTTTTTCCGCCTTCAGCCGGGAAAGCGTCAGCGCCCTGACCCGCTCGACACTCCCGTATTGCGGCGTGATCGGCTGCCCGACGTCTTCCATACCGTCCAAAAGATCAGAAATATGGTAATTCATAGATTCCTCCTGTCATGCGTTTTCCAGAGCCGAACGCAGCTTTTCTCTTCCCCGCCGCAGGCGGGATTTCACCGTGGAGACCGGAATTCCGGTTTCCTCGGAGATCGCCGTGATCGGCTGACCGTGGAAATAGTAACGAAGAAAGATCGCACGGTCGGTCGGCTCCATGGCAAACACCGCCGCTCGCACGAGCCGTTCCCGTTCCGCCCGCTCCAGACGTTCGGACAGGTCTGCCCCGTCGATTGCGATCAGATCCTCGTCGAGAGACAGCGTCATGCCGCGCTCGCGGAGCTTTTGCTTGGCCTTGTTGCGGGCGACGCTGCCCAGCCATGCGCGGACGGCGGGGCGGGTCACGCGGTCTGCCTGCTTCCAGAGCTCCAGAAATACGTCCGAAGCAACTTCTTCCACGTCCGCCTCCGTCATGCTCGACCCGATGATACAGCGGATCACGGTGCAGACGTAGGCAGTGTATTTGTCAATGAAATAGGCAATGGCGTCTTCTCTGCCGTTTTGCAGGCGCGCCAGCGCCGCGGCTTCCGTCAAAACCGCATCACCTCCCGTGTGTGTTGTTTTTGCGGCCGCACTTTATAATCACGTTTTTTCGGAAAAAGTTGCATCTGCAGACGAAAAAACGATTGTCTCGCGTTGCTGTATTCTACCATACGCCGCCGCGCGATTCACCCCTTGCCGCATTTTTTTGCTGTGAAGGGACGTTTTTTGAAAAAACGCAAAAAACTGCTTGACATTTGACGGAAACTGCATATAATTAGATTTGCGCTTCGGCGCACGGCACAGCGGGTTTGTGTAATGGTAGCACACCGGACTCTGACTCCGTTTGTGAGGGTTCGAATCCTTCACCCGCTGCCAACAGCAGAAATCCCCGTATCCATTGAGATACGGGGATTTTTCTTGTAATTGCAACGGTTTGCGGACTTTTCACTTTCTCAATTTTGATACTGAAATTATCATAACCGAGTGGCAAAAACTCATATTTTAGACGGAAAAATGTCAATGAAAATGGCAATGGATTTTACTGCCCGCGGTAGAAGTCATACATAGCGGTTTTGTACCGTTCAATATCGCTCTTTGCGATCTGCGTGTAGATCTCGTTCATCGTTTTGTCGTTCTTCCAACCGCCGATCTCCATCGCGATTCTTTGCGGAACGCGGAGATGATAGGACAGACTGGCAAACGAATGACGGAGCCCGTGAATGCCGACATACGGCAGCCCGTTTTCCTCGCAGATTTTCTCACAGTTTCGCCGCAGGGTATTCTGTGAATGCTCCAGCACTTTCCCGGACGGCTTTCGATCACGCTCAATCGCTGCCGCCAGTTCCGGGATCAGGATCGGCACAGCTCTCGTCGAAGTATCGTTCTTGTTTTCCTCTTTTACGACATAGCGATTGTCCTTCGTGAGAACTCTTGCGCCTTGTACGTGGATAAATTGCGGATTTCGCGGAATGTCTTCCCAGCGCAAGGCGTCGATCTCGGAGATCCGCATTGACAGCAGCGCGAGGAGAAGCGGTATTGCATATTCGGTATCTTTTACAGCGCTGACAAATGCGCGGATCTGCTCATAGTCCAGGAAGCGATACGGTTTCGGCGCGTCTTTTGAGAGCGTGACTTCCGGAAGGTTGATGCCGTTTCGCTTTGCAACGGATCGCAAAAATCCCCAGGCGTTTTTCAGCGTCTTTCCGCAGCACAGGAGCGCTTCGCTGTCCACGATGCGCTGCCACTCGCTTTCTCTGATCTGATCGAGGCGCCGGTTGATGATGTTTTGAAATCTGTGGTCACGAATGCTGATGTATCCTCGGACCGTGAGAGGGGACAGCGAATTCTCGCGTTCCTCGATGTACTGCGTCATTGCCGAGTAAACAGTCGGCTGCTTTTCAAGACGCTCCTGCAGGCGAAAATCCGCCTGATATGCCGACTTTGCGGCTCTTGCCTTGCGCTCACAGCGGGTCTTGTCCAAGTCCGTAATGTACTGCTCTTTTCCGCCGACCCGCAGGCGGATCATCCATTCCCCGCTTTTTAATTTGATTGCTTTTGGAATTTTCATTGACAAAAAACCTCCTATGCGCTACCATAAAAGGGTAGAGAATCCCTATATTTACCGTGGTTTTTCTACAGCCCGTTTCCGAGGACCAGTCGGAGGCGGGCATTTTTTATTTAATCTTCTCCAAAATGGAAGAAATCGAGGGTGATTTCACCGTCTGTGATTGAAAGATACGGGAAGCCTTTTGAGCTTGACAGTATTGTTTCCAGTGAGTAATTCCCATATAGAGTTGACATCAAGTCTCGCGCAGAATTGTGTAGCCCAAGGAATGATGCTGTCAAATCATCCCATAGCATCATACTTTCCTGCGATCCATTGCTTGCGTCTGAATACAAGGATGAAAACTCATCATTTAAGATAATAACCGTAGCGGTGCCATCCTCGACTGTTACAAGCGTCTGGTATGCAGTATTAGAAAAAACATTTGTCAGAAGCGTTTTCAGTTGCTCCGGATCATCGATGAGAGGCGCAGCAGTCGTTTCGATAGTTGTTTCCTCTTCGGTAGGAGCAACGGTTGTTTCGACCTGTTCAGTGATAATTTCTTCTGGCGTTGAAGGAATGTCTGCTGCTTCCGACTCTTTCGATGTTTCAGAAGCAGCACAAGCAGAAAGTGCAAGTAACAGTGCGAGAGATATGATAATTGCGATGGCCTTTTTCATTGGTGCATTCCTCCTAAAATAATAATACTGTTGTAAAACTGTCGCGTATGTAAGTAGCACGCGGCTTTTTGAAAAGCCTCGGTTACGCCGGCGAAGGGCATTCTATATCACTCTTTTATGAACGGCGCCGCGCAATTCCAGCATTTTGTTCGGTTGGCTCTTTGCCGTTCACCGCAGTGAGGGCAAACAATATAGCCGTCAGAATCAGAGAGCGGAGTAACGGGCGACTGTGCTGGAATTTGGTCAGAGGATTCTTTTTGTATCGGCTGGGCAACATCGGTTTTGGAAGCTACAGCAGGCGCAGGCTTGTTTGTCGTAGCAGGTGCAGGTTGCTTTCTGATTTCGCCTTCTATTTTTGTAAGGTGAATGGAGTTGTTTTCCGTCTCATCAAGCAGAGCTGCGAAAGCTAATGAAAAAATACAGAATAGTGTCGCGCTAATTGCAGAAGCGAGAAAATACCAAACAGACTCTAACTCAACAGCAAGCAAAATACCACCGATCACAGATAGAATAGCAACCACAATACCGAGAGTGCGAATAATTGACGCGTACTTCTTTAACATGTTTTTCCTCCTAAAAGTATAATTCTGTTGCAAGATTGCCGTGTGTGTAATAGCACACGGCTTTTTTTATTAGGTCTTCGGTGATCCCGAAGAAATCCGCGAGTTGCCACATCTCTGTATAACCGGCTGCGACGGCGGCGTCCAGATCGGCGGCAGAGATCAGGCGGCGGATCGCCCACTTGTCGGCGCGGTTCTCGTGACGCTGCCGGCAGTCTACGGCGGTATACCTGCTGTAGAACGAACCTGTCACGCAATGGCCGAGTTCGTGCGCGAGGCGGGTGCGTTCGTCCGCCTCGGTTTGGATCTGCGCCCGGTCGATGCCGATGTAGCACTGATCACCGTCTTCGATTGACATCGACGCGCTTTGTGGGAGTGGGAAGTCCAGTACTTGTATCCCCTTCCTTTCGGCGCACCGATAGAGCGAGGTTAATGTCTTCAACGATTACCCCTTCTTCTGGCGCTCTTTGACGTAGGCGGCGAAGCGCAGCACCTCTTCGTACATCTCGTCGGTGATCTCACCGTCTCCGCCAAACAGAGCGAATTTTATTTCTTCGTCAGATACGCGCTCGGCAGTTCCTGCTGGGGTATCGTCATCATCAACAAGGTAAGAGATGGGAACCCCGAACAGCACCGACATCGCTTTGATTTTTGAGGCTGGAATATCGTCAACCCTGCCGCATTCCCATTTGCTGACGGCGTTCTTCTTAACTCCGAGTTTCTCGCCGAGTTCAGTCTGCGTTAGATTAGCACGCTTTCGCAACATCTTGATCTTATCAGCGATTTTCATTTTAATGACCTCGCTTAATTATTATTGTATCTTCATTTTAACACATTTTTTCGCAAAGTCAATAAAAAATATCTTGACAAGGTGAAAAACACGTGTATAATGAAAGTATCTTGAAAAGATGAAAGCGAGGTGAGCAAATGAATTCAGATGTTTTGAAAGGGAAGATCCGAGAGAATGCTTTGACACAGTCCGATGTGGCAGAAAAGATTGGCATTAGTCTTTCGAGATTTAATGCAAAAATCAATAATTGCGGAGCAGAATTCACTCTTGGCGAAGTTCGCGCTATCAAAGATCTTCTCCATCTAACCGCAGAGCAAACTGACTTTATTTTTTTCTCATAAAAGTATCTTGAAAAGATTACTTTTGAGAAATGAGGTCGAGCGAATTGCTTGACTGCCTGAACTGTACTTAGAGCATACTGCATTACTTGTCCGATAAAACGGACTGAAAGGAGGAACAAAGAAGAATGCCTCGACTGAAACCATCTGCCGCGCAGCAGGCAGCAGCAGAGGCGGAGCGCCGAAAACGGTCCCTGCTCGGTACGCTTAATAAGTATCGGATGATCTGCGGCTTCAATTCGTGGGAGCTTGCCGCACCTGCGATCGGGATGAGCCGCGCAACGATCTTCCGCAGGATCCGGGAGCCGGAGACCTTCACCCTGGACGAACTGCACCGAATCGTCCGTGTCCTGCAGATTCCGAAGGACGAAATCTCAGACATCATTTTTTCATAGTCCGATGTCGGACGGAAAGGATAATAATGGACATTAAGAAGATCGTGGAAAACATCTGCTGTGATTATACACACGCGACGCTCATTGATCTATGCCGTTTCTACTTCACGGGAATGAAAAAGAAGGATCCGCAGAAAGCAAAGCGATATGACCTTGACCAAATCGCATTTATCATCCTCTCATTGAATATTGACCCAGCGGGAATATATGCGGTTTATACCGATGACAGAATAATCCTCGAATGTGCATTTGCTCACCAAACTGTCGATTATGTGTTCAAGAATACGCTTTATTGTTGGGCGGATGAACCGGAATATCCCGTTACAAAGGATAGCTTGCAGCAGCGTGTATATGTCCGCAGAATAGCAACAAAAACGATATAAAGGAGGACAAACCAATGAACAACGCACAGATCATTCCGGTCGCCCAGAAACGCGACTATCTCTACGTGGACGAGCCGTCTGAATTTGAGCATCTTTCCCGGTGCACAGATCAGCGCAAGCAGCGTGACGCCGAGCGCATCGAGAGCGATCTCCGCGAGCGCAACCGGCAACGCAGAGAGGCGCGGCGAGAATGGCGCCACCTTATGCACAACTGCTACCTGATGTTCCTCGGAATCGTCGCCACCTGCTGCGCGCTTGCTTCGATTACCGCGATCCGCGCATCCTATCCGGCTCTTGCAATCTTCCCTGCGGTCCTTGCACTCGTGTCGCTCTGGGCCGGGATGGTTCAGAAAAATGGATAAAAAGAGCCGCCTGCAAAGCTGGCACTTCGCAGACGGCAAAAGAATATAACGACTACTTACAAACTACTACAGAACGGAGGATTTGTCAACCGTGAAAATATCAAAGATTTCCATTCGCAACCTGTTCGGCATCACCGAACGCACCCTTGACGGCAAGTCTGTCGAACTGTCCGGCCCGAAGGGATCCGGCAAAACCAGTGTCCTCGACGCGATCCGCTATGCATTGACCAACCGTTCCGACCGGGATTACATCATCCGGCAGGGCGCGGACGAAGGCGAGATCCTGATCGAAACTAACACCGGCCTTCAGATCGACCGGAAGAAGCGCACGACAAAAGCGGACGCAATCACCGTGCGCGACGGCGGCGCGTCTTACACCCGCCCGGCAGAATTTCTGTCCGGCATCTTTACGCCGCTGCAGCTCGATCCCGTCGCGTTCACGCAGATGTCGCGGCAGGAGAAGAACCGGACAATCCTGAATCTGATCGACTTTCCCTGGGATATGAACTGGATCAAAGAGCAGTTCGGCGAGATCCCGCAGGGCGTCGACTACAGTCAGCATATTCTGGATGTCCTCGCGCAGATCCAGGCGGACAACGGCGTTTATTTCCAGACCAGACAGGCGATCAACCGCGATATCCGGAACGAGCAGGCCTTCATTGCCGATATTGGCAAAGGGCTGCCGGACAACTACAACGCGGATCTGTGGCGCAATTACAGTTTGACCGAAAAGATCGGCGAATTGACGCGGATCCAGCACCAGAACGGCCTGATCGAACGTGCGAGAAACTTCCGCAGCGACTACGAGAGCAAAAAGCGTGCTATTGAGGCGAAACATGAAGCGGAAAAAATGACGCACGAACGCAGCATCGCCAGTGACCGCGAACGCCTGCTCAAGACGATCGCCTCGGCACAAGCCGAACTTGCCGGTCTCGATGAGCGTCTGGCGGACAAACTCAAGGCGGTTTCGGCGTCCAAAGAGGCAGAAATGAGTAAACTGGATGCCGATATGGGAACGGCGGCTCGGTATGCAGACGGCACGATTGTAGATACATCTGCTCTCTCGGATGAGATTGCGACCGCCGAGCGAATGAAAAAGTACCTCAACGAGTATGACCGTATGAAAACTCTGGAACGAGAGGTCGAGGATCTGCAAGGAAAAGAGGCTGCGCTGACCGAAAAGATCGAACTCGCACGCGAACTTCCGGCAAAGATTCTGGCGACCGCGGTTATTCCAATCGACGGTCTGACCGTGGAGAACGGCATCCCGCTGATCCACGGACTTCCGATTTCCAATCTGTCCGACGGCGAATTGCTGGAGCTGTGCGTCGACGTGACCGTCAGCAAGCCTGGGCAGCTTGAGATCGTCCTTGTAGACGGCGCGGAACGTCTCGATTCCGCTGCCAGAGAGCGTCTTTACGCAAAATGCAAGGAAAAGGGCTTGCAACTGATTGCGACCCGCGTGAGTGATTCTGACGATCTGGAGGTGGTGGAACTGTGAAAACCCATTGGAAGAAACTGACCAATCCGGACTACCTTGGGGCGTATTCGCTTGCCGGCGAGAACGGCTATTCAGAGAAGGTCGTCGTGATTGAAAGTGTCCGGCAGGAAACGGTGACCGGAACGGACGGCAAGAAGGAAATGTGTATGGTGGCACATCTGGTCAATGAGAAGCCGATGATTCTGAACGCCACGAACTGCAAGGCAATCGCGAAGGTCGCCGGAAGCAGCTTCGTCGAGGACTGGGCCGGCGTTGCTGTTACGCTGTTCGTTCAGCAGGGCGTGAAGGCGTTTGGTGATGTGGTGGACGCTCTTCGGATTCGTCCGAAGGCGCCGATGCCGCCGACAACCTGCGACCGCTGCGGCGATCTGATCGCGCCTGCGTTCAAAATGACCGTTCCGCAGCTGATTGAGTATTCCAAACAGCATTGCAACGGATCGACACTCTGCGCTTCCTGTATGAAGGCATACAAGGAAATGCAGGACGCACAGAAACAGAAGGAGGCCGCAAATGATTCTGAATCAAGCTAATTACTATTCCAAGGAAGCGGATATGGAGTATATGTCCGCTTCCCAGTTCAAAAATTTCAAGCGCTGCGAGGCGGCTGCTATGGCAGAACTTCGCGACGAATATGCCCTGGATGAATCTACCGCGCTGCTTGTCGGCGGATACGTCGACGCACATTTTGAAGGAACGCTTGACGTCTACCGCGCGCAGCACCCGGAGATCTTCAAAAAGGACGGTACGCTGAAAAGCGATTTCGTCAAGGCAGATGAAATTATCGCCCGGGCCGAGCGTGACGAGTTGTTTATGCTCCTGATGTCCGGTAAGAAGCAGGTGATCGTCACCGGCAAGATCGCCGGAGTACCCTTCAAGGGAAAAATCGACAGTCTGCTTGATGCGGACGCCTGCCGCGAAATGGTGCGGCGCTTTCCGGAGACGGCTCCGGTCGTCGGCTTCGGCGACGGGATGATCGTTGATCTGAAGTGCATGAAAGATATGCACCGCGTCTGGTCCGATGACGAACACAGCTACGTTTCGTTCGTCGACGCCTGGGGCTACGACTATCAGGGCGCGATCTATCAGAAACTGGAAGGTCACGCACTCCCGTTCGTGCTTGCCGTGACCACCAAAGAGACGGAGCCGAATCTTGAGGCGATCAGTCTCTCCGGCGACGATCTTGACCTTGCTTTGAGCGACGTGGAGGAGCTTGCGCCGCGCTACGCGGCGATTAAGCGCGGGGAGATCGAACCCGAACGGTGTGAAAAATGCCCGTACTGCATCGCTACGAAGAAGCTGCGCCGCATTATTGATCTGACGGAGCTGGAAGTCTGATATGGACGAGATACGAGAAAACGAGACGCTGCCTGCCGTTCCGTTTCACCGCCCGAGCGAAATCAAATGGACCGTAGAAAACTTTGAGATCTCGGACGAGCCGTACCGTGCATTGTGGGAGTTCGGCAAGCAGGCGAACCAATTCCTCTATGAGCAGGAAATCGGCAGGATGGAGAAAGCGGCGAAATCGCTGGGCTTTCGCCGCTTCAAGACGCAGTACAAGGCGTTCGTGCAGTCTGTCAAAAACGACGTGCCGGCGGAAACGATCTGCAACGGCGCACTCACGCAGTTTGACAATCAGCCGATGGAACTGGCCTGCGGAACGTGGGATTGCTCTGACGATGGGATCTACCGCAACAGCTTCGGCAGAGAAGTTGCCTGCGCACACGCGATCATGCCGATCGAGCGCCTTGTGAACATCGATACGAACGAGGTCAAGGTGCGGCTCGCGTATAAGCGCAGCGGATGCAGGTATCAGTGGCAGTCCGTGATCGTGGATAAGGAAAGCATTTCGACGGCACGAAACATCGTATCGCTCGCAAAATACGGCATTTCCGTGACCTCCGGAACGGCGCCGGTTCTCGTGGATTATCTGAACGACATCGAGAATATGAACTATGACGTCATCCCGGAGCGCAAGAGCATTTGTCGGCTCGGATACATACCGAACGAAGGATTCTCCCCGTACGTTGACGGCTTGATCTTCGACGGCGATGCGAACTATCGAAGCTTATATAACGCCGTAACGAGCAAAGGGGATGAAACGGAGTGGTACAAAGCCGCGCTGGAGTGCAGAAAAATGTCCGTCACGGCAAGAATCATCCTGGCGGCGTCGTTTGCTTCACCGCTGCTTGAACCGCTTGGCTGTCTGCCGTTTTTCGTCCATCTGTGGGGTATCGACAGCGGCACCGGCAAGACCGTTGCGCTGATGCTGGCGGCGTCCGTCTGGGGCAATCCCGCGATCGGCGAGTACGTGAAAACATTCGACGCGACGGCGGTCGGCTGCGAAAAGACGGCCGCCTTCCTGAATCACCTGCCGCTCTGTCTGGACGAGCTGCAGCTTACGAGGGACAGCCGCGGAAAACAGAATTTCGACGTGTACCGGCTTGCGCAGGGCGTTGGCCGAACGAGGGGAAATCGGTCCGGCGGCATTGATATGACGCCAACCTGGAAAAACTGCATTCTGACGACCGGCGAATCTCCTATCACCGGGCAGACTGCCGGCGCAGGCGCGGTCAACCGCGTGATCGACATTGAGTGTACCGCGGCAGACGTCGTGATCCGAGACGGAATGCGGATCTCCGGTATCCTGAAACGCAACTACGGCTTTGCCGGTCGGCGCTTCATCGAACAGATCTACGGCGAGAGATCGGAGCAGATCATTGCCGCGCTGAAGGATATGTACCATACCGAGTATGAGTATATGTCGAAGAGCGATACCACCGAGAAGCAGGCAATGGCAGCCGCGGCGATTTCCGTTGCTGATCACTGGCTGACACAGACCTACTTCAAGGACGGTCTGCCGCTGCTCGGCGAGGAGCTGCGCGAGTTCCTTGCGACTAAAGCCGCAGTATCGACGGGCGTTCGCGCCTATCAGTTCCTCTGCGACTGGGTCAGTCAGAACGCCAACAGGTTTTCCACCGAAGTGAGCGGCGAGGTCTACGGCGTGATCGACTGCGATGTGGCGTATATCAACCGTTCTGTGTTCAATCAGACGCTCACGGAGAACGGTTTTGACGCCCGCAGTGTGCTGTCATATCTGCGGAGTGAGCGGAAGATCGAAGTACCGCCGAAAGGATTTACAAAGCTGAAGCGTATTGGCGGTGTTCCTACTCACTGCGTTGCTCTCAAAATTGAGCAACAGGGCGGTGCGCTCGATGATGAACTACCGCTATGAACGCCAAATGTACGACATGGTCGTACAAAAGTCGTACGCGCAAACCCTTGCAAACTCAGTAGTGTACGACCGTACGACCTGTACGACCGAAAAATACACGCTATATAGAGCATAAAAAAATAATGCGAATTCTAATGAAAACAGATTTTTTCTCGCGCATAAGGAAATGTTGCAAAAAAGTCGTACAGTCGTACACCACCCTGCAAACCCTTTATTATCAATGCTTTTCGTGTACGACTTGCGGTCGTACACAGTAGTACAAGTCGTACGTTTTAACGAAAGGACTGACAAATGGAATTACGAGATTACCAACGGCAATGTATCGACATCATTGACAATCTGGATCCGGGCGCGTATCTCGTGCAGATGGCTACCGGCCTGGGCAAGACGGTAACCTTTGCGAATATCAGACGGCGCGGGCGCGTACTGCTCCTGTCGCACCGTGAAGAACTGGTACATCAGCCCGAAAAATACTATACCTGCTCCTATGGCGTCGAGCGCGCCAACGAGTGCAGTCACGGTGAAGAGGTCATATCTGCTTCGGTGCAGTCGCTCGTACGCCGGTTGGACAAGTTCGCTCCCGATACGTTTGACACGATCATCTGCGATGAAGCGCACCACGCAGCCGCTGTTACATACCGCAGTATCTTCAATCACTTTGCACCGCGTCTCCTGCTCGGTTTTACGGCAACGCCGGCACGCGGCGACAAGGTCCGCCTGGATGATATCTTCGACAGGATCATTTTTCAGAGAGATCTGCGCTGGGGCATCCAGAACGGATACCTATGCGACATCACCTGCAAGCGTGTCGATATCGGCTATGACCTATCTGCCGTAAAAACAGCGCGGGGCGACTATGCGCCCGGCGAACTGAATGACGCGATGGAGGGGACTGCTGACGCGATCGCGCAGGCGTATCGGGAACACGCGGTCGGTCAGACGCTGATCTTCGCGGTCAGCGTGGAACGCTGCAACGAGATCGCGGAGAAGATCCCCGGCGCGGTCGTCGTGACCGGAGAGACGAAGAACCGCGCCGAGATTATCGAACGCTTTACCAGACGGGAGATTCCGTGCATCGTCAACTGCATGGTGTTCACCGAAGGCACGGATATGCCTTTGATCGAAACGATTATTGTGGCGCGTCCTACGCAGTCAGACAGTCTGTATACGCAGATGGTCGGCAGGGGCTTGCGGCTCTATCCCGGCAAGGACAAGCTCACGCTGATCGACTGCGTCGGTATCACCGGCCGCGCTTCACTCTGCACCGCGCCGTCCCTGATCGGCGTGGATATGACGACGGTACCGCAGGAACGGCGATCTCTGGTAGAGGGCGACTTATTCGAGCTGCCTTTGAGAGCAGATTACGCCGCAGACTGTCCGCAAAGCTGGATCCGCAACGTGGAGATCGTCGACCTCTGGGCAAAAGAGCAACGCTATAATCTGCACGGTGTCGGCTGGTTCAAAATGCCTGACGGTACGATGCTTCTCTCCCTGCCAAATAATGAGAAGATTCGCATTACTGCGCCGGATCCGCTCGGAAACGTGATCTTCCGCAGAGAAAAAATGCCAATGCAGGAGGCACTGGATTCCGTATACAGTTGGCTTCAGGAATATCGGCAGGAAGAACGGCTTCTGTGGGACATCGACTGCATGAAGCGCTGGGGGAAACAGCCGGCGTCCGAGCGTCAGATCGAAATCATCAGAAAGCGGTGCAAGGGATTTGATCCGACCGGATTGACCAAGATGCAGGCGACGCAAATACTGAATCGCCTGTTCGGAGAGAAGAAGGGACGGCGATCTGCATGACGGAAACGCAGCACCAGTGCAACGTGATCAAATGGTCGCAGCAGCCGTCGATCCGTGCAAAATGGCCGGAACTGAAGCTCCTATACCACAACAAGAACGAGACTGCCGAAGGGGTGCGTCGTGTTTCTGTGGATAAGGCGATGGGAGTAAAGAAGGGCGTGCCGGATCTGTTTCTTCCGTCTGCACACGGTCGGTACCACGGCCTTTTTATCGAGATGAAGACGGAAACGGGCAGCCCGACGACCGATCAGCGCTGGTGGATTGACGAGCTTAATGCGGCAGGATACTACGCTGTGGTTTGCCGCGGATGGCGCGATGCAGTCCGCGTACTCGAATGGTATCTGTCGCTATGAATACCGGAGTTGTCTTACCGTATGAAACTGCCGCAATGCGCGGCGACGAGTTGCCGAAAGATCTGCCGATGCCGGATCAGCTCCTGTATATCGGCTTACGATCTCTGTATTGGCAGGTTCGGAAAGATATCATCACAAGGGATACGGCGGTTGTTGAGAAACGGCGACTGCTGGAGCAATACAGAATAAACACGTTCCGCTTCGATATGTGGCAGAACGCGGCAAGGCGGGAGCAGGAGATTGAATCCCTTCTGGCTGCAATTCGCAAGGACAGCGACCTGATGCAGAACGATAAGGTAAACGCTCTTGTTTCAGCCATCGACGGAATCAGGAGGTAGTATGAAACAGAATAACATGCTTGCCCGGATGGAGACGAAGATCGCCGCTCGGGAGCACGCAAAGTACCAAAAGCAGCTTGATATTGCCCTGCAGATGGGCATGGACGCCGCGACGATCGCCGCAAACGACGTCCTCGGCATGGAGCAGGACAAGGCGGCAGGCTTCCTGACCGCCTACATCGAAACATACAACACGATCTGCAAAATGATCACAGAGGACAGCAAGGACGATCCGGATATCGTTTACTCGACCGCGAAGATCGACCAGCGCCTCCGTCAGATCGTCGGCGATGCGGTCTTCAAACCGTGGGAGGTACGGTATGGGTGACTATATCAGCCGTGAGGCGGTGATAAAGACACAAGAGCGGATGTGCCTTGGCTGTCCATGCGACAGGACTTTATGCGGAAAATGTGCTGCCAATACGTTTAAGCGACAGGTCATGGAGATGTCAGCCGCCGACGTGCGCCCGGTGGTGCATGCGCACTGGATTGAAGAAGAAGGATGCCAAATCTGCTCCAACTGCGGAGAAGAACATGAATGGATCGACTACAGAGCTACGTTTTGCGACAACTGCGGTGCCGATATGCGGGAGGCGACGAAATGAACAACCGAGCGCAGACGTCTATAGACTACAACCAATTCTTACATACGAAAATCGTAACGGCGCCGGAAAGCGGATTTGACCTCGATCCTGCGCTGGTGCATCCGGTACTCCTGCCGCATCAGAAGGATGCTGTGATCTGGGCTTGCAGAGGCGGCAGACGCGCTCTGTTTGAGAGCTTCGGTCTCGGCAAGACGATTCAGATTCTGGAATGGTGCAGGCAGGTCGTCAACCATGAGGGCGGCAAGGCAGTGATCGTAATGCCGCTCGGCGTCCGTCAGGAGTTCATTCACGACGCAAGCGCGCTCTTGCAGATGAAGAAACCTCTGTATGTCACCAATCAAGAGGCGGCAGAAGCGGCAGAAGATCAGATTTTGCTGACAAACTACGAGCGCGTCCGCGACGGCGACATCGACCCGCAGAGGTTTACCGCTTGCGCGCTGGATGAAGCGTCCGTTCTGCGGAGCTTCGGCAGCAAAACCTATCAGACCTTCCTTGATAAGTTCCAGGGCGTGAAGTATAAGCTGGTCGCCACGGCGACGCCTTCGCCGAACAAGTACAAGGAGCTGATCCACTACGCCGGATTTCTGGAGGTCATGGATACCGGGCAAGCGCTCACGCGGTTTTTCAAGCGCGACAGCACGAAGGCGAACAATCTGACGCTGTATCCGCACAAGGAAGAGGAATTCTGGCTGTGGGTATCGAGCTGGGCGCTGATGCTCGTCTATCCTTCGGATCTCGGTTATGACGACACCGGCTATGCGCTGCCGGAAATGGAAATCCGCACACACGTTATACGGGACGTTTACGGTCAGACTGTCGACCGTGACGGTCAAATAAAACTGATGAACGACGTCGCCATGTCATTACAGGAGGCGTCGCGGGAAAAGCGGGAGAGCATTCCGCGCCGCGTGGCTAAGGCAAAGGAGATTGTTGACAGCGATCCGGACGCTCATTTCCTGCTGTGGCACGATCTGGAGGCGGAACGGCTGGAGATCATGCGGCAGTTCCCGGAGGTATCGGAAATCCACGGCACAATGGACTACGACCTGCGAGAGCAGCGGGTGATCGACTTCTCAGAAGGTCGGTCGCGGCTGTTTGCCACGAAGAAAAGCCTGTCCGGGCAAGGCTGTAACTTCCAGCGGCATTGCCACCGGGCGATCTTCGTCGGCATCGACTATGAGTTCAACGACTTCATTCAGGCAATCCACCGCATTTACCGTTTCCTGCAGAGCGAGAAGGTCATTATCGACCTGATCTATATGGAATCGGAAGATCCCATTTATAGAGTGCTCATGCAGAAATGGAAGCAGCACCTTCATATGCAGGAGAAACTGCGGGAGATTGTCAAGAAATACGGCCTATCGGAGCGGCTTGCCGCCATCCGAATGGCAAGAAGCATAGGAGTGGAAAGAGTGGAAGTCAAAGGCAAGAATTACACGGCGGTCAACAACGACTGCATTTTGGAGACGGCGAAGATGCCGGATAACAGCGTTGATCTGATCGTGACCTCGATCCCGTTCAGCAATCATTATGAGTACACGCCGAGCTATAACGATTTCGGGCATAACGAGAATACGGCGCGCTTCTTCGACCAAATGGACTATCTGTCCCCGAACCTGCTGCGCATTCTGAAGCCGGGACGGGTGTTTTGCTGCCACGTCAAGGACAGAGTGCTGTTCGGCAATGCGACCGGAATGGGAATGCCGACGATGGAACCGTTTCACGCGCAGTGCATTCAGCACTATATGAAACACGGCTTTGCATACTTCGGGATGATTACCGTCGTCACCGACGTCGTCCGCGAGAACAATCAGACCTACCGCCTCGGATGGACGGAGCAATGTAAGGACGGCAGCAAGATGGGCGTCGGCTGCCCAGAATACGTTCTGCTGTTCCGCAAACTGCCGACTGATCGCTCGAAGGCGTATGCCGATACGCCGGTTGTGAAGTCGAAAGAGGAATACACCCGCGCACAGTGGCAGCTTGACGCCCATGGTTATTGGCGTTCGTCCGGTGACAGATTGCTCTCCAAAGAGGAACTCATGAGCTTGGACGTGTCGAAGCTGCAGGCGGCATACCGCAAGTACAGCCGCGATACGGTGTACTCCTATGAAGAACACATGGCGCTTGCGAAGAAGCTGGACGAAGACGGGCACCTTCCTGCGACCTTTATGGTCGTCGCTCCGGGGAGCTGGACGGATCAGGTGTGGGACGACATCAACCGTATGCGGACGCTGAACACCAATCAGACGCAGAACAACCGCGTGATGCACGTCTGCCCGTTGCAGTTAGACATCGTTGACCGCCTGATTAACCGCTACAGCAACGAGGGCGATCTTGTCCTTGATCCGTTCGGCGGCCTCGGTACGGTCGCGCTGGAGGCAATCAAGGCAGGGCGGAAGGGCTATACCATCGAACTGAACAATGACTACTTCCGCGATGCCGTCGGCTATCTGAAAGAGTACGAAGACACTGACGACGCGGCGATTACGATGTTCGACCTGCTGGGGGTGACGGTATGAGCAAAGCGATTGGCGAACAAATAAAGAAAATGAGAAAGCTTCGGAAACTGACGCAAAAGCAGCTTGCCGAAGCGGCAAAAGTTGCGACTGGAACGATTCAACAATATGAACTTGGAAAAAGAAAGCCAAGCTTTGAGAATCTCATTGCGATCTCTCATGCACTCAATGTCTCTGTGAATATGCTTTGTGATCTAAATAGTGCTCCCGTTATTCAATTAGAAGATGATGAGTTTTTTATAATCACGGGAGTGCTGGCAGATGGTTTTCGTTCAGTATACCGTGAGATCAGTCGGCAGATAGAACTTTTCGGAGACCAAAGCGACAGGCACCCACTGGAATACCTTGCGTTTATCACCGAGGAGATCGGAGAGTTGGCAGAGGCGATTACCGAGACATTTATGAACGGAAGGCACCCGGAACGCGGAGGGTATGACAATATGGTGAAGGAAGCCATCCATGTCGCAGCAACAGCGATTTCTGCTATTTCGTGTATCAGGAGAATGGAGATGAAACAGAATGAACTGGAAATATGAATCAATCGAAAAGTTGAAGGGCTACGAAGCGCATCTGGCGTCCCTGACGTCTATCCCGGAGGAGATCAGCCGCCTGGAGTCCGCTGCCTGCTCGATCCGCTCGGCGACCGCTGACGGCACGGCTGTTTCGGGCGGCGGGAATAAGCGCGAGGATATGCTCCTATCGAACATCGTCCTGCGGGAAGAACTGGAACGCAAACTCGAGCAGGCCAAACTGTGGGTGTCTGTGGTCGAGCGCAGCCTCGGCGTCCTGGACGATGAGGAGCGCCGCGTCCTCGATTTGATGTACATACACCGGCAGCCAGGCAGCGTCGAGCGCCTTTGCAGCGAGCTGTGCTGCGAAAAGCCGACTGTTTATCGCCGCAGAGACGCCGCACTGCATAAGTTCACGGTCGCACTGTATGGCCTCGAGGTCTGAAAATGAGAAAAATATGAGACGATTTTTCTGAAAATCTGTGTTATACTGTAAAAAATGAAGTTTGCAAAGGCCTCGCCGGTCGTCCGGCGGGGTCTTTCCTTTGTGGGTGGTGACGATGGCTCTCAATGAGCGACAGAGAAGATTTGTAGAGGAATACCTTGTGGATCTGAATGCGACGCAGGCTGCGCTTCGCGCCGGATACAGCCAAAAGACGGCGGGCAGCCAGGGGCAACGCCTGTTGAAAAATGTTGAAATCGCAGCGGCAATCAAAAAGCGGACGGATGCACGGATCAAACGGACAGATATTACGGCGGATTTCGTGCTGACGGAGCTGATGAAGATCGCGGCGGCGAACCTTACCGACTTCATCACGATCGGTAAGAGGAACAGGATTTCGATCATTCCGACGCAGGATATTCCCGCTGACAAACTGGCGGCGCTTTCCGGGATCAAAAAGGGCAAGAACGGCGAGCTGGAGATCAAGACGCATGACAAGCTCCGTGCGCTCGAAATGCTGATGAAGCATCTCGGCCTGTTCGATAAGCCGGACGGCAACGATGAGAACGCTCTTGCCGAATTCCTGAAAGCGACCACTCCGTCACCGGAAGACATTGAGGCGCTGTATGAGGAAGAATAATAAGTCATTCTCATTCAAGCCGTTCTCTGAGAAGCAGCGCCGACTGATGAACTGGTGGAGAGAAGGCAGTCCTCACGCAGACTGCAATATGGTCATCGCGGACGGCGCCGTCCGTTCCGGCAAGACGATCGCAATGATCTGCGGCTTTTTTCTCTGGTCATTTGACACCTTCAAAGGCAAGCACGAGACGTTTATCCTTGCCGGCAAGACGATCGGCGCTCTGAAAAAGAACGTAATCGCTCCAGCGCTCAGTATCTTTGACGCCTGGGGACGCAAATATCACTATGTCAGTTCCGGCGATGAGGCACGGATCGAGGTCGGCGGCAACGTCTACTACCTCTATGACGCGCACAACGAGCGCAGCCGTGAGAGGCTGCAGGGCTTGACCGCCGCCGGCGCTTTGGCGGATGAGGTCGCGCTGTTCCCACGTTCCTTCGTGGAGCAGATGATCGCCCGTTGCTCTGTCGACGGCGCCAAACTGTGGCTCAACTGCAACCCGGAATCACCGGCACACTTTGTGAAAGCAGAACTGATCGACAAGGCGGAGCAAAAGAATATTTATGTTCTGCACTTCCGTATGGAAGACAATCTGGCGCTGTCAGAGAAAGTGCGGCAATTCTTCCGGAACGCATTCACCGGCGTCTTTTATCGCCGCTTCATCCTTGGCGAGTGGGCGCTCACGGACGGCCTGGTCTATCAGGACTTTGCCGACGACCCGGCTAGCTACACGATCACGGAGATACCGCGAATCCAGTATGCGACGATCGGTGTGGACTTCGGCGGTACCGGCTCGGCTCACTCGTTTACGCTCACTGGTTTTACTCCGGGCTATGAGAGCGTTGTTATCTTGGCGGAGTACTACCACTCAAACAAAGACGGCAGGGCGCTCAATCCTGATCAACTGCAAAATGCTTTCGTCGAATTCGTCAGAGAGGCGCGGAAGAAGTTCAACGTCTATGAGGCGTTCTGCGACAGCGCGGAGCAGACGCTGATCCGGGGCTTGCAGGGCGCGGTTTCCAGAGCCGGTATTGCAATCGACGTGAGGAACGCCCGCAAAGGTCCGATCAATGACCGGATCATGTTTTATAATTCTCTGATCGCACAGGGGCGCTTCTTTATACACAGCTCCTGCAAAAACACGATCAAGGCGATGTGCGAGGCTGTGTATAACAGCAAGAACAAAACGGAAGACGAGCGCCTTGACGACGGCTCGACCAATATTGACAGCCTGGACAGTATGGAGTATTCGACCGAATCTGTTCAGGCTGAAATCATCTATCTCGGAATGAGGTGAAACCCTTGAGGGCGATTACACAGTATCTCCAGGAGCGCGGTTATACGTGCGTTCCGGATAGTTACTATTCCTACATTGATCTGTGGCAGAAATGGTACAAAGGCAAGGTTCCTTCCGTCCATTCCTATTCGCAGTATAACGGCAAGAAAAAGATCCGCCGCACGCGGAAAAGCCTCGGCCTCGGCAAGACAATCCCGGAGGACTGGGCGAATCTCCTGCTCAATGAGAAGGTCAATTTCTCGCTAAAGACGAAAAAACAGCAGATCAAGATCGAGGAGATCCTGCGGGCAAACGAGTTCTACTGCAAGGGAAACAACCTCGTCGAGCTGACCTTCGCGCTTGGAACCGGCGCCTTCGTCGAGTTTATGGACGGCGAAGATCTCCACATCGACTACATCCGCGCTGGTATGATCTATCCGCTCACGTGGGACAACGGCCGGATCACGGAATGCGCGTTCGCGTCTGAGCGCGTTTCCGGAAAAAAGAAGATGGTCTATCTCAACATCCACCGCCGCGAAAAAGGCAAATATGTGATCGAGAATCGCCTGTTTGAGAGAAACGGCACCGCTCTGACGGTGGTCGATCTCCCGGAGGGTGTCATGCCGCAAGTCAAAACCGGCTCGTCAATCCCGCGCTTTCAGATCCTGACGCCGAATATCGCCAATAATATTGATTCGGACTGCCCGCTCGGCATTTCTGTTTATGCCAATGCGCTGGATCAGTTCGAGACGGCGGATATCATCTTCGACAGCTATGCAAACGAGTATCGGCTCGGCAAAAAGCGAATTACCGTTCCGATAACAATGGCACGCGCCCAAATGGAGGAGGACGGAACCGTTACGCCGGTATTCGACGATGCGGACACGGAATTCTACGCCGTGCCGCAGGACGATAAAGGCGAGAACAAGATCCAGGAACACAATATGGAGCTTCGATCCGCAGCACACAGCACAGGCATCCAGGATATCCTCAACCTGGTTTCGTGGAAATGCGGCTTCGGCATGAAACGCTATAAGTTCACGAACGGTGATATGAAGACCGCGACGGAGGTCATTTCGGACAACTCCGACCTGTACCGCAATATGCGGAAACACGAGCAGCATTTGACCAATGCCCTAACCGGCCTGATCAACGCCATCTGCGATATGCTGCATCTCGGGAAAGCGGAACTGACGATCTCTTACGACGATTCGATTATTGAGGACACGGACAAGGAGCGCGGCATAGACCGCCAGGACGTCCGCGACGGGATTATGCAGCCGTATGAGTATCGTATGAAGTGGTACGCCGAGGACGAGCAGACGGCGAAGTCGAAAGTCGGCGCCGGCGTCGGTTTGCGTCTGGAGTGATAGTTTATGCTTCGCCCGGAATACCTCGAAGAATTACCTGACGAAATCCTTGAACTGTTCTCGGAGGCGGAGCAGGAGATCCTTGCGGATATGGCGCGGCGGATCTCTACTTATGATTTTTGGATTCCGGCCGCCGATCATCAGAACAGGGTGCTCCGCGAAGCCGGGATTATGCAGGAGGATATCCTCACCGTCCTGTCGGCGACGACACGGAAATCGGAGGAAGAACTGCGCGACCTGATGCAGCGTGCCGGCAGTATGGCGCTGCACAACGACGAGAGCATCTATTCCGCAGGCGGCTTTCACGTGCCTTCGATCAAAGACAGCCTGCCGCTGCGGAACGTGCTGAACGCCGGATATCAAGCGACGGCGACCGAGATGGCGAACCTGTGCAGAACGACGGCGCGGACGGCGACGAAACAGTTTGAGGACGCGCTCGATCGGGCGTGGCTCAACGTGTCAAGCGGTGCCTTCGACGCAGACGCCGCCATTCGATCAGCCGTCAAGGAACTGTCGGAAAAGGGAATTCAGTCGATTACATATCCTTCCGGCAGAACGGACAGCATCGAAACCGCAGTTCGGCGTGCCGTCGTGACCGGCGTCAATCAGACTTCTGCGCAATTATCGCTTGAACTTATGGACGAGCTTGGCTGTGATCTTGTCGAAGTGACGGCACATTCGGACGCCCGGCCGGAACACGCGCTGTGGCAGGGTAAAATTTATCGAAGAAAAAAATAAAAAACCTCTTGACTTTTGTGTCACCAATAGTATAATAAGAATTACGGTGACACAAAAGTGAGGTGAGTAAATGTCTCCGAAAACTGGAAGACCGACTTCTGAACCTAAAACACATGAGACACGCATTCGAATGTCAGACGAAGACGTTCGCATTTTGGAAATCTGTTGTAAAAAAACTGGTATGACAAAAGCGGAGGTAATTCGCAAAGGCATCCGCGAGGTTTATGAGAAGGTCAAATAAAAAAGAAACAGCCCGTGACCCTCGATAAGTAACGGACTGTTTCCATTGCACCAAACCAAGGAGGCTTGGTAAATATATTATACCACGCCTTCCTTGAAAACTCAAGGAGGTTTTTGTGAATAATTCAACAGATACTGAATTCGAATTGATAGATACTATTGAAACGGCTTGCGTGGAATTGGACTGTGCTATGGCGGTGCTCAGCCAAGTTCTCGAGGACTATTTTTCTGACGATGAAACAGAAAAACTCTTGAGCTTCTATGCCGATAACATTTCCAAACTGCTCAATGCAGTTGATTCTTTGCTGCGTGGAACAAAACACATGTTGCAGGACAGAATCCCAATATAAGAGGGGTAAGGCAAATGGGAGCTGTTATTGATTTATCAGGGCAGGTTTTCGGAAAGCTTACTGTAGTTTCTTACGCAGGTAGCAGAAACGGCAATGGTGCGCTTTGGCTGTGCAAGTGTGACTGTGGCAACATCACAATAAAAAGTGGCAAAATGCTGAGGCACCACGGGAAATATGCTTCCTGCGGCTGCTATGACGGTAGACGCAAACGGCTGGTCGATCTGACAGGTCAACGGTTTGGCAATCTAACCGTTCTTCATAGAGTGGAGAACACCAAAGACAGCAAACCACAATGGTTGTGTCAATGCGATTGTGGTAATCAGAAGATCGTTCAAAGCAAGCATCTGAAGAGCGGCGACGTAAAATCTTGCGGTTGCGGCAAAGGCATTAAGCGAGTTGGAAAAAGGACACAATTCACTCCTGCTTGCAGACCAATAATTGAGCTACATAGTCATAGGAACAGATTGTATAACATTTGGAGCGGTATGCATTATCGTTGTGAAAAACCAAATGCAAGCAGTTATGAATTCTATGGCGGGCGCGGTATTTGCGTTTGTGCAGAATGGTCTGGTAAAAAAGGATTTGATCATTTTCGAGAATGGGCAGTTGCTCATGGTTATGCCGACGATCTTGAAATTGATAGAATCGACAACGATCTTGGCTATGAGCCTGCCAATTGTAGGTGGGTCACGCATCAGGAAAACGCTTTTAACCGAAGAGCCAGAGGACGATCAGGGATAGTTGGCGTGAGTTTCAGAAAAGACCGACCATCAGATATAGGCGCATGGCGAGCGTGTATTACAGTTGAAGGCAAATCAAAATACATTGGCACCTTCAAAACGAAAGAAGAAGCCATAGCGGCACGCAAGAAAGCAGAAATGGAGATTGGTCTCCGAAAAGAATAACGATGCAGACAGCAGGGCAGATAGCCTTGCTGTCTTGCTATAGGTGGTGATCATAATGAGTTCCAATTCACAAGATTATTCGGACTATCCGGATTTTGAATCCTCGACAGGATACGGCACCGGAGAAGGTCTTTGCGGTTGGAACTGTACAGGGCCGGCATAGTTTCGGTCCTTATACATTTCTGGTTCGCCTCGCGTATGGTCTGATGAAGAACTAGCGAAGCTCGACGAGCCGACGGTCGAATATGACGGCAAGAAGATGACCGAATACGAAGCCCGCCAGAGGATGCGCTACAACGAGCGGCAGATCCGGCGCTGGAAGCGGGAAGAGGTCGCTTTGAACGCGGCGGGCCTGGACAGCAGCGAGGCAGCCGCAAAGGTCAGCGCATGGCAGGCGCGGCAGCGTGACTTCGTCAATCAGACCGGCTTCAAGCGGGACTATGCGAGAGAGGCTATACCGAAAAACGCAGTTGCGATTTCCGAAAAATCTGCTACAATAGAAGCGATAGAGACAGAAGGTGGAATCGCTGTGCACGAAATTGGCAGGATTGATATCACGAAATATCAATGCGTTTCGGATATTATTTCTACAGATGAGGTAATAATAACGGATGAGCGTATGCAGCATATTCGCGAAAATCATCCGGGCGCTTATGAAAGAATTGCGCCATATTTACAAATTGCTTTAGGTGAACCAGATTATATTCTGGAAGATAAGCATCCCGATTCAGCATTAGTGCTGAAACTCGTAGAAGAAAATGATTTGCGTATTCAAATCGTCTTGCGCCTTCATACTTCGCAAGACAAAGAAGGCTATAAGAACTCTATTATTTCTGCATGGGATATTAGTCAAGAACGCTGGAGAAACTATATTAAAAACAAAAAAGTGCTTTACAAACGTGAATAATTCTGGTATTATATACATAGGGTAGAGAGGACTTTGAGGTGGTAAATTTCGTTGCGACCACACGCCGATGGCATGACAAGGGGAAACCCTGAGAGATGCGGGAGATGCGACGCCCGCCAAAGTCCAAGACCAATGGGGCCATAGAAATATGGCCCCGCCGGTCTACTTAGAGAAACCACCAATCCGGTTTTGCGGATCGGTGGTTTTTCTATGCACAACCGAATAGTGTTGATCAAACCACGATGCTTCTGCACCGTGGTTTTTTCATACCCATTTTTGAGAACAGGAGGAACTATATGGATTTTCTGAAAGAACTTTTCAACGGGCAGTCGCTTTCGTATGAGCAGCTCGAAGCCGCCGCGAAAGCGAAGGGCCTTCAGGTCGTGAACGCTGCGGGCGGCGCGTACGTTCCGAAGACGGACGTCGATCACCTGAACGGTCAGATCACCACGCTGACGGGTCAGCTCGGCGAGGCGAACAAGAAGCTCGAGGGCTACGACCCGAACTGGAGGCAGACCGCAGAGGCGGCAAGTCAGAAGCTCCAGCAGGAGCGCTTCGACTTCGCGATTGAGAAGGGGGTCGAGGCAGCGAAGCCCAGAAACGTAAAGGCGGTCCTTGCGCTGATCGACCGCAGCAAATTGAAGTTCGCCGATGAGGAGGTCATCGGTCTTGATAAGCAGCTGAAGGAACTCAAAGAGAATGAGGATACGGCATTCCTCTTTGGAGAGCAGCAGCCGATCAAGACGGGACTTTCCCATCAGAACGGACAGGAAGGCGCTCCTGATAAGAAAGACGCCGCAAATAATGCTCTCAGAGCAATTTTCAGAGGAGGAAACTAATCTATGCCTAATCAGAGTATTTCCCGCACGGATGCCGAGGCGATCATTCAGGAGCAGGTCATTCCGACCGTCTTGCAGGATGCGCCGAAGCAGTCCGTAGTAATGCAGCTTGGCCGCAAGCTGCCCAACATGACCAGCAATCAGACCCGTATCCGTGTGCTGGATCTCCTGCCGATGGCCTACTGGGTTCACGGCGACACCGGCTTCAAGAGAACCTCGAAGCAGGCGTGGGATAACGTCTTTATCGACGCTGAAGAACTGGCTGTCATCGTCCCGATCTCGGAAGCTGTTCTTGAAGATGCCGACTTTGACATTTTCGGTGAAGTAACGCCGAAGGTCATTGAGGCGATTTCTGCAGCGGTCGATGCTGCAATCCTGTTCGGCGTCAACAAGCCGGCGAACTGGCCTGCCGATATTGTGACCCGCGCCCGGCAGGCAGGCAACAACGTAGCAGTCGGCAGCAATCCGAACTACTACGACCTCATTATGGGCGAGAACGGCGTCATCGCGAAGGTCGAGGATTCCGGCCGTATGGTCACCGGCGTCCTGTCGGCAATGGGTATGCGTGCCAAGCTGCGCGGCATCAAGGACGACGCCGGTCATCCGATCTACGTCAGCGATATGAAGGGCGCGACCCCGTATGCGCTTGACGGCAGCCCGATGTTCTTCCCGCAGAACGGCAGTTTTGCCACTTCGATCGCGCAGCTCGTTGCCGGCGATTTCTCCCAGATGGTCTACTCGATCCGCAAAGATATCACGGTCAAGATCCTCGACCAGGGCGTCATTCAGGATCCGGACACCAAGGAGATCGTCTACAACCTCGCGCAGCAGGATATGATCGCGCTGCGTGTCGTGTTCCGTATGGGCTGGGCTCTTCCGAACCCCGCGACCCGTATGGACGGCGACCGCGTGACCGTTCCGTTCGCGTATCTGGAACCGGCTTCCGCAATGACCGACTACTCCCTGACCTTCACCGTCACCGATTCCAACAGCGCGGCGGTCGCCGATGCCATCGTTGAGATCGACGGTGCCCGCGTCAAGACCAACAGCAGCGGCGTCGCAGTGTTCCACCTGCGCAACGGCAGCTACAAGTACAAGGTCAAGAAGGGCAGCGTCAGCGTCACCGGCACGAAGGCGATCTCCAGCTCCAATGCGACGCAGGCGGTCACGCTGGCGTAAGGAGGGGACGATATGTCTATCAAAGCCGAACTGATTGCTCTTGCTGAAAAGGTCAGCGGCGAGAGCAATCTCTCCGCTGCGGATATCGCCGCGGCGATCGCGCTGCTTGCGGCCAAGATGCCCGAAGCGCCTGGCACGGCTACCACCACGACCGCAGGTCTGGTCAAGCAGGGCGTCGCCGTTCCTGACGCAGCCGGCGAGACTGTGACGGGCACCGAGTTCAACGCGCTGCTGGCTTCGCTGCGTGGCGGCGGCTCGGTTGCTACGGCTGCGGCGTCAACCTAAAAGGAGGTGACCGCCTTGCCGGACTATGAGTTCTATACGACCGTCTATCACGGACTGCTCCAGAGCGACGTATTCACAAGACTGCACGTCAAGGCGGCAGCCTATCTTTCTGCTGCGACGCTCAATAAGAGCAACCGGACGGATCTCCCTGAGAACGTGCGCAACGCCGTCAAGATCACGCTCTGTGCTCTTGTGGATGAAATGCACAAGGCGGAGTGCGGAGGCGACGTCGTGTCCGAGACGAACGACGGGATCAGCCGAACCTACGCTGCGAAGAAGCAGCAGACGGACGCGGAAAAACTCTCCTCGGTCGTGTACGAGTATCTCGCCTGGACCGGGCTCCTGTATCGGGGGTGCGGCTGATGCTTCTTGCGAACGACACGATCACCATTGTCCACCACACCGAAACGGAAAACGCGGATGAATACACCTGCACTGTATGCGTCGGCGTGAGCTGGTTCGGAAAACGTGGGCTTGCTCCGTCTGCAAGCGGCGGTCTTGCTCCGAATATCAAATACACCGTCCGTATCCCGGAAGCCGTCGTGCCGGAAACGCTGCCCGTCCCCGGCGATATCATCGTCCACGGGATCCTCGGCAGTTATTCCGGCAAGAACAGTCTCAAGGACAGAGAACACTTCACCGTCTTACAGGTCGGGGACAATCGGCGGGCGCTTTTTACGCCTCACGTGGTGGTGAGAAGCGGATGAAACTGAAAGTGCTTGCACAGTTTGACGGGAAAGTGATCCTCGGCAGATGCGGTATCGGCAACAACGGGCTCCGGAAGTATCTTGCCTCCAGAGTGAAGTTGCGGAGCGATCCATACGTTCCGATGGAGAGCGGTACGCTGAAAAACCAGGTACAGACCGCGTCGGACGGTTCGGTGCTCATCTACAGTCAGCCATATGCGCATTACCAGTATCACGGTAAGGTGATGGCAGGCAGAGCGCCGAAGCACTACACCGGATCGGCGCTGACCTATCACGGCGCACCGATGAGAGGGCCTGAATGGGAAAAGCGGATGCTTGCGGATCACGCTGGTGATCTTGAAAAGGACTGCGCGGCCTATATCAACGGCCGGAAGGGTGGTTAGTGATGACTGTAACGAAATCCCTGCAGCAATACTTTCTCACGTTTCCGGGACTTTCCGGGAAACGGCTGAACATCGACTGCCTGACCGCAAATACGGATTCGTATTCGATCGACAGCGTCCCTTCCGAGACGGTAATGAAGCGCTACATTGACGGTACTGCCGTCAAACGACACCTGTTTGTTATTTCCTCACGGTGCTTCTACAGCTCCGACCAGCAGCAGCAGGAAGAAAACATCGCCTTCTTTGACGCTCTTTCCGAGTGGCTTGAAGAACAGGAAATCCTTGGACTTCTGCCTGATCTCGGCGAGAAAAAGACGGCAAGAAAAATCACCGTGCTGTCCTCCGCCTACCCGCTGATCGTGGATGACGGCGGAGAGACGGCACGCTATCAGATTCAGTTAGAACTAATCTATTTACAGGAGGTTTAATACTTATATGACGCTTGATGCATATATGGCTCAGCTCGCAGAGGTCGCAGCGACCGGCGAGCGTATCGGCCGGCACATGGTCCTCGCTGTTGACACGTCCGCAAACGGCAACACGGCCAGCGCAGGCAGTTTCACGGTCGTCGCCTACCACATCGACAACCTCGGCGCGGCGCTCAATGCGAGCACGACGGACAAGTCCTACATCGGCGAGGGCGAATCCACGCTGAAGACCGGCACCAAGAGATCCTTCGCGATCACGGGCAACCGTCTCGTCGGTGAGGATTTCCAGGATTTCTGTCTCAGCAACGATATCAAGTACGGCGTCGGCACCGACGTCCAGCGCGGCTATGTGTACTTTGATGCCGGTACCAAGACCGGCGAGAAGGGCACTGCGACGATCACCGTCTCGAAGGACGGCAACGCGAACGCTTCCGATCCCGGCGAGGTCGAGATCAACCTCAACGTCAACGGCACGCCCGAGGACTACACCTATACCGCTCCGTCGTCCGGAGGTGGCACCTGATGAAACCGTTTGCTTTTTCCAACCGGTTCTGCAAGGTTCAGTTTTTCGAGGAGGATCCTGTCGTAGTCACCTTGCAGATCGGTGACGATCTCGACAAGAAGATCCTGGAATCCGGCCGGATCATCGAAAAAGCCGACCGGAAGAATGACTTCGAAGCGAGGAAGGAAAGCTACCGCGAGGCGCTGGATATGCTCATCGGCAGCGAAAAAGCAGATGAGATCCTCCAGCGTGCGGAAACGACCGATTCTCTGTCCTGCCTCGAACTGTGGCAGTACGTCGTGCTTGCGGTCCGCGAGCACAAAACAAAAAACCTGACTGCCTCTGCCCGCTGACAGAGGCGTCCTACTGGAACTGTCCGGACACCCTGATCATTGAAGAAGTCCCATACCGAATTCACACAGATTTTCGGTATGGGATCAACTTTTCTATGAAACTGATGTCCGGGCAGCTTACTTCATCTGATGTTCTCAACTGGTTTGAGGACGCTCCGCCTTCTGACTATTCAGCGGCGCAGGAGGCAGTGTTCCGATTCTATCGTTGTGGCGCGGAGACACAGAATGTCAACAAGGATAGCATTCCGCCTCCCGCCTACGCATTCGGCGTAGACGCGGCGGTCATTATTTCCGCATTTCAGAAGGAATACGGTATTGATCTGACAACGGCGCGGCTGCACTGGTGGCGGTTCTCTGCGCTTCTGGAAGGGCTGATTTCGTGCAGCTTCTCCGAGCGCGTTTCCTACCGGCAGTGCGATCCTTCGGAGATCAAGGCGAAGGATATGCGAAATCGGTACGCAAAACTAAAACGACGGTTCGCGTTGGAGGCAGACGGCACGCGCCGCAAAGAGCCGACAACGCTGGAAGAATACAACGAGCTTCTTGCTTTGAAGGCAAGAGGCAAAGCATAGCGAGGTGAACGACTTGGCAGCGGACGGCTCCGTTATTATCTCCATCGACGCCGACGGAAAGCTTGCGATCAAAGAACTTAACGATACCGGCGAGAAGATTGACAGTCTCGGCGAAAAATCAGAAAAAGCGAATAAGGGCATGACGGAGCTTGCTGCCGGCGCGACCGCTGTTTCGGTCGCGCTGATCGCGGTCGGGAAGGAAGTCGTAGAAGCATCTACAAAGTTCGAAGCAGCGTATGCACGGACACAGACGATCATGGACGAAGCGGAAGTGTCTGTCAGAGATATGCGCAGAGATGTTCTGCAGCTGTCGCAGGATTCCGCGATGGCGGCGACCGATGTTTCCGACGCCGTCTACAATGCCATTTCCGGCAGCGTGGCGACCAAGGACGCGGTCGCCTTTGTCGATCAGGCGAACAAGCTCTCCGTCGCCGGCTTCACTTCGCTGGCAAGCGCGACGGATATCATGACGACAACGCTCAACGCATACGGCCTTTCTGCCGATAAGGTCGGCGGAATCAGCAACGTCCTGATCTCCACGCAGAACCTCGGCAAAACGACGGTGAACGAGCTGTCGGAATCCATGGGCCGCGCGATCTCCACAGCATCTGCGTACGGCGTCGATCTGCAGAACCTGTCCACTGCCTACGTCGAGCTGACCAGAGGCGGCATTCAGACGCGGATGGCGACGACATATCTTGCCGGTATGTTCAACGAGCTCGGCGACGCCGGCAGCAAGGTCGGCAAAATCATTGCTGAGCAGACCGGCAGCTCGTTCGGCCAGTTGATGGCGCAGGGCTGGTCCCTCGGCGACGTTCTGCAGGTTCTGAGCGACACGGTTGATGGCAACGCAGAGGCGATGATGGGTCTTTGGGGATCGCAGGAAGCGGGCAAGGCGGCAAACGCCATCATGACGCAGTCTGTAGAGGACTTCAACGCCGTGCTCTCCCAGATGAATCAGGAGATGGCAGGCACGACCGGAACGACCGAGAAGGCCTACGAGACCATGACCAGCACGTCAGAATTCATTGACCGGAGGTTGAGCAATTCTGTCACGAACCTCGGCATTGCGTTCGGCGACGGGCTAAATCCGCCGCTCAATGCCATCAAGTCCTTGCTTGCGGACGTCATTGAAGGGTTTACCGGTTTTTTGAATGACCATCCGGCCGTGAGAGCTGCAATCAGCGGACTTGCTGTTGGCATCACGGTAGCTACGCTTGCACTTGGTGTCTATACAATCGGCGCTAAGGCAGCAGAGAAAGCGACACTGGCACTGACGGCAGCAATGGATACCAATCCGATTTTTCTTATTATTACCGCAATCGCTGCATTGGGTGTCGGCCTCTATACGTTGATTTCGAGTTTGAGCAATGCGACGGATGAATTCGACGAGATGACGGAAGCGTCCAAACGGCTTGAAACGACTGTGGCTGAAACGGAAAGGACATTTAATGAAACCCGCGATGAAATAGAGGGAACGGCAACAATTGCCGGGCAGTATGTCGATCGCCTGAAAGAACTCGAATCGCAGCAGAGCATGACGGAGGCAGAAACCGAGGAATACCGTGCTACTGTTGATAAACTTCGGACGATAATGCCTGGTCTTAATGCAGAGATCGACGAGCAGAGCGGTCTTCTCAAGGATGGCGCAATTGCGTTGCAGAATCAAATTGATAATTGGTACGAACTGGCTGTTGCGCAGGCTCTTCAAAATAAATATGCAGAGCAGATTCAAGCACAGGCTGAAGCCGAAGCGGAACTTGCTGGGAATATGGCAGCGAAAAAGCGCCTTACTTCTGAACTGGCTGTTGCGCAAGATCAGGCGCGGCAGGCAACTGAAAAAGCTGAACAGGCAGAACGGCAGTATCAAAACCAGATGGCTGCGTATGATGCCGAAACAAATAATAGAATTGCAGGCGTTTCAACAATGACCGATGAGGCGTATGATGCGCTGCGAATCTCGTACCTTAAAGCGCAGGCTGACAGCGATCGCTACCGTCAGCAAGCAAACGACTTTGAATTGTCCGCATCCGAGCTTGAGGATCAACTCAACACGACCAACGATGCAATCGAGGAGAATAATCGCGTTATAGAGGAAAACGCAGAGCAGGTCGAGGCGGCAAGAGAAGCTTACAACTATTACAACGATGAGATTTCCTCTTCAAATGGCTTTGACAGTACTGTTAATTCGCTGAAGTCCAGTTTGGAAGAACTGACCGACTCCTACATTGAAGCGTATGATGCCGCCAAAAAGAGTATGGAAGGGCAGTATACTCTTTGGGACGATGTCGCAGATGTCAGCGCGATCAGCGTCGAATCTATGATCGAGAACCAGCAGAAGCAGGCGCAATACTGGACGGATTACAAATCCAATATTGAGACCCTGCTGGCCTATTCGGATCAGATCCCCGGTCTTGCCGAAATGGTTGCTTCTTTCGGTGACGGCAGTGCGAATAGCGTGAATGCGATCGCTGGTATGGCGGCTTCCTTGTCGGAAGGAGATACATCAGCACTTACAGGTCTTGTACAGCAATGGCAGAATACGGAGTCAGCCCAGCGCAGCGCGGCAAATTCGATCGGTCTTCTTTCCATTGATTTGGATGGCTTCGTCGAAGAAACAAGAGAGTCGATCAGAGAAGATCTTAACAATTCAACTGAAGCTTACACTGCTGCAGTGGATACCATTCAAGCATATATTGATGGCGCGGTTGAAATGACTGACCTTGTCGCTGACGCATACAATTCCGTTGGCAGCGCAGCGATGAATGCTCTTGTAAGCGCGATGAGCCCCCACTATGTCGGCGCAGGCGCTTCAGAACAGAACACCGCAACAGGGCGTGCCACCGGCACGATCAACGCCAAGCGCGGCGTGACGCTGGTCGGCGAACACGGTCCCGAACTTGTGTTCATGAACGGCGGCGAACAGGTCATTCCCGCGAACGAAACCCACCGCATGCTGGCGGCGGCGTACCCCATCGCACCGGAGATGAAAACGATGCCCGGCGGCGTCCCTGCGGCAGTCGGTAGGACGGGCGCTGCACAGATCAGTGCAATTATCGCCGTTCCGCTCAGTATTGACGGAAGGGAATTCGCGCGCGCGACCGCCGAATACGTCGGTGAAGAAATGGAGTTTGAGGTGATGTGATGATCCTTCCTGTTACCGTTGCCGGCAGGGATCTGCTGGAATTTGACGCGAAAATGCAGAGCTATCCGGAGATTTCCTCCTGCAAGGTCGACGCAAATATCTTTCAGGGGGCGAACAGATCCTCCATCCAGCTTTTGAGCAATCGCCGCGGTCAGCGGACGCTGAAGTGCAAAATCGACTTTTTCGGCGACAATTACAACCGCACACTGCACCAGTCGGAGTTTGAGGCGCTGTTCCTCGGCTCCGAGCCGGTCGTGATCGACATCTGCGACGGCTACTGGTACCGCGCAGTCCTGACCGATATTGACGATCCGTCGACCGATCACGAGCTGATCACGACGGTCGAATACACCTTTGCGGTCACGCGGCACATCGGCGATGAAGTCACAATCGAAATCGCAGGCGCGAACGACTTTGTTTTCAACTGTAATTCCAACGTCGCAAAGACGGACTGCATCGTGCGGATTGCCGATCAGTATGCCGATCCTGAAAATGTTACTGTGGCGTTGAACGGATATGAGTTTTCGGTTAACGGCCTTGACAGCGACCTTGTTCTGAATGGCGTCGATAAAACCTTCCTGATCGGCGGCGCGAATGCCGCCGGCAGGGTGATTTGGACGGATTTCCCGTTCCTCGTACCCGGAGAAAACCATGTGAGTGTATTTGTCGGCGGCACTATTCCGTATGGGATTATTGCCTCAGTCAGCTACACGCCGACGTATCTGTGAGGTCGCCGTATGCTGCAAATCGAGAACGGCATCCAGATCGCAACGGATGACTATTACGTCCAGCACAAGGAATACGGCGAGGATGAGCTGCACTTCGAGGTGCAGATTTCCGATCCGGTCTACCTTGCTATCAACGAGGAAACGCGGATCTATGAATCCACAGAGCATCAGACCTACGTTGTGAAAACGGTATCCGGCGGAAAGAAAACGGCAAAAATCGGCGGGCAGCTCGATCTTACCGATTGGAAAGCGGAGATTGATCTGAACTACAACCGCACCGGCACCGCTGTGCAATTTTTGAACGGTTTCAAGCCGTCCGGGTGGACCGTGGCGGATCCCACGCCGAAAACCGCTACAAAAACGATTAAACTCGACGCGCCGACACCGCTCGACCTTGCCCTTCGTGTGCAGGAAGATTTCGGGTGTCGGCTGCGCTTCGATACCGCAGGAAAGACGGTGACGATCATCTATCCGGATGATGTGACGCAGTCGAACTCCTACGCGGTCGATACGGTCAATCTCGTAAGCGCGCCGGAGTACAAGGGGAAATCATCTGATCTGTACACCAGAATCTATCCGCGAGGGAAAAACGGACTCACGATCGCAAGCGTGAACAGCGGCGTTACATACCTCGATACAGAAGATGATCCGCCATATACCGACCGTGTTATCTGCAAGACGGTTGACTTTAATGAGATTTCTTCTGCTGCCGAGTTGAAAACAGAGGCGCAGAAAACGGTCAATGCTGCAAGCCGGCCGGAGCGGAGCTGGAAGCTGAAGATCGTCGATCTCTACCGGATCAATCCGCAGAAGTGGCAGGATATGCAGGTCGACATCTTTACGAAACTGCGTCTGTCGGACACCTACAAGGGCTTCACGGCAACGGTGCAGGTGGTAGAGGACAAGTTTTTCCCTCACTATCCGGAGAAAAACGAGGTCACGATCTCGACTGTTACGAAGTCTGTGCAGAGATCACTGCACGGGCTGATCGACACGATCTACAACCCGAACAGCAGATTCAATATGCGCTTGAAATCACGCTAAGGAGGAGAATACATGACGACAAAGATTCCCCACATCATTCACGTCGATCTGCAGAGTCACGCGAAGCGGCAGATCGTTTATATGAAGCAAGGCGACGAGATGAGCAGAGAACTGCTCATCTTTTTCTATAACGGCGGAGCCGTGTGGGCGGTGCCGAATGAGATCACTTCTGTATCGCTGTCCTACTGCAAGGCGGACAAGGTTCACGGCTGCTATGACCATATCGCTGATGAGGTGGCCTATGTTTTCAACTCCGGGCGTACCTCCGTAACGATGGCGATTCATCCGCAGGTGCTCACCGCAGCGGGCAACGTCGTCTGTGAACTGAAACTATGCAACGCTGCTGGACACGCGCTGAATACCTTTAACTTCGTAATCAACTGCGAGCAGTCGCCGCACGCGATGGGGCAACAGTCTGAAGGATACTGGAATAACGTCTTCGACGGCGCGACCTTCACGCCGCACGTTTCTTCCGATGGGATTCTGTCCTGGACGAACGACAAGGGGCTGCCGAATCCGGAACCGGTCAATATCGCTATATATGGCTGGGTTATTCCAGAGGAGGGTGTTCCTGTTCAGACAATGGAGATTGTCACGTCGGAAAA
Source organism: Oscillospiraceae bacterium (assembly GCA_017429835.1). GTDB lineage: Bacteria > Bacillota > Clostridia > Oscillospirales > Oscillospiraceae > JAZOXB01. The sequence goes on from JAFROD010000013.1 coordinate 50,056, forward strand.
TGTTGAAGAGAACATTGATGCGGACGATAAAATAATGACTCCCGCAGCGGCGCAGGTTTTGATCGGCATCAACTGTCCGCCGCCGATCCAGCTTCTGACGGAATACACCGTCAGCGGGGCTACTCCGTGGACGGACAACTCGACGACGAGCGTTAAGGGGGACTTTATCACGAAGGACGGCGCGCTGTACATCTGCACCGCGCCAAGCTCATCGGCGGGTGCGTGGAGTTCGAGAAAGGGAAACTACAAGCGAGTATCGTACAGCCTCGCAATCAGAGAATTCAGCACGAGCGCTGTGTGCAATACCGGCGACTTCTGCTACAAGGCGGCAAGCGGCTCCTATGACCCGCGGCTGCTGGTGTGCATTGCGGACAACACGACGGGCGCCTTCGACGCGACAAAGTGGCAGGACGTCGGCCCTGTGTTCACGGTTGACAGCGTTGATTTTAACAACTACGCAACCGCGTTGGCTTTCGGCACCGCTGTTGCTGACCTCGGCGGCGAGTACCTGCGGCAGGCGCAGTACTCCGAATCGTTGAAGTACGTAGCGTTCCGGAACCAGAACTCCTACGGAAGCGCGCTGATCTATGTGTTCTATAAGACAGACGGGACGGTGGATAAGACGCGGTACTCCTCGCTTCCGTATGCGACGGTGTGAGCCATGAAAATACTTACGAGATACGGGAAAGCGCTTTTGAGCGCGGACGGCGTGCTGGCGCTTGCGCCGTACAGACAAGCGTGGGGCTACCTGCAATCCGTGAGCTGCGGAGAAGCGCAGCTCTATGACTGGATCTACAAGTGCATTTCGGAAGCGTTCTCCGTGACGTCGAGAACGGTCGGCGGAAAGACCTACACCGTCGACGGCGGGAATGAGCACGTGCTGTCAAACGACGTGCATTGGCTCGTCATCCCGATGCGGCAGTTCGATATTCCTGCGGAGGAAAGCGGCAATCTGACCGCGTTCCGCGCCGTCCGCCGGGTGTGCGGGGACAATCAAATGCTGCTGGGCTGGGCGTGCCCGGACGTCAACAGCGCGGCGGTCGACTGGAGCGGCTATGAGGTCGTCAACGACGGGGAGTACCTCGACGCGTACCGGCTGCAATATCCGCATTCCGACCTGTCAGAGAAGAGGGCAGAGATCCGGGCGACAATCTCAGAGATCGACGCTTTGGTGCAGACGGAAACAGGCTGCAGCATTGTGAACAAGCCGGAAAGCGAGGCGGATAAGCTGGCCGTTGCGACGGTGCTGCACGACTGGATTCTTACCAACGTCAGCAATAATAGATCAAGACAGGATTCGACCCATTGGGCGCATTGTGCGTATTCCGTGCTGCGGCAGGTCGATGACCCGTCAGACGGAAGAAAGGCAGATTGTGCCGGTTTCGGTGCGGCGTTTCAGCTTCTATGCGAGCAATACGGAATCAACTGCCTGGAAGTTTTGGGCGGTGCAGGAGACTCGGACACGGGTGCGACGGGTACGCGGACGAACCACGCATGGAACATGCTGTCGCTGTCGCTGCCTATCGGAACGTACACGGCAGACCCTGCGCTGTGGTACGCAGCGGATGTGCGGTTTGATGAATATGTAAAGGACAGTTTTTCAGTCAATGATCCTGACATCAAGAAATACTTTATGCAGGAAGGCGCGCGCGTCGTCCCATCATCGACGTGGACGACACGCAGATACTTCCTTTCCAGCAAGGTATATTACGACGACGTTGACGTAAGATTCCATTCCGGAAGCAACAATTACGATTACACGCACAGAGCGAACAACGCGATCGGCTATCCGGTGGAGGTACCGGGCGCGGAATTGCAGGGAGGTGGTGCGGCATGAGCTGCGTTAACCAATCTCAAATAAACTGCATTTTTGGAGGTACATATCATGATTAAGCATGGCGTCTGCATCACGATCGGAGCAATCGGCGGTGCGATCGCGAGTCTTTTTGGCGGTTGGGACACCGCTCTGATCACGCTGGTTATCAGTATGGCAATCGACTATGTGACAGGGTTGATCGTCGCGGCAGTATTCCACAAGTCAAACAAGTCCGCCACCGGAGGGCTGGAGAGTTCTGCCGGTTGGAAGGGCATCGCCCGGAAGTTTGTCACGCTTTGCATCGTTGTGATCGCGAACTATGCGGACAAGCTGGTCGGCAGTACATATATCCGTGACGCCGTTGTGATCGGCTTCTGCGCGAATGAGTTCATCTCAATCTTGGAGAACGCCGGCTTGATGGGACTGCCGATCCCAAAGGTCTTGACACGCGCGATCGACGTTCTCAAGCAGAAATCAGACGATGAGGAGGGACACGGCGATGCTTAGAACGTCTGAACGCGGCATCGCGTTTATCAAAGACCATGAGGGTTTTGTTACATACAAGATTTGGGACTATAAGCAGTACAGCATCGGCTACGGGTCGCATTGTGGCGTGGCAGATTATCCCAACGGTATTACGAAGGAGCAGGGAGACAAGCTGCTCCGCCAGATCCTTGAAACCGAAACGGAGCCGATCGTCGCGAAGGTCGAACGGACTCGCGGTAAGAAGTTCCTGCAGTGCGAATGGGACGCTTTGACATCCCTCACGTACAACCTCGGCGCACAGTGGGTGAGTCCCCAGTATTCCGTCTACAAATTCGCCACCGGTGAATACCAGATGGACGAAGCTGCCTTCATCGCCACAATGCAGGCGTGGTGTCACGCAGGAGGGGATAAGCTCGAAGGTCTGGAGCGCAGACGCACCCAGGAGGCACGTCTGTACCTCTACGGCGACTATTCCGATGGCAAGCCTTTCAACAAGAACGAAAACGGGAAGGAGGAAAGCATTATGTATCCCAAACTGAAGGACGTGCCCGAATGGGCGCACGATGAAGTCAAAGCGCTGATCGACGCCGGAATTGTCCTGGGCACACAGGGCGAGGGCGAAGATAGACAGATCGACATGACGCACAGCGAGTGCCGCTGCTGCGTTTGGATGGTCCGGTACGCCGAGGAGCTGATCAAGAACGTGCCCGGTGTCGCGGCGAAGGACGTCGTCAAGGCGATCGCCGAGAAGTTCGGGTTTTAACTGCACCGGAAGATGCTGTTTTGCCAATGAAAATGGCAACGGGCTTGAAAACCGTTGATTTTTCAGTGCTTTTATAGCAATTTCCTACTGTTCGAATCCTTCACCCGCTGCCAATGAAAATCGGTCAAATTCTTCGGAGTTTGGCCGATTTTTGTTGTTAAACGGTCGCTTTATAAACACATTAGTTCTGAACCGAAGTGGCGAAAAATGAGTTTACCCTTTAGTTTCTCCTTTAGTAGGTTCGTGCACAGAAATAATGCCCAAATGACTACGCAGTTTTTACGCTCTTTATGAATCTTTCCATGCGATTTGCGCTGTCCTCTTTCATCTGATCTGTGACGTGCCCGTACACATCCAGCGTAAAAGCTGCGGTCGCATGTCCGAGATTTCCCTGGACAGTTTTCACGTCGTCTCCTGCCTGTAGAGCTGCAACGGCGTAAGAATGCCGCATATCGTGAAAGCGAATATCCGGCGCACCGATTTGGGCAACAACTTCTTTGAAATGGTTGTATACTGTGTTCGGATTAAGATAACCACCGAGTTCGTTTGTAAAGACAAGATTCATCGGGTTCTGGAAACTTTCACCGTGTTTCAACTGCCATGTCGCTTGCTGCTTTTTCACGCGGTACAAGACGTTCATAACATCTTTGGCGGGCTTCAGTTTTCGTGCCTTGCCGTTTTTGGTTGTAACCAGTATACATTTCCCGTCACCCTCACGAGGCCGCTGGAGCTGTTTGTCGATCAAAACCGTTCCTCTTGTAAAATCAACGGCATCCCAAGTCAATCCTAGTACCTCGCCCTTTCGCATACCTGTAAACAACGTGACGAAAAACAGATACTCAAACTGTTCACCACGGATTGCTTCCAAGAAATCCGTAATCATATACTCGTCCATCGGATGCATTTCCTTTTTCTCGATCCGGGGACGGATAGAGGCATCTGTGGGATTTGAAGGTATGTAACCATTAAGGACCGCTTGCTTTAAGGCAGCGTGGAGAATGCCGTGCAGGTTTTTGATCGTTTTGGCAGATAGCGTCCCGATCTTGCTGTTATAGAAGCTCTGAATTGTGTGGGGGTTCAGTGCATCAAGTTTGATTGCTCCCATTGCAGGTTTGATGTGTTTCCGAATGGAAGCCTTATAAGCGTATGCTGTCGCTTCCTTTACGCCAACAAGGTATTCCTTTGCCCAAATATCCATCCATTCACCCACGGTAAGTTTGCACGGGTTCAAATAGACTCCGTGGTCTATGTCGGTTGTTACTTCTCGGAGCTTTTGTGCAACCTCTTTTTTTGTTTTTCCATAGATGGTCCGCTGAATCTGTTTTCCGGTTCCAGGATCATAGCCTGTTGTAAAGCGCGCCTCCCAGTAAGTATAGTCTTTTCCTTTTCTAGTAATTGTTCTAAGCCGAATCGAACCAGACCCGGCTGTCGCTCTTTGTGGTTTGTTGTATGGCATATATCCTCCTTTCCAGCCACACAGCAGACATCGTTTGCTATAATTATTATAGCTGCAGTGTGGCAAATGTCCAACTTGTCGCGATCATCGCGACGATTTCCGGAGGTACTCTTCAAGAGCGTTCACGGGGATACGATAGGATCGACCAACCCGAACGCTATGAATTTGCCCGGAGCGAACTAACTCGTATGCCATATTCCGACCGATGGAAAGAATCGGCATTAAATCCTCCACCTTGAGTACAAGGGGGAGATCTTTTGTTATCTTGAAAGCTTCTGACATTAAGACCTCCTGTTATATTGTTGTTGTATTCAATACCGGTCGTCGCCGAGCTTCTTGCGGCGGAGATAGATGTTGAAGTCAAAGCCGCGTCTGACGCGGCAGTAATCACAGTCGTCCTTTTCCATCTGCAGCGGGTCTGCGCGACGGATGACGTGAACGGGGGAAGTGATGAACTGCTGCGCGCAGACCGGGCAGAGGCAAAGCTCCAGGTCTGGCTTTTGCATCGACTTTGCGCGGATCTTTCGTAAGCCGATGCTGTAGGCTGCAGCGCGATCGATTCTCCGCATACACTCCGGGGAGATATGCCCGATATAGTCGCCGAGCGTCTGCTTGTCTACGGTTTTTACCTGCTCCAGCAGAGCCATCGACGGCTCTGCCAAGCCGAACCTTGCGCCGATATATGCGTGGACCGGCAGGTTCGTTTTCTTGATTTCGCTTGTGATTGCAGCAACGATCACGGTGGGCGATGTGGCGTTGCCCTTGTTGTTTTGGATTACGATACCGGGGCGGATAAAGTTCTGGACGGAACCGATATTATAGCCAAAATTGACGTAGTAAAGATCGCCGCGGCGAATCTTCTGTTCTTTTTGTTTCAAGTTGATCTTCCTCTCTGAATTATGTAAGCAGACCGCGGGTTGGCGGTCTGCATTGTTGTTTTTTGGGAATTCACACATTTGCCCCCGGCGCCCCTGTGAAGCGGGAAGTCATCAAGCTGCGATTTGCTGATCGCAACACGGGAATCGCACCCCTCCGCCGTTCTGACCGAGCTGCCCAATGCTGTGACGCGTTCAAGACAGGAGTATCATTATTTCTTCTGACTGTCATCGCCGTCCCGGTAGCAATCCGGCACCTGCAGCAGGTTCTTCCGCTCGCTTCCGTTTGGAAGGTCGTCGCGCACCCGACTGTCGTGGCTCACGCTTTCGCGCCTCGTCAGAAGTAAAGTACTTGATGAAATGCTTATTCAATTTTCAAAGTGCAGCGAGAGGAAAAATGATCCTCTCACTATACGGACATTTGGAGGCAGTTTTGGGAGGGTATTATTTAGAAATTCTTCAAAAATTTTTTCCGGGCTGCTTTTATGGATTCCTCGACTGTCTTGTGCGTTGTCAGACCTTCACGCTTTGCTATATCATGAAAAGATTTGCCTGTTGCGTATAGTAAGAGCCTGCGCCGTTGTGTTTCCGTTAAGCAAGAAAGCGCCTTCTGAACACGGACGTACAGGGAATGGTTTTCGTGGGCGTTACTTATGAGCACCTCTGGCGTAGTCCCGTCCGAATAGTCCGTACCCTCGTACTCTGTGGCGTCGAGCGAAATACAATGGTGTCGCTCTTTGCGATCTGCATTTGCTTCGATGCGGTCGCATTCGGCGAGGAAAGCGGCAATTTCATCCGAAACCTTAACGAAGGAGGCCTCGCCGGTGACGAACTTGTATGTGACCGTCTTGCTTTGCCCGCCGCTGTTCGCGGGCAAATTGCTCTTGTTCTGTGATCTCATTGATGTAATCTCCTTTGTGTTTTTTGAATTGTTGAAAAGTCAAAAAACGGAGATTACGGATATGCTGCGGTGTAACAGCGCCAGGTTTTTCGCATAAGAAAAGCTCCTTTCGCGCGAGGCGGAAGGAGCCTGATTTATAGCAGCGTATGATGGGCGGAGCATAAAAAACACCGTATGACAACAGAGCATAGTTACCTATGCTTGTCCATCATACGGTGCCCGGGCAGTCACGGTCGTCAGACCGGCTCCGCTTACGCGCTATAATGTGATCAATATTTGTTTTGATTCTGAAGGCGGGATTTCAATTTGCCGAGACTTTTTGATCGATAAAAATATGCCAGATTTACAACGGCAGTACCTTTGCACTTTGGACACTTCACGCGAAGATGCCCTTGGGCGTCGCTGAATACGCGGTCTACAGGGAAACAGCAATAGGGGCATAAGACGTCTCGCTCGGTCAGATCGACGCATTCCTCATACGAGATTTGCAGAAAGTGAACGATTTTTTGAGGGACCGGCAGTCTCTGAAACTTCGGTTTGTAGTTAGCTTCCATCTGTAACACCGGTCTTTTGGAGATACTCTTCCACGCTCCTAACATTCAGCAAATTGCATGCTTCGAGCTGGATACAAAGCGTCGTATAGGAAACGCCTTTCGCGTCGGCGATCCTGTGCAGCTTCTCTACGTCTTTAGGAAGAAACAACCGTTTGCCGTAGGACGTGATCCTATCACTGCCAAACGCCTTCTTAACAACCTGTTTCAGCGCATCGGATGTCAGCAAAATGCTTCCGGCCATTGCGTTTGCCTGCACTTCACTAAACGCAAGACATTCATGGAGCTGGGCCAAAGAATAGTCCCCAACACTATTTTGTTCCGTGTGAAAGCAGGCGACGTGATGCTGCGGATCGGTTCGCGACAGAATGATATGAGAAAGCTCATGTGCGAGTATAAACCTTCGCAACGTTTCCCTCTCGGGAGCCATGAGGAAACGCTCAAGAACGATTGTGTTGGCAGGAAAGAGCGTCCGCTCGACCTTGCCTCCTTTCCAGACACGCAGCGGCGTCTGGCCGTCTGCCGCGAACGCAATCTTGTCCAGATTTGCTTCGGCAAACGACTCATAAAGGATGTTTTGCTTTAACACATTGACTGCGATCGCGTCAACGTCCACCTTCTGCGGTACTCGTTTGCCGTAGTATCGCTTTACAATCCCATCCGCAATCTGAATGATCTCTGAAGTGTGCAGATATGCGCTTTTCATGTTCTTCAATTCTTCACCCTCTTTACAATAGCTGACAAAACAGATGAACCAGCGAGAATAATAGAACATCTGTTTGATTATGGATAGATTATAAATCAGGGGAAGAATAATGTCAATGTAATTTTCTGTTGTTTCTTTATCAAATACTACGATCCTGGCGCAATAATACTGACAAACCGGCACATTGTAACGCGGTCTAGCATTTCTTGTAATACTTGATCAGTTCTCATATTAGTGCAGGAAGAGATATTTATGCAGCATTCTAGCCTAAATAGAATTATTTAGGATCCTCTTGCTTTTTCTCCAGATAGTTCAGATAGAATTTACAGAGTTCAATTCGAGCTTGCGACAAATACTGATCCACAATATAATCAATATTCTTAATTAATTCACAGTTGTCCAGATCTGTATTTTTCCAACCTTCAGGGAGATCTTCATCGGCAATAAAGCGGTTTCTGTATGAACTTATACCAATAGCAGCGCGGATATATGTTTTATCCTGTAGTTTAACATCGCGGTAATAGCAGACAATTGACCCACCGATTTCGTTTGTCCTTCCATCTACAAAATCTTCGCTATCCTTTAAGTAGCAACCCGCTAAAAAAGCCTGTTGTTTACTGTTATAAAAGATGCGCGATAAAGGAGCTTTTTCGGAAAAGAGCAAGTGATGAAATGCTGACGATTCATTGTTTACAGCTTCTTCAATGCTAAGTCCTTTTTGCCGGAGTGTATCGCCCCATTTCCAGACGTCCTTATTCTCCTGTGGGAAATTATACATTAAACTGATATATAAATCGTTATCGAAGCGGCGGCTACGATCAGAGATTAATTTGGCAAGGGATAAGCGCAACCCATCAAGTATGTTGCTGATTTGATCACACGGTCTATCAGCCGGATAAGAGTGTTTAGCTTTACTAATGCAGTCAGCCACAGCTTTAATTTGTGTCTGTTCTTCGCATTCGTTCAGATGTATATTGTTGCTCTGTATCTGGAATAACAAACTATTTGTTGCGCGCAATTCTTCTTTTTCATCATCAGTTGCACAGATCTTGTCTGATATGGATTTCAAAACAATAAGGATAAAAACAACCACTGTGCAAATTATACCGAGAACGGTAAACTGCTTTTTATTATCAGTAACCGTATAAAGACATAGGTCTTCTCCAAAATACGCAAGAATAAGAGAATACCATAAGCCCAGTGATGAATAAAGAATTGTAAACGCGATTCTATGATTGTTACTAAGATTGTTTAGCCACCGCCAAAAGGAGTGCTTATTTTCTTTGTTTACTGCTCGCATCTTTTTCTATCCTTGCTTTCATACATATTGATTTTTCTTCAATTTTCCGTATTGGAGTGCGAAACAAGTATGCTCTGCGAGCAATACTTGCAGCAGATTTAGAAGGCTGTATCCAATAATTGATACTACGTTTTATTCTTTCCATTTGTTTCCTCCAGAATAATACTATTCGATGCAATTTAACCCCCCTAATTCCATAAGAATTTCACATATAGTCAAGCTTTCGTTATCTTATCTCTATATTATGCATCTTATATGTGATTAGCGCAGTTTAATTGCTTTCCAATAGAACGCTATAATAATGCTCAATGCCAAAGCGATGTGAATTCAACTGTCTGCCGTCAGTTGGGAACAATGTCAATGTCCGTGGATTCGATGATGCCGGTGAAAAACATGTGCCATTGGAAATACATCAATCGCCTCAAATTACGCTTATGCTGTTTCCTGATCATGATAGTATACACAATATTCGATGACCACAGCTCTCACGCAAGCTTTTCCTGCATTCTTAAGCGACTGTGCTGATCCATGCTTTCGCGTAACCAAAAAAGAATGATTCTAATGCATTGATAATATTGCTTGTATCTCGGCGCAGGCGTTTATAGAATCGCCTCCAATCACTATTTGGAATTGAGCCAAAACACTAAATTGATTACCGCCGGTCATCGAACATGCGTAGTTGAAAACTATATCGTATTGCCGCTTTATGTTCGAACGATCTGCGGTCGATTGATAAAATCATTAATCATTAGTAGTGTAATAGATTTTCTATTGCTGCCACCAATAAGTAGCAACGAAAGAAACAGGTTTCAGTGCCTTATTGGTCCTTATATATAGCTATTGAGAATTCGAACGACGCTTTGATACCACGCCTTAGATGCGTTTCCGTTTTCGTAATGCGTTCGCGCATCATTCATTGCCTCGCGTAACTGCCAAGTTTTATAGTTTCCGGGGTGATCTGTTATCTCATCTATCATATCAATAGAAAAAGTTACCGTATAACCGCTCAAGGTGAATCCTCCTTTCTACATAGTATGTAAACAAAGCAAATCTTCTTATACATACACTCCAGCGTCATCTGCTATATTATTGTATAGTGTTGTACGCTTTTCCTCTCTTGCTATTCGAATCGTTGAGGTAATATGCGGACATATTGCAGGAGATCTCATCGACTGCATCCGTGCTTGCGAAGGCGTCGGCGTTGATGAAACGATGGATAACCGGGTCGTAGTAACGGCTCTGGAGGTAATACCATCCCGTTTCTGATGTATGTTAGTAGCTGAAGCAGCAATAAAAGGGCGTATTTATGACCAAATTGGCATTTTTATGCACAGCTTGGCAGTTCTGACTGCTCCATTTGTAAATGCTTGACGTCCTGCAGGAGGCAGCGCGCCCTGCCTCCTGCAGAAGTTTTTCGGCATAACACAGAAACCCGGTCTCTGCAATGCGCAACTGTTTTATTGCATTAGCTAAATGACTTTTGTATGCTGCTCGCACTACTGTTCCTGTTTATCTATATCCTTTTCTTTCTTCGCAAATCGTAAAAGTAACGCACATAGAACAACGCCGATAATGTCAATTGTGATCGCAAGAGCTTTAATTAGATCTGCAACAAGGAAGAGAGAAATTGCAGCACAAAGGATGTCCGCCATTAGTACGACCTGAAGGCCATAGATACTGACAGAAAGCGTTTTTTTGAAAAAAAGCAAAAGCAGTGACACAAGAAGTATAATGCAATAGCATAACAGAAGTACAAGTGCTATTATTCCGTTTGTGTATGCATACGCCAGCAGAAATGGAACAGAAAAAGCGCCGAAATACCCCGCCTTGCAGCCAGTGCTAACCAGTACCAATGTCGCAACAATGCGAAGAATAAAGAACAAAACTACAATTACTTTATAGTGCTTTTTCATTCTTACCTCCAAGATTTCTTCCTTAATGAATTATGGACATATCGTGTCACAGACCGCTCTCCACCAGAATCCCAAATAGCTGGTATTTTCGTCAAACAAATCCAAGTCAACATGCCGACATCGCTCATTTGGAAGGAGGTTATAGATATCGTTATGTGCGTTCCATTCGGTTACCATACTAGATACAGTTCTGTGCCATTCAGGGCTGTTGTATGAGGGATGATTACCGTAATATAGTTGAATATAGCTGCAGATATCTCTCTGCAAGGAGCTGTCAGTTATAGCATAAGAATTGAGTATTTGTACATCTGGATTCCTTTTTGCTCCATTATTGCCGTATCGCATATCGACTACGTAGACTGTCATTTTTCCAGAAGTAAAAGAAGGAATACACTCGGTATAACTCTTAGCTTCGGCTTCTGATATGAATATAACATACACTTGTTGCGCTTCAAGTGCCTGTTTTGCGGCCTCCTCCTTATGTTGACGTTGTTTCCAAGTATTCGTCAGCGTCTTCCAACGATCCTCTAAATAATCTGGTATGCCATTCCCGTTTGCATCAGTAGAAGAGTCATATCCTGTCGGATCGGAGGCATTGACAGGATTGTTATTACAGTATGCATACATATTGCAGGAGATTACATCGGTAGCATCAGTACTTGCGTAGCTGTCTGCATTGATGAAGCGATGGATAACCGGGTCGTAGTAACGGCTCTGGAGGTAATACCATCCCGTTTCTGTGTCGTAGTAGTAGCCGCGATACCGCAACGGGTTGACCGACGCCAACGAGCCGGAACTTGAAAGGAGATTGCCCCATGCATCATAGGTATAGTTCGCAAAGGTCGATGTTCCACTTGCGTTCACGAGCTTGACCACGTCGCCCTGCAGGTTCAAAATATAGTAATACGTCGTAAAGCTGCTGCCATTGTTCGTGGAATAGTTCAGCGCGAACGGTCTGCCAGATTCATCGTAAATGAAATCCAGAACTTTCGCTGTGCTGCCGCTGCCGATGGTTTCCCGCACGACTTTGCCGTTCTGCGTGACGTATTTATGCAGCACGCCATCATCATTCTTTTCCGTGCGAATGCCATCTGCATCATAAGAATATGCGACCTGCCACTGCTCTGCATAGCAGCTTACGGTGCTCAACTGTCTTCCGCTTGCCCATGACAAATCAAGTTCTGTGTTTCCATTGTTGTATAGTATGGGGTTGCCGCTGGTGGGTGTTCCGCTGACGGTATATGTACCGCTGTTATATGTAATGGTTTGCCCTTCATATACGATGGGACTGCCCCCAACGGTTGTCAGCAAGTCTACCCATTTGCCGTTGCCATAGCCATAAGTTTTCGTGGTTGTCGTGTTGCCAATTTTTACACTTTCGCTCTGAATATTTCCCGCTTTGTCATAGGTGTAGGTAAAGGTTTTTGTTACGTGATTTGATCCCGTACCCGCACCATCATAGTAGGTTTCTTTCGTGAGCTGGTTTTGGCTATCGTATTGATATGCGACAAGGGGGTAATGGCTGCCGGTGCTTTGAGAGATCATCGTGATATTACCCAAAGCATCATACGTGTACTTTTTGCCCTCGATGATACTGCTGTCGTCTGTGCTGTTGCCCAGACGGACGTTGCGGTATTGAACCTGTGCTGAGGAGCGATTTCCGCTAACTGTTCGGTAGGCATATGCAGTATTAAATAAATAAGTACCGCCATCTTTTACCTCGACTTTTTGCAGCCGCTTTAGTTTGTCGTAGGAAAAGTTCAGCGTATCGCCTGTCGCCGCAGTCATCCTTGTCAGACTGCCATCCGCAGTACTGTAGGTATAGTTCTCGGCGTAGTTTTTGGTGCTAATCGTCCAGTTTTGCGACGTCAAGCGGTTTTCTGTATCGTAGTTGTGCTCTGTGCGTTGCACCAGTTTGCAGGTTGCAACATCGCCGCTGTAAGTGTAAGCAAATTCAATACTACGGATCAAGCGCCCCAAAGAGTCGCGCTCAAATAAATATTTATTTGTGATGTTGCCGGAGGCGTTTTTGGTTCCGATCTCGAAAAGGAAACCCTGCCCGTTGTATATGTTGTAGACTGTTTTCGTCAGCACTGGCGTTGCCGTATTATAACTACTATAGTATCTGGCCTCTACCAATCTGTCAAGCAAGTCATAGCTGAACTCCACCCCGCTGCCGTTGCCATACATTTGTGAGAACAGCTTTCCATTGTTTGTTTCATAAACGTTTGTTACCAGCGTAATACCTGTTCCGTTTTCCGTGCCCGTGCTAGACTTGTTGATTTTGATGGTGGTTGTCTGCCCCCATTCATTTGTATCCAAGATTACGTGATGCCAAGTGGAAGTCGCCGTTTTCCGCTTCAGCTCGGAAAGAATTCCACGGGCATAACTGTATTGCAATTCTGTAAGCGCAGACGTACTAGACGCCGTTGAATAATACCTCGTTATGCTGTTTCTTAAATCATCATTGTAATCGTAGGTGGTCTTATGATTCTTTGCGTCCGTTACGCTCTCGGGGAGCAAACCTGTAGTGTAATTGTAAGAGGTCGTATTCCCATTCACGTCAGTGACAGACGCTACAGTGTTATTGTTGTTTGAATAGGTGGCACTGCTTTGCAAGTAAGTATTGTTCGTGGTGTTTTTCAGTGTGGATGAAAGAACATTGCCTGCACCATCATAGGTCATTTCCTGGTAAGCGCCGTCGTTGGTTATCTTTGTTACATTGTGATAATTGTCATATTCAAAGCTGAAAGTTCCGTTGCTTCCGATGTACTGCGTCAAATCGGCACCATTGTACGTGTAAGTCATACTTTCGCCGGTATCAGTGGAAGCGTTCAGTTTTCCGTTATTATCATAACTATAGGTTTGCACCGGCTCTTTGGACAACGCAATATCGTCAAATATCGCTGCCCCTGCGTTATGATTGTAATCAGCAAACACACGTATTTTGCTTACAGCGACTGTTTTCTTTGGAACAACAACGCCGCTTACATACTGCCAGTCTCCGCAGTAGCAGTTGAACGGGATAAAAGTGTCCTCTGTGGTGTTATCCGTATAAAATATCCTGGCTTTCAATCCAAAGAACCGCTCCGACGAAGTGTATGCTGCTTTTGCGTCAAACGGCAACGAATTCGCTTTCGCCCAGCCGGAAAGGATGTATGTTGTCCGGTAATTCTCGCTTACGAAGACATCCTGATAGGCATTGCGGTCCAAGCCGGTGTGACCGGTGATCTGAATTGCATTGCTTCCATCAATTGTTCCTGAATATGTGTCAATTGATGCACCGCTAGATGTTGTCCAACCTTCATAGGTCGACCAAGTTCCATAAAACTCTGCACTACTGTCTCTGAGCAGGTTATAGGAACTCGGCGCATTGCCAACCTCCAGCTGCATATCATCCACTCCAAGAAATGCTTTCGCGTTATCGAGTCTGACGCCAATCCGATAGTTTCCTTCAGAAGGAGCAGTATACGTCACATAGATGCGCATCCAGCCGTCTTCAATGTCTCCGGTAGAAAAGTTAATTGCATCGCTTTTACTAAGAATATTTCCTGCAGTGTTTGCAAAGTAGAGATATGCGCTGCCGTAGCTCCAGTTTTCTCCGGCTGATTGGATGCGAATATAGGCGGAAAAACTATAGGTCTGATTCTGTTCCAGAAGAACTGATTGATAGATGCCTGCTTTGTAGGTGCTTGTGGCGGTCGGAGTATTGTTGATCTTCAAAGAAGCATAAACACTGCCAGAGTGCGGAGCGTCGTTATGGAACGTCACGTAGCCGCTGCTATGATCCAAGCCCCAAACTGGCGCGGGTGTGTCCACTAGCGAGACCGGGCAGGCCTCAAAGCTGCTGTCTTTCAGCATGTTTGCGAAGTACATTCCGGAACCTGCTTGCGCAACGATGCGGTTGTTCTTTGCAGACGTTCCGCTGTTTTGCGTGAAGCCTGTAACGCTGCCACCGATAATCCGCGCTCTATCAGCGTCGTTATAGCTGACTGTGTTCACCGTTCGCCCTAAAGCGTCAAAGTAGACTTCGCTTAGCAAGTCGTCATCAGTTGCTGAAAGTCCGGCACTAGTGGGATCACCAAAGGTTATGCGGTCATCACCGTAATATCTGTATTTGGTCTGATATGGATTAGGATGCTCTGCACTCACTGTGGCGCCGTAGGTCTTCGTTCCGCTATATGCAGGCGCATAGTATTCTGCAATTCGCTGAATCTGCCACCCACTTGCTGTAGTCGGCTGAATATACTTGTACTCTACACCGCGTTTTGCTTCAACATCATAGGCCTCTTTTAAGCACTTTGATCCTGAAGTATCATAAACATAGCGCGCGCGGTAAGATGAAGAACTCAATACGCTGATGCCTGTCAGATAGACGACATTGCCGGAAGATGTATAGTTAAAGAAAGTACTTCTGTTCTTGATTTTATCTGTAACGGCAAACAACCTATAAAAGTCATCCCATGAAAAACTCGCAAGCCATTCTATCGATGCGTCTTTGTTCTTCCGATATATGCTAGTGATCTGGTTGGTAGAAGACGATGTTGGACGCCAATTGGTATTGTTGGGATTGAAGTCAGACAAGGTGTGCGTGCTGCTCTCATTATACGCAATGTAAATAGAGTTGCCGTTTGAGTCGCGGAGTTCAGACAAATAGCCATTATAGAAAATACGCTTGTTGTCTTTTTCGTCAGTAATAGTAAATGTCGTCCCACTGATTGTTAGTGATAGATTCAAACCATCCTCATCTTTGTACTTCCCGGCCGAACTGTCGTAGGCGAAGTAATGCTCCGTTCCGTCAGCATCGCAATACACATAGTATGTTGCGGTAGTGTCAGCAAGGTTGCAGATTCGCACCGTTTCCTGCACGTTCATCTTCCAACCAGCACCAAGCACCATGTTTGAATAGTTCTTTGTCTGCATACCATTACCGTCTGTGAACTGTTTTGAACCGTATGCAGAATTGTATACATGCGTCAAGGAAAATGAATTAACGGTGCTGTCGGAGGTAAAGTGTGTGCGCACTAGTGTCAGTTGCAGGCTGTTATCTGAAACAAAGCCTGCTCCGGCTTGTCCCATCGACTGAGTTTGATAGTCGTAATAGGATTCGACACCAACTGTATTGCGATAGACGACATATAGTTTGGGTCTACTTGCGTTGTGTGCATAACCGCCAAAAGAAGCATACGCAG
This sequence comes from Oscillospiraceae bacterium, assembly GCA_017429835.1. Lineage (GTDB taxonomy): Bacteria > Bacillota > Clostridia > Oscillospirales > Oscillospiraceae > JAZOXB01. The sequence continues at coordinate 66,015 of JAFROD010000013.1, forward strand.
TAAGGTTCATCACATCGTTCGCTTCGATTGTGAGTCCCTTGTTGTTGCTGCTGTTTTGATACCATTTTAGTACAGCCTTTGTGATATCCCAATTCACGTATTGATATAACGTCGAACTATTTAGATCTACAGCATCAAGCATTTCGCTGCTTCTGGGTGAGTGATTGTTCCAAGTAAATGATTTGAACCAGTTGCTATAGGTAGTGCCGGTTGGGGCAGTACCGGTAAGTTCAAATGCCCGGAGGATCAATTCTCCACTTCCATGATAGCCGGAGTGATACAAAGATAAATAGGAGCGAATAATCCTGCTGTTTGCAGGAAGCGAGGGCAGATTTGAAACGTAGAAATATGATTGCAACGCTCCCATAACACTGCCAGAAGCATTGGCAGATGTGCTCTTTCCGCAGTATACAAACGATGTATTGCCGGAAGATGTGTTGTTTGGATTCGCGCTTTGAATATATGAGCTTGTAATCGCTGTTGTTGTGCTATTGCTTGCTACTTTATAGAGCGTCGGATCGATTTGGACAGGGAATGAACGATTTTCTGCGTTCATCCATGCAGCGTCGGCAGTTACTGTTAGCAAGTACTCGTTTTTGCCAATTGGCGTCAAAGAATAACCTACATCATCAGAATAGGTCATGCTTGCATCAAGCAAATACGGTGCAGGAATCAAGAATTTTTGTTTCTCTCCATCTGAGATAGAAACACTTCCATCTGAGAGCATCTCTGCCGATAGATTAGAAAGAGAAAGAACAAAGCTGAAAGAATACTCATCTTGAGGTTCTTTCACAATAATGCTTTCCTTAATATCGTATCCAATGCTTTCATAGTGTAAATCTGCGCCAGCTAAAGCATCCTCATAGATCACGCTTGTTGATAAATGCGGCAGAGCCACTTGTTCTGCAATTGTTGCCGTTTCCTTGGCTTCACCGCTCAACTCTTCGTTAGCAACAATTCTAGCAACGGGAATGCCTTCGTTTTCTTCCGTTGAGGCATCCGACTCTGACGTTTCGGGAGATTCTGTAAAGGCGGTATCCTCTAATGCTTCATCTCCCATTTCTTCGAAAGACACCGCATTATTCGTGGCTTCAAGATCATTCTCATCAGACGGCAACGACTCATTATTATTTGTGCCCGGGATCTCATTGCGTTTACCGCTTTCTTCTGCTGATAGCTCGTCTTCATTTACATCATCTATCAAACCGACAGGGCTTGCTTCATAAAGTCTCATGCTAATCTCATATTCTCCGTCATTAACAGAAAAGAGCAAAGAATCAGACAGACTTGCCGCAAAAGTCTTTTTGTAATCTCCAATAGACGAAGAATACCTTTCAGCGGTGCTTGCAGTTTTCGTTGTTGCTACAAGCCGATTGTCAATGTCATTCCATATACCGTCGGCGGTGGCATAATGGATTGGTTGCTGGTAATCAACAGCAAGAAAACTGCCGTCTTCCATACGGAAATGCTTTACAGTTTCCTCTCTGAGGCTTGTCTCCTCAAAGAGGATTTTTCCTTTTTGTAGCGTTTCCCTGCAGTTGTTTTCTGCGGCATCTCCTAATGTTTCATCAATCTCATACTCTTCAAATGTTGCGAATGAATCCCCAACTGCAAAAACCGCAGTAGGCACAAGCTGAACAAGCAATACGATAACGAGAAAATAAGCGATCAAATTGTTTACTACTTTCATGTCGCGTTCTCCTTTTAGTTTGTGTATTGAGGATGCCCGAACTAAAGCTGGATAAATCAAAAAGGGATAGATATCAAAAGCACCATCTCCTTAATCAAATCATTTCATTTCGCCAATTAGTCTATTCGATTTCGTATGTCAAACACCTATTCTTTCAATGAAATATTGCTTACATAGCAGATAAAGGATAATTCTTTATTATCAATCAGAAATTAGAATAATGGAGATAAGGATATGAAAGAGCGACAACTTGAAATAGATAAAGCTGTGGACTATCTACAATTAAACTATCCTGACGCAAAAGCGAATAATAATAAAAGAGTCGGTGGAAATGCAGAACAGATAGAAACCATATCGGGGATTAGGCTTACTCGGACGGGCATGAAACAAAGCAAGTTTAGCTATATCCGATACAAGGCGTGTCTTTTAAGAAATGTCGCATTAACTGGCTCTCAATTTCGCAATGTTGAGTTCCAAAAAACATCATTGCAAGGAAACAGTCTTGCTTGTTGTGATTTCCATTCGACTAAGTTTGACGGAAAATGTTGTAAGCCATTTTGCGCCAACAATTTAAGTATCAGCACCTTTGAACAGTGTACTTTTTCAGATCTCACCTTTCTTAGCTCAGGAATACTTAATAGTTTATTTCATTATTGTACGTTTAGTTCTGTTGTAATCCGTGGAAGCACACTTGAAGGGTCGCTCTTTAGTAATTGCGCCTTCACTGATTGCAATTTTAGCTCGCTAAATATTGAATATACTCAATTTTCGAGATGCACCTTTGACAAGGTTGTTTTTCCTTTCTATCAACTTCCGTATGTTATAGGATTTTCAGATTTTCTGGCAGATGGAAAATCAAATTTCACCATTAAAGCTGGCAAAAAAACTATTTCTGCTGCAGAGTATGAGAAACAGTTAAATCGACTTGCGCTATACTATTTAGACAAAAATGAGTTTTTTCCTGTTTGTAACCTATGCATTGCACAAGGGAACTTGTCAGATGCAGAGCGTTACCTTCTTGATGGTGTAAAGTATGCTCTAAAATTCAGAGACTTTCGCACGATTAGATATTTTTGCCAGCTTGCACTTCATCATGGCATACTTAATGAGTTTACTCGTCAAAGTATACTTAAGAGTATGGATAGTTTTTTGCAGGAAAAGGACGTTCCGGAAACACAATTAAGCTACTATATGTCTTATGTGGGAAATATTCGCACATTACTTCACAGTCGAAGCGCAAATATTATTCAGCTTAACTTTAGAATAGCGACAAATGTTCAAAGGAGTAACCCTGAAGGCATACGATATGTTAATTCTCTCCTAGCAGAACTTAATAGTGCAATGTCTCAAACAGTAGGTCAAACAGGCTATCAACTAGAAGTCGCAAATTTTTCCCCATATGAAATTGTTTTGAATGTTTTTTCTGCGGTTGGAAACGCAGCATCAATTGCCAGCCTCGTCTGGATGACAATAGACAGCATAAAAGCAAAAAATCGAAGCCGAAAGCAAACCCAAATAGATATAGATACTTATCGACAATATATCGCTACCAGAATTGATGTCTTGCGCCAAGATTTATTACAGCTGCAAAAAAAGTATTCCCGGAAAAAATTTTGTAAATATATTGACGAAATAACGCAGCAGTTGAAAACGGATCTCGAGGAGCTTTACGATAAAGATATTATGATTTTCAAGATCAACAATGTGTAATTATTGAACCATTAAATTACAAGCATATTGTTGCGACACGCATGGCATTGAGGACCAAGTTCACAAATGCCCCCCTTTAAGCCAGCTAAGGATGAGGAACTTTTATCGTAGACTGTACGCAGGAATTCATTTGTAGGATGAAGTGTATTCTCATATTCCGAATCAGGCAAGGCCCGAAATGCAGACAGGCAAGGGATTACACCGATATCTGCAAGTCCCCTTACTTCAGAAACAGTTGTATCCCCTTGTTCTAGACCAACCAAAAGTGCGGAACGAACATTTCCAATTCCAAAGACTCGAACTGCTTCGCATAGAACAGCATAGAAAGTCATCTTATCTTGGCTTCGCTTTCCCGGCATTAACTCTTTTGCAAGAGCATCATCTGAGATTTCTAAATTGAAAGCGACTTCTTCTATGCCTGCATTTTTTAGTGGTTGTAGTTTTTCAACTGGCGGTAATATTGACATTAAAGAAATTGGCTTGTCTTGAAAATAAGCGTCGTTTTTTAAAAAATGACATAATTCAATAATATTGTCCCATATTTCAGGTTCAACACAGGTTCCTCCTCCAATCAATATATGTCGAAATGGCAGTTTTCTACGTTTTACATTGTTCAATGCCGTCACTATTTCCTGTGTGGTAAATCGATGCTTTGAAATTGGCAAATTGCAAAAGCGGCAACCCACACCTAGGCTTTTAAATTCACAACCCATGACCATCTTAATTCTCAACCTATCGGTAGCCAAATATAGGATCTTACGATCTATTTCTGGCAATCCCATCAGTCTATCTTTCTCAACATCAGCATGACCAATTGCAATTCCATTACAAGTAACAGTTGCGCTATCTCCGTGGACTTCCACACAATAGGGACTATAGCGGGATAAATTAATGTTAAAAGCACAATTAATGTTTACCGGCTCGGTGCAATAGGGTTCTCCTACAAACCTGATGTCTCTTGATGCATACGTGCCCTCTTTTAGATCATGGATATCGCCTATAAACCTTGCTCCCTGATTTAGGAGCGCAATTTTTATATCAAGAAGTCCCTCCGGAGCTTTACTCATAGAAATATTGTCGTTCACCCATAATGTTCGTTCGGGAGATATCTTGCATATGGCGTGAGAAAATACTGCTCGAAAAAGATAGGAGCTTGAATCGAGCTGGTTTTCTCCAATATAATTCATAAAACCATCATCATGAACTAACGCTCCTGCCTTGATGAGACACTCTCTTTTGGAAAGCAATTCTGGAAGGGTAAAACCGTCCTTATAATAGTAATAGCAACTGAGATTTATCTCACTTTCGAAGCACAATGTGCTTACAATGCTGTTATCGAATGCCTGCTCGTTTATCTGAAATGTCGATTTTGCAGTGAGTACATTCCCAACGTGCTTTTGCAGATATAAATCCAACAGAAAAGAGGACGCCTGAAACCGCGGATTAATTTCAGTGCAAAAAACATCATTCGTTGATGTGACTAAATAGTCAATCCCTGCGACGCCGCGGTATCCATGCTCCCGCAGCCTGTTCGCAATGATAATACTTATGTGTTTTATTTTCTCTTGGATGGGTTTTGGAATACTACGAAATTCTATGTAATCGGCACCACGATAACATAGTTGGGACTCTCGACATTCCACGATTTGTATTGATCCTGGAGAAAGAACAGTTTGTTTATCTGAAACAAAAATGTGTGTATTCACTGAAATGTTTTTTTCAATATACTCGGTAACAATGTATTGACTAAATGGTTGCAATATCGTTTTTATTACATCTATGTTTCTGGCATTCACCAGAAAAGTGCCGATTCCTCCTCCACCCGAGCAGCGCTGAATAACATAAGTCTCTGCGCCATGAAATCTTTTTCTTAGGAGTGACAGTGTAATATCTTGACCAGTGTATATTTCAAAGGGAGTGATCGGAATCCTGTTTGCTGATAACCATTGCCGCATTTCTGCCTTGTTGTTTAGAAGGCGAAGGATTTCTTTGCTATTAAGGCAAATAAACTTCCCGTACATTTCAATAGGGAAATTATATGCCATTGTATTATTATAAAACATAAAGCAGCAATTGCTATTATCCTCAATTAAGGCCTCTACTTTCTCTGTAACATAAGGGAAAATATACTTATTTGGTTTATTTTGATTGGGGCGAACAGGAAAGTTCGCAGTGGTGCTTTCGTCCGAAAAAATAGCTATCTCCTTATCGAAGTAATTACCTGCGCAGATTGCATCCGAAGATCGAATTCCGATATAATTCTTTCGGGCTGTTTTTTTGACTAACTGTGCAATTTTCTTCATTTGGCGTATTTGTAATAATGCTTTTTCATAATTTTGAAAAAGGCTAGGATTGTTTGTCGTTTCTCTAATATAGATAATATATCCATAGAGCGTCAATAATCTTTTGTAAAGCGCGAAAGACATTAGTTTTTCAAAATGCTTTCGCACGCTTCTATGCCCAGTTACCAAGAAAAAGAAGTCTTCCATTTCCGTAAGATAATCAAGTACTTTTTCATTAACAGCATTCTCTTGAACAATTACATCCAATTCATAAAAAAATTCTTCGCCATAACTATTTTCTGTTATTGATGATATTTCTTCGCGAAGCGAAAAAGTTTGATAATAAAGAGAATTAAACTTATCAATGAGACGCGTTTTTGCTTCGTTGGCTGCAGTTACACGGTAAATCAGAATTGTAATGATTATTGCGACCACCGCAGCTACTGCTGTTATCATTTCCCAAGTCATGACGGTTTCTCCCTAAGTGTGCATTTTTTTCTTGAGGATAATAAAGAATTATCCTGTGTTAATTATGATGTTTTCATCTCTAGTGTTGTTGTAAAAAATGTCGGAAATCCTGTAATAGTTGTTGCTACCCCGCCGTTTAAGGGTATATGATATAAGTTATACCAAAAACAGGAGGGC
>JAFROD010000014.1 GCA_017429835.1 Oscillospiraceae bacterium
TCAGTTTATCCTCTTTGCTCCATTTCCGGTGTGCTTGCCCTTTCTTGCTCATGTTTTCATCTCCTCTCTTCTCTAATTCTACAACAAAAAAATGAAAGTAGGCACTTTTTTAGTGTCTACTTTCATCTTACCAGGTGCAGGCTGCGCGCCTCGTCTGCTTTTTTTCTTGCACTGCGCAGAAAACTGTGCTACTATGATCTTACAGACAAAAACGACGAACAAATGGGAGGTGTCACATGGATCACCCGATTCTCAACAGCCTGCTGCAGCCCGCTCTTTTGATCTTTCTGATCGCGTTTACCGTACTTATGGCGCTGATGATTCCGGCATATTTCTACGCTTACCGCCCGAAGAACAATTCGACCGAATGGATCGGCCGTCTTGACCGACGCAGCTTCCGGCCGCTCACCCTCGGTGCGCTCTCCACTGCAGACATCGTCTGGGCGCTGATCTGTCTCGCCTGCGCGGTCTTTCTCTGGTACGCGCATTACGTTCTGTGGTGGAACGTGAAATGGCACGTGATCACGTCGGGCAATCTGTTCCATCTCATTGTGAAGCATTTGTACCGGACGATCCCGGTCGCGGTCACCGCGCTCTCGCTGTATCTGCTGATGCGGCTGATGCACGGCAAGCCGCTTCCCGCGATCCTCGCGGCGGTGATCGGTGCGCTTTCGCTCACCTCGCAGGCGACGGCGCTCGCGCTGTTCTCGCTGTCGCTGCTTTTCCTCTATCTTTGGGTCTGCGCGCCCTACGACGCGCCGACGTTTTTCAACGCGGTCTGGCTTGCGCTCTCCGCAGGCGCGTACGGACTCTCCCTGCTGTCCCACTTCCCGCTGATTTGGGCGCTGCCCTTCTACTTCGGCATTTATATCGTCATGCAGGTCGTCCGCTGGAAAAACGGCAATCCCCAGACCCGCAGGAAAAAGCTCGTCTTATCCATTGTCCTGCTGCTGCTTCTGATCCTGCTCGGCGTGATCGCGGTTTGGCTCGTCTACTGTGTGAAACGGCATAAGGGCAGCCCGATCGACCTGCTCCGCTCGTTCAGCTTCTATAAAAGCATGATCCCCGGCCTGCTCAGCCGGCTTTCCACGCTCACGCGCCGCGCTTCTTACTGGTACTCGCTGGTCTTCAGCGATTCTCTCTGCTTCCTTGCCGGCGTGATCGCCATGATTCCGCTGCTGCACAGGCTGATCAAGCTGCGCGATACGCGCTGCCTGTTCCTGCTCTTGCTTCTGCCCTGCCTGCTTCTGGCATGGTACTTCAGCGCATGCTACGCGATGGTTCCGGTCTTCGCGCTGGTCATCGGTATGTGCTGGTCTTCTTATGCGGATCGCGGTCGCCCCCTGTATGCCGTCGGCTTCGCAGCAACGTACGTCCTGTTCCTCTTTGCTGAACTGTTTATTCACTGATTCGGAGGTATCATTATGAAGATTTCTTTGGGTTGCGACCACGGCGGTCTGGAATTGAAGGAAGCGATCAAGGCGCACTTGCTCGAGCGCGGCTTTGAGGTCGAGGATTTCGGCACGCACAGCAAGGAGAGCTGCGACTATCCCGATTTTGCCCGTCCTGCTGCCGAGGCAGTCGCCTCCGGCACCTGCGAGCGCGGCATTCTCGTCTGCACCACCGGTATCGGCGTGTCCATCACTGCCAACAAGGTCAGGGGCGTCCGCTGCGCGCTGCTGTCCGATCTGATGTCGGCGAAGATGACCCGTCAGCACAACGACACCAATATGATGGCGCTCGGTCAGGGCGTCGTCGGACCGATGCTCGCGCTGCAGATCGTCGACGTCTGGCTCGACACCGCCTACGAGGGCGGAAGGCATCAGCGCCGCATCGACAAGATGATGGCGATTGAGGGTTGATTCATAACGCATAAAAACGGGCGTGACCGCAGCGGTCACGCCCGTTCGTTTATCTCTTTGTCACTTGATACGTGTCTCTTTCAATCACAAGATCAAATACAGTCTTCTCGCCGGTCGGTGATTTGAGGGTCAACACCGTGCTGCCCGCCCGCTTCAGCTCGGCGTGCACCATAAAGTCCTTCACTTGTTTATGATAGAGGATCTCCACGTCGCCGTAGCGCTCGTCCTCCAGATACACCGAATAGGTATCGTCGAACCTGTATTCCTCCCCATTTGCGAAAAGATCGGTGCTGTACACGGGCGGATGCGTCAATACAGCCACGGTCAGCGCGGCGACAGCGGCCGCGCCGATCGCAGCGCCGACCGCTTTGATCCGCTTGTCGTCGAAGATCAGGACGGGATACAGAATCATCGCCGCCGCGCAGAACAAGGTGATCAGAAGATAGCGCGGGCGGGAAAAGAGAAAGTCGGAAAAATAGGTCAGATAGGAATACCCCGTCAATACGATCATCGGCAGGAGGATCAGATATCCCCACCATTTCCCTCTCTTCATATAATACCCGACGAAGCCCATCGGGAAGCAGAGGAGCGTCCAGATAAACCAGTACCGGTAATACGTGAACAGCTGCCAGCCGAGCTCGCTGAACGGGACCTGGATCAAATAGACCAGCGGCTGGCTGATCAGAAAGAACACGAAGCATTTCAGTCCCGAATCAAGATTTGACTTGCTGTTCATGATGATGATAATGCCGAACAGAACCCAGACCTCGAACGTGACGGTGATCGCGATAAAGGAGGTGTGATGCAGCGCGGGAATGATCGCCATAACGGCAGTGAAGACGCCGGCGATCACCGCCGCGATGATGACCTTCGGCCAGGTCAGATGGATCCCGCCGAAGAGCTTGTTCCTTGCGTTTGCCATGTCAAACAGTCCTTTGCTATCCGATTTCCGCGGCTCTGCGCTCGAAGGCTTCGTAGAAGCGCGCAATATGAATCCCGTCGCACAGCGAATGATGCGCGGAGAGGTTGAGCGGCAGGAGGATCCTGTCTCCCTGCTCGTAGAATTTGCCGAAATTGATCCGCACGTTGCTGTCCGGCGGATTCGGCACCGGCATGGACACGGCGGTGAAGCTGAGCCACGGAATGCTGCTCACGAAGAAGAGCCGGTCGGGATCTTCCCCGTCGTCCATGCTGCGGCTGCGCTTCGCCTTTTCCACCTCCGCCTGCGCGTAGGGCAGATACTGCGCGAACGGCTTCGCGCAGTCCAGCTGGCAGTAGCAGTACGTCCCGTCCGGCAGCGCGACCGTATGGGAGCTGAGGCAGGTCTCGTATTCCACGACCTGGTCGCCCTTGATGCGGCGGCGCAGCTCCGGCACATCGTTCGCGGCGTTGATCGCGCAGTAGAGCGCGGTCAGGAAGAACGGCCAGCCGTTTTCCAGTACCGTCTGCCGCAGACGCGTGATGTCGCAGTGGACCGTCATCGAGGCGTAGGGATTGGAAAACGTGCGGAAATACTCAAACTGCCCGCGCCGCGGGTCGTTTTTCATGTCGATGATCTTCATGCAAGATCCTCGATCGCTTTGCGGATGCGCCCGACGGATCTCTCGCTGCCGAGCAGCTGCATGACGGTGTAGAGGTCGGGCGAATTGGTCTTGCCGGTGACGGCGACACGCAGGAAGGTCGAGACGTCCGCGACCGAGCCGGGGAAGGCGTCGGGATTCGCCTTGTATTCCTTCATGTCGGCGGCGAAGCCGATAGCAGCGGTGACCGCCTTGACCTTGTCAAACCACGCTTGCGCGTCGTCTGCCGGATCGTAGACCGCGAGGTATTTTCCCAGCGCGGCGCGGATCACGGCGCGGTCGAAGCCCTCCGGGAAACCCTCGGAGGCAAAATACTCGTCATAGAAGAAGCCCATGTAGGGCTTGACGTCCTTCCACGTCGCAAAATCCTTGCGCGGCTTCTTGCCGCCTCTGCCGATGGCGAGGATCGCCTTGGCATAGTCGGGGTCGCGCTTCAGCACGGCGGCGAAGTCGGGGTCAAACTCTTCGGCGTACTCCAAGGCAAGCGCGTAGACCGTCTCCGCGTCCATGCGGGCGATCTCGTTCTTGGAGACGTCGCACAGCTTCGCGTAGTCAAACAGCGCGCCGGCGGGATTGAGCTTCTTGTAGGAGAACTTGAACTCGTCGGAGGGGGCAGTCGGATTTGCCTTGCGCCAATCCTCGTAGTTGGAATTGAGCAGGGTCATGATATACTCGTAGACCGCGCTGACCGGGAAGCCCTCCGCCTTGTAGTAGGTCAGGGCAAGCTCCGGATCCTTGCGCTTGGACAGCTTGCGCTTGGACGTGCCGTCCATCTTCATGAGGGGGCCGATATGCACGTACTTGGGCAGCTTGAAGCCCAGCGCGCGGAAGAGCTGCAGGTGGAACGGCAGGCTCGGCAGCCATTCGTCGCCGCGTACCACGTGGGTCGTGCGCATGAGATGGTCGTCCACCGCGTGCGCAAAGTGGTAGGTCGGAATGCCGTCAGATTTCAGAAGCACCTGGTCGATATCGTTCTCCGTGACGTTCAGCACGCCCTTGACCAGATCGGTGAATTTAAACCTGTTTTCGACCGAGCCGGTGGAGCGGAAGCGCAGCACCCACGGTTTTCCCGCCTCGACCGCCGCTTTGATATCCTCGAACGGGCGGTCGCGCCAGATCGCGTATTCGCCGTAATAGCCGAAATTGACCTTGCGCTCCTCCTGCGTTTCACGCATCGCCGTCAGCTCCTCCTCCGTGCAGAAGCACGGATAGGCGTCGCCCTGCGCGACGAGCTTTTTCGCATAGACGTGGTAGATGTCCGCGCGCTGCCGCTGGCGGTAGGGGCCGTAATCGCCGGATTCGCCCTCGACCGTCACGCCCTCGTCAAAGCGGATGCCGTAGTGCCGGAGCGTGCTGATCAGCACCTCCACCGCGCCTGGCACTTCGCGCTTGGCGTCCGTATCCTCCACGCGCAGGAACAGCACGCCGCCGGACTGGTGCGCCATACGCTCGGAGATCAGCCCCTGCACCAGATTGCCCAGATGGACGAAGCCCGTCGGTGACGGCGCCATGCGGGTGACGACCGCGCCCTCGGGGACGCTGCGCTCGGGAAAGCGCGCCTCCAGCTCCTCCGGCGTCGTCGTGACGTTCGGAAACAAATAATTTGCAAGTGCAATCGTATCCATCGCGGTTACCTCTGTTTTTTACTTAAAATACTTTGCAAAACTCGAGAAATCAATGCCGCGGAATTCCCAGTCCGCTTCGTCGATCTCTTCGGCAGTCGTCAGAATATCGAGATACCACTTTCCGTCGACCTTGATCATTGCCAGCGGGATCGGGTCTTTGGTCAGCTTCCGGTCCGGAATGTCGACCTCGATATGGACGGTCGCAGCGTCCTGCACGTAGCCGTCCTCGGTGCCGAAGCACACCTTGTACTTCTCGTCGACGTCCTTGACGTAATCCGCGTCGCGCGACTGGCGGTCGATGATCTTGACGCTTGCCTCCTTCAAATTCACCGTGTCGGAGAAGTAGTCCAGCACGGCGGGCGGCAGGAGCTTCAGCGCCGCGTTCGCGTCCATTTCGACGATCGCGTCGCACAGGTCGTCCGCCGCGTTCTTCGCCCCGTCGCCGGGAAGCGCGAACGCAATGACGAGGATCAGCAGCAAAACTGCCGCAGCCGCGCCGACCATCATGAGCAGGCGCTTTTTGTTGGCGGGATCCTTCGTACCGTTGACCGGTCTTGCGATCTGCTCGCCGCAGGAGGTGCAGAACTGCACGTCGCTCGGATTCTGCGCGCCGCATTTGGGACAGAGCATAATGAATTCCTCCCTGTTTTTATCTATAGTAGTGTTATTGTAATACAGCGTTCTGCCTTTGTCAAGCAAAGCGGCTCCACAGCGCGTGATACAGGAAATGCGGAATGCTCATTTACTGTTGACCGTGTCATTGCGAGCCGCCGTCATGCGGTGTGGCAATCCTCGCAATGACACGACTTGAGGGATTGCTGCGTTATCACAGGCGCCCATACCGTCCGCTGTATCCTGAATAACGAACAGCCGGGAAAGCTCTGCAGCTTCTCCCGGCTTGGGCTTGATATTTTGTTTGATTCTGCTATAATATCAGTGCGGCAGGAAAATCAGGCGGCAGAGCAGCATGGCAAGCACGGGAATCGCCGCGCCGGCAAAGAGCTGCGCCGCGGAATGCCTGCCGAGCTGTTTGCTCGCCCAGAAGATCGGCGTCAGAAGAAGATAGCCTATCAGAAACCACGGATTTGCGTAGAGCGCCAGCATCGCGATCGGACCGGAGCAGCCGCAGGTGTGACCGCTCGCCTTGAAGTGCAGCAGTGTGCAGACCGCGATTCCGACGCCGGAGATCAGATAGGTGCCGAACATCACCTTTTCCGTCGCCGTTCCGCCGCCGAGCACGGCGAGCAGAAAGCCGCCGATATAGCCGATGATCGAAAACCCCACGGCAAGATTCCGCTGCCCGTCTCTGCCTTTTTTGCGCAGCGACGGGATCGCGTAAGACGCCGGATAGGCAAGCAGCGGCAGCGCGGTGAGGAACCCAAGCGCCGCAAAATAGCGCTCCGCCGAAGCGAAGCTGTCCGGCAGAAGCGCGTACAGCAGCGAGCAGAGGATCGCGGCGAACACCGGCGCGGTCGTCAGTATGCGGATCAGTTTTGCGAACTTATTTCTCAATGGGATCACGCTCCTTTGCGTCTTCCTTAGTATAACCAGCGCGTCCCGATTCTGTCACGCCACGGATCGGAGCACGGCGGTTACTCTGCAGAGAACTCTCTCCACGGCTGCTCGAGCGGCACTCTACCAGCAGTAGAATCCCAGTAATATCAGGCATTTGCGCCGCCTATGGAAAGGAAATACCATGCTTCAATCTGAAGATACGCTGCGGCAGTTGATCGCAGAAAACATAGCCTATTACCGCCGTCAGAACGGAGACACGCAGGCCGATCTGGCGGAAAAGCTGAATTATTCGGATAAGTCCGTCTCCAAATGGGAACGCGGCGACGGAACGCCCGACATCTTTATTCTGTCCAGGATCGCCGACCTGTATGACATTTCCGTGCAGGATCTTCTGCGAACGAAAAAAGTCCCGAAATCCCATACGCGGCACGTGCTGATCAATCTGCTCTCCATCGGTCTGGTCTGGCTGACGATGACGGTGCTCTACTGCGCCGCGAAGATCCTCGGCGTTCTGCCGGACTGGGCGTGGCTGCTGTTCATCTACGCCATTCCCATCTCCGCCATCGTGTGGGAGGTCTTCAGCGCGCTGTGGTGGGATCTTCTGCTGCAGGCGATCTCCGGTTCGCTGATCATCTGGGGCGTCGGTCTGAGTCTGGTCTTGTCGATCCGGCTGGAATCCGTCTTTTTGCTCCTTGTGATCTGCGGTGTCCTGCAGGTGCTGTTGATCCTCTTCTTCCTTTTGAAGTATCAGAACAGAAAGAAAAAAGCGTAAGCGGAGGGCGTCATCATGCTGAAAGAGAACATCGTGCGCGATTATATCTCCATTCTGGAGGAGGAGCTTGTTCCCGCGACGGGCTGCACTGAGCCGATTGCCATCGCCTACTGCGCCGCCGTCGTGCGCAAGCTGCTCGGCAGGCTGCCGGAGCGCGTGGAAGCGACCGTCAGCGGCAATATCCTGAAAAACGTCAAGAGCGTCGTCGTGCCGAATACCGGCGGGCGCAAGGGCATCCGTCCCGCGATCGCCGCCGGCATGGTCGCCGGCGATCCGGATCGTGATCTGCAGGTCATCGCGGAGATCCCCGCGGAAAAGCTTGCGGAGCTGGACGACTTTATGAACAGCGCGGAGATCGACGTGATCTGCGGCACTTCGCCCTGCAAGCTGGATATCGACATTCGCGCTGAAGCGGGCAATCAGTCCGCGCGGGTACGCATTACCAATCACCATACGAATATCGTCTGCATGGAGCACAACGGCGCTGTCCTGCGCGACCTTCCGGTCGTGGACGCCGCTGAGGAGCACATGACGGACAAGAGCTGCCTGAACGTGGAGGACATCGTGCGCTTTGCCGACACCGTACCGCTCGACCGTCTGGAGCCGCTGCTGCTGCGGCAGATCGAGCAGAACTCCGCCATCGCGGAGGAAGGGATCCGCGGCGCATGGGGCGCGCAGATCGGACGCATTTTATTGGAAGACTATGGGGATGATATCAAGCAGAAGGCGAAAGCCTACGCCGCCGCGGGCAGCGACGCCCGCATGAGCGGCTGCGACATGCCCGTCGTCATTCTCTCCGGCTCCGGCAATCAGGGCATCACCGCCTGCCTACCGGTCGTCGTCTACGCCAAACACATCGGCGCGACGCGGGAGCAGCTCTGCCGCGCGCTGATCGTCTCCGACCTCGTGACGGTGCATCAGAAGAGCGGCATCGGCAGGCTGTCCGCCTACTGCGGCGCAATCTCTGCGGGCGTCGGCGCCGGCGCAGGCATCTGCTACCTCTTAGGCGGCGGCTTTTCCGCAGTCGCCCACACCGTCGTCAACGCGGTCGCCATCCTCTCCGGCACGATCTGCGACGGGGCGAAGCCGTCCTGCGCCGCGAAGATCGCCGCCGCCGTGGACGCGGGGATCATGGGCTACCGCATGTATCTGCACCACAAGGAATTCCACAGCGGCGAGGGCATCGTCGCAGGAAGCGTGGACGATACCATCGCCAACGTCGGCATGCTTGCTCAGGAGGGCATGCAGGAGACCGACAGCACCATTCTGCGGATCATGCAGGGCGGCGACTGTGTCTGATTGTTATAGTTTTTTTGTTTCTCCGTCACAATTCGGTAACAAACGCGCCTTATGATATGGGTAATTCCACCGAGCAAAAGGAGTTTTTTGCCATGAACGAATACGAATCCATGTTTACAAAGCCGTCCGAGGTCGCTCAGCAGACCTCCGACGCACACGATACAGCGTCTGCGCAGCCGGAAACGCCCTATACGGCGCCCCAGCCGCGTCCCGCCGGTCCGTACCAGCCGCCGTATCAGGCGCGCCCCTATCCCTATCCGCCGCAGCCGCCGCGCACCGTACGGCAGGAAAAGCCGAAAAAGAAGCGCATGACCATGCGGATCGCGGTCGTGGCGCTGTGCTGTGCGATCCTGGGCAGTCTGCTCGGCGGCGGAGCGGTCGGTCTTGCCATGCACCGCATGTACCGGCAGGATCAGACCGTCGCTGCGGACACTGCCGCGCCGCAGAAAACGGCCGAACCGATCCGGCAGGTGACCGAAACGCCCGCCAGACCCGTTTCGACCGGCGGTTTGAAAACGCCGGCGCAGGTCTATGAAGAAAACGTCGGCGCAGTGGTCGGCATCGCCAACGAAAGCACGACCTACAACGTCTTCGGCCAGCGTTCCGAGACCGCGAGCTCCGGCACCGGCTTCGTCGTCAGCTCCGACGGCGAGATCCTGACGAACTATCACGTCGTCGAAGGCGCGCACAAGCTGACCGTCACGCTCTACGACGGCAGCACGTATACCGCGACCCTCCTCGGCTACGAGGCGGAGAGCGATATCGCCCTGATAAAGATCGACGCGACCGGTCTGCAGACCGTCACGATCGGCGACTCCGACGCGCTGCTGATCGGCGACGAGGTCGCCGCGATCGGCAACCCGCTCGGCGAGCTGACCTACAGCATCACCGTCGGCTACCTCAGCGCGAAGGATCGCGCCGTCAATACCGACGGCACGCCGATCAACATGATGCAGATCGACGCCGCCATCAACCCCGGCAACTCCGGCGGGCCCCTGTTCAACCTGTACGGTCACGTTATCGGCATCACCACCGCGAAATACTCCGGCACCACCGGCTCCGGCGCAAGCATCGAGGGCATCGGCTTCGCCATTCCGATCAACGACGCGCTCGCCATCATCGACGATCTGCGCGAGAACGGAACGGTGCTCAACCGCGCCTATATCGGCGTCACCGTCTCCGACGTCAACGCGGAGCAGAAACAGAACGGTCTGCCGGACGGCGCTTTCATTCTGTCCGTTGTGCCCGGCAGCGCCGGCGACCAGGCGGGCATTCTCGCAGGCGACGTGATCACTGCGATATCTGGCACTGCCGTTAAGAGTCTCAGCGGTCTGTCGCAGGCGCTCAAGAGCTACCGCGGCGGCGACGCCGCCGTGATCACGGTCTACCGCGGCGGAAATACCGTCGATCTGGAGATCGTCTTCGACAGTAAGGAGAATCAGACGACTGATCCATTCGAACAGACCGGTGAGACCACGACGGAGACCGAAACGGTCGATCCCTTCGACTACTTCCCGTGGAATCTGATCCCGTAAAAAGGACTCTGGCATGAATGAAAACACAGCGATACAAGGCTGCCTGCGGATCGTGACGCTCGCAGATCGGCGCGATCTTGCGGAAACGGCGGCGGACTGGTTCTCGTCCAAATGGGGCGTGCCGCGGCAGGCGTATCTGGACAGCATGGAAGCATCCTTTACCGCCATCGTACCGCGTTGGTATCTCTGCCTGGACGGTGAGAGGATCGCCGCAGGAATGGGCGTCATCGAAAACGATTTCCATGACCGCCCCGATCTGACGCCGAACGTCTGCGCCGTGTTTACCGAGCCGGACTACCGGAATCGCGGGCTTGCGGGGCGGCTGCTTGATCACGTCTGCAAGGATATGGCGGCGCACGGGATTGACACGCTGTATCTTCTGACCGACCACAAGGGCTTCTACGAGCGATACGGCTGGGAATTCTACTGCATGGCGCAGGGCGACGATCCGCAGCCGTCGAGAATGTATATCCACCGGCAAAAGGAGGCGTAGACTATGGCAACGTCAAAGGACTTTCACGACTATATCATGGAACAGCTTTCCCGCGTCGGGGAGGTCAGCTCGCGCAAGATGATGGGCGAATACTGCGTCTACTACCGCGGAAAAATGGTCGCGGATCTCTGCGACAATCAGCTTCTTCTGAAGCCGACGCCCTCCGTCCTGCGCCTGCTGCCGGACGCGCCGAGGGCGTATCCCTACGAGGGCTCGAAGACGCTGATGGTCGTCGTGGAGGACGTTGAAAACGCGGAGCTTCTGCGCTCCGTCCTCAACGCGATGTACGACGAGCTCCCCGAATCAAAGAAAAAATGAACGAAAAGGCTTCTCCGCTCGGAGAAGCCTTTTTCATATTGCATATTGAAGTGCCGGTCGCTTTGTGATATGATAGGAGTACTAAAACGTAACGGAGGAATCAACATGCGCAGCAAAAAACTAATCGCTGTTTGCGTCATTCTGGCGCTGCTGGCCGGTCTGCTGGGAGCTTCTACCGTCTTCTTCGCGTCCGAGAAGGCGAAACTGGCTTCGGACTGTGAATCGCTTACCGCAGACTACGAAAAACTGTTTGCAGAATACGAAAACCTGTCCGAAG
Source organism: Oscillospiraceae bacterium (assembly GCA_017429835.1). Lineage (GTDB taxonomy): Bacteria > Bacillota > Clostridia > Oscillospirales > Oscillospiraceae > JAZOXB01. The sequence continues at coordinate 11,277 of JAFROD010000014.1, forward strand.
AACAGAAGACCCCGCCGACGGACGACAGATCTGCGGACTACGAAAAGCTGTCTGCAGACTATGAGAAGCTGACGGCGGACTATGAGAGTCTTTCCGAAGAATACGAAGCCCTGACTTCTGGTTACAAGCTTTACAAGAACGTCATTTCGCAGGACGAGATCGAGCAGACCCTGTTCGGGCAGCCGATCTCGGAGGAGCGCAACGGCGAATACCGTATCGGCGTCAAGACTGCCATCGACGGCGACTTCCATGCGGAGCTGTCGATCTATCAGGCGCAGGACGGCAAGTACGTCAAGATCTTCTCCTGCCCCGCCGTCGTCGGCAAGAACGGCCCCGGCAAGCAGTCCGAGGGCGATACCAAGACCCCGCTCGGCACCTGGACGATCGGTGAAGCCTACGGCATCAACGACGATCCCGGCTCCCTCGTCCCCTACACCAAAATCACGGACGACATGTACTGGTGCGCGACCGGCTCCAACGGCAAGAACTACAACACCCTGATCTACAAAAGCGACAACCCCGACGCGGACTACTCCGAGGACGAGCACCTGATCGACTATCCGGGCGTCTACAACTATCTGCTCTATCTCGGCTACAACGCGCCCGGCGCGCCCTACGCGGGCAACGCGATCTTCCTGCACTGCTGGCGCGGGCCGGATTCTCCCACCGGCGGCTGTGTCGGCATTTCCGAGGAGGATATGATCACCGTCCTGCAGACGGTCACCCCGGGAACGGCCGTCACGATCTATTGATACTTGCACATAGAACGAGCCTCCGACCGATCGGTCGGAGGCTCGTTCTCGCTATTCATAGTATTTTTCCACGCCGCCGTAGCCGCGGATGAGCTTGTTCTGCCGCGTCTTCTCAAGGAAACTGCGCAGGCGCTTTGCAAACTCCGCCGGGCGCTTTCGCGCGGCTTCGATATAGGCGACGCGAATGCGCTTGTACGGCTCCGAAAACTGCTCGTAGTTTTTCCAAACGACCTCGTCCCCGCGCAGCGCGGCGAGGATATCCGGCGGGTAGACGAACGGCGCGTTGATGACCGGCAGGACGCTTTCGCGCACCTTCGGGTGGAGCATACCGCGTTCCTCCAGCCAGCGCAGCCGTTCGACGTTCGGCTGCGAATAGGGGCTGCCGGGTCTGCGGGGCGTGAAGCGGCGGATATGGTGCGTCTCGTCCAGCGTGCCTGCACGGCCGTCGATCCAGCCGAAGCAGAGCGCCTCCTCGACCGCGTTGTTGTAGGACAGACACGGCTCTTCCGAGGCGTTCGTCGGGAAGACGAACCAGATCTCCTGCGCCGTTTCAAAATGCGCCGCAAGATAGGCTCGCCATTCGCTCCGCTCGCTTGTGTAGAACAGTTCCACGTCATTCATCTCCTCGCGGTCAGCCAGTCCTCTTTGAGCAGAGCGTAGACGCAGACGTCCACGACGCCGCGGTTATTGAAATCCGCCTGCCGCAGCGTACCCTCGTACTTGAGTCCGCACCTGCGCATGACCCGCCCCGAATTGGGATTGTCGGGGTCGTGCCGCGCCGCGATCCGGTTGACGCCGACCTCCTCGAAGAAAAACGGGAGGAGGGCGGAAAACGCCTCGCTGGTGATTCCCCGATCCCACCATCTGCTTCCGATACAGTAGCCGATCTCGACAATATCCAGCCGCTCGTCCTGTTCCACGACGGAGATCGAGCCGATCGGCTCGCCGAGCGCCTTCAGCTCGATCGCCCACTGATAGAAGTCGTCGCGCTCGTAGTTTTTCACCCATTCCGCGACGATCCCCCGCGAGGCCGCAAGCTCCCGATGCGTCTGCCAGCGGAGATATTCTGTGACCTTTTCATCAGACGTCCAGTTGCGGAACGCCGCCTCTGCGTCGTTCTCCGTGAACCTCCGCAGGATCAGCCGTTCGGTCTCGATCCTTACCGTACCCTTATGCTTCATAAGTCCTCCGTTATTCTTTCGGCAGGATCCGAAGCTGCAAATGACCGCCCTCGTCCTCGTAGACCTCCAGCGTGTAGCGGTATTCGGTCTCCCCGTCCCTAATCACGAAGGAGGTCGTGCCGAACTTCCGCGCGCTCACGCGGATCATGCTGTCGGTACCCGTGGCGGCGACGGATATCTCGAAGGTATCCGGATCCTCGACCTCCACGACCGCGCTTTCCGTCAGCACGGGATCGTCCGGCAGGAAGTTCGTCGCGGTGAAATCGACCTGCGGGCGAAGGAGCAGGATCGCGCCGATCAAGATCAGCGGCACAAGGAATCCGAGCAGCCGCTGCCAAAGCTTCTCCGTGAAAGCATAGAGATAGAGAAGCACCTGCGCGAGGCAGAACACCGCCGTCACGATCAACCGCGGGAAATGCCGGATCGTCTGCTGAAAACAGCCGATATACTCGTTCGTCAGCAGGCACAGGATCGGCGCGAGGATCAGCAGGCTGATCCAGTTTTTCTTCGTGATATACCAGCCGACAAACGCCATCGGGAACGTGCCGAGCGTCCAGAGAAACCAGTATTTGTAGTATCCGAACAGACCCCAGCCCATCGAGGAAAACGGAACCTGTAACAGATAGATCAACGGCTGGCTGATCAGGAAAAACACAAAGGTCTTGAGCGCGGAATCCAGAGGACTTTTGCAGTTCGCCATGATCACGACCGCGAAGAAGACCCACGCCTCAAAGGTCACGCCCATGCGCTCGAAGGACGTGTTCCTGAACGCCGGAACGATCATAAATACGGCGGTCAGGATCGCCGTACCGACGGCAAACAGGATCACCGCCGGCCAGCTCATGTTCAATCCGCCGTAGAACTTGTCCGTTATGCGCCGCAGCGCGCTCTTTTTGCTGTTTTCCATACGATGCTCCTTGTTTCTGCGCCGAAGGCTGCCGCGTCCGTTTTTTGCGAGATTAACACGGGCGATTGTCGCTCCAACCCGCACCGCGTGATGTTCGGTTGCATTCGCCTCAGCATGTTTTCTCTTAAACTCCTCAAGCCAGCGAAAACCCTTTTTCAACTGCCTGTTGATTTCGTCGCAGAGTTTTTCCGCAGTTGCTTCATCAAACGTCTGACCGGAAGCCCCTTCCGGTTTTTGCTCTGAAATCCCGGTATCCTTATCGTCAACCGCCCTCCGCGTGCCGAAGCGGAGCTTTTTCTTGGATTTATAATCGTCGGAATAGTAAAACCACGGTCCGCCAAACGTCCCTGGCAGGCGGTATCTGATATTGGTGGCATACACGTTGAGCGTTTTCTCCGTCATGCTTCCGAACAGCCTGTAATTCTTTTCGCTGCCGTACGGAAAACCGGCGGAAAGCTCGATTAGAAAGGAACCGCCGTATTTATTTGTTTGAAACGTGATCAGGTCAATACTGTCCCCGTTGTATCTGCGGAAATGCGGGAAGGTTCCGGTGAATCCCGCTTCCCGCAAACCTGGAATCACTTTGCGTCTCAACGCAGACAGCATGATTTCCCGGTTCTGAGCAGTACTCTTTGCCACGCGTTCCACCTCTCCGGCACGGATTATTCCGACTCCATTATATCAGGCAATCGCCCGAAATGCAAGCAGCCGATCATCCATTCCGACGTGCTCCGTATTCGTTCAGAAGCTCCTCGGATCGAATCCTTCGAATCCGCTCGCGTCTTTTCGTATGGAAACAGCCGTCCCGGTCGGGACGGCTGTTTCCTTGGCACCCGCGAGAGGATTCGAACCTCCGACCTATCGCTTAGGAGAAAAACGCTCATTCCCAAAACCATTGAAAGGACAGGCGTTTTCGGGATCACCATAACCGTTATCACTCAATTTATCACTCAAATCTCCTATGCCAAGGCGACTGCCCGGCACAAGCGGATTCAGATTTTGCATTTGATTGAAATGACCAATCGCCTCAGAAAACAGGTCAGTTTCACGGAGCACTGAACTGGTCAACACCTCCCTTTCATCACTCATTCATCAATCATAGTGATTGGCGAAATGAGTGATGAAAGGGTTTATTAATTCTGTCATTTTTGATTTGACCTTTGCACCAACAAGAGGCGGAGCGAATATCAACGCTCTACAAGGATATACCCCCACGACTTGCCAAGACGAATCTTTTGTAGCATCCCGTCTTCAACCATTCCCGTTAGGATTCGATTTGCAGTCGCCGACGAAACGCCAAGCATCCGCCGGACATCGGCATTGGTGATTGCGCCGTTCTGCTGCACAAATTGACGGAGCCGCTGACGCCTTTGCTCGTCTGCCGTCCTGCTACCTGTGGCAGCAGCCGTCTGTACCGCTTCCTCCAATGCTTCCTTGATGGCGGACAGCATAAACGAAATAAACGCCGTTGATTCTCCCTCATAGTTGGACTGGTTGATTGCGGCATAATATTCATCCTGCTGGTCGTGAATAATGGATTCCACGGGAAGCCACGCAAACACTGGCTTCCATTTGGTCAGCAGCAAGGTGTGCCACAGTCTTCCGATCCGGCCGTTGCCGTCTGCGAACGGATGGATCACTTCAAATTCGTAATGGAAAACGCAACTCTTGATCAGCATCGGAACGCCGCTGGTCTTAACCCACTCCAGCAGGTCCATCGTGAGCTGCGGCGCATACGCCGCCAAGGTGCCGAAATGAACGATATTGCCTTGATTATCCACTACGCCGACGCTGCCGGAACGGAAGCATCCGGATTCTTTGGTCAAGCCCTTCGTCATCACGCCGTGCGCACGAAGCAGATCGTCCACGGAAAAGGGATCCAGCGTGTCCAGCTTTTCGTAGATCTCATAGGCGTTCTTGACTTCTTCAATGTCCTTGGGCGGTGCAATCACCCGCTTGCCGTTCAGGACAGCCGTCACCTGCTCCAAACTCAACGTATTCTGCTCAATGGCGAGAGAAGAATAGATCGTTCGAATACGGTTCGTGCGGCGTAACGTGGGGTTGGTATGCAAACCCATCGAGGCATTCACGCGTCCGACCAACTCCGCAATCTCAGCGATTTCTTCCAGCATTGCTGTTGTAATCTCAAATGGCGGTTTTTTGTTCTTCAAAACAATCACCTCACAGCGCTATTATAACACTTCATCGCTCACTTATCAACCAAAAATGATTGATGAATGAGCGATGAATTTTTTCACGCAAGCAAGGCGTGTATGCACAAAATCTGTTTGGTTCTGGATTGATTAGTTATTCTCATACCATAATTGCGTTACTTATGTGCTTTTTCGTCCATATAACAAACTGTATGATCATAATGAACCAACAATCCAGTCGAAATTGTAGTTGCAAATATGTACTGCCTTTTTGCTTTCCATATACTTCTTTTTTACAAATCTAGAAAGCTTTGCACCGTTTTTCTGCAAGAACTCTTTGTGATCTTCAATCGCTGATAATGACAAATAGTATTTGCCGCAGCTTTCACATGAGAAAAAATACTCATCATTTGGTTCCATTGTAAATCGCGCGTCTTGACCGCATAAAAAGCATTTACATTTTTCCATATTGTTACCTCGATTGTTTTTTCCGTTTCCCTTACTGCATGTATTGATATTCGTTGCTTCCGTGAAACAGGTCTTCATTAGTTTGCTTGGCTCTTTCAATTGTATACTTTAATTTATATAGAGAGATCATCAGCATTCAAAAAAGAATTGAAAAAAGCAGGAGACGGTGAATGATTCTTCTGATATGCTTCAAATTCATGTTCATTCTTAAATATCATTGAGGACATAATGAAATACTCTGTATCATCTGCAGGAAGAATGTTTACAAAAACAGAAGACGCCTCTGATTGATCTTCAATAACAGCATCTGAAAGTTTTGCATCAAAAAGGCAAGAGAACTGATAGAAGCTTATTTGAGCGCCAAGAACCTTTTCGCATTTTGACTGCGTAAAAGTAAACGCAACATCTCTTCCCAATTCTTTTCCGCGTAGTTTTTCAGCGATAGTGGAGTCCTCAAAATGAAAGCCAACAGACGGTCCAGAATTCACTTTTTCGCGGAATGGTTTCTTATCCAACAGGCAACGGATAAGCTTTACGAGTGTCACATATTCTTGCAGTGAAATAGTAAGAAATGATGTAAATTTCACCTGTAAACAGTCTTCTAATTGTCGAACTCTTTCTAAAAAGTTAATAAATCTATCATCAATACGTGGGGCATTAAAATGGACTTTTACTTTTTCACCATAAATTGAACCTCGACCATCTGCCAGTTCATTCAGGATTTTTAGAACTGTTATATATTCCTGAAGATTCTCGCATTTTGAGCAATTAATGTTAAACTTTCCAGATAGCATTCCCTTAGAATTGTTTACTTCCAACTTAAAACTTATCCAAGATTCATCAGTGCTCTCCAAAACAACAACATCTTTTCGTTCGTCCGGAATGCGATGTTGATTAAGGAACAAGGTTTGCACAGAAGTTTCAATCACTAAAGGATTGCATGGCGGGAATGCAGGCGGTTCGATTGTTATAGAACCTTTTTTCTTGAAAGATACAGAAGTTGTTGGAAATTTAACCATATCAGAAATGTCAATAGAATATCCGTTAATAGTTATCTGGCACCCTTCTGTATCAAAACTAATAGAGCGCTGTGTGCGATAGATATAATCTAGTAGGTCTTCCTTTGTTTTAATGTCATCAGGAAGTGACTCAGACAGAGTTGCAGCAGGGATGTTAAACGAAACCGCCATTTGAGGGAGCCTTTTCCTTGGAACAAGCGCACATGCCCCGTCCCCAATATTGACATATTCCACATCAGCCGTTTCAGGGAGTTGACTATTATATGCATTCAAGATCTCTTTTGCAATCGGATTTGCTTTGCCCTTGCTATCTACTGTTTTTTTGAAGTTTGCTATCATTATACATCCTCCAGCAACTCATCGAGACGTACGATCTTAGATATCAATTCTAACTTGTCTCTATGATTAATACTTGCTTTGCTATCAATAAATGCTATTATGCTGCTCTTCGCCGACGCTACCGGGACCAAAATATACTTAATATCTGACCATTCAAAGTTTAGCCATGAGGATGGCAACTGTGCAATACCAAGATTATGACTATCTCTCGATTTTTGATTATTGTTACTACCCAACAGAAATGGAGGTAATTCAGTTTCAGATGGATCAAACGATGGGATATATCTCCATTCGCGTTCATCGTGAAAGTTTTGAACTTTCCCGTCTTCGAGATTCCATAGATACAGCGGCTTCATAAAGGCCAAATGGCTAAAGAGATAATCACTAACGGGAGTATCGGCTCCATCGTGAGCCAGCCTTTCTGCTTCGCTAAAAGCAACTTGGAAATCCTTGCAAATGAGTGAATCAGGATTAATGTAGTGTATTGGCTGAATACCGTGTTTAATGCTCCAATTCTTATGAAAAGCGATACCATATCTTCCATATACGCGGGTATGTGCAGCAATCTTTTGCATGTTAATGTCACAAAAGCATGTCATGGGGATTGATATGGATTGAATGTCTATCCCCAAATAAGAGATGTCCTCTTGAACATAACGTGGAAGAATTGCTTGTTTGCTGATGATTTGCTTTAAATACTCCTGCCGCTTCATAAAATTGAACAAGGTGTTTGCGCTTTGTTTTGGTCGTGGAAAGTATGATCGATCTAACTGTCCTTTTATTAACGCCTTGCTTTGCAAAACGGGTACCTCCTGTATCTATCTTTTCTTTATTAGGAAGCCTGAATTGTCACAGAATTCATAAAAAACAAATTCTGTCATTTAGTCAGATGAGGAAAAATAACAAATCGCGGTGGGAAAAAGGCCGGAAACTGCCCCGCCATCAATAGATCTGAGGTATGCAATCACCCTATCATCTGTGTATTGTATTATATATGTGTTTTATTGATGAATCAAGTGGTTTTCTGGAACGTCAAAAATCTGCTAATACTGCACGGCACATACATACGATGCATAGTTGGTTTTAATGCAGTATGATGCTGCCCGTGTTATGTGCATATTTCTTTTCCAACTGCAGTAAATTAAATTCACCACTTTCAAAGAAATGACCGTTTTTGCTTGCATAGAAGCACATATTATGTTACACTATCTTTGCGACGCAAGTGAATAGTATGGCTTCTTTCTCAAGTGTGCATTTTTATTTCAGTAAAAATGCATGCTCCTTTCCGCATTCTTGAGAAGGATGGCCTGGGAACTTGCGTCGCAGCAATCGGGGCGATGCATTTTTCGGTGCGCAGCTCCGGCTGCGCACTTTTTTGTAATCTAACAAAGCAACATCATTATACATTTGATAACTTGCGTACAAGGGAACAATATGGTATAGTTGAAACGAAGTGAAATATTACACGGAATTTTGATAGATATAAGTATGGAAGGAGATATAAGAGATGAGAAACTACACAAACGCAAAAAAGATGTTCGCCGTTCTCCTGATGGCGGCGATTCTTATGGCCGGCCTCACGTTTGGAGCTGCAGCAAATTCGAACGTAAAAGAGCCGGCGGAACCCACTGAGAGCGTACAGCTCCCGTTTGAAATCGGAGAGCGCGTTGTCCTTTATAATCCCGCAAACAATGTTGTGACAAGTTATAGCAGCTATTCTAAATCCGGAGCGGTGAATATTAGAACTGGAAATGCATCCAGATCCGGTAGCACGCTACGCTCTGATGCTTTTGAAACCGAAATCTTTTATCTATCTGAAAATAGTGATGGAACGTACCGCTTCTTTAGTCAGTTGATGCACGATCACGGAACTACTATCTATATGGCAGCCGCTTCGCCGGATACTTTTCAAGGAGGAGATGATCTCACAAGCACTTCTTTTGAAATAATTGAAGCCACAGGCGGATATCTTCTGAAGAGCGTCTCAGATAACTCCTACCTTGCAGTCGAGGACGGCCTTGTTGTCGCAAAGGAACTGGTCGAAGACGATCCAAACTTCCTTTTCTGGTTCGCCGTATGGGAAGGGGAGCACGAAGAGACAGATCCGTATAACATAGATTACATTTGCACGCTTGTCGGCAACGGCATTGATACGCCGACTGAGTAGACGGAAATTGTGATGCCAGTATCCTGATGATAGAAACTATAGTAGGAACGGAATGTAAATGGACAATGGAACTCTGATTCAAACATGGAAGGAGAATTAAGATGAGGAATTATACGAATACAAGAAAGGCGATCGCCGTTCTCCTGATGGCGGCGATCCTTATGGGCAGCTTCGTGACCGGAGTTGCCGCAAATACGATCTTCAAAGACGTCAACAGCAATGACTGGTTCTGCAACGACGTGATCTTCGTTTCGGATAACGGACTGATGCAGGGCGTTGCTCCCGACCGTTTCGATCCGAACAGCGCAGCGACCAGAGCAATGATGGCAACGATCTTCTGGCGTTTTGAAGGCACGCCGGAGCCTGCTGCAGCAAGCGGCTTCCGAGATGTGCCGGAAGGCGAGTGGTACTCTAAGGCGATCGCCTGGATGAAGGAAACCGAACTTACCAATGGCGCCGGAAATAATAAGTATGGTACCAATGACCCCGTGACCCGTGAAGAGCTTGCGACCTTCTTCTATAGATATGCGACCTTCAAGGGCTACGACGTAGAAAAGAAGAACAGCCTGAGCAACTACAGCGACTTCGGCAAGATCCACGGTTGGGCGCTCGAAGGGCTGAGCTGGGCAAACGCCAATGGCATTGTCAATGGCAGAAGTGCAACGAAGATTGCGCCGCAGGATACCGCAACGCGTGCGGAGATCGCAGCGATGATCCATCGGTTCATCACTAACGTGGTTGAAACGCAGGTAGAGCCGACGGAAGAACCTACAGACGCTCCGACTGAACCCTCGGTGGAACCGACGGAGCCGACGGATGCAACCGAAGTGACGGAACCGACTGACGCGCCGACGGAATCCTCCGATGAGCCGACTGAAGCGACGGAAGCGCCTACTGAGCCTACTGCCGATCCAACGGAGCCGACCGAGCCTTCGGAAACCCCGACGGACGCTCCGACAGAACCTACTGATTCGCCGATCGAACCGACGAATGACCCGACCGAACCAACGGTTCCCATTGAACCGACTGAACCAAGTGGCGGTGTGCAGCTTCCGTTTGAGCTTGGAGACTGTGTTGTTCTTTACAACCCTGCAAATAACGTCGTAACCGCTTACGCCGAACGCACAGGCGACGGCACTCGTAATCTTATGACCGGCAGAGTTACTGCATCGGAGACCGAACTGAAAGTGGAGGGCTCTACCACTGAAACTCTCTACGTTGTCAGCAACGGAGACGGAACCTACTCATTCATTGACCAGTGGGACTACGACGACAGAGGCGTTGCCCTTTATCTTGCGGCCGAAGCCCCGAGCACGTTCCACTCTTTTGACTTTACGAAATCCTCGTTTGAGATCATTGAGGCCGAAGGTGGCTATCTCCTGAAGAACGTCGCCGATAACTCCTACTTCGCAGTGGAGAACGGCCTCGTTGTCGCAAAGGATCTCATTGAAGGCGATCCGAACTTCCTCTTCTGGTTTGCTGTTTGGGGAGGGGAGTACGAAGAGACTGGCCCGGATACCGTAGATCTGATCTGCACGCTTGTTGGCGGCGTCCGTGTCGAGCCCACCGAGCCTACGGAGGCACCTCCTGAACCAACGGAAGCGCCCACTGAACCAACGGAAGCTCCTACCGAGCCAACGGAAGAGCCGACCGAACCGACAGAACCCGTGAAGACCGCAACTGTCATCCTGATGGTAGATGACGTCTACGGTGATTCGCAGCTTGCGAGCGCGCAAGCTCTCGGGTATGGTTTCAGGTTCTATATGGATTCGAGCGCTGCTGCTTATGGCGCTGCTTTTGATGAGCACGGCCTTGCGGAAGGTCTGGATGAACGCAATGATCTCTACAAGGCATTCCCGTGCCTGACGATTCCTGAAAAGCCGTTTGGCAACTCGGAAGAAGAGCGCGTCCTCGTATGCGGCGAGCGCAGCATCGAGGTTCCGGTTGGAACATATGACATTTTCCTGAGCTGCGGAAGAAAGCCGGGAGTACGACAGCGCAGCGACTTCTTTGTTCCTGAAAACTGCGCCTTCGATGACTTCGAGATCGAGGAAGGCAAGGTGTACGTGTTCTATCTGAGCGCGAAGGGATATAATGTGGACAGCTACTGTCTGGCAGGCGCGAGCTTTGACTATTTGGGCCCAAAACTTAACGGCTGCACGGGCACGGCAGTCACGCTCTTTGTCGGCGACGGTGAAAAACCTGAAATCGACACTGCACAGCTCCCTCACTGTCACAACTGGGAAAAGGTAGAGCACGAACAGGTCCGCATTGGAATCTATAAGATTAGATGTAGCTGCGGCGAATGGACCTCGTGCTGCTATACTTCGGAAAACCAGGGCGACGTATTGAAGGACTGGGAAGACCATTATCGTCAGTACCCCAGAGATGAACAAATCTATGTACACGGTTCGTATGCGGAGGCATCTTACGGCATCATCGTTTCTCCCGCGTATTATTCTTGGGTCTGCAGCGACTGCGGTGAAGAACGCTGGGTGTCTCCCGGCGCGCTGAACGACTGCACTTGTCACACTTGGGAGCGCGTGCGGTTCCGAGAACACGAGATCTGGTGCGGAACATGTCTGTGCAGTTGCGGATGGGAATCACGTATCCATCTGAATGATGCCAGCTATGCGTTCGATTACTACGACTTTCTCACCCATAAGACGCTATCCGAGATTCCGAGTGAACATAAGTTAAAACTGAGTCCCCAGCGGCTTTATGTAGCAAATCCCTCCTACGACGTCTGGATCTGCACGCATTGCGGCAAAGTTTCCAACGAACAGCCGGAAGCGGATGAATGCAACCACGTTGATCCGGATAAGGTGTGGATGTACAGTGTTACTTGCGTCTGCGAAGAGTGCGGCTGGAAAGTAACGACTGACACCTCAAAATACTACGGAGATCTTGCTCTGGATTGCAAAGAGCATTTCGCAACGTGTCAGCCGGGAAAGGAAATCTGGGAATGGAACAGAAGAAACGGAAGTTCCATGCTCTGCGATGATTGTTGGACTCTCATTCAAGAAGAATAATTCCCAAATTACAAGCAATTCCCGCCCTGTCATAAGACAGTGGCGGGATTTTTTCAAAACGTATTGACAAAACCTCTGCGGCGGCATATAATTATGGTACAGTATGTAGGTTTGTTACTTTCTGGCAGAATGCTCTGCCGAGGAAAGTACCCACATACTTTTAGTTTTTCCAGAGAGCAACTTTTTCAATTCGTTGGAGGTTGCTCTCTGTTTTTATATAAAGACAATTCTTGCGCAACAACGAAAATACACAAAACACTTCATTTGAAAAACGAAACGCCCGGCGGGGGGGGGATCCCCCGCCGACAAACGCCGCTTTGCGTGCATTCGGAGTCAAGCAAAGCGGCGTTTTTTCTTGTCTATTAGGTGAAATGAAAAACGAAAACGCTGCTATTTGCATTGGCGGCAGACGTCAGGAGAGGATCCGCAATTTCTCTGTTTCTCTAACGCGTTTGCACTATTTTTGAAAGGCAGGTGGGTATTATGAATGTTTCTATGTTTACGCATTTCTCTCGCATTCCTTATTATATTATCCTCCTGTCGGCTGCCGTCATTGTCTGTACTTAGTCCGTTCGGACAAGCTGTTAAAAATGAAATCGAAACAATCAATGAAGAGAATTTAAAAAGGCCGTATCGGCACATTAAAAAATACGCTTTAAACGATTTGGCGAAGAAGTTATATTACGACAATTCTTACCTTAGCAAGATCCTCCATCTGAATAATGAAGGAATGCCCATCCGGCGTTTGTCTTTATTCGATGCCGTTCGAATAATCGTTGTCTTACGGCCGTCTATTTCTCGCGCCAATGAAATGATTAAACTTGCAGGATACTGCATCGATTATGATTATGATTGTAACGCTGCCATTTACCGCAACATTATTAATCACTTGACATCGAATGCGGCGGAGGATCACAACAAGCGTCTTGAAATGATCAAGTTAACTGATAGCCGGAAAGTCGACGCAAAATCGATTTTTGAGCCGTTTGATCGCCCGATGAGTCATTGCAAATAAATCAAAAAAATTATGCTTTTGTACAATCTGGACAATTGATTTGCCGCCTTATCCTCTACAATAGAGTCGTAAAAACAAAAGAAAGGAGGCAAAGAGAATGATCGATCCGCGAAATCTCGAACTCACGCGCGATGTATTCCCCGACGAAATGCTTCTCGTCAGCGTCAGCAACGCCTACGCATACGACGGCGGACAGCGCACCGATATTATTACCGGTATTCGCTGCTGCGTCGTCATTCCGTCGCTCAACTACGAGCGGCTGAACGTCAAGCTGCCGAAAACGGCAATTGTTGACGACGACCTGATCGGCTTTCCGGTCGAGTTTTCCGACTTCGTCGCGAAAATTTACGTCATGAACGGTCGGCCTGGCATCACCGCTACGGCTTCGGCCGTTTACGCCGCGTAGTGATTCGAAGCTGGGGCGCCGACCGGGCAATAACAGCCCGGTCGGTGTTCCGGCCACCTCGGATTTCGAAATCAATCATTTTCACCCCCGGGAGCTAATAGGGGGGAAACAATTACAAAAAGCCATGAAAAAAGCAATCAAAAGTATCTTTAAGAAACCTGACGCTCTGATCGATGCAACTACCTTAGTCTATCACGACATTTCCACTGACGATTTTATTAATAGTGTACTCAACCTCGGTGGGCTTAAGTGGCTGGTCGAAGATCACGGCAGATACGGGTACAGTAAGACCACGTCGTTTGGTGCTGTCAAAATCTTGTCTGAGGGTCGTCCGGATATGGGAATTTGCCTCGAAATGCAGGGGCAGGGCTGTCGCGAACTCGAACAGCTTTGCGGGCGTGATATTTTCTATAGTTTGCTCACCACTAAACTGGCAGGCAGAATCAATGCAACCAGAATTGACTTCGCGGTCGACGACTTCCAGAACAAACTCAAACTGTCGAAAATCGAAAAGAAAGTTGCCAACGGCGGTCTCGTCTCACCGTTAGAAAACAAGCTGGTGCAGAAAGGCCTGGCGAACACGAACGGGCATACCGTTTATATCGGTTCGCGCTCGAGTTGCCTTGTCCGAATCTACGACAAAGCTGCCGAGCAAAACACAAGTTTCCCTTGGACCCGGGTCGAGATCGAAATCAGGCATGCTGCGGCTGAGCAACTGCGCAAATTAGTTGTTGACCAGATTTCAAACAACTGCCCGGACAAATACACGGAAATCGTCAAAATGGGAATCGGCGTTATCGCCGACAAGATCCGCTTTATCGACCGAAAGGACAAAAACGTTTCCCGCTGCCCTACTTGTAAGTGGTGGTCGGAATTTCTTGACGGTGCGAAGCCGCTCCATTTGACCGGAAAAGCGAAAATGCCGACCGATATCGGGCAAGCGCTGGACTGGCTCAAAAAGCAGGTTGCACCCACGCTGACCTTGCTCGTTGCTTATCTCGGCCCGTCGGTTATCGACACGATCATTAAGAACGGCATTCCGAAAATTGAGTATCAGAGAGCGATCACATGGGCCCAGCAGCTCAAGGCGGTCGGTATGCCGATCGACCCGAAAAACGCCTTTGACGCAAATACTCCGGACGACATCGAACGCAATATTTGTCAGCAGATCGCCGAACACTTCACCCAGCTCATCAACAAGAGCAACTGATTCTCTATTATGAACGGCTCGTTCCGAGATAATCAGAACTACGCGCCGCACGAGAGCCTCCGCTGGCGATACTTTCTCTATTTCGTCGGCAGAGGTCTCCGGCGCGCGTTCCAAAAACTCTACATCATTCCTATCTCTCTGTTGAATCTTCTTGTGATCACTCTGATCTCGTTGATTCGCGGCAGCGATGCTATGGCGGAGATGATGGCTGCTTCTTGGCGATTTCTGCTTACCGTCGTGTCGGTAATCCTAAACGCTTGCTTGCTATTTTCCCTCGGAGCGCCGAAAGGATTCATCGGGATTACACGCCGCATTGAACGCGTTCCGAACTTTCGAAACGGCGATCTCGAAGCTCCGCTGCTTCGGGATAGGGCGATCATCGACGCCGAGACCCGCGTTGAGAAATGGACGCTGAAGTGCTGCGGTATTGCATTCGATGAATGGACGGATCCGATTAAGCAGCAGCAATTAGAAAACGCTCTGGACATCGCAATCCTCGGTGTGGACTACGGCACAGATAATACGCTCGTTGTCCTGACGCTTATCAATCATCCGGGTCCGTGGCCGGAGGTCATTCCGTGGAACGCGAGGTTTCTGCCGAAAAAGTATTCCGAACTCTGCGTCGGCGTGAACCGCTCATATCCGATTAAAATCGATCTTGCCGTTCACCCGCATTATATGATCGGCGGCGAGACCGGTTCCGGCAAGACCGTCCTGATCAAGAGTCTGATCTCGCAAGCCCTGCATAAAGGCTATCTCGTCTATCTGATCGACATGAAGCACTTCGTCGACTACACCGCGTTATTGCCGCATCTCAGCAAGGCGGTCGACAGCGAAGACGAGTTGCCCGCCTTTCTGCTCGAACTCGTCAATGAAATGCATCGCCGCTTGAAATGCTTCAAAGAGTGCGGCTGCGCGAACATTAAAAAATACAATGATTCGCATGCCGAAAAACCGATGCCGCGTATTCTTTGCGTAATCGACGAATACATGGAAGCTGTAGTTAAAACCGGCGACAAAGATCAGAAAACTCGCGGCGAAAAGAACGAGGCAATGATCGCCAGCCTCTGCAAGCTGGCACGCGCTGCCGGGATTTCAATGATTCTTGGACTGCAGCGCGGCGGGCAAGAGATTTCCGGGCAGATCCGATCCAACACGAGGATCCTGCTCGGCTCGTGCAACGACAATCTTTCGATCGTAATGACCGGCAGCACCGAACTCGGCCGGATGATCCCGCCCGGCAGCGTCGGGATGTTCGTAACGGAAAACAGGCAGTTGTTCAAATCGTTCTACGGAGGTTTTCCGTACTAAACTCTTATAGAAAGGCGGTGAGCCGAATGAAACAATTAAATACTCCCGGCTCGCTGTCTTTTCAAATGAGCGATCTTGTGGTATTATTTGAGCATGGTGGTTTCGAAAACGCCGAGGTGAAAAACATGATTACCAAGGCGAAAGAAAAATTTGTTGCATCGCACCATTCTTACGTAATCACACAGATGCATTCCAAAAGCAAGTACAAAGACGGATATTATAAAACGTATGTGTGCGAGAATGGGAAACGGAAGGAGGTTGTGCGAAAGACTAAAGCGGAGCTTATTGACTACCTTTTTGATCTTTACAAAACCATTGAGAATTCCACGCGTTCCGTAGAGAGTACGTTTGAACTCTTAATGGCGAGAAAAGAAGAGGAACTGAACCGCAGCAGCAGTACCATTCGTGACGATCGGCGCTATTTTTCCTATTTGGATAAGGACTTACAGGCAAAGCCTTTGGCGGAAGTTACGGATTCCGATTTGCGCAGATGGCTGGTAAAGGACTATTTGCCAAAGAAACCTAAAGAAGCCGCATTAAAGAAAATGCTTCAGTTGCTGAAGCAAATCTTCGACTATGGTATGCGCAAAGGATTCTGTATCCGCAATCCTGCGCAGTTCATTCTCTTTGACGATTATGCGAAAGATTGTGATCTGAAGAAAAAGCAGTCAGAAGAACGGAAGTTTTCGCAGGCGGAACTTGATCGGCTGCGGCAGGATGCATTAAAAACGTGCAAGAATCCGCGTTCACTTATGCGGTTGTTCGCGATGGTAACGGGTCTCCGCGTCGGTGAACTGTCCGCGTTTCTTTGGTCAGACGTCAATGATAACTACATCCACATTCATCGTCAGCAGGTGATTGATACAAGCGACGTGCATCAGGTATTCCGTGACGTGGAATACACTAAAGATGAGCGCAAGCACCCGCATGGGGGCAGAGTGATTCCGCGAACCAAGGAAATCGATGAAGTATTAGCGCTTGCGAAGCAGCTTCCCGGAACGCCAACCTATGTTTTTCACGACAAAGCCGGGAAGCCAATTAAAAAGGATTCCTATTTGCAGAACCTTCGCCGCGCATGCAGGCGACTGGGGATCACTACGACCAACAATCACGCTTTCCGTATTGCATTTAATTCCGAACTCATTGAAAAAGAACTGTCACCGGCTGACCGCGCCATGATCCTTGGGCATGCAGTGGAAACGAACGAGCACTACTATTCTGTTTCCGACCGCCGCAGGCTTGAGGAGATCAGCCGGAAAATGAAATAAAGGGAAGCTGCAAACAGCTTCCCCTTTGGCACCCACGACACGATTCGAACGTGCGACCCCGGGCTTAGGAGGCTCGTGCTCTATCCTGCTGAGCTACGTGGGCATATTATTGTTTTGTCACTCATTATCACTCAACGCAAAAACTTGAAAACCCTTGAAAATACAGGCCTCTCGGGCATTTAACTGTCGCTTAGGAGGCGATCGCTGCTATCCAACTGAGCTACGCGGGCGTATGATCGGGCTGCCGGGCGGCAGCCCGATATTCATTTACTCTTCCGGCTTTTCGACAGTGTCGAAAAAGCCCTCGGCGGTTTCAGGGATCATTTCGCCGTTCATACAGGCTTCAAACTGTCTGCGGCTCATCGTATCGTTCTCGAGCAGGAAGGCGGCAATCTCGTCGAGCTTGTCGCGGTGCTCGGTCAAGATGGTCTCGCACTTTTCGTACGCTTCGTCGATCACGCGCTTCATTTCCACGTCGATCTCGCCGGCGGTGTGCTCGGAATACGCCTTCGTGCGCTCATAGTCGCGACCGACGAAAATCTCGTCGCCGTTGTCATAGGAGACCGTACCGATCCGATCGCTCATGCCGTATTTTGCAATCATGTCACGCGCAAGACGGCTGGCGCGCTGCAGATCGTTGGACGCGCCGGTGGAGATATCGTCAAAGACGAGATGCTCCGCGACTCTGCCGCCGAGCAAACCGATGATCTGCTCGCGCATTTCGTTGCGCGTCAGGTGATCGGTGTCCTCCTCGGGAAGGCTGATCGTCATGCCCAGCGCTCTGCCGCGCGGAATGATCGTGATGCTGTGCACCGGATCCTGCGTCGGCAGGAAGTGTATAGTGACCGCGTGACCCGCCTCGTGATACGCCGTGATCCGACGGTCGCGCTCCAGTCGGACGTGGCTGCGCTTTTCGGGGCCGGCAATCACCTTCAGAATGGACTCCTCCAGCGCATGCATCGTGATAAACGGGCAGTTTTCCTTCGCGGAGTACAGCGCCGCTTCGTTGAGCAGGTTGGCAAGATCCGCGCCGGTAAAGCCGCCGGTCGCGTGGGCGATCACTTTGAGATCGACGTCGTCCGCCAACATTTTATCCTTTGCGTGAACTTTGAGGATTGCTTCTCTGCCGTTCACGTCGGGTGGGCTGATGTAGATCTGCCGGTCAAATCTGCCCGGACGCAGAAGCGCCGGGTCGAGAATGTCCTGCCGGTTGGTCGCCGCCATGACGATGACGCCCTCGTTGCTGCCGAATCCGTCCATCTCGACCAGAAGCTGATTGAGGGTCTGCTCGCGTTCGTCGTTGCCGCCGCCGAGACCCGCGCCGCGTCTGCGGCCGACCGCGTCGATCTCGTCGATAAAGACGATGGACGGCGCGCCCTTTTTCGCCTGCTCAAACAGGTCGCGCACGCGGCTCGCGCCGACGCCGACGTAGAGCTCGACGAAATCCGAGCCGGAGACCGACAAAAACTGCACGTTCGCTTCTCCGGCGACCGCGCGGGCGATCAGGGTCTTGCCGGTGCCGGGAGGGCCGACCAGGAGCACGCCTTTGGGAATCTTCGCGCCGATCGCCTGATACTTTTTCGGGTCGCGCAGGAAGTCGACGATCTCCTCGAGCTCCTGTTTTTCCTCCTCAACGCCCGCGACGTCGGCAAAGGTGACCTTCTTCTCGCCGGTGCCGACACGGACGTTCGCCTTGCTGAACTTCACTCCGCCGGCAGCGCCGCCGTTTGACCTTCCCATCAGGAAATACATGAAGACAAGCAGCAGCGCAAGCGGAATGAGGTAGGGCAGTATGATCAGATACCACGGCGTTCCCTTCAGGGGGACGAAGTTGTAGGCTTCGATGATCCCTTCCGCCTGCTGACGTTCATAGGTCTCGCTCAGATCATCGCGGAACATCTCCACGTCGGCGAGTTGATGGATCACGCGCGTCGGCTCTGTCTTCGGATCGCCGTACAGCTCCAGCGTCAGGACGCCCTCTTCCCATTCGAAGGATCTGACCTTCTCTTTCAGGAAGAGCACGCGCATTTCGGAATAGCTGACCTCCGGCAGTTTTTCTCCGCCGAACAGCCCCGAAATCAGCAGGATCGCGATGACAAGAATGACCGCGTAGATTACGAGATTGATTCGTTTGGGTGAGCTGTTCAAAACTTCTCTCCTTTTTTACGGCTTCAAAACCCCGACGTACGGAAGATTGCGGTACAGCTCCTGATAGTCCAGACCGTAGCCGACCACAAATTCGTTGGGGATCGTGAAACCGATATAGTCCGCGGAAAGCTTCGCTTTGCGCCGTTCCGGCTTATCCAGCAGTACGCAGAGCTTTAACGACGCGGGGCCTTTGCTCCTGAGCCAGTCCGTGACGAAGCGCAGGGTCAGGCCCGTATCGAGTATGTCTTCCACGATGATGACGTGACGGCCCTGCAGATCGGTCATGACGTCCTTCGTGAGCTTTACCTGTCCGCTCGACTGCGTGCCGTCGCCGTAGGACGACGCGCCGATGAAATCATACTGGCACGGGTGGGGGAACTGCAGCGTCAGGTCGGTAAAAAAGTGTACCGCGCCCTTGAGCACGCCGATAAAGACCGGCGTTTTGTCCGCGTAGTCCGCGCTCAACGCCGCGCCGAGCTCCGCAATGCGGGTTTGAAGCTGCTCCTGCGTCAGCAGGACACGCTCGATTTCCATGCGACTAATCCTCTGTTTCTGTCGTTATCACAAGGGCGCGCTGACGTTCTTCCGCGCGGCAGTCCGCGCTGACGCCCAGTCCGAGCACCGCCAGCACCCGCTTCCCGTCGGTCAGCACCGGCAGCGCTTCGCGCCGGTCGCGGGGGATCCTCTGCTCGATCAGCAGCTTTTTCAGCGTCTTCGTATAGCCGCCGTCCATCTGCATCCGGTCGCCGGTGCGGCGGGGGCGCAGGGTCAGCACGTCGGTGGCTATCATATCATATTTTACGGCAAATTGGAATGCCGTATTTCCCTGTTTTTGAAAATTCTCCTCGACCGCGCAGACGACGCGCAGGCGCAAATGCGGAATCCGCGTCACGCCCGGCACGTTCAGGGCAGTCTCGGGAAAGGACGGGAGCTCCCCGTCTTTTTGAATCAGCAGCACGTCATATCTGCGCCGCGCCGTCAGTCCGTTCGGCAGATCAAGCTGCGCGGACGGATCGTCGGAATGCACGAGGCGCTGCAGCGCGTCGATATGGCGCTGCGCGGCATTCTGCGGAAGATGCTCGCGCAGGATCAGGCGCAGCGCGCGCTTTTGCAGCGGATCGGCGGCGGACAAGATCGGCGCGATACGGTAACCGTCGCCTTCCGGCTTCAGGAGTTCGCCCGCCAGTTTATCCAGCAGATCGTCTTCGCTGCGGAGCAACTCGCACCTGCGAAGAAGATTCCTGCGCAGGAACGGCGCTTCTTCATACAAAAGCGGCATGACGTGATGGCGCAGACGGTTGCGCAGGCAGTCGTCTTCTCCGTTCGTGCGGTCTTCCCGCCACGGAATATTCTCTTCGTTCAAGAATTGCAGGATCTCCTCGCGGCTGACGGAAAGCATGGGGCGGACGATCTTCCCGCGGCGCGGCGGAATGCCGCACAGCCCGCGCAGCCCGCTGCCACGCAAAAGGTGCAGCAGTACCGTTTCAGCGTTGTCGTCCGCATTGTGCGCCGTGGCGATCTTATCGCCCGGCAGGGAAAGCAGGAATCCGTAGCGTTTTTCCCGCGCCGCTTCCTCCAGCGTCATGCCGCTTTCCTTTGCAAAGGGGGCAACGTCCGCTCTGCCGGCGCAGAATTCGATCCCGTGCGCTTCGCAGAAGGCGCGGACGAAGGCTTCGTCCTCGTCCGCTTCCGCGCCGCGGATACCGTGGTTGAAATGCGCCGCAGATACGGTAATGCCCAGCTCCGCCCGGAAAGAATGCAGACACCACAGCATCGCCATGGAGTCTGCGCCGCCGGACACTGCGGCGATCACCCGGTCTCCCGCAGTGAACAGTTGCTCTCTGCGGCAGCTTGCGAGCAACTCAGTCTTCATTGTGTCTCCACTCGCGGTCGGCAAAGGTCGTAAACTGCGGCAGCCACTGCAGCTCGACCGTGCCGGTCTCGCCGTGGCGGTTCTTCGCAATGATACACTCCGCGACGTTTTGCTTTTCCGTTTCCTTGTTGTAGTAGTCCTCGCGGTAGAGGAAAATCACCTCGTCCGCGTCCTGTTCAATTGCGCCGGATTCGCGCAGATCAGACAGCATCGGCCGCTTGTCCTGACGGCTTTCGTTGGCACGGGACAGTTGGGAAAGACACAGAACCGGCACGTTCAGCTCCTTCGCCATGATCTTGAGCGAACGAGTGATATCGGAAATGACCTGCTGACGGTTTTCTCCGCTGTAGTTCAGCTTCGCGCCTGAGGAGGTCATGAGCTGCAAATAGTCGATGACGACCAGCGCAAGATCGTCGATCCTGCGAAGCTTGGCGTTCATCTCGGCGACGGTGATGGACGGATTGTCGTCCACGCGCAGATCGGTCTGCGACAGAGCGGACGACGCAATGCCGATCTTGCTCCACTCGTCCATGGAGAGCTGACCCGTCGTCAGCTTGCGGTTGTCCACGAAGCTCTCGTTGGAGATCAGTCGGGTGACCAGTTGCTGCTTGGACATTTCCAGCGAGAAGAAGGCGACCGTCCGCTTCGGGTACTTCTTTGCGACGTTCAGGGCGATATTCAGCGCCATGGAGGTCTTGCCCATGCCGGGGCGCGCCGCAAGGAGCATCAGGTCGGACTTGTTCAGACCGCTGATAAATCTATCCAGATCGCGCAGTCCGGTCGAAATGCCCGAAATATCGCTGCCGGATTCGCTCAGCTCGGTCAGACGGTCAAAGACCTTCAGCAGGATCGTGCCGACGTGTTCCAGAGAATCGTTCGTGTTGCCGCGGCGCAGAGCGTAGATTCTCTTCTCCGCCGCTTCGAGCATGTCCTTCGCCGAGCCGACGCCCTCATAGACCGTGTTAACGATGTCCGACGCCGCTTCCGCAAGATTGCGCTGCAGCCCCTTATCATGCACGATCTGCGCGTACTGCTTCGCGTTTGCAGCCGTCGGCGTGATCTCCATGAGCTGCATGACGTACTTCGTGGAAGTCTGCTCGTCGTATACGCCGCGCTCGCGCATTTTGTCCAGCACCGTAACGGGGTCGATGATCTGCGAATAGCTGAACATTTCGTAGACCGTCTCGAAAATATCGCGGTTGGTCTGGAGATAGAAATCCTCCGCGCGCACCGCGCCGATCACGTCGTTGATACAGCGGCTGTCGATCAGGATCGAGCCGAGCACCGCCTGCTCGGCTTCCAGGGAATGGGGCGCCTGGCGTCCCAGTAAATCATCCATTTGAGAATCCTCTCTGTTTCTTACAGTTCCTCAACCTTCAGCTTGAGCTTCGCGGTGATCTCGTAGCCCAGCTTGCATTTGACCGTATAGTCGCCGACCGTCTTGATCTGTTCCTCGAGCACGATGCGGCGCTTGTCTACGTCAATGCCCTCCTGCTGTTTGATCGCGTCTGCGATCTCCTGCGTCGTCACGGAGCCGAACAGTCTGCCTGCCCCGCCGCCCTTGGCGCGGACGGTCACGACCATATCCTTCATCTTTTCGGAGATTGCGAATGCCTCCTCGCGCTCCCGCTGCTGACGCTCCTGCACCGCCTTGTCGGTCATGCGCTTGGTGTTGATATTGTCCGCAGTCGCTTCCACCGCCATCTTGCGCGGCAGCATATAGTTTCTGGCATAGCCGTCCGATACCTCGAGCATCTGACCCTTTTTGCCCTTGCCCTTGACGTCCTGCAGCAAAATAACCTTCATGGCTGTTCCTCCTTCTTTCTGTTACGGTTCAAAGAATTTATCAATGGATTTGATCAGTTCTTCCAGTGTCGCGCTCACGCTCTTGTTCTTGACCTGCGCGCCCGCAGTCGCGGCGTTGCCGCCGCCCCCCAGCGGCTCCAGAATGACCTGCACGTTCGCTTCGCCGATGGAGCGGGCGGAGATGATCGTCTGATCGTCCTGCGGATAGAGCACGAAAGAGGTCTCGATGCCGGAGATGTTCAAGAGCTCGTCCGCAGCCTGCGCCGCCGTCGTGCGGTTTGCGGTATAGTCCAGCGCGGCGATCGCGATCTTCTGGCGATAAAGCCGCGCGTTCTGAATAATCTTATAACGGGCGACCGTGGTGGGCAGGTCGTTCTGAAAGAGCTTCTTGACCTGCACGGTATCCGCGCCGATCCGGCGCAGGAACGCCGCCGCCTCAAAGGTACGGCTGTTGGTACGCACGCCGAAATTCTTGGTGTCGAGCACGATGCCGGCAAGCAGCGCCGCCGCCTCGTTTGCGGTGATCGCCGTCGCTTCCAGCGAATACTGCAGCAGCTCCGTGACCAGCTCGGAGGCGGAGGACGCGTACGGCTCGTGCAGATTCAGCACGGGCTGCTCGATGTAGTCGGCAGCGCGGCGGTGATGGTCGATGACGACCACCCTGCGGATGGATTCCAGCAGCGGCTTGCACTCGACCTGATCGGGACGGTTGGTGTCCACCACGACCAGCAGGCTCTTGGCGTCCGCATCAACCAACGCGTCCTGCCCGCTGATGAAGCAGTCGGCGTACTCCGGCATTTCGCGCAGAATGCTCAGCATGCTTTCGGCGGCGTTGCGCTCGGGGTCGATGACGATATTCGCCTTCTTTCCCTTATGGCGGCACAGGCAGCAGATGCCCGCAGCCGCGCCGATCGCGTCCAAGTCCGCCATTTTGTGGCCCATGATGAAAATGCGGCTCGACTGCGTGATCAGCTCGGCAAGCGACGACGCCATCACGCGGGATTTGACCGTGGTACGGCGCTCGGTCGCCTTGTTTCTGCCGCCGAAGAAGGTGAAATCGTAGCGATCCTTGATGACCGCCTGATCGCCGCCGCGGGAGAGCGCCATTTCGATGGACAGGGCGGCAAAGCTGTGATTCTCGCGGAAGTCCACGCCGTCCTTGCCGATGCCGATGGATACGGTCGCGGCGATGCCGGTCGCATTCGTGACCTCGCGCATGGCTTCCAGCAGGGAGAATTTCGTGTCCGCCATCGCGGACAGCTCCTTCGCCTCAAACAGCAGGAGGAAACGGTTGCGCTCCAGTCTTCGGAGCAGACCGTTATACTGATCCGCCCAGTCGCTGATCCGTTTGTTGATCTCCGCGTTCAGGCGGGAGATCTCCGCCTCCTGCAGATTGTTGGTCAGCTCGTCGTAGTTGTCTACCAGCACGATACAGACCATCGGGCGCGAGCGGATATACTCGTCGCGCACCTGCAGAAGCTCCGTCAGATCCTGCAGATAGATCATGCCCATGACCACGCCGGACTTCATATCCTTGCTCGGCAGGACGGAGCCCGTCACGCGGAACCGCCGGCCGCGGTAGCGCAGCTCGTCCGGGCAGGTCGTCTTGCCGGAGGTCAGCCATTCCGTCGAGAAGCCGGGCAGGATATCCGTGACGAACTGCGCCGAGAGCGTATCTTTCACGTTCGTCAAGTCCGCAAAGGACTTGTTGTACCACAGAAGCTCGTCCTCGTTGAGCTGGATCAGCGCGACCGGGAACGGCACCTCGCTGTCCGCCGATTTGCGCATCATCTCGTTCGTCGTCTGCACGTACTCGTTGAGCGCGCGGTGACGGCGGGCGTTCGCCCACCGGTAGCCCGCGAGCAGGAGCAGCAGTACCACCGCTTCGCCGGCGGCAAGATAATACTGCCTCAGAATCAGCGCGGCGGCGCAGAACAGCGCCATCACGATAAAGTAGGCTGCCATACTCGGCTGCAGCAATCTTCGCATTTTATTTTTGTTCAAAGGGCGGCACCCCTTTCAAAACATAATAGGTTATATAATTATAACACAATACGCCGGCTTTTTCTACCGCTTTTCTCTAATTTTTCCAATGGAAGTCTGCCCGTTTCCAAAAAACAGTATACTTTTCGTTCATTTTGTGGTATACTTCCCGCGGCGGAGACAAAAGCCGCGCCGCTGATGCGGTCGGCGCGGCACAAATTATCGACGATACGGGTCAATACGACCCACTTCATATTTATCTTTACCCAACAAAGGAGTTGTCATATTTTGGCAGATAAACTGAAAATTATCGCTCTGGGCGGTCTGAATGAAATCGGCAAGAACATGACCGTTCTGGAATACGGAAAGGACATGATCGTCGTGGACTGCGGCCTCGGTTTCCCCGAGGACGACATGTACGGCGTCGATCTCGTCATTCCCGACGTAACTTATCTCGTAAAAAATCAGAAGAAGCTGCGCGGCTTCTTCATCACCCACGGCCACGAGGATCACATCGGCGCGCTGCCCTACGTTCTGCAGGCGGTTTCCGCGCCCGTCCACGCCACCCCGCTCACCAACGGGCTGATCAAGCTCAAGCTGGAGGAGCACGACCTCGCGGCAAAGACCCAGCTCGTCACCCATAAGCCGGGCGACGTCGTGAAGGCAGGCTGCTTCAGCGTGGAGTTCATCCACGTCAACCACTCCATCGCGGACGCGGTCGCGTTCGCCATCCGCACGCCGGTCGGCACGATCGTCATGACCGGCGACTTCAAAATCGACCCCACCGCGGAGGACGGCATGACCGACCTCGGACGGCTCGGCGCGCTGGGCAAGGAGGGCGTCTACGCGCTCTTAATGGACTCGACCAACGTCGAGCGGCAGGGCTACACTCCCTCGGAATCTATCGTCGCCGAGGGTCTTGACCGCCACTTCAACGGCTGCAAAAACCGCATCATCGTCACGACCTTTGCCTCCAATATGCACCGCATTCAGGCGGTGCTCGCCGTCGCGCACCGCCACGGCAGAAAAGTCGCCGTCACAGGCCGCAGCATGGAGAACATCCTCAAAGTCGCGATCGATCTGGGCTACCTGAACATCCCCGACGGGACGCTCGTGGACATCAACCAGATCAAGACGCTGCCGAAGGATCGGATCGTCATCGTCTCCACCGGCTCGCAAGGCGAGAACATGTCCGCCCTGTACCGCATGGCGTTCTCCGGTCATAAGCAGGTCGAGATTCAGCCGGGAGACAAGGTCATCATCTCCGCTTCCGCCATTCCCGGCAATGAAAAGGCGGTCTCGCGCATCATCAACGAGCTCTATCGCAAAGGCGCGGAGGTCATCTATGACAAGCTGGAGGGACTGCACGTCTCCGGTCACGCCTGCTGCGAGGAGCTGAAGATCATTCACGCGCTGACCAAGCCGCGTTACTTCATTCCCGTTCACGGCGAACAGCGTCACCTGCAGAAGCACGCCGCGCTGGCAAAGCAGATGGGCATGCGTCCGAAAAACGTCATCATCTCCGACCTCGGCAAGGTCATCGAATGCACCGGCAAGACCTGTAAGCTCGGACAGACCGTACCCACGGGCAAGATCCTCGTTGACGGCACCGGCGTCGGCGACGTCGGCAGCGTCGTGCTGCGCGACCGCAAGCACCTGGCGCAGGACGGCATGATCGTCGTCTGCGTGAACCTCTCCAGCGAGGACGGCTCGATCCTCTCCGGTCCCGACATCATCACCCGCGGCTTCGTCTACGCCAAGGAGAACGAGGATCTGATGGAGGCGCTGCGCATGATCGCCGCCCGCTCCATCGAGGTCTGCCAGATGCGCAATATCTCGGACTGGGCGACGATCAAATCCACGATCAAGAACGACATCGGGCAATACCTCTTTAAGAACGCGAAGCGCAACCCGATGATCCTGCCGATCATCATGGAGATTTAAAAAGGCTTCCCCTTGCGGGAAGGCTTCCGATTATGCGCAAAAACAAGCTGAGAAGCACGGTTTTTCGTCTTCTCAGCTTGTTTCTTTATTATCAATTCTTACAGTTTCTCAAACCGCTTCGCGCCGCTTTTCCACAGCCATAAAACGGAAAACAGCAGCCAGACGACGGCGACGCCGAGCGCGATCAGCAGGAAGGTCGTCGCGGGCAGGCTCTGCTTCATGAGCACCAGCACGACGAAGCCGATGGTCACAGCAGCCGTATATGCCATCATCGGGAGCATGGTCAGCAGGACGGACGCAGACTGCTTGATCGGAACCGCCTCGTTGACCCAATCCAGCTTCGGGAAGCAGAGATTCATCATCAGACCGAAGGTGCCGCTCAGCAGGACGAACATCTGCGGCACCAGCAGCAGAATGATCCAGCCCGGAACGTCGGCGCGCAGGACGATGCCCGCTGCGGCCGACAGGCAAAGGGTCGGTCCCGCGCACAGGTACACGTGCAGCTTCAGCTTCGCCGCAAGGATCGCGTTCGCCGGGATCGGCGAAGATCGCAGAATCCACAGATTCTTTCCCTCCAGCGAGATCGACGGCGCGGTGAGCACGTTCATGCTGCAGAACAGCGAGGTCAGCAGCGCGAGGATCAGCGCAAAATCAAGATCAGTCAGCGGAAGTCCCAAAACGCGCACCTGCGTCAGCAGATCGCGCACCGCGTCCGCCTTGATCACCAGCGCAACGGCGGCGACGACGGCGAGGATCAGTCCCAGGCCGCAGTTGAGCATATAGAGCGCGCTCGAGGTGAAACGCTTGAACTCCTTGCGCAGAAGTGCGGACGAAAGCTTGCCGCTGCGCAGCTCGAGCTCACCCGTTTTGCGCTTTTTGAGATTCTCGGAAGAACTGACCTTCAGGAAGCCCTTGCCGAGCAAGCCAAACGCTGCGGCAAACACCGCCAGTGCGAGCGCGGCGACCAGCAGGAACAGAAGCCAGTTCGGTTCGGCGATCCCCTTGCCGTACCAGCAGAACAGGAACCCCCAGTTCATCATGCCGTCCGCGACCGACTGATAATGCTGCATCAGCAAAGTGATGTACTTCTGCGCGTTGAAATAGACGAAGAAGTAGATCGCCAGGAATACCAGCGAGAAGATCATCGTCACGAGCGTTTTGTTCCTTGCGCGGGCAGTCAGCCGCGCCAGCAGCCAGCCGACCAGACAGGCGACCGACGCGGCGATCAGCGGCAGAAATACGCTGCCGACGATATAGAGCGCGAGCTGCGCGACGTTCAGCCCCGCTTTGGCAAACCAAGCGATACCGGCAGGCACCATGACGAGCAGGGAGATCAGATACTCGATGCCGAGCAGGATCGCCATGCGGCTCAAGAGGATGGTGCGGGGCGGGATCGGCATGGACAGAAGCAGCTCGTTGTCCGTCGCCTCAAACAGCTCGCTCTTCGCGGTAAACGCCGTGAAGAAGAACGAAATGCCGAACGAGGACAGCCCGATCATCGCAAAATAGAACCAATGATACTGCTGCACGGGGGCGATCGTTTCCGCCATGAAGCCGAACATGTGGTAGAACAGGAAACCGAACACGCCGCCGCAGTAGACCATCAGCACGGCAAACAGGACGAGCATGCCCTTGCCGTTCTTCCGGCGGGCGGTCGTGCGGCTGAGAATGCTCTGCAGACGCAGCTTAATCAGTTTGCCCAGCATGGTCGTCCTCCAATTCCATAAACACGTCCTCCAAAGACGCGTCGCCGCGGACTTCTTCCATCGTGCCGGAGCGGATCAGCCTGCCTTCTTTGATGATCGCAACGCG
Source organism: Oscillospiraceae bacterium (assembly GCA_017429835.1). Classification (GTDB taxonomy): domain Bacteria; phylum Bacillota; class Clostridia; order Oscillospirales; family Oscillospiraceae; genus JAZOXB01. The sequence goes on from JAFROD010000014.1 coordinate 40,071, forward strand.
GTCGCAGAGCTTCTCCGCGACTTCCAGAACGTGCGTGGAGAAGAAGATCGCGCCGCCTGCATTGCAATGCTCGTGCATGACCTGCTTGACCGCATGCGACGCCTTCGGGTCGAGCCCCACGAAAGGTTCGTCCATGATCAGAAGCTTTGGGTCGTGCGCCAGCGCGGCGATCAGCGCGAGCTTCTGCTTCATGCCGTGGCTGAACGACGCGATCGGCTGCAGCAGATCGTTTTCCAGTTCCAGCATCGTCGCGTACTTTTCGATACGCTCCTTGCGCTCCTTCGCGCCGACGCCGTAGACGTCGCAAATGAAGTTCAGATACTTGTCGGCAGTCATGAACTCGTACAGGTCGGGATTGTCCGGCACGTAGGCGATGATCTTCTTGCAGGCAAGCGGCTCGGTGCGTACGGATCTGCCGTCGATATAGATATCGCCGCCGTCAAAGTCCAGAATACCGACGCACGCCTTGAGCGTCGTGGTCTTGCCCGCGCCGTTGTGCCCGATAAAGGCGCACAGCTCGCCCGGACGGATATGCAGCGTAAGGTGGTCGACCGCGCACTTTTCTCCGTAGTGTTTGGTCAGGTCGTTGATTTTGAGCATAGAGCATTCCCCCTTGCTGATTTTATGCTTGTATCGTAGCGCATTTTGCCCGATTTGTCAATTGTTGCACGCTTCGAGGCAATTCTTCGTTTCTTCGCGTCCTCTGTTGAGAGGACGCTTTTTTGCGCCCGAAATCCAATCTTTGAGGTGATTTGCATGAATCCCAACCTTCCTTCGGAAAAACGCCGCTTTGCCGCCGCCTATCTGCGCTGCTTCGACGCCGACGCGGCAGCCGCCGCGATCGGTCGCACGGACGGTATCCGGCTGCTCTCCACCCCCGCGGTGCAGCACGAGCTGGAGCTGCAACGCGGACAGTGTGACGTCCGCCGACAGGACGTGATCCGCAGGCTGGCGCAGCTCGCCTTCGGGCGGGCGAACGACTGCGTGCGGCTCGTTCTGGAGGACGCGCCGGAGATCGACCGGCTGGACTTGAGCCTGCTTGCCGAGGTCAAACGCAATGAAAAAGGCACGGTGGAGGTCAAGCTGATCGACCGCATCCGTGCGCTGGAGCAGCTTCTTGAGGCGGGAACGGACACCGCCGACTGCGCCGAAGCCTTCTTCGCCGCTGCGGGGGACGTGGACGAGGATTGAAATTCTCCAGGCAGCAGCGCATCGTCCTCAACTGGTGGAAGCCCGGCAGTCCGCACTGCGGGAAAGAGGCAATTATCTGCGACGGCGCGGTGCGCTCCGGCAAGACCCTGTGCATGGGGCTGAGCTTCTTTCTGTGGGCGTGTTCGCAGTTTTCCGGCGCGCGCTTCGGCGTGTGCGGCAAGACGATCTCCTCCCTGCGGCGCAACGTACTTTCCGAGCTTATACCCAAACTCAGGGTGATCGGCTTCTCCGTCACGGAAAAGCGGACGGAAAACCTCGTCCGCATCGCCTATCGGGGGCACAGCAATGAGTTTTACGTCTTCGGCGGCAGGGACGAGAGCTCCTCTTCGCTCATTCAGGGCATTACCTTCGCGGGAATACTGCTCGACGAAGTCGCGCTGATGCCGCGCTCCTTCGTCGAACAGGCGTGCGCCCGCTGCTCCGTCACTGGCAGCCGTCTCTGGTTCAACTGCAACCCCGAGGGCCCGCACCACTGGTTTTACAACGAATGGATCCTCGGCGCGGAGAAGCGGAATTGCCTGTATCTGCACTTCACGATGGAGGACAATCCCTCCCTATCCCCGCAGATCAGGCAGCGCTACGCCCGCCTGTACTCCGGCGTGTTCTACCGCCGCTTCGTCCTCGGGCAGTGGATCGCCGCCGAGGGGCGGGTCTACGATTTCTTCGACGCGTCGAGCGCGCCGCCCGTGCCACAGGGAGATTTCGCGCAATGGTACATCTCCTGCGACTACGGCACGGTCAATCCCGCTTCTTTCGGGCTGTGGGGTCTGCAGGACGGGGTCTGGTACCGGGTCAAGGAATTCTATTTTGATTCGAAGCGCGAAATGCGACAGATGACCGACGGCGAATACGCCGACGAGCTCGCCAAACTTGCGGGCGGCAGAACGATCGCCGCGGTCATCGTCGACCCCTCCGCCGCCAGCTTCATCGAGCTGCTGCGACGCCGCGGCTGGAACGTCAAAAAAGCGGACAACGACGTGCTTTCCGGCATTCGCCGCACCTCCGACCTGCTCAAAAGCGGGAAGATCGTCATCTGCGACACCTGCGCAGACTGCCTGCGGGAAACGGAGCAGTACGTCTGGGACGTCAAGGCGGGACGCGACACGGTCAAGAAGGAGCACGACCACGCGATGGACGATATGCGCTACTTTGTCGCCACCGTGCTCTCCTCCAATCCCCTTCCCATCGCCGTCCGTGCCGTCGCGCGCTGACCGATCTACGGATAACACGCTATGCGTTATCAAATCTTGCGAAAGGAGGTTACCAATGAAATTCACAAAATCCAAACGCGCTTCCGCGCCCGCCGCCGCAGTCACCCAGCTTCGCGGCGACCGCGGGTATCCCTTCGGCTCGCTTCGCTCGTTCATTCCCCTCTCGCAGCACGAATACCGGCTCTATCAATCCATGCGCGAGGCGCTGCCCGTGCTGGACGCGGCGATCGGCAAGCTCGTGCGGCTGACCGGCGGCTTCCACGCGGAATGCGCGCAGGGACAGGCGCAGCTCGCGGCATTCCTGCGCACCGTTCCCTGCGGCAGAGGGCAGCGCGGCATCCACAGCTTTCTCGCCGCCTACCTCGACAGTCTGCTGCTCTACGGCAGGGCGATCGGCGAGATGGTCGTCACAGACCGCCGGTTCTCCGCCCTTTGCTGGGGCGACGTGACCACCGTGCAGATCGAGGAGGGCAGCAGCCCGCTTGACGTCGCGATCTGCGCGCCGGACGAAAACGGCGCGATCCGTCCGCTGCCCTATCAGCACCTTTTGCTGCTGACGACCCTCAATCCGGAGCCCGCCAATCCCTACGGCGTATCCCTGCTTCGCAGCATGCCGTTTCTGGCGGACATTCTGATGAAGATCTATCAGACCGTCGGCGTCAATTGGGAACACGCGGGCAACGTCCGCTACGCCGTCGTCTGCAAGCCGAGCGGCGACAGCATGGAACGCTCCGCAGCCGCGGGTCACGCCGAGGCGATCGCCGAGGAATGGGCTGCCGCCATGCAGGATTCCAAAAACGGCGTCGTCCGCGATTTCGTCGCCGTCGGAGACGTTTCCGTCAAGGTCATCGGCTCCGACGGGCAGATCCTCGACTCCGAGATCCCCGTGCGTCAGCTTCTGGAGCAGCTCGTTGCCAAAACCGGTCTGCCCCCCTTCCTGCTCGGTCTGAACTGGTCGAGCACCGAGCGTATGAGCCGTCAGCAGGCCGACCTGCTCACAAGCGAGCTCTGGGCGATCCGCCGCGCGGTGGAGCCCGCGCTCGAACGCATCTGTGAACTGTGGCTGCGCCTGAACGGCTATGGCTGCACGCCGCACATCGTCTGGGACGACATCTGCCTGCAGGATCTGGTGGAGGAAGCGCACGCCGCCCTCTACCGCGCCCAGGCGCAGCAGCTCGAATCTTCAAAGGAGTGATCGCTTGAACATCCGCAAAGCCGCTTCTGTCGCATCGACCGGCACGCCCGATGCGCAGCAGCTCAAAAAGATCAATCTCTATTCCAAAACACCGCTCAATGCCGAGCAGGTCTACTGCTTCAGCGTCCGTCTGTGCGACGATCAGCCGGATCGCGATTTTGAGCGCTTCGACACCGACGCCCTGCCCGTGCTCGCAGAGCTGTTCCGCGGAAAAACCGGGATCGTTGACCACGACTGGTCGGCTGAACGCCAGATCGCCCGCGTCTTTGACACGGAAGTTCTCTGCGAAAACGGGGCGCATTATATCCGCGCGTGGTGCTATCTCCTGCGCACGGAGAAGAATGCCGACCTCATCGCGGAAATCGAAGGCGGCATCAAAAAAGAGGTCTCGGTCGGCTGCGCCGTCAAGAGCACCGTTTGCTCCGTCTGCGGCAAGCCCTACGGCTCCTGCGAACACCGCAAGGGGCTTGTCTATGACGGTCAGCTCTGCCTTGCCGTTCTGCGCGACCCCGCCGACGCCTACGAATTCTCCTTCGTCGCAGTCCCCGCGCAGCGCGAGGCGGGCGTGATGAAGAAAGCAGAAGGAGGTGTTTGCATGACCTTGCAGGAGCTTGTTTCCAAATCCGGCACGCCCGATCTGTGCGACAGCCTGAACGCGCTCGAGCGCGAAGCGCAGTTCGGCCGCGACTGCCGGAAAGCCATGCTCCGCGAGACGGTTTCGCTCGGTCTGCTGCTGGATTTCGGCGCAGACGAGGCGGTCCTGCAGAAGGCGTTTTCCGCTCTAAGCAGCGCAGAGCTGTCCGTGCTGAAAAACGGCATGGCGCAGAAGGCCGCCGCTCTCTTCCCGTCCACCCCCCAGCTTCCCGCAGCCAAGGGAGCTTCGGGCACGCTTGACACAGCTTACATTATTTAGGAGGTATTTTTATGTTGATTTCTTACGATTCCATCGGTCAGGTGTGCGTTACCTGCCAAAACAGCGGCGTGCAGCTCAATCAGCCCTGCAAAATGAGCACGAACTGCACCATTACCGCCTGTCAGGACGCTGACGACCTCGAGGGCGTCGTCGTCGCTACCAGGGGCAACCTTGCGACCGTCGCCGTCAAGGGCTTTGTCACCCTCCCCTACACGGGCACCGCGCCGAACCTGGGCTACTGTCCGATTGCCGCCACCGGCACCAACAAAGTGAAAAAGCTGGAAGGCGCCCGCGAATACGTGGTTTTCAGCGTTGACTCGAACAAGAAAACCGTCACATTCTGTCTGTAATTCCAAAGGAGGCTGTATCATGTCTTACGAATCGATCCGTCTGGAAAAAGGTATGTACCGCGAAAGCGGAAAGAGCTTCTCGCAGGTACTGGAATCGCTTGACCCGTCCGAAGCTTATCAGGGCACCGCGCTGGATGGCACCGACGCCTTTCAGCGGCAGCTCAAGCGTTTCGGCATCCGCGTCCGCGGCGCAGGCTCCGACCGTGTGGAGAAATTCTTTTCCACCTTCGAATCCGCCGTCCTCTTCCCCGAATTCATCTCCCGCGTCGTCCGGCAGGGCATAGACGAGCGGAATATTCTGCCCTCCATCGTTGCCACCGTCACGAACATCGACTCGATGGATTACCGCAGCATCTATTCCGGCGCAAAAGATGCCGACCGCGCGCTGCGCTTCGTCTCCGAAGGAGCAAGCATCCCCGAAACCGTCATCCGCAGCAAGGAGAATCTGATCTCTCTGCGCAAGCGCGGCAGAATGCTGGTCGCTTCCTATGAAGCGCTGCGCTTCCAGAAGCTCGATATGTTCTCCGTCATGCTCCGTCAGATCGGCAGCTACATCCAGCAGATGCAGATCGCAGACGCGGTAGATGTGCTCGAAAACGGCGACGGCAACGCCAACGGCGCCCCGAACTATATCATCGGCAACGCCCCGATCAGCGGCACGCAGGGCGAGCTGACCTACGAACAGCTTGTAGAATTCTGGACGGTCTTCCATCCTTATGAGATGAACACGATGCTGGTCACGCCCGCGATGATGGCGACGGTACTGAAGCTGCCTGAAATGCAGAATCCTGCCGCCGGTCTGAATTTCCAGGGCACCGGCAAGATCGGCACGCCGCTCGGCGCAGAGCTGATCTGCAGCAACGCAGTTCCCTCCAACTGCATTTTCGGACTCGACCGCCGCTACGCGCTGGAAATGGTGCAGGCAGGCGACGTCTGCGTCGAATACGACAAGCTCATCGACCGGCAGCTTGAGCGCGCGGCGATCACCACGATCTGCGGCTTCAGCAAGATTTTCGACGCCGCGACCAACATCCTCGAAACCTGAGCATGAACGATAACCATCAAATCGCGGAGCTGGCTGCACCGCTGCTCGGCACGCTGACGTCGCCGGAAAGCGAGCTGCTCGCCCTGATCATCAACGCCGTACAGGAGGAACTGACCGCGCAGCTCCGGCCGAACGTCGATCCGGCAGACTGCGCAGAATCGCTGAATCTCGCCACAGTGCTGCTTTCCGTTTCCGCCATGCGGCAGCTCAGGGATTCCGACATTTCCGACTTCACCGCCGGAACGCTCAAGGTCAGTCTCCGCAACGACCGCTCTGCCTACGCGGAGATGGCAAATCGCCTGCTTGCGCCGTGGCGCGCGGACGCTTTCGCATTTCGCGGGGTGAGCGGATGAAGGAGCGGATCAAACGGCTGATTCGGGAGCACGGCTCCGACGCAGTGCTCAACTGCGACGGCACGATCACAAACACCAGAATCTTTTTCCAGCTCGTCACCTCCAAAAGCTGGCAGAACATGGAGCGCATGTTCTGCTCCGGCGGAGAAATCCCGAGAGGTCAGTTCCTGTTCATCGCGCCGCCCGAGATCTCGCTGCGCAGAGCAGACCTTGTGACCATCGACGGGCGCACCTTCATCGTGCGGCGCGCCGACGCGATCATCTACCGCAACGAACGGCTGTTTGTCTGGGGACTGTGCGTAGAGGGAGGAGGCCCTGATCCGTGGTCGACCTGAGACTTTTGATGCAGCTTCTGCTGACCAACGCGGGCCTGCACTGTCTGTCGGAATACCCGTTTGCGCCGCTGCCGCGGCTGGAAACGCCCATGGTCGCGGTCGGTCTGGATTCCCAGCGCATGGTTCGGCCCGCCTTCGGCGATTTCTTCGGATATCTCGCCAATCGTCCGTGTACCGGCTTCCTGCTGGAGAGCGTAATCCGTCTCGACGTATTCTCTCCGTATATGAGCGGCGGCACGCCCTGCAGAACGACCATGAACGAAGCGCTGCTTGCCGCGCTCAACGGTCTTCCCAACCACGCCATGACGGACGTTCAGGTCGGGGATATTCACTACGATCCCAAGGTGGACTGCATTCGCTGCACCGCCAAGCTGACCTTCCGGGCGTATATGTTCCATTTCCCCGAAGCGTGAGGTGATTTGCCATGTCTATGTCGTCTTTTCTTTCCACCCCGAGCGTTCCCGACCTGTCGTTGGAAATCAACGGCTCTCCCATCGGTCTGGTGCATGACTTCCGCGAACAGATGACTGTCGAAGTGACGGCGGCTGCCGCCCGCGGCAGCAATCTTCCCGCCGGTCTGCACCCCGGTGCGGTGCGCTACCGGCTGCAGCTCAATCGCGTCCTTCTCGACAACGCCCTGCTCACCGACGGCTTCTCGCCGTACGGACTGCACGGTTTTACGCTCTCGATCATCGGGCAGAGCAGAACCGTGCGCTTTACGGGCTGCGAGTTCACCTCCGTGACCGTGCGCAGCGAGGCGGGCGCTTCCGTGATCGAGGAAGCGGAGCTCATGGCGCTCGACCGCGTCGTCGTGACGGGAGGTGGCAGCTAATGCAGTTCGGCACGTTCACCTGGCCGAATGACCCTGAGATCTTCCGCATGAAATTCACGCGGAAGGTCAAAGTGGAGCCGGGAAGCGGCGATTTGTGGACGGTCAACAACGTCGCGCGTATGGGACGCACCTTTGAATGCGAAGGCGTGTTTTACGGAAGCAGCGCCTATAACAGTATCCGCGCGCTTGCGACCCTCCACATCGCCGGCAATCCCGCGCGTCTCGTTCACCCGCAGTGGGACGCCGCGACCGCCCTGTTGAGCGAAATGGAGGTCACGGAGGGCCCGGGAGAAAACCTCCTGCGCTACAAGCTGACCTTCATCGAGCTTCCTCCGGCATAAAAACGATCCCTGTCCGCCAATCGGCGGGCAGGGATTTTTTCGTTTGGTTCGTCCGCAAAGGTTTCCCCTTGAGGAGAAGACCTCTACGGCACGCGTTTGCTCGGCTTGAGGTAGCGCTCCTCCTCGGAGAAGACGCAGCCGCAGTATTTCTGGATATACATACCCAGTTCTCTTGCTCTCTCCTGTCCGGCGCGGAAATACGGGCGGAAGTCGCGGTAGAGGAAGGCGACGCCGACCTCCCGCGCTGCGCGCTCGGCGACCTCGCGCAAAAGCTCGTGATTCTGGTAGGGACTGATGAACAGCGAGGACGTGAAGCTGTCAAAGCCGCCCTCGAGCGCGGTCTGCGCGGCGGCGTAGAGCCGCAGCTCGTAGCACTTCACGCAGCGGCCGGCGATGTCCGGCGCGACCTCGCGCACAAACGGGCGCAGCCCGTATTCGTCCCGCTCCAGGAGCGGCAGCTCCACCTGCTGCGCGTAGTCGCGCAGGCAGTTGCGGCGGCTGCGGTATTCGGTGAACGGATGGATATTCGGATTGTACCAGAAGCCGGTCAGTTCAAAGCCGTCGGCGCGCAGGACGTCAATGCACTGGTTCGCGCACGGCGCACAGCAAATATGCAGAAGCGTTTTCATGCTCTTCCCCTCTTTCTGCGGTGATTATACCACGAACGCCCCTCGTCTGCAAGCCGTGATTTAAGTTGACAATATACGTTTAACCATATATAATATTATAATAGATTATTATGACATCACGAAAGGCGTGATTCTTATGACTGAACAACAGCCCGCTGCAAAGAAGCGCATGCTCTCCGGCATCAAGCCCTCCGGCGATCTGACACTGGGTTCCTACCTCGGCGCGATCCGCAACTGGAAGGATCGCGCAGATGAATTCGACTGTTACTATTTCATGGCGGATCTGCACTCCATCACCGTGCGGCAGAACCCCGCCGATCTGCGCCGCCGCTCCCTGGAGCAGCTCGCGCAGTATATCGCCTGCGGTCTCGACCCCGAGAAGAACGTCCTGTTCTTCCAGAGCCACGTGCATCAGCACGCGGAGCTCGGCTGGGTGCTCAACTGCTTCGCCATGTTCGGCGAGCTCAGCCGCATGACGCAGTTCAAGGACAAGAGCGCGAAAAACGCCGACAACATCAACGGCGGTCTGTTCACCTATCCCGCGCTGATGGCGGCGGATATCCTGCTGTACCAGGCGGACTACGTCCCCGTCGGCGAGGATCAGAAGCAGCACGTCGAGCTGACGCGCGACATCGCCAAGCGCTTCAACGGCATCTACGGCGACGTGTTCAAAATGCCGGAGCCCTATATCCCGAAGGTCGGCGCAAGGATCATGAGCCTTGCCAACCCCGAAGCGAAAATGTCCAAATCCGAGGACGAGGATCCCGGCCGCGTCTGCCTGATGGACCGTCCCGAGGATATCATGCGCTTGTTCAAGCGCGCGATCACGGACTGCGAGTCCGAGGTGCGCTACGATCCCGAGCACAAGAAGGGCGTTTCCAATCTCATGACGATCTACGCCGCCTCCACCGGCAAGAGCTTTGCGGAGATCGAACGCGAATTCGCAGGCCGCGGCTACGGCGACTTCAAGAAGGCGGTCGGCGAAAGCGTCGTCGAGCTCCTGCGCCCGATCCGCGAGGAAGCGACCCGCCTGCTGGCGGACAAGGCGTATCTGCAGAAGGTCTGCGAGGAGGGCGCGCAGAAGGCGTCCTACGTCGCGGAGAAGACCCTGCGCAAGGTCTACAAAAAGGTCGGTTTCGTTGCGCGTTGACGCAAGGAGGACAACGTCATGGTTTTAGATCCGAAATTTCTGCTCAAGGTCGGTCTTGCGCTGCTTAGTGCCGCCGCGATCTCCCTCGCGCTGACGCCGTTAGTCAAGCTGCTGGCGAAAAAGGTCGGCGCGATGGACGTCCCGAAAGACGACCGCCGCATGCACCATACCCCCATTCCGAGAATGGGCGGTCTTGCGATTTTTTTCGGCTTCCTGATCAGCGTTCTGATCTTTCAGAAGCTCCGGCTCAGCAGCGAGCTGTCGGGGATTCTGCTCGGCTCGGTCATCATCGTCATTTTGGGCGTTCTGGACGACATTCTCACGCTCCGCGCCCTGCCGAAGTTTCTCGTGCAGATCGTCGCCGCAGTGATCGTCGTGCTCTCCGGCTGCCGGATCGACCATTTCATGGGGCTCACGATCCCGGACTGGCTGTCCTATCCCGTCAGCGTGATCTGGATCGTCGCGATCACCAACGCGATCAACTTTATCGACGGGCTGGACGGGCTTGCCGCAGGCGTCAGCGCGATCTCCGCCGGCACGATGCTGATCGTTGCCCTCCTGCTCGTTCCCGACCCGAACGCCATGGTCTGCGCGATCCTGCTTGCCGCGCTGGTCGGCGCGTGCATCGGCTTTATCCCCTATAATTTCAACCCCGCCACGATCTTCATGGGCGATACCGGCTCGACCTTTCTCGGCTTTATGCTGGCGTCCATTTCCATTTTCGGTCTGTTCAAGACCTACGCCGTGATCTCGTTCGCCGTGCCGTTTCTGGTGCTCGGTCTGCCGATCTTCGACATCTGCTTCGCGGTCATTCGCCGCGTGGCGCACGGGCAGAGCCCGATGCACGCCGACCGCGGTCACGTCCATCACCGGTTGATCGACATGGGCTTTTCGCAGAAGCAGGCGGTCGCGATCTCCTATCTTCTGTCCGCGATCCTCGGTCTGTCCGCCGTCGTGCTGACCGACCGCGGCGAGATCCAGGCGATGATCTTCCTGATCGCGGTCATCGTCGTCGGCGCGATCGGCGTCGGTCTGATCTTCGGCACGCACCATGCGAAAAAGCCACATACGGAATCAGCGGAAGCCGCCGTGCAGGACGCGCCGGAAGCGTCGCCGGAAGCTCGAAACGACGTTGCGCAGACCGCGCCGCAGGAGGACAAGCAAGATGAAGAAGCTTAAGATCATGTCCGTCTTCGGCACCCGGCCGGAGGCGATCAAGATGGCGCCCCTCGTCCGCGAGCTGGCTGCACGGGAGGGCTTTGAAAGCCTCTGCTGCCTGACCGGTCAGCACCGCGAAATGCTGGACTCCGTCATGGAGATCTTCCGTCTGCGGGCGGATTACGACCTCAATATCATGCAGAAGCAGCAAACGCTGTCGTCGATCACGACCCGCGCCCTGCTGGGCATGGAATCGGTACTCGGCGAGGCGAAGCCCGATCTGATCCTGGTCCACGGCGACACCTCCACCACCTTCGCCGGCGCGCTCGCCGCGTTCTATCAAAAAATTCCCGTCGGGCACGTGGAGGCAGGTCTGCGCACCTACGATCCCTATTCTCCCTTCCCCGAGGAGATGAACCGCACGCTGGTCGGCGACATCGCCGCCCTGCACTTCTCCCCGACGGCCGCCAACGCGGAAAACCTGCGCAGAGAAGCGGTCAGGGGCGAAATCTTTATCACCGGCAACACCGTCATCGACGCAATGAAGACCACCGTGCGTCCGGACTACCGCTTTACGACGCAGCTTTTGAACGAGCTGGATTTTGAAGGCAAGAGAATCATCGCGCTGACCTGCCACCGCAGAGAAAACTACGGGCAGCCGATGCACGATATTTTCCGCGCCGTGCGCGAGGTCGTCCTGACCCACCCGACCGTCGAGGTCGTCTACCCCGTCCATCTCAGCCCCGCCGTGCGCGACTGCGCGCAGGAGGAGCTTGGCGGTGTGGAGCGCATCCACCTGATCGACCCGATCGACGTGGAGGAAATGCACAACCTCATGGCGCGCTGTTTCTTCGTCATGACCGACTCCGGCGGACTGCAGGAGGAGGCGCCCGCGATGGGCAAGCCCGTCCTCGTCCTGCGCCGCGAAACGGAGCGTCCCGAGGCGGTCGAAGCCGGCACGGTCAAGCTGGCGGGCGTGGAATACGACAACGTCGTCCGCCTGGCGAACGCGCTTCTGGAGCAGCCGGAGGAGTACGAGAAAATGGCGCGCGCCGTCAACCCCTACGGCGACGGCAACGCCTGCCGCCGCATTGCCGACGCGATCGAATGGCACTTCGGTCTGCGCAATGACAAACCCGCCGACTTCAAGGCGTAACGAAAAATCATAACAGCGCCGCAGCTCAACGAGCTGCGGCGCTGTGGTTATTCTTCTTTATGGCGCGGGTGCGGCTGCACGCCCCATTCCGGCAGCGGCAGACGCTGGATCGCGCCGAAAACGCGCTCCTTGAGATCGGGGTAGGTCTGCGAGAGCTGCGCGACGAGTTGCTTGATCTCCTCGCGCTTGGTATGCTTGTCGGCAGGACAGTTATTGTGCACGACCGGCAGCTCCATCTCCTCGGCAAAGCGCCGTACCATACCCTCCGTCAGATAGAGCATCGGGCGGATCTGCGTCACGCCGGTACGGTCGAGATAGGTCACGGGCTGGAAGCAGCTCAGCCGTCCTTCATAAATCAGGCTCATCAGGAAGGTCTCCACCGCGTCGTCGTAGTGGTGTCCGAGAGCGACCTTGGAAAAGCCCTGATCCAGCAGCGCCTTGTTCAGCGCGCCGCGCCGCATCTTGGCGCACATCGAGCAGGGATTCTTCTCCCTGCGGTAGTCGAAGATGATCGGCGCGATCTGCGTTTTGACGATCCGAAACGGCACGTGCAGCTTCTCGCACAGGTCGCCGATCAGGGAAAAGTCCATTCCCTCCAGTCCCATGTCGATCGTGATCGCCGTCAGATCAAACGGCTGCGGATAGTACTCCCGCATGGCGGCGAGCAGATATAAGAGCGTCAGGGAGTCCTTGCCGCCGGACACGCCGACTGCGATCCTGTCGTGCGGCGCGATCATGCGGTAATCGTCCGCGCAGCGGCGCACCAGTCCCATCAAGCGCTGCATTCCATCACCCGATTTCGTAAAAGATTGGATAAGCTCGAAAAAAGATGTAAATTCGAAAGTGAGAATACAAGAGAATAAAAGAGAAAATAAGAGAAAACAGGAGTTCTTTCGAAGAAATATAAAATCTCGCAAAATTCTGCTTGACATTCGGTTTTCGCCATGGTATTATGACGAAGCTGTGCGTATATTGTACGCGCTCAGCATTGATTTGTCAAAATATTTATTATCATATAAGGAGAAAACATCATGTCCACTACCCTGGTCAGAAAAGAAGACGTGCAGCGCAAGTGGTACGTTCTCGATGCAGCCGGCAAGCCCCTGGGCCGCACCGCCGTCATCGCTGCGAACATTCTGCGCGGCAAGGTCAAGCCCGACTTCACTCCCAACGTCGACTGCGGCGATTTCGTCATCGTCATCAACGCCGACAAGGCCGTCCTCACCGGCCGCAAGCTCGATCAGAAGTTCTATCGCCGTCACTCCGGCTGGATCGGCGGTCTGAAGGAAGTCAAGTACAAGAACCTCATGGCAGAGCGTCCCGAATTCGCGTTCGAGCTGGCTGTCAAGGGCATGCTTCCCAAGAACACCCTCGGTCGCAACGCCATCAACCGTCTGAAGGTTTATTCCGGCGCTGAGCATCCCCACGCTGCGCAGAAGCCCGAAGCCTGGACGCAGGACTAATGCAGGAGGTAACAGACTATGTACGAGAGCAAGAGACAGTATCAGTACGGCACCGGCAGACGTAAGTCTTCCATCGCCCGCGTTCGCGTTTACGAGAACGGCACCGGCTCCATCATCATCAACGGCCGTGATATCGACGACTACTTCGGTCTGGATACCCTGAAGCTGATCGTCCGTCAGCCGCTGGTCGCCACCGAGACCGTCGGCAAGGTCGACGTCATCTGCACCGTCAAGGGCGGCGGCGTGACCGGCCAGGCCGGCGCCATCCGTCACGGCATTTCCCGTGCCCTCCTCGGCGTCAACGCCGAGTACCGCGGCACCCTGAAGGCTGCGGGCTACCTGACCCGTGACCCGAGAATGAAGGAGAGAAAGAAGTACGGCTTGAAGGCCGCCCGTCGCGCTCCGCAGTTCTCCAAGAGATAAATTCTCTGCAAAACCCCGAGAAATCAAGATTTTTCGGGGTTTTTCTTTTTCCGGATTTTTGATTATAGACAGGAGGAACAGCCTTGGACGTTTTGACGACAAACGGTCTTTCCAAAGTATACAAGCGAAGCTTCGCGGTAAAGAACGTTTCCATGCACGTGGAAAAGGGCGACATTTACGGCTTCGTCGGTGAAAACGGCGCCGGCAAGACGACGCTGATCCGTCTCGTGACGGGTCTCGCGGCGCCGACCTCCGGCTCGTACGCCGTTTGCGGCGCGGCAAACGACTCGCCCGCCATCTATGAAGCCCGCCGGCACACCGGCGCCATCGTGGAGACCGCGACCATGAGCCGCGGCATGACGGCGCTGGATAATATGAAAATGCAGTGCCTCTATACCGGCGTCAGCCGGACGGAGGCGGAGCTGATCGCGCTCATCGAACGCGTCGGGCTGCATTACGAGGAAATCCGCAGAAAAAAGGTCGGCAAGTTCTCGCTCGGCATGCGGCAGCGGCTCGGCATTGCCATGGTGCTGGTTTCCGGCGCAGATTTCATCATTCTGGATGAGCCGATGAACGGGCTCGATCCGCAGGGCTTCATCGAGGTCAGAGAAACGATCCTGCGGCTGAACCGCGAAGGCGTCACGTTCCTGATCTCCAGCCATATCCTCTCGGAGCTGGAACGAATCTGTAACAAAATCGGCGTGATCTCCCACGGAGAGCTGCTGGAGGAGATCCGCATGGAGGATCTGCACCGGAACGCCAGAAGGCGCATCGTACTCGAAGCGGAGGACGCAGATACCGCCGAGAGCGCGCTGAGGGCGGACGGAGGCTTTGCCGAGCTCGAAAGGGCGGACGGCAGACTCACGGTCTACGGCGACGTTGATCTGAACCGTGTCCTGCAGCTTCTCGTATCGAACGGACTTCGCGTTCGTTCCGTGAATACCGTGGAGGAAACGGTCGAGGATCACTACATCCGCCTTCTCGGAAGGGGGAAAATCGTATGAAAAATCTTCTGAAGGCAGATTCCTTTTATCTGCGCAAAAGCCGTCTGACGCTGATCGCACTGATTCTTGCGGTCGCCTTCCCCATACTGACCGCTCTGCTGTACTGGGGGCTCAGCGTGCTTACCGAAAGGGAAAATATACTTTTCAGCGCGAACAACATGATCAGCTCCGTCTTTTCCCTGACGAGCGATCTCGGATTGGTTCTTCCTGTTTTCGCAGGGGTTTTCGTCTGCCAGGACTTCTCCAACGGCACCCTGCGCAACAAGGTCATCGCCGGCAATCGCCGCAGCGCGATCTACCTTTCCCACCTGCTCGTTTCCATGGCGTTTCTTCTGGCCGTCATTGCGATCTACGCAGTCGTCACCACCGCGCTGGCGCTTCTTTTCTTCCCGTTCAAATGGGATTCTTCCAGGGATCTCGGTCTGGAGATCACCTATTTCGTTTCATACGGATTGACGTCGTTCGTGTTCATCGCCACGGTTTCCACCATGTTTGCGATGATTCTCCGGCGTAGTGCGCCGACGATCATTCTCACGATCGTTTTCTCCATCGTGCTGGCTATGGTGAACTCCATTCTGATGGCGGTCGATTACGAGTCGTTCCAGCACGTCGTCTATTTTATCCCGACGTTCGGCGGAAACTTCTTCAGCCTGAACAGTCTCAACAGTCTCAGCATTCTCCGCTTCCTCAACGGAAGCGCGGACGCGTCCCGCTCGCTGATCTTCGCGGAGGGCATGCTTTCGTATCTGTTCTTCGGCGCTCTCCATACGCTGATCGGTCTGTTTGTCTTCAAAAAACGCGACATCAAATAAATAGCAAAATCGCCCGGAGCCTTGGCTCCGGGCGGTTTTTTCGTCAGAACTGCATTGTCAGCCAGAGGATCAGACCGTAGAGGACGCTCGCGGCGGTGCCGTAGACGAGGACGGGGCCGGCGATGGTGAACATCTTGACCGCCAGACCCGTGACGAAGCCCTCGGTCTTGAACTCGATCGCGGGCGCGACCACGGCGTTGGCAAAGCCCGTGATCGGCACGAGCGTGCCCGCGCCCGCGAGCTTGGCGATATCGTCGTAGACCGCAAAGCCGGTCAGGATCGCGGACAGCAGGACGAGGCAGACCGCGACGGCGGCGCCGCTCATTTTTTCGTCCAGACCGAGCGCGGTAAAGCCGTTCAGCAGGAGCTGCCCGAGGGCGCAGATCAGCCCGCCGACCCAAAAGGCGTTCAGGCAGTTTTTCACGCATTTGCTTTTCGGCGCGTACCGATCGACCAGTTTTCCGTATTCCGCTTTCGTGAGTTTCATGTGTTCAGCCCCTTTTCTCGTAGGTTGCCACACAGAATCAAAAATATTCCGAAAAAAGGCTGCATGTTTTGCGCCCGGGTGCGCAAACTACGCTCGGACACAGACGGGATTTGCTTACATTGCGTACGAATGCGAAATCGGCGGCCAAACGATTTTGGGCGAGCTCCATCCGTGTCAAGTGTACCGCATGAAACATCATGGTCGGCGCGAAACCGTACGGAAAAAGGACAGGTAAGATCTACCTGTCCTTACATATTTTTCACTTGTTCCGCATTGCGCAGGATCTCGGCTTTCAGCTCGTCGAGGGAGGAAAACCTCCGCTCTGGGCGAATGAAATCCAGCAGCTCCAGCCGGAGCTCGTGCCCGTAAAGGTCGCCGTCGAAGTCCAGGATCCACGGCTCAACGGTGACGTTTTTTCCGTTCACGGTCGGGCGCGTGCCGATGTTGACCACGGCGCGGCGGGTCTGCCCGTCGAAGACCGCGTTCGCGGCGTAGACGCCGAAGCGCGGCACGAGCACGCCGTCCGGCAGGATCAGATTCGCCGTCGGAATACCGAGCGTGCGCCCGAGCTTCTTTCCGTCCGTGACCGTTCCGGTCAGGATATGGGGATGACCGAGCAGCCGCACCGCCGCAGCGGTCTCGCCGGCTTCGAGCAGGGCGCGAATGCGCGTCGAGGAGATCGGCGCGCCGTCCATGCAGACCTGCGAAATGCAGTCGCAGCCGACGCTGAGCCGCGCGCATTCCTCCCGCAGAAGCGCCGCCGTTCCCCTGCCGCCCGCGCCGAAGCGGAAGTCCTCGCCGCAGACGACGTGCGCCGCGCCGAAGCGACCGCAGACCGTATCGCGCAGGAAATCCTGCCACGGCTGCGCCATCGTTTCGCGGTCAAAGTGCAGCGTCAGCACCTCGTCGATGCCGTAAAGGCTGCGCATGAGTTCCGCGCGCTCGCGCGGCGTATTCAAAAGCGCAACGCGCCGCCCGCTCACCAGCTCCGCCGGATGCGCGTCGAAGGTCAGCGCGGCGGCGGGCAGGCGCAGCGTATCCGCAAGCGCCCGCGTGCGCCTTAACAGCGCGCCGTGCCCCAAATGCACGCCGTCAAAAAAGCCCAGCGCAAGAACACATTTGTTCATTCTAACTCCTAAAAGAAACTTTTTATCGTCTTCACCGTGCCGCTCTTTGCCGCGGCAAGGGCCAGGAATTCGCCGTTCTGCCCGTAGAGCCGCCACGTGCCGTCCTCAAGCCGGGCGGAGAAGTCCGCGCCGTTGCGGCAGCGTTTCTCCTGTTCCGCGTTCAGCGTCGCGGCGGGATGGGCGGCAAACAGGCTGTCCGTCGGCAGCAAAAGGCGCTCCGCGTTCGGATTCCGGATAATATCGTCCAGCGGAATGCTCTCCGCCTCCGTGTACGCGCCTGCCTGCACCCGGCGCAGCGCCGCCATGCAGCCGCCGCAGCCGAGCGCCGCGCCAATATCGTGGCAGAGGGTGCGAACGTAAGTGCCCTTCGAGCAATGAATCCGCAGAACGGCGTCCGTGCCGTCAAATGCGCGCAGCTCGATCGAAAACACCGTGATACGGCGCGGCTTGCGCTCGACTTCCTTGCCGCTGCGCGCCAGCTCATAGAGCTTTTTGCCGCCGATCTTGATCGCGCTGTACATCGGCGGAATCTGCTCGATCTCGCCGGTGAACTGCGCCAGAACGGCGCGAAGCTGCGCTTCGGTGACGTCGGCCGGACGGGTCTCCAGCGCCGTGCCGGTCGTATCCTGCGTGTCCGTGACCGTGCCGAGTCGCAGCGTCGCAAGATAGGTCTTGTCCGCATGCTCGAAAAACTCAACGGCGCGCGTGGCTCTGCCGAAAAACACCGGCAGCACGCCCGTCGCCATCGGGTCGAGCGTTCCGCCGTGTCCGACGCGCCGCTCGTGGAAGACGCCGCGCAGTTTGCTGACCACGTCCTGCGAGGTCCAGCCCGCAGGCTTGTCCACGATCAGAATGCCGTTCGCCATCAGAGCGCCACTCCGCTTTCTTCCAGCGCGCGCAGGATCGCCGCCTTTGCCTCGTCGATGCCGCCGGGCACGGTCGCGCCTGCCGCGGCGCGGTGACCGCCGCCGCCTAACACGGTGCAGATCGCCGCCGCGTCATACTCCGGCGCGGTGCGGACGGAGATTTTGCCGCCCTCGCTGACCTCGCGGAGCATCACGCCGATCTTCACGCCCTCGATCTCCCGCCCGAAGCCGGAGATGTCGTCGATATCGTCCTCGGTAATGCCGAACTCGTCAATGACGCGCGCGGGGATCTGGCTGATCGCCACCTCGCCGCCGGCGTAGAACTTCGTCGTTTCCGTCAGGTAGGCGTCGAGCTTCAGCCGCGCGAGCCGCTTGGTCAGGAACATGACCCGATTGACCGCGAAGGTGTCCGCGCCGTAATCCTTGCACTTCGCCGCCGCGCGCAGCGTTTTCGCCGTCACGTTGCTGTAGCGGAAACAGCCGGTGTCGGTCGCGATTGCGCAGTAGAGCGCCTCGGCGATTCGCTTGTCGATCGGCGCGTTCATGCTCTCCAAGAGATCGAGGACGATCTCGCCGCAGGCGGCGGCAGAAGAATCCACGAACCCCTCTTTGCCGAACGCCATATCTCTGCCGTGGTGGTCGATGCGGAGGTCGATTCGGTTTACATAATCTTCTGAACCATACGGCAGCAATCCCGCTGTGGCGATATCCACGACGATGAGGATCGCGTCGTCCGGGATCGTTTCCGTCGTCAGTCCGTCCAGATACGGGCGATATTTCTCCGTAAACTGCGGATTTTCCCAGACTTCCGCTCTTTTTCCGAGGGCGCGCAATCCGCCGCACAGCGCCGCCGCGCAGCCGACAGTATCTCCGTCCGGGCGGCGGTGAGTTAACATAATATAATTATCGTTTTGCAGCAGATACGCCGCGATCTCAGGTATTGTCCGCTGTTTCATCGTCGCTGTCCTCCGGAATATCCAGCTTGGAGAGGATGTCGAGGATATGGGCGCCGTGGGTGATGGAGTCGTCCGCCTGCCATTGCAGCTCCGGCGTGTAGCGAAGCTGAAGGTTCTTTCCCAGCTCGCGGCGCAGGTAGCCCGCCGAGGACTTCAAGCCGGCAAGCGTTTCCTTGGTCGCTTCCTTGTCCAGCATGGAGACGTAGACCTTCGCGTAGCGCAGGTCGGGCGTCGTTTCCACGCGGGTGATGGAAAGCATGGTCTTGTGGACGCGGGGGTCCTTCAGCGCGCGCAGCAGATCGGAAAGCTCGCGCTGGATCTCCTCGTTGATGCGTCCGATTCGGTTCGATGCCATAGTGTTTCTCCTTTTGAAAAAGTGGGAGCACTACGCTCCCACTTATGTCAGGTCAGCGGGGGATCTCCTCCATGACGAAGCATTCGAAGACGTCGCCTTCCTTGATGTCGTTGAATTTCTCGATGGAAATGCCGCACTCGTAGTTGGCGGCGACCTCCTTGACGGCGTCCTTGAACCGCTGCAGGGAGCCGATGACGCCCTCGTAAATGACGATATTGTCACGCAGGACGCGCACCTGCGCGTCGCGGGTGATCTTGCCGTCCTTGACGTAGCAGCCGGCGATCGTGCCGATCGCGGAGACCTTGTAGGTCTGGCGCACCTCGGCGTGACCGATGACCGCCTCGCGGTACTTCGGAGCGAGCATGCCCTTCATCGCCGCCTCGATCTCGTCGATCGCGTCGTAGATGACGCGGTACATGCGCAGATCGACGTTGTCGCGCTTCGCAGAAGCCGCGGCTGCGGGGTCCGGACGGACGTTGAAGCCGACGACGATGGCGTTGGCGGTGGAAGCGAGCAGAATATCGGACTCGTTGATCGCGCCGACCGCGGCGTGAATGACGCGGACGCGGACTTCCTCGTTGCTGATCTTTTCGAGGCTTGCCTTGACAGCCTCCGCAGAGCCCTGGACGTCCGCCTTGACGATCAGATTCAGCTCCTTCATCTCGCCCTCCTGCATCTTGGCAAAGAGGTTATCCAGCGTGACCTTGCTCGCGACCTTCGCGGCGGCGTCCTTTTCCGCCTGCTTTCTCTGCTCGACGAGCTGACGCGCCATGCGCTCGTCCTCGACGGCGTTGAATTCGTCGCCGGGCGCGGGCGTTTCCGCAAGACCGGTGATCTCGACGGGGATGGACGGGCCGGCTTCGGCGATCGTTCTGCCCTTGTCGTCGGTCATCACACGGACGCGGCCGACTGCCGTACCGGCGATGATGAGGTCGCCCTTGCGCAGGGTGCCGTTCTGCACGAGCAGGGTCGCGATCGGGCCGCGGTTTTTATCCAGACGGGACTCGATGACCGTGCCCTTGGCGGCGCGGTTGGGATTCGCGCGGAGGTTGGCGAGCTCCGCCGTCATAATGACGGTCTCGAGCAGCTCGTCGATGCCCTCGCCGCTCTTGGCGGAGATGCGGCAGACCTCGGTGTCGCCGCCCCATTCGGACGGGACGAGGTCGTGCTCGGTGAGCTGGGTGAGGATACGGTCGGGATTCGCGCCCGGCTTATCCATCTTGTTGACCGCGACGATGATCGGAATGCCCGCTGCCTTCGCGTGGTTGATTGCTTCGATGGTCTGGGGCATGACGCCGTCGTCCGCCGCCACGACCAGAATGGCGATATCCGTACACATCGCGCCGCGCGCACGCATGGAGGTAAAGGCGGCGTGACCCGGGGTATCCAGGAAGGTGATCGGATTGCCGTTGATCGAAACGGTATAGGCGCCGATGTGCTGGGTGATGCCGCCGGCCTCGCCGGAGACGACGTTCGTCTTTCGCACGGCGTCGAGCAGGCTCGTCTTGCCGTGGTCGACGTGACCCATGA
This sequence comes from Oscillospiraceae bacterium, assembly GCA_017429835.1. Taxonomy (GTDB): domain Bacteria; phylum Bacillota; class Clostridia; order Oscillospirales; family Oscillospiraceae; genus JAZOXB01. Next base: position 60,974 of record JAFROD010000014.1, read on the forward strand.
CGACGACGACCGGGCTTCTGCCGACCAGCTCGTCCTCGGTATCGACGTGGTCGTCGATCAGACGTTCCTCGATCGTCACGACGATCTCGCGCTCGACCTTGCAGCCGAGCTCGGTCGCGACGAATTCGGCGGTGTCAAAGTCGATGTTTTGATTGATCGACGCCATGACGCCGTTCTTGAGCAGTACCTTGATCAGCTCGGTCGCGGTCTTCTTCATGCGGGAAGCCAGCTCGCCGACCGTGATCTCGTCGGGGATCTTGACCGTCAGCGGGGTCTTCTTGATGATCTCGAGCTGCAGACGGCGCATCTTCTCCTGCTCCTCGTTGCGGCGCTTGTTGCCCATCGGAGCTTTCTTGTCCTTGCCCTTGTTCTTGCCCTTGTTGCCGATCTTCTGCTTGCCGCCGGAATAGTTCTGCACACGCTCGGAGACGAGATTGTCCACGCGGTCGTCGAAGCGGTCAGCGTTGACCGTGACCGCCTTGGTGTCAACCACGCGGCGCTCGCGCTTGCGCTGCTCCTCCTTCGGCTTTTCAGGCTTTGCTTCCGCCTTGCCGTCGGCAGGCTTCTTGTCCTCCGTCTTCGGCTTTTCTTCCTTCTTCGGCGCTTCCTTCTTCGGCGCCGGCTCTACCGCGAACACCTCCGCGATCGACTCGATCTGGTGATGCTGCGTGATATGGTCAAACACGACGTTGAGCTGCTCGTCCGTCAGCACCTGCGTGTTGCTCTTCGGCTTGTCAAAATAGATCCCGATGATCTCCGCGACCTGCTTCGGCTGCATGCCGAAATCCGCCGCGACCTCTTTGACTCTATACTTCACTAAACTCATATAGCCACCTCCATTACTTTTTCCCATGACGGACGTTGTATTGGTGCTTCTTTTCCTCCGCGCGGCGTTTTTCCACGCGCTGCACCCGAACGTCCAGATCCGCGAGCAGTCCGGCGTACTTCTCCGGCTCGCCCAGCGTCTTGACGAACGCCTGCGCCAGCCGGACGTCGGTGATCGCCGCGATCGCGCAGACCGTCGTACCCAAAGCGTCGCCCAGCGTGTCCTTGTCATAGCTGAGCTGCAGCATGGGCTGCGGCGTTCCGGCGACGAAGCTCTTTGCTCTGCGGAAGGTATGATCCCCCGCGTCCGCCGCCAGCAGGATCAGTCTTGCCCGTCCCGCTCTTGCCACTGCGCCGACCTGCTCCTCGCCGAGGACGATGTTGCCGCCCTTCTTCGCGATCGACAGCAGGCCGAGGCTCTTATCTCGTTCCATTCGTTTCCGCCTCCATTTCCGCCAGCAGGGCGTCATAGATCTCCTGCGGAATCTCCGTATCGAAGGCGCGTGCAATCGCCTTCGAGCGGATCGCTTTTTTCAGGCATTCCGTATTGCGGCAGACGTAAGCGCCGCGGCCGGACGCCTTGCCGTGCAGGTCAAGGGCGATCGCGCCCTCCGGGCTGCGCACGACGCGCAGCAGCTCCCGCTTCGGTTTCATCTCGCGGCAGCCGAGGCATTGCCGCATCGGTATTTTCTTCGGCACGATTCTCCCTCCTTTGCAGCGGATTGTCGTTTATTCTTCGATCGCGTCCGCCTGCGAAGCGGGCTTGATGTCGATCTTGCAGCCGGTCAGACGCGCCGCCAGACGGGCGTTCTGTCCCTCCTTGCCGATGGCAAGCGAGAGCTGATCGTCGGGGACGATCACGCGGCAGGCTTTCGCGCCGGAAAGCTGGGTGACGGAGATGACGTCCGCCGGACTCAGCGCGGAAGCGACGAATTCGCAGATGTCGTCCGACCAGACGACGATGTCCATCTTCTCGCCCTGCAGCTCGTCGACCACAGCGCCGACACGGGCGCCGCGCGCGCCGACGCAGGCGCCGACCGGATCGATGTTCTCCTCCGCCGCGTGGACGGCGATCTTGGTGCGCGAGCCGGGCTCACGGGCGATGGAGCGGATCTCCACCGCGCCGGATTCGATCTCCGGCACTTCCAGCTCGAACAGACGCTTGACGAGCGCGGGGTGCGTGCGGGAAACGAGCACCTGCGGGCCGCGGTTGCTGCGGCGAACCTCGACGACGTAGACGCGGATCAGGTCGCCCTCGGTGAAACGCTCGCCGGGCACTTGCTCGCCGACCGCCAGAAGCGCCTCGGTGCGATCCGTGCCCTGACCGACCTGAATGGTCATGTCGCCGTTGTTGTCGATGCGCAGCACCGTGCCGGTCAGGATCTCATGCTCCTTGGAGGAGAAGGATTCGAAGACCATGCCGCGCTCCGCCTCGCGGATGCCCTGAATGATGACCTGCTTCGCGGTCTGCGCGGCGATGCGGCCGAAGTTCTTGGTCTGGATCTCGACGTTCACGATGTCGCCGAGCTTTGCGCGCTTGCTGATCTTCTTCGCGGCGTCAAGGGTGATCTCCGTTGCGGGAGAAACGACCTCCTCCACGACCTCCTTCTGCGCGTACATCAGGAGCTTGTTCTCGTTCAACTCGACGAAAACGTTGTCGGTGTAGCCGTCCTTGTCCTTCTTATACGCCGCGACCAGCGCCTGCGTAATGCGGTCTACCATGTAGTCTACCGGAATGCCGCGCTCTTTTTCGAGCTGGCGCAGCGCTCCAAAAATCTCAGAATTCATAGTTTTTCTCCTTAAAAATCTTCTGTCAGAATTCCACGCGCAGGCGTACCAGCGCGACTTCGGTCTTTTCAAAAGTAAACTCGCTGCCGTTCACGTCCACGGTCACCCTGCCGTCTTCATAGCCCGTCAGCGTTCCGGCAAATTCTTTTCTGCCGTTCCTCGGCTGATAGAGCTTGACCAGCACCGGCGCGCCCATGAACTGCGCAAAGTCCGACGGACGCTTGAGCGCCCGTTCCAGTCCCGCCGAGCAGACCTCAAAGCGGTAGCTTTCGGGGATCGGGTCTTTTTCGTCCAGCACGGGATCGACCGCGCGGGACACCCGCTCGCAGTCGTCGATGTCCACGCCGCCTTCTTTGTCAATGTAAAGACGCAGGAACCATTCGCCGCCCTCGCGGACGTATTCAACGTCCCAGAGAGAACAGCCGTTTTCCTTAACCAAGGGCTCGGCAAACTGCCATACTTGATCGGTTATTTTCATGGCTTCAACTCCTCAATGCAAGAAGAAAGAGAGGGGCGACCCTCTCTTTAGTAAGCTTTACTATTGATTGTCCATATTATACCACCCAAAAATCCGAATTGCAAGTGGTTTCGGAAACTTTTTGCGAAAAAACGCGGTGATTTCCGCTTCCTGACAAAATTTTTTTGCCATACTATGTTAATTTGCCGTTGCTTGTGTTATAATCATCTGAAAGAACGGAGGGGAATTCGTATGAAAAATGCATCTCGCTGGCTCGTGCTCGCGCTGACCTTCTGCGCGGCAGCCGCCGGCTTTCTGATCCGCCGTCAGCAGCTTGCGACCGAGCTGATGTCGGACGGCAGCCTGGCAGAAGGCAGCACGCTTCACGTTCTGCTGACCGTACTGGCAGGCATTCTCTTCGTCGGTCTGATTGCGTTTCTCTACCCGCTCCCGAAAAAAGAGAGCTGGCAGCAGGTCTTCCCCGCTGCCATCGTTCCCAATCTTCTGTTGCTGTTGAGCGCGGCCGGCTTGATCGTCGGCAACGTCATTCTCTGGCGCAGCGGCAGCGCCAACGTGGTCGTTACCCAGTCGCCCGAGGTCTCCAAAGCGTTTGCCGCGCTCCTGCCGCCGCTCGGCGTCGTCAGCGCGATTTGCTTCGCCGGTTTCGCGGTCCTGCGGATCATGGGCAAAAAGCCTTCTCCCCTACTGTTTATGATCGCCAGTCTCTATCTGATCGTTCGGCTGATCGTCTGCTTCCAGGTCTGGAACACCGATCCGTCCATTCACGACTACGCCTTCCAGCTTCTCGCGGCGATCTGCTGCATGCTCGGCTGCTTCCAGCTCGCGGGCTTCAGCTTTGACCGCGGCCATCTGCGGATGTGTCTGTTCTGGACGCTGAGCGCCACCGCGTTCTGCGCCTTCACCGCCGCAGACACGCTGCACGCCGGCGTGCTAAGCAACACGGTGATCAACGCTTCGCTTCTGCTCGCCATGGCGACCTGCAGCGCGTGCCTGCTCCTGACCGACGCCCCCCTGCCGGAACCGGAAACCGGGGAAGCCCAAAAGGAAGCGGCAGTCACCGAGGAAGCGGAAGAAACAGTCGCCGAAGAAGCGGAGTGATTTGCCGCGTACCCCTTGCGGCAAGTCTGTTATACTACCCACCGTATCTGCGGCATGGGCTCGTCAAAGAGCGCGTGCCGCAGATAATTTTCGCAGAAAATCGCGATCAGGCACAGCGGCATCCACAGCAGCGTGAACGGCAGGGAAATCTGTCCCATGAGGTTGAATTTCAGGTGCGAATAGTCCCAAACGCCCAGATGCATCACGCGGTTGACAAGCATGCCGGTCCAGAACTCAAAGAATGTGACGATCAGCGCGCCGAGGACGATCTGCGTCAGAACGCTGATATGGAAGCGCCGATCCAGCCCGCCGACCAGATAGAAGCACAGCCCGCCGAGCAGGAACATGCTCCCGTGCGTCCAGCCGCGCCACAAAAGCTCCGTCAGGCAGTAGAACATTCCGCCCAGATAGAAGATCACCGCCTCCTTCCAAGCGGTGTACGCCTTGGTTTTCATAACGATCCCTCCCGTAAAGTCAAAGGGAGTATGCCCGGAAAACAGCTTTTTCAGACGAATGTGTATTTTTTCGTATAATTCCGAGAAAAGTACTTGACAAACGAAGTATCTTCCTATATAATTCACTTGCTGTTTCGGCGGCAGAAATGGCGGCATAGCTCAGTTGGTAGAGCATTCGGTTCATACCCGGAGTGTCATCTGTTCGAGTCAGATTGCCGCTACCAGGCCCGTTGGTCAAGTGGTTAAGACACCGCCCTTTCACGGCGGTAACATGGGTTCGAGTCCCGTACGGGTCACCACGCGCAAATAATCCGAACTTGTTTCCATTGAGAAACGGGTTCGGATTATTCTTTTATTTCGACTATGGCAAGGTGTATCACAAACAGGCAAGCACAGAACGGGAAAACGCAGAACTGGCGGACATATAATTGACAAGCGCAAGCCGGCAAATGCCAAACAGATAAGTACGAAGCACACAAACACAACAGACAAGGAGAAAA
>JAFROD010000059.1 GCA_017429835.1 Oscillospiraceae bacterium
GCCGTAGCACTTGGCGAGCACGTCCTTGCGCAGCGCCTTGATCGTCTCACGGGCAATGATCTTGCCGCCGATCGCCGCCTGCACGGGGATTTCAAACATCTGGCGCGGAATGTTCTCCTTGAGCTTCTCGCAGATCTTCCGCGCCCGCGCGTAGGCGTTGTCGGAGAACAGGATAAAGGACAGGGCGTCCACGATCTCGCCGTTGAGCAGGATATCGAGCTTAACGAGCTTGCTTTCGCGGTAGCCGTCCATTTCGTAGTCCAGAGAGCCGTAGCCGCGGGTGCGGGACTTGAGCGCGTCGAAGAAATCGTAGATGATCTCGTTGAGCGGCATGAAATAGCGCAGCTCCACGCGGCTTTCGTCGAGGTAGGTCATGTCGCGGTATTCGCCGCGGCGCTGCTGGCACAGATCCATGATGTTGCCCACGTATTCGGGCGGCGTGATGATGCTCGCGCGCACGAAGGGCTCCTCGCAGGACTGAATATCCGCCGGATCGGGGTAGTTGAGCGGGGTATAGATCTCCACGACCTCGCCGTTCGTCTTCGTCACGCGATAGACGACGTTCGGCGCGGTGGTGATGAGGTCGAGGTTGTATTCGCGCTCGAGGCGCTCCATGATGATCTCCATGTGCAGCAGGCCGAGGAAGCCGCAGCGGAAGCCGAAGCCGAGGGCGATCGAATTCTCCTGCACGTAGGACATAGAGGCGTCGTTGAGCTTTAATTTTTCCAAAGCGTCCCGCAGATCGCCGTACTTGCTGCCGTCGGCGGGGTAGACGCCCGAGTAGACCATCGGCTGCACCGCCTTGTAGCCGGGCAGCGGCTCGGCGCACGGACGCTCCGCGCCCGTCACGGTGTCGCCCACGCGGGTGTCCGCAACGGTCTTGATCGAGGCGGTCAGATAGCCGACCTCGCCCGCGCCGAGCTCGTCCACGGGATTCATACCGCGCGGCGAGAGGGTACCGACCTCGACGACCTTGTACTGCGCGCCGGTCGCCATCATCTTGACGTCCATGCCCGGACGCAGCACGCCGTTCTTGACGCGAAGATACACGATGACGCCGCGGTAGGAGTCGTACTGGCTGTCGAAGATCAGCGCCTGCAGGGGCGCGTTGCGGTCGCCCTGCGGCGCGGGCACGCCCGCGACCACCGCTTCCAGCACGGAGCGGATATTGACGCCGTTCTTCGCCGAGATCTCCGGCGCGTCGAGGGCGGGAATGCCGATGACGTCCTCGATCTCATGCTTGACCTCGAGCGGTCTTGCGGCGGGCAGGTCGATCTTGTTGACGACCGGCACGACCTCCAGCCCCGCGTCCACCGCGAGGTAGGTGTTGGCAAGCGTCTGCGCCTCGATGCCCTGCGAGGCGTCCACGACCAGCACCGCGCCCTCGCAGGCGGCGAGGGAACGAGAGACCTCGTAGTTGAAGTCCACGTGACCCGGGGTGTCAATCAGGTTCAGCACGTATTTTTCGCCGTCGTCGGCGGTGTAATCCAGCTTGACGGCGCGCGCCTTGATGGTGATGCCGCGCTCCCGCTCCAGCTCCATGGAGTCCAGGATCTGGTCTTCCATCTCGCGCTTGTCGATCGTGTTGCACTCCTCGAGCAGACGGTCTGCCAGCGTGGACTTGCCGTGGTCGATGTGCGCGATGATGGAAAAATTGCGAATGTGGTTCAGATCGGTCATAGCAGATACCTTTAAGCCGAAAACTATCCTTATATCATAGTATGGAAACATTATATCATATAATTTCCCGCTTGCAAAGAGAAAAAACACGGAAATGCGGACGGTTGTCGGCGGGCAGCGGACAGCCAGGATACGGGGGACAGAGAATGCGGAATGCGGTACGTCAAAGCCCTTTCCTCGAGGAGAAGGCGCTCCCGTCCGGGTCTTTGCGCGCACGGGAAAATCGCGCAGAACGGACGCCGGCAAAAGGTTACAAAATATTCACAAAAAAGTTTTAGCAACCTATTGACAAAAGTGCTAACGGGGTGTATCATTGGCCTAGCACTCGGGGACAATGAGTGCTAAAGGCGTGCAAACCAAGCCGAAACGGAGGAAAGAACGATGTCTGTGGAGATGTCCGAACGCAAACAGAAGATCCTCAAAGCGATCGTTGACTTATATATCCGCACCGCCGAGCCGGTCGGCTCGAAGACCATCGCGGCGATGCCGGACGTGGACTTTTCCTCCGCGACCATCCGCAACGAGATGGCGGAGCTGACGAATCTGGGCTATCTGGAGCAGCCGCACACCTCTGCCGGCCGTATCCCCAGCCCCGCAGGCTACCGCTTTTACATCGACCGGCTCATGCAGGACTACCGCCTGAGCGTTGACGAAACACAGTCGATCAATCAGGCGATGGAGCTTCGTATGCAGGAATTCGACCGCGCGATGAGCAAGGTCGGCAAGCTGGTCTCCCAGCTCACGAACCTGCCGGCGTACGCGATGACCGCGCACACCGACAGCGTAAAGGTGCGCCGCTTCGAGGTCCTGCCCGCAGGCGAGGCGAGCTTCATCCTGGTCGTGATGACCACGGACGAGACGGTCAAGAACAAGCTGATCAAGCTGCCGCTGAGCATTACGGAGCAAGACCTGAAGCTGTTGAGCGCGGTGCTGAACGCCAGCCTGACGGAGATTCCCGTCGAGCAGTTCACGCCGGAGCTCATCGACCGCGTGACGAGAAGCGCGGGCGCGGCTGCCGGACTGGTGCCGATCGCCGTGGACTTTGCGACGCACGTTCTGGAGAGCTGCCGCCGCGCGGAGGTCTATCTGACCGGTCAGAACCGCCTGCTGGGGCAGCCGGAGTATCAGGACTTGACCCGCGCGCAGGAGGTCCTGAGCGCACTGGACGAGGACACGATCTCCAATCTGCCCGCCAAGCTCGACCCGAACAGTCCGATGCAGATTCTGGTCGGGCCGGAGAACGTCGCGCAGGAGCTGAAAAACACCTCCGTCGTCGTGACGCGCTTCGACATCGGCGAGGGCATGCAGGGCATGATCGGCGTGGTCGGGCCGCAGCGCATGGATTACGCGCAGATCACCGCAAGATTAAGCTACTTTGCCGAAGGCTTAGGCAGAATGTTCGGAAAGAACGAGCTGCCCGAGGCGAAGAAGGAGGAATAAGCCTTGAACAAGAAGAAACAGGAGGCTCCCGAACAGACCGAGGAGGTCAGAGAGGAAGCCGGAAAAGAAAAAGAGACGGTCAAAGAGCCGACTGAGCTGGAAAAAGCGCAGCAGGCGCAGGCGCAGGAGCACGACCAGTATTTGCGGCTTGCCGCCGAATACGACAATTACCGCAAGCGCTCCCAACGCGAAAAGGGCGCGATCTACCGCGACGCCGTGGCGGATACGGCGAAGAAATTTCTGCCCGTCTACGACAATCTGCAGCGGGCGCTGAAAAACGAGACCGCCGACGAAGCCTTTAAAAAAGGCGTGGAAATGACGATGACCGAGCTGACCAAGATCATGGAAAGCGTCGGCATAAAACCCTTCGGGGCGGCGGGCGAGCCCTTTGACCCCGAAAAACACAACGCCGTCATGCACGTTGACGACGAAAGCCTGGGCGAAAACACGGTCGCGGAGGTCTTCCAGACCGGCTTCACCCTCGGCGAAAAGGTCATCCGCTTTGCGATGGTCAAGGTCGCCAACTAACTTTGTAAAAAATTAGGTTTATATAGGAGGAACTTATCATGGGAAAAATTATCGGTATTGATCTCGGCACCACCAATTCCTGCGTGGCAGTCATGGAGGGCGGCGAGCCCGTCGTCATTGCCAACGCGGAAGGCAATCGCACCACCCCGTCCGTCGTGGCGTTCTCCAAGACCGGAGAGCGTATGATCGGTCAGATCGCAAAGCGTCAGGCAGTCACGAACGCCGACCGCACGATCTCGTCCATCAAGCGCCACATGGGCTCGGACTACCGCGTCACGATCGACGCAAAGAAGTACACCCCGCAGGAGATCTCCGCGATGATCCTCCAGAAGCTGAAGGCGGACGCCGAAGCGTATCTGGGGCAGAAGGTCACCGAGGCGGTCATCACCGTCCCTGCGTACTTCACCGACTCCCAGCGTCAGGCGACGAAGGACGCCGGCAAGATCGCGGGACTCGACGTCAAGCGTATCATCAACGAGCCGACTGCCGCCGCGCTCGCCTACGGCGTGGATAAGGAAGAAGAGCAGAAGATCATGGTCTACGACCTCGGCGGCGGCACGTTCGACGTGTCCATCCTCGATCTCGGCGACGGCATCATCGAAGTCCTTGCCACCAACGGCAATACCCACCTCGGCGGCGACGATTTCGACAAGTGCATCATGGATTACCTCGTCGCGGAGTTCAAGAAGACCGAGGGCATCGACCTGTCGAACGACAAGGGCGCGATGCAGCGTCTGAAGGAAGCCGCGGAAAAGGCGAAGATCGAGCTGTCCGGCGTGACCAGCACGGCGATCAACCTGCCGTATATCACCGCCGACGCGAACGGCCCGAAGCACCTGGACGTGACGCTGACGCGCGCGAAGTTCAACGAGCTGACCGCCCACCTGGTCGAAGCGACCATGGGGCCCGTCCGTCAGGCGATGGCGGACGCCGGCGTGAAGGCGAGCGACATCAGCAAGGTCCTGCTGGTCGGCGGTTCGACGAGAATCCCTGCCGTGCAGGACGCGGTCAAGGGCATTACCGGCAAGGAAGGCTTCAAGGGCATCAACCCCGACGAGTGCGTGGCCGTCGGCGCCGCGATCCAGGGCGGCGTGCTGGGCGACGACGTCAAGGGCCTGCTGCTGCTGGACGTCACCCCGCTGTCGCTGGGCCTGGAGACGATGGGCGGCGTGTTCACCCGTCTGATCGACCGCAACACGACCATCCCGACCAAGAAGAGCCAGATCTTCTCCACCGCCGCGGACGGACAGACCTCCGTGGAGATCCACGTCCTGCAGGGCGAGCGTGAGATGGCGGCATACAACAAGACGCTGGGCAAGTTCCAGCTCGGCGGCATCGCGCCGGCGCCGCGCGGCGTGCCGC
>JAFROD010000060.1 GCA_017429835.1 Oscillospiraceae bacterium
GATACATGGTCGTCCAAATGTAGTCGTATGATTTTCAGTTTATCCTCTTTGCTCCATTTCCGGTGTGCTTGCCCTTTCTTGCTCATGTTTTCATCTCCTCTCTTCTCTAATTCTACAACAAAAAAATGAAAGTAGGCACTCTTTTAGTGTCTACTTTCATCTTACCAGGTGCATGTGCGTTTTGCACCCTGCTTTTTAATATCTGCGCAGATAGCCGCTGTCGCGCATGGAGACGAAATCGTCGTCCGCGACCACGATATGATCGAGCAGGACGACGTCCATGACCTCCAGCGCCTCGCGCAGGCGCAGCGTGATCTCCACGTCCTCCTTGGACGGCAGCGCGATCCCCGCGGGATGATTGTGCGCCAGCACGACCGCCGCCGCGTTTGCCGTCAGCGCCTCCTGCACAAGCTTGCGGATCGGCACGTTGGCGGAGCTGACCGAGCCCTTGTCGAGCAGGCGGCAATTGATGACCCGCCCCGCGCCGTCGAGCAAAAGGAGATAGACCAGCTCGTCACGCGCGCCGTAGAAATACGGAAGCAGATAACTGCCGTAATCGTGGCTGTCGGTCAGGCGAGTCTCCGCCCGCGAGCGGGAGAGAAAATAGCGGCGGTGCAGTTCCGGCACAAGGCGCAGCAGCAGTACCGTATCGTCGTCCATTCCCTCCACCTGAGCAAGGTCTTGCTTTTCCGCTTCCAGCACGTCCGCAATGCTCGGAAACTGTTCGAGGATCTTTTCCGCATACGTCTGCGCGTCCTCCCGCGTAAACTGCAGAAGCAGCGCCAGCAGCTCCGCATCCGTCAGCGCGTCGGGCGTGCGCGGGAGATTCTTGCGTTTTCGCTGTGTGTTTCCCATAGTCAGCCCTCCTGCAGTACCCTTTTGAGATATTGTCCCGTGAAGGATTGCGCGCACGCGGCGACCTCTTCCGGCGTTCCGGTCGCAACGATCTGACCGCCGCCGTCACCGCCCTCCGGGCCAAGGTCGATCAGGTAGTCCGCGCTCTTGATGACGTCGAGGTTATGCTCGATCACGAGGACGGTATTGCCCGCGTCGACCAGCTTCTGCAAAACGTCCAGCAGCTTCTGCACGTCGTACATGTGCAGGCCCGTCGTCGGCTCGTCGAGAATATAGAGGGTTCTGCCGGTCGCGGGACGCGACAGCTCCGTCGCGAGTTTGACGCGCTGCGCTTCGCCGCCGGAGAGCGTCGTAGAGCTCTGCCCGAGCTTGATATAGCCGAGCCCGACCTGCACCATCGCGCCGATCTTGTCGCGCAGCCGCGGCTGATGCTCGAAGAATTCGAGGGCTTCGTCCGCCGTCATTTCCAGCACGTCTGAGATCGTCTTGCCGCGGTACAGGATCTCCAGCGTTTCGCGGTTATAGCGCTTTCCGTGACAGACCTCGCACGGCACGTACACGTCCGGCAGGAAGTGCATTTCGATCTTTACCAGTCCGTCGCCGCAGCACGCCTCGCAGCGGCCGCCCTTGACGTTGAACGAAAAACGACCGGAGCTGAAGCCGCGCTCCTTCGCTGCGGCAGTTGAGGCGAAGAGGTCGCGGATATCGGAAAACAGACCCGTATAGGTCGCAGGATTGGAACGCGGCGTGCGCCCGATCGGGCTCTGGTCGATCACGATGACCTTATCCAGGTTTTCAAGTCCCTCCATGTGATCGAATCTGCCGGGTCGCACCTTGGCGTGATTGAGAGCGCCTGCCAGCTTTTTCGCAATGATCTCATTGACGAGCGACGACTTGCCGGAGCCGGAAACGCCCGTCACGCAGGTGAACGTCCCGAGTGGGACGGAAACGTCGATGTCTGCGAGGTTGTTTTCTTTGCAGCCGCAGGCGCAGAGGGCTTTCCCGCTCCCCGTCCGGCGGCTGGCCGGTACGGGGATCCTCCTCGCGCCGGACAGATACTGACCGGTCAGGCTTTCGGGCGTGCGGATGACGTCCTCCAGCGTGCCCGCCGCGACGATCTCGCCGCCGTGGATGCCCGCGCCGGGGCCGACGTCCACGATATAGTCCGCCGCGCGCATCGTGTCCTCGTCGTGCTCGACGACGATCAGCGTATTGCCCAGATCGCGCAGGCGGCGCAGCGTGTCAAGCAGCTTGTCGTTGTCGCGCTGGTGCAGACCGATGCTCGGCTCGTCGAGGATATACAGCACGCCCATCAGAGACGAGCCGATCTGCGTGGCGAGCCGGATGCGCTGCGCTTCGCCGCCGGACAGCGTGCCCGCCGAACGCGACAGAGTCAGATACTGCAGACCGACGCTTCGAAGGAAGCCCAGTCTGGCACGGATCTCGCGCAGGATCTGGTCGGCGATCACCGCGCTCGCGCCTTCCAGCTTCAATTGATCCAAAAATTCCAGTTCCTGCTTGACCGGAAGGTCGCAGAAGTTCGTAATGGACAGGCCGCCGACCGTAACCGCTCTTGCGATCTCCGACAGGCGCTCGCCGCCGCAGGTCGGGCAGGGAGAAGTCGCCATGTACTCCTCCAGCTCCTTGCGCATCGCGTCGGACTGCGTCTCCCGGACGCGCCGCTCGATATTTGGCACGATGCCTTCAAACGCCTGCTCCAGCGTGCCGCGTCCGTTGCCGCGCTCATAGTGCAGGTGCAGCTTTTCGCCATTCGTGCCGTATAGGATGACCTGCAGCGCATCCTCCGGAAGCTGCTCGATGGGCGTGTGAAGATCGAAATGATACTTGAGCGCCAGCGCCTCAAAATACATCCGCGAAATCGAGTCGTTGCGGATATTGCCCCAACCGCTTGCCTGAATGCCGCCGTCGTAGATCGAAAGCGAGGGGTCGGGGATGATCAGCGCGGGATCGACGACGAGGCGGTAGCCGAGTCCCGAGCAGGTCGGGCAGGCGCCCATGGGATTGTTGAACGAAAACAGCCGCGGCGAAAGCTCCGGCATGGAGATTCCGCAGTCCTCGCAGGCGTAGTTGCGGGAAAAGAGCGTTTCCTCGCCCGTGTCGGGCCGCTGAATGATCGCCAGTCCGTCCGCGTGGGACAGGGCGGTCTCGATGCTGTCGGTCAGTCTGCGGGTAATATCGCCGCGCAGTACCAGTCGGTCGACCACGAGCTCGATCTTGTGCTTCTTGTTCTTGTCCAGCACGATCTCTTCGTTCAGATCGTAAATGCTGCCGTCCACGCGCACTCTGGCAAAGCCGCCTCTGCGCGCGTCCTCAAAGACCTTCGTATGCTCGCCCTTCTTGCCGCGAATGACCGGAGAAAGCACCTGAAAGCGCGTACCCTCCGGCATCAAAAGCACCTTGTCAACGATTTGGTCGATACTCTGGCGGCGAATCTCTTTGCCGCATTTCGGGCAGTGCGGCACACCGACCCGCGCCCAGAGCAGGCGGAGATAGTCATAGATCTCCGTGACCGTGCCGACCGTGGAGCGCGGATTTCGGGACGTCGTTTTCTGGTCGATGGAGATTGCGGGAGATAAGCCCTCGATCACGTCCACGTCCGGCTTGTCCATCTGCCCGAGAAACTGGCGGACGTAGGCGGACAGTGACTCCACGTAGCGTCTCCTGCCCTCCGCGTAGATCGTGTCGAAGGCAAGGGAGGACTTTCCCGAGCCGGACAGTCCCGTGAACACGCACAGCGAATTGCGCGGGATCTCCACGTCGACGTTTTTTAAGTTATTCTCTCTTGCGCCCTTGACTAAGATGGTGTCTCGCATAGTCCGCCTCCGCGTTGTTTTTGAACTTTAATTATACCACAGCTTTCCCCGCACGGCAACCGTAAATTGCAGAACAATTTTCTTTCTACTTGCGTTTTTCGAATTTTTCAGTTAGAATAGAGACGAGAAAACGACCGGATTCGACACGGGAGATTTTCCCATCGTAAAATCCACGCAGCGTCGGATACTACGAAGGAGGTGGAGCGCATGCAGGAGCAGATGAAGCAAATACTGGAGCTGTTTTCTCAGCCGGCGTTTTTCGTTCGTGACGGCATCGTTTGCTGGTGCAACGGCGCGGCGCGTTCCCTTCTGGAGGAGGGCACTGCGTTGAGCTCCTTACTGGAAGGCGGCGATACGCTGTTCTCGCACTGGGATCGAACCGGCACGCTGATGCTCCCCCTGATGCTCGGCGGCAGAGCCTATGACGCTTCCGTCCGTGCCGCAGAGGACGGCACCCTGTTTGTCGCCAACCGCTGCGCTTCGGACAACGAAGCTTCCGCTTCCGCGCTGTTCAGCGCGTCCGTTTCCCTGCGCAAGCCGCTGCACGCAATGGTCAGTGCGGCGGACGAGCTGTTCGAGCGGCTCGGAGACGCATCCGGCGCGGAAGACGCCGCCGCGCGTCTGAATCAGTCCATTTATCAGTTCATTCGTCTTTGCAATCAGATGTCGGACGGCAGCGAGCTTCTGCTGCACCGCAAGACGCTGCGCCGTGCGCCGACCGATATGGGCGCGTTTTTGGAAAGCTTCGTCAACGAGGCGGCGCCGCTTGTCAGCTCCGCCGACCGGACGCTGGAATATACCCCGCTCGTTATGCCGATCAGCGCGGACGCGGATACGGAGCTACTGCAGCGCGCGCTGTATAACCTGCTCGCCAACGCCCTGAGCTACACGCCGAAGGGCGGCGCGGTGCGGCTTTCCGTGCGCAAGGAGGACGATCTGCTTCTCATCACCGTCAGCGACAGCGGGAGCGGCATTTCGCAGGAGCTGCTCTCTTCCCTCTTCGATCGCTTCAACCGGCAGGAGCTCGGCGATTCGCGTCGCGGGATCGGACTCGGTCTTTCGATCACCCGCGAGATCGCGCGTCTGCACGACGGCACGCTGACCGTCACCTCGGGCGAAAACGGCGGCGCCGTCGTGAGCTTCTCCCTGTCTTTGAAGAAGACTGCGCTCCCGCTTCATGCTACGGGCATCGTCCTGCCGCCGCCCCGTTTCCATCGAGGTCTGGTGGAGCTGTCCGAGGTGCTCGGCGCAAAAATGTACGATCCGAACGAAGTTCCGTAATAATTGCCCTCTTTCCGCCGTATATATACAGCGGAGGGATGAGCATGGCAAACGAAATCAATCGCGCCGAACCGCATGAGCTGCGGCTGGATAATCGGGAAAAGCTGTCCGTCAGCGGCGTGCGCGAGGTAGAGAGTTTTGATGAAAACGCCGTCGTGCTGCACACAGCACGCGGCGTTTTGGTTATCCGGGGAAGCGATCTGCATTTGAAAACCCTGTCCATCGACGGCGGCGACGTCGCCGTGACCGGCAGCATAGATTCTCTCGCCTACGAAGAAGCGCAGAAAGCAGGCGGTTATTTCCGCCGTCTGTTTGGATAAATGGAGCTTCCGCTCGGTCTGCAGGGCAGACAGTTTTTGCTGGCGGCGGCGTTGGGATTTGCGCTCGGTCTGCACTACGATATCCTGCGCGGTCTGCGGCGCGTCGTTCGGCAAATGACCGCTGTCCTGGATTTCTGGTTTGCGCTGACCGTTCTGATTTCCGGTCTGTCCTTTTCCCTCTACGCGGGAAACGGCGAATATCGGATCTTCATGCTCGTCGGCACGGCAGTCGGCATGGCGGTCTGGTTTTTGACACTCAGCCGCCTGTTTTTGGCGTGCAGCATCCGATTTTGGCGCATTTTGACGGTTCCTCTGCGCCTGTTCGGACGATTATTCGGAAAAATTCTCGAAAAAATGAGAAAAAATGCAAAAAAACTCTTTGCAACCGTGAAAAAATCGGTTACAATAAAGGATAGACTGAGAAAGTCGCCGCTTTCGAAGAAGGAGGGAAACAACGATGCGCCAATCCGCACTCATTACAAAGCTCATCATACTGGCAGTCATGGTCTTCGCGATCGTGACGATCGTTGCTCTCCAGCCGAGAATCAGCGCGCTGAAAGCCGAAGGCGCAGCGTTGTCTGAGGAGATTTCCGAATTGCAGCATGCCAACCGTGCCGCACAGATCAAGCTGGATTCTCTCGGCAGCGACGAAGCCGTCATCGCCGCGGCTCGCGAAAAGCTGAATTTTGCGTTTGAAGACGAAATCATTTTCGTTGACCGCAGCAAATAACCGGAGGAACGTACGGCGTATATGGAGTTTACAGTCGGCACTGTATTAGACGGCAAGGTCAAAACCATCACGAGTTACGGCGCATTTATCCAGCTTCCGGAAAACCGCACCGGCATGGTGCATATTTCCGAAGTCTCCGCTTCATTTGTCAGCGACATCCGCAAGCACTTGACGGAGGGGCAGACCGTTCGCGTCAAGATCATCGGCGTGGACGAGGCAGGCAGGATCAAGCTGTCAGTGAAGCGCGCGCAGGAAAAGCCGCCCGCGCCGAAGGAAAAAGCGCCACTCACCTTCGAAGAAAAGCTGAAGCAGTTCATGTCGGAGTCCGACAGCAAGCTGTCCGGCAGCCGGCAGTACGAACACGTCACCAAATCCAGAAAGCGTTAAAAAGTCCCTCCCCGGAGGGACTTTTAGAATATTGAGGTAGTATTATGAAACACGTATTGATTACCGGCGGCAGCCGCGGGATCGGCGCAGCCGCCGTCCGCACTTTCGCGCAGGCAGGATACCGCGTGACCTTCTTCTATGAAAAATGCCACGAGCAGGCGCGCGCCGTCGCCGGCGAAACCGGCGCAGACGCGATCTGCTGCGACGTGACCGATACGGAGGCGGTGCGCAAGGCAGTCGCTTCGATTGCGCCGGTCGAGGTTCTGATCAACAACGCCGGCGTCGCCCACTACGGCCTGATCTCCCAGATCACGGAAGCCGAGTGGGAGCGCCTTTTCTCCGTCAACGTCGGCGGGATCTACCGCTGCGTCAACGCCGTTCTGCCTGCCATGCTGCAGGCGCAGTCCGGCTGCATTCTGAACGTCGCTTCAATGTGGGGGCAGGTCGGCGCGTCCTGCGAAGCGGCGTACTCCGCGAGCAAGGGCGCGGTCATCGCGCTGACCAAGGCGCTCGCGCAGGAGCTCGGGCCGTCCGGTATCCGCGTCAACTGCGTCTCCCCCGGCGTCATTCTGACCGACATGACCGCCTGCGTCGGCAAGGAAGCGCTCTCCGATCTGGCGGAGCAAACTCCGCTCGGCAGAAACGGCACGCCGGAGGACGTCGCCTCCGCCCTGCTGTATCTGGCGAATGCGGACTATATCACGGGTCAGATCCTGCCGGTCAACGGCGGCTTTGTGGTCTGACCTGCGCGCCCACACAAGATATGGGAGCAAGCCAAAATTCTCCGCCGAAATTCTATGATTTTCGGCATACGGGATCGCTTGCCCCGCAAGGGCGCGTATGCTATAATGTTCCTTACGAAAACGACAAGGGAGAAACAACCATGCAAGGCGTTGCTCTGACAACTGAAGAAGTGCGGAAGCTGCTTTCCTGCGGCTGTCCGGACGCGGTGACGCTCTACCTGTACCGCAAGGCAGGTCAGCCCCTCGAAACCGCGCTGGACGCGCTGCATTTCACCGTGCCGCAGATGGTCGGCGCGACGGAGTGCCTGCGTCAGCTCGGGCTGTGGGAAAATGCGGTCAAGCCGGAGCCCCAGCCTGAACGCCCCGTCTATTCCGACGCCGATCTGAACCGTGCGCTGCGAAGCGCGGGCTTTAAGAAGCTGGTCGGCGAAGCGCAGCGCATGCTCGGGCGCACGGTCTCCACGGAAGAACTCAAAACGCTGCTCGGCTTTTCCGAGTATCTGCGCCTGCCGTCCGATGTGATCGGGCTTTTGCTGTCATACTGTGTTGAGCGCAGCCGCCGCAGAGGCGTCCGCCCCCCCTCCATGCACACGATCGAAAAGGAAGCCTACCGCTGGGCAGATGAGAATATCGACACCCTGGAAGCCGCATGCTTCTACGTGCAGACGCAGCTTCAGGTACATACCCGCATTCAGCAGCTTCGCCTGCAAATGCAGATCGATCAGCGCCGCCTGACCTCCTCGGAAGAACAGTATCTGGCGAGCTGGATTCAAATGGGGTTCCCCGACGCGTCGATCAAAATGGCGTACGAACGCACCTGTGAAAACACCGGCGGACTGCGCTGGGCGTATATGAATTCGATCCTGAAAAGCTGGCACGAAAAGAATCTGCACACGCCGCAGGAGATCACCGTCGGCGACACTGCGCCGGCGCAGAAGTCCAAAAGCAAAAACGGTGCCTACCAGCGTCACGGCGATCAACTGACGCCTCTGGCGCAAAAAGCGGTGCAGAAGGCGCTTGCCGAAGGTCAGGAGGATGAAGATGGCATACAGTGAACAGATTTTGCGGCGCGCGCGCGAGCGTCTGGAGCAGGCAAAAACGGAGCGTGAGCGCGAGAACGACGCGCATCGTCGCGAGGCCTACCGCCGTTATCCGCGACTGGAGGAAATCGACCGCGAGCTTCGGCTGACCATGACGCAGCTCATGGCGACCGCTCTGCGGCAGGGCGAAGACCCGTCGCAGGCGATCGCTCAGATTCGGGAAAAGAATCTCGCCCTGCAGTGCGAACGGGACTGGATTCTCGAAGCGGGAGATTTTGAAGAGAGCTTCCTCGACGAAACGCCGATCTGCGCCAAATGCGGCGGCAGCGGCTACGTCGGCTCGCAGATGTGCACCTGCCTGCGCGAGCTGTGCCGTCAGGAGCAGAAAAAAGAGCTGACCTCTCTGCTCGGCAGCGGTCAGGAGACCTTCGAGAATTTTCGGCTGGACGTCTATCCCGACGCCTATGATCCGAAGCTCGGCACCTCGCCGCGCCAGCTCATGAAATCCAATTTCAATATCTGCCGCAGGTATGCGCAGAACTTCGGCGAAGGAAGCGGCAGCCTGCTGTTTTCCGGCGCGACGGGTCTTGGCAAGACCTTCCTTTCCGCCTGCATCGCCCGTCAGGTTGCCGATCGCGGCTACAGCGTCGTCTACGAGACGGCGATCCGCCTGTTTTCCGACTTTGAAGCGGAGAAATTCGGCGCGTACGCGGAGGAAAACCGCGACAAGACCCGCAAATACCTCGAATGCGACCTGCTGATCATCGACGACCTGGGAACGGAGATGACGACGCAGTTCACGACCTCCGCGCTCTATCACCTGCTCAACACCCGCATGATGGAAAACCGCGCCACCATTATTTCGACCAATCTCGCAGACAATGAGATCGAAAACCGTTACAATCCGCAGATCGCGTCGCGCATCATCGGCACGTTCCGCCTGGTGCAGTTTGTCGGCGAGGACATTCGCCGCAGATAGGAGGACACTATGAAGGTTTTACTGTTCAACGGCAGCCCGAACGCACGCGGCTGTACCTTTACCGCCTTGAACGAAATCGCAAAAGCCCTCGAAAAGCACGGCATCGAAAGCGAGATTTTTCAGATCGGCACGAAACCCGTCGCCGGCTGTATCGCCTGCCGCGCCTGCAAGAGCGGCAAGCCGTGTATCTTCGACGACGGCGTGAACGCTCTCGCCGCACGGCTGGATGAATTCGACGCGATCGTTGTCGGCGCGCCTGTCTACTACGCCGGTCCGAGCGGTCAGTCCACCGCCTTCCTCGACCGTCTGTTCTATTGCGCGGCCGCGAAGCTGCGCGGCAAGCCCGGCGCAGCGATCGTTTCCTGCCGCAGAGGCGGCGCAAGCGCGTCCTACGACCGTCTGCACAAGTATTTCGGTATCAATTCCATGCCGATCGTCACCTCGCAGTATTGGAATCAGGTGCACGGCAACACGCCGGAGGAAGTCCTGCAGGACGAGGAGGGCATGCAGACCATGCGCACGCTCGGCGAGAACATGGCGTGGCTGCTGCACTGCATCGAAGCAGGCAAGCGTGCCGGCGTTCCCGCGCCGACCTACGAGCCGCCGCTGCGCACGAACTTCGTTCGATAAAAGAATACGCGACGCCCCGCCGACAGCAGCCGGCGGGGCGTCGTTTTCGTTTTTTCGTATTACAGCGTCTGCGAGATCGCGAGCTGGCGGTTTTTGTACTCCGGATCGCCGGAAACGTCGCGCAGGACGGTGATCTCCGGCGGCAGCTCCACGCTGTCGCTGTCCGAGTAGCGGAACATGATCGCCTTCTCTTGACTGAAGGGATAGACGTCGATCTCAAACCGCTGATCGCGGTAGGTGAAGCGGTACTTGATCTTGTGTACCTGATGCAGCGCAGGATCGCCCTCCATCAGATACTGGATATACTCCTTCTGGGAGATCGGCTTTTCGGTATCCCACTTCGTGCCGTCCGGCATGAGGTGCTTTTCGGTATAGAAATAGAGATACTCCGTGCCGTTGCGCTGCTGACGCACGCGGCGCTCCACAGTCGGCTGGGTCTTGCGCAGGTAGGTCTGCATCATGTCCAGCGTCGCGGCGTTGTAGGCACTCGTCAACTGCTCCATATCCGGCATCGCGATCAGGTATTTTTTCTTCTGCGGCATGGGCTCAGGCTCTCCGACCGCGCGATATATCTCCTGCAGCGCGCGCTTGATCTTGTCGGCAAAATTCACGGAGTTGTCGATGATCTTGAGATTGGGATGGGCGCTCCACGCGCGCAGCGTCCGGTCGTCCATCTCTCTCGCGTATTCCAGCGACTCCGTTCTCGCTGCGTTGCCGAGATTGTAGGCGAATTCCGCGCCCTTGGCACAGGAAACGAGATGGAGCACCAGATCGTAGTGCGCCAGCACCTCCGCCTCCGTGAGGTCGAATTTTGCGATTGTCTTGACAAAGTCCTCGTCGGAAATATACGCTTTGTCGTCCATCACAGCGCGGTCATAGACGATCAGGACTTTATCCTCGGGGACGATCTCCGCCGCGTCCAGCGCCAGCTTTTCCTTATGGAGCTGGTCGCCGATGACGAAGTCCTGGAATTCCAGCATTGACATGCAGTTGTCGAACGGTTTGATGCCGAAGCCGGTAATCAGCTCCGTCGCCGTTTCGGGGATCGTGATGACGCGCCAGCCGTCCTCCTGCTTAAACAGCTTCAAAATCTGGCTGGTCAGCGTCGTCTTGCCTGCGGCAGGGCCGCCCGTCAGAACGATCTTGACAATACGTTTCTCCATTTTCAACACGCCTTTCCAAGAAGAATCGGACACCTTATTCTATCAAATCCGGCGGAGGATTGCAAGGCTTTATCAGCATTCCGCCAAAAATGCCCCAAACTCCGCAACCGTCTTGAAATACAGATCGCAGTTGTGCCGCATGAAATCCTCGATCTCCGGGATATCGTTCGCCCAGCCCGCCGCGGCAAACCGTATGCCTGCGGCGTGCGCCATATCGTAACCCGGTTTCAGGTCGTCCAGAACGAGCAGGTCATCTCTGCTCAGCCCGAAAAATTCCATGATCCTCTGCAGGGGGTACGCGCTCGGCTTGCGCTGCTCCACGGGGCTTTCCCAGCCGAAAACCAGATCCGGCTCCGGCAGTCCGTTTACCAGATAATCGCGCCGAATGTTCTTTGACAGCGAATGGGAAACGACGCACAGGAGTCCGCCCGCGTTCTTATGCGCCCATAGGATCTCCCGCATGCCCTCATACGCCTGCGGGATATGATTCTGGACGTAGGCGTCCCAGAAGCGGTGTTCCTCGTGCAGCATGGCGTCGTCCATGCCGATCTCATCGCGGAACAGCTCCAGCGTGCCGGGGTGAAAATTCTTCAGAAAATACTCCTCAAGCGTATAGTGCAGCTTCGGGTAATGGATCGCCATGAATTCGCAGAAGCTCGGATAATGCACCGTTGCCGTGCTGTTGACGACGGTATCGTCGTGATCGACGACCAGACAGGGATATCGCATTTCGTACCTCCAGAGGTTTCTGCTGATATTATACCAAATTCTGCCGAAAAAGCAAGACGGCGCGGCGACGATCGCAGCGCGGCGTGCGTCAAAATCTTTGGGCTTGAGTTTTGGGAGAAAGAATAGTATAATGTAAAATATAAAAGTATAGGGCTGTTATGCTTTATATTATACAAAACAACTGCCTTGATGCGGATATCGGCGTTAAGGCCGTATCCTGTTGGGAGGGATAATCTTGCCTGACAAAAAGCGAAAAAACCGCCGGCTGATCGGTTTGATTGTCTCGCTTGTCATTAATCTTGCGATCGTTGCGTTCATCGCCGTGCGGGAATTCCGAAAAAGCTCCGCGGGGCTTGAGCACGTATCCGTGCGCGATATCAATCTTCTCTTCCTGCTGCCGGGCATCGTCTGCTTCTTCGCTGCCGCATGGGCGGACACCGCAAAGTGCCGCCGGATGCTCGTAAAGGCCTCCGGCAAGGACGACCGCTACGGCGCGCTGGAATGCACTCTGCTCGGAAAATACTATGACAATATCACGCCCTTTGGCGCCGGCGGACAGCCGTTTCAGATGAGCTATCTCAAGCACCGCGGCTATGGCGCGGGCACCAGCGGCGCAGTGCCGGTCGTCAGCTTCCTGACGCAGCAGATCGCCTTTATTTTGATTGCTGCGGTGGTCTTCATCGCCAACCGCGATGTGCTGGATTCGATCCTGCTGATCCGCATCACCGCCTACGTCGGTCTGGGTATGTACGCGCTCCTGCCGATCTGCTTGCTGCTGTTCGCGGTGTTTCCGCGCCCGTTCATGGCGGTGCTGCGGGGCCTCGTCCGCTTCGGCGCAAAGCTGCGCCTGATCAAGGATCGCGAAAAGGCAGAGCAGAAGGCGACGAAAGTCCTGACCGATTATATCAAGGCCATGCGGCTGTTCTGCGGCAAGGCGGGAACCTTCATTCGTCTGATTCTTCTTTCCTGCGTCTATCAATTTGCAGTCCTGTCGATCCCGTTCTTTATGCTGCGCGCCTTTGGCGGAAGCGGCGACTGGTGGACGACGTTCTCGCTCGTTGTATATATTTACGCCGCGATCACCATCATTCCCACACCCGGCAATTCCGGCGCGGCGGAGGGCTCGTTTTACGCGGTATTCGCTTCGCTGGAGGGCGGCATGCTCTTCTGGGCGATGATCTCCTGGCGAATTTTGGTGTATTACTCCTGGCTCCTGTGCGGTCTGATCATGATAGCGTTCGGCAGTTTTTTCCGCCGTCGGTGCGAGAAAAAGCAGCCTGCGCCGGGCAAACCGCTGCGCGCCGCGCTGTTCGTCGACATCTATTATCCGAAGGTGGACGGCGTCGTGCGTACCGTGGACGCCTACGCAAAGAATCTGCAGACGCTCGGGCATGACGCTTTCGTCGTCTCGCCGAAAGAAGCGGGTGCAGCGGAAGACGCCGCGTTGCCTTACCGGGTCTACCGCACGCCTTCCCTCCGCATACCGGGATTTGATATAAGCCTGCCGCTTCCCTGCTCCACGCGGGAGCTGCGCCGTGCATTCAAAGAATCCCCTCCGGACGTCATTCACGTGCATTCTCCGTTCTTCCTCGGACGGCTTGCGCTGCGGCTGGGCAAAAAGTATCATATTCCGGTTTACGCCACGTTCCACAGCAAGTATTATGACGATGCCTACAACATCACGCACAGCAAGCTTTTGGCGTGGATTCTGGTCAAGTACGTCGTCAATTTCTACACCAAGGTCGACCGCGTGTGGGCATGTAGCAGAATGACTGCCGACACGCTGCGCAGCTACGGCTACAATGGCACGATTTACGTCATGGAAAACGGCGTGGATATGTTTGAAGTCCCGCAAGATCTGGAAGATCTCCGTCAAGCCGTTGTCCGTCGCTTTGAACTGCCGACTGACCGCCCGCTGCTGCTGTTTGTCGGTCAGCAGATCTGGCACAAGAACCTGCGTCTCGTCCTTGACACGGTGAAGCGGCTCTCCGAGAGCGATACGCCCTGTCGTCTCGTTTCGGTGGGAGAAGGCTATGACAGCGACGCGATTCAGGCATACAGTCGCGAGCTCGGTCTGGACGACTGCGTCCGTTTCGTCGGAAAAGTAGCAAACCGCGAGCTGCTGTTCGGCTTATACGCAGCCGCCGATCTTCTGTTTTTCCCCTCAGTTTACGACAACGCGCCGTTGGTCGTGCGCGAGGCAGCCCTTGCCGGTCTGCCGTCGCTGCTGGCGGAAGGCTCCAACGCTGCCGAGATCATCACGGACGGCGTTAACGGCTACGCTGCCGAAACGACCGCCGACGCGATGGCGGAGCGCATTCGCAGGATATTCTCCGATAGAGAAGCGCACGAAACCGTCGCGCGGAACGCCAAGGAGACGATTCCGGTCAGTTGGAACCAAATCGTTGCGCGCGCAGTAACGGCGTACCGCACCAATTCTGCGGAAGGACACGTCGACAAACTGGACAAAACCTGCTGAACCAAATAGTGCAGCCGGAGCCGTAATACGGCCCCGGCTGCGTTTTTTATGAGCTTATTTGTCATGCAGCGCGTACTGATGTTCTCCGATACGGAAGGCGATGATATTCTGCGGGTCGATGATCTCCGGCAATACGGCGATCTGCCACTCTGCGGGTCGTCCTCCAGAGGAACGCAGTTTCTTCTGCTCGTCGACCGAAGCATGTCCTTCGCGCGGTTGATTGCCAGACGCAGGAGCCATGCGCGCAGATGCGCCAGAGAAGCGAAATCCCATTTTCTGATATAATACTTCAAAAACGTATCCTGCAGCGCGTCCTCCGCGTCGTGTTTGTTTTTCAGCAGGCTGTAGGCAGCCGCGTAAACGCTGTTCGCGTACTGCTCCATCACCTGCTCCAAGGGTGGATTCATGTGCTGTCACCTCATTCTGTCTGAAAGGCCTTTCACTTGATATACGATCGGGAAAGCAAAAAGGTTTCGCTTACTGCCTCTTTTTGCAAAAAAGCATACCGCAGGACTCTGCCTTGCGGTATGCTCGTGATTTCTTATGTTTCGTGCTGTTTATTCTGCGCCGTCGCGGAGACAGGCGCAGTATTTCTCTTGCAGCTCCTCGCCGCTCACCAGCCGAAAGCCCTCATAGCGGAACTTCGGCGCCGTCACGCAGGATACGAAGGTGTACCCGTCCGGCGTCAGGTTTTCGGCAGAGAAGATCGCGTCCTTCGGAACAGCGACCATGGCGCGCTGTCCGCGCTCGCAGTCCGAGCCAAGCAGGTATTCATAGATTCTGCCGTCGTGCAGCACCGTGATCCGAACACCGCAGCCCTCGTGATAGAACCAGAGCTCCTCGCAGTCGATCTGGTGAAACTGCGAGACCTCTCCCGCGCCCAGCAGGAAATAAATGCTTCCCGCCA
Organism: Oscillospiraceae bacterium; assembly: GCA_017429835.1. Lineage (GTDB taxonomy): Bacteria > Bacillota > Clostridia > Oscillospirales > Oscillospiraceae > JAZOXB01. The sequence continues at coordinate 15,078 of JAFROD010000060.1, forward strand.
GCGCGCGCCCGTCCTTCTCAAACGGCGCGGTATAGACCTCTGCGAACCATCCGCCCTCCGGATGCGCCTCCAGCTTATAGGTTTTCTTCAGAATATCAGATCGCGATTTCATAGCTTCCTCAATAGTTTTGTCGTTCAATAGGGAAAAGAATGGGAGCTTGCACAATAAGAAAAACGCCGACCCATGCTGGATCGGTGTTTTTCTGGCAGGGGCACAAGGACTTGAAGAAAATAGACTAAGCAAAAATGTTTAAGTTATTGTCCGCTACACGCTTCTTCCCATGCCCTGGCATTCCAAAAACTGCTGCTCTTTCCACAATTTCCCCTATATCCTTTATCAACCGGGTACCCATTTGGGTACTGATTTGGGTACTCTTTTATATCACAGGTCAAGACGTGCAGAACACATCAAAAGAAGACAGACTATAAAACAGAAATGAACGGAGGTTACCTATGATTTCTTCTTTTGAGAATCTGCCCAGCGTCCTGGATGTGAAGGACCTGGCAAAATGCCTGCACATTTCCCGCTCTGGGGCATATCAGCTCCTGCATCAGGAGGACTTTCCAACCCTGCATATCGCACGCAGACTTCTTGTCACGAAGGACAATCTAATCAAATGGGTGCGAAGAACACCAACCCGGTTCAGTTGGAGGACCCTGTAGAGTATGAGGAAAGAGGCTTTGGATATGGAAAAATATATTACTGATCCACGCACCGGCTGGAAATACGAGCTGGTAGGCGACTACTATCTGCCGGTTAGCACAAGATTTGAAACTGCTGACCCGGATGCTCCCGAAGACCACGAGCGAGCCAACACTCCCACTGCAGTAAGCCCAGAGATGTCTCAGATTGTTCCAAGCTCGCCAACAGACAATCTTAGCAACCAAACACCGGATCGCCCCGCCATTGGCCGCTTCGGTCGAGCTCACGGGGAATACCTGAAACGCACCCAGCGCCATGTCTACTCTCAGCTGGTGTCTGAAGGCAAGCTCGGCACCTATCTGGCTCAGATCGACGAGCAGGCCAATGCCATGCTGGACCTTTTGATCCGCCAGATGGCCGAGCGCGAAGGTGTCACCGAGCAGTTCAAGGCGGACAATCAAATGGCATGGGTCCGACGCATGAGCAGCATTCATAACCGGGCCAGAGAGATTGTGAACTATGATTTGATATACAACTAATTACTTGCTCCCGCCTGGGAAGGTCGATATTGCGCTTCCCAGGCGGGAGTGTTCGTTAGTCCGCTATATCGCGGTACAAGAATGTCACGACTTGCGCTCTGGTGCAGGTGGCATCGGGGCTGAAGGTGGTGGCGCTGGTGCCTGCGGTGACGCCGGTTTCGGAAGCCCAGAGGACGGCTTTTTCGTAGTAGGAGCCGGGCTTGACGTCCGTAAAGGGATTGTTCGTTGTCTTCGGTGCGGGGCTGCCCTCGAAGCGCCAGAGGAAGGTTACGATCTGCGCACGGGTGCAGGTGGAATTGGGGCTGAACGATGTTGCGCTGGTGCCGGAGGTGATGTTCTTTTCCACCGCCCAGAGGACGGCCTTATAGTAATAGCCGCCGGTGACGTCTGTGAAGGGATTGTTGGTGCTGGTGGGCTCCGGGCTGCCTGCTGCCCGCCAGAGGAAGGTCACCACCTGCGCACGCGTACAGCCTACATTGGGGCTGAACGTGGTTTCCGAGGTGCCAGAGGTCACGCCTGTTACAATCGCCCAGTCAATGGCGTCGTGTGCCCAGTTGCCTTTCGGGGGCATATCCGTAAACACATTGCCCGGACAATTTTCGCCGCCGTCACAGGGAACCAATGTGTTTGATTTTACCTGCAACTCACAGCTTGCAAAGCAACCACTATCACTTGCAATCGCATATATCGTTGCATTGCCGACTTCAACAGCAGAGATTATACATTCTCCGCCCTCATCGTAATCACAACGAACTACGCTTGCATCAGAGCTGACCCAATAAACATCCGTACTCTGCGAGCCATCTTCAAAGAAAGCTGTTGCAGACAGCGTGGCTGTTTCATCAACACTCAATTCCTGCAAGGTTTGGCGAATGGAAACACCAACGGTCTTGTCAGTCACACATGTGACCGCTGACACTCCGTTTTGCGTAACAGTTTGTTTTGCCGAGTCAATTTGTGCATCAGCCCACTGCAGATCAATACCCTTTGCTTGTATTGCTTTTTTCGCATTGCCGCTGCTGTCAGTCCCGACAATTTGTACGTCTACTACGCTGTCTCCAATGACTTCAATTGAATAGTTTTCATAGATGGTTGCGGAAAGGTAGTTTTGTTCACCATCATTCGCTGCATAGACCGTCCCATATTCCTCGCTACGCAAACCATAGTCACTGGTTGATATCTCTGAAACCACAGTGCGGCTTTCATCATAAATCACAATCTGCGCGTCGCCCAGTACAAGTATTTCTTTGCTTTCCTTATCTGCCTCTGCCTCGGGCTCTCCTCTGCGAGTAGTGATGCGCTTAGAGTCAACAGTCCCATACGATGCTCCTGAAACATCTATGATAGAGAATTTATGGCTAAATATCGTTTTCTGGACATAGATTCTTAGGACGCTATTCGCACAATAAATCTCCCACTTTCCATCCGCAGTTGAGCCCTCGTTTTCAAAAGAATATACCGTATCAACGCCGTTTAGAATAATTCTATCGCTGCCGCTGGAATCTGAAATGTATACTTCTCCTCCGCTTTTGCAATCAAGTATATAATCGTCGTTGCCCAAGCCGCCACCAAGCAAGTCTCCCTTTAATTCGCCGGGGACGAGAACATCTGAGCCTGCCGCACCGTAAAGGATATCTTTTCCATCTCCGCCATATATAATATTTTTTGTTACCACTGCGGTATAGTCGAGGGGATTGCTGATAAAACTGAGTACTGAGAGGTTGTCATCTCCGGTGTCGCCAAGGATTACGTTGCCTTTTTTGACCAACCTACCTACACCTGCACCGATAACACCTCCTGCCAGACCAGATGGAAGTCCGCCAAGGGCTCCGACAGTGGCACCCTCAAGAATGCCAAGATATTCATAATCCACAGATGCATACCATTTCTCCTTTGGTGAATGCGTTTCAGCAACCGGCATAAACTCGATCGCTTTCCCATCCTCGCTCAGCTTTGTGTTAGAAAACCGTTGATGTGTCCAGAAAAACTCTGGATAGCCGTTTTTTGCCGCATCCGGGTTTGTCTCATAGCACACGCCGGGAAACAGATCTGCGTTCGTATGCTGAATCAAATCCGCTCCGAGGGTGCTTGCGCCAGGCGGGTCAGTGTAATTTGTGAACGTCATATTATTTTTAGACGAGAAATCAATTCTCAGCGGCTCGAACAAATAGGTCAGATCCACAACATGCCCAGCCGCGCCGTCAAAGGAATAGCCCTTTGCTCCAGTCAAAATCGAAACATAAGTAACCAATGCACCGCCGAGCGAATGTCCGGTCAAAGTCACATTCCCTTTATCTGCATATTTGAAGTACGTCTCCAGAGCTGCTGAAAATTGCTTGGGATCAAGGTGGTTAAACAACGCAAAATTTGCATCAACCGCCCAGTCCGTCCCTTCCGAAATAGAATCAATCGGGTTGCCCTCGGAACCGCGATAGGCAATGATATAATCGTTGCCCTTCCGAAAAACCGCAGCTGCGTAGCCGTTGTCGCCGTGAATCACTTCCTGGATTACCCAATCTCCCACCATGCCCAAGATGTCAATAACCCGCAAAGAGTCAGAATCGTATAATTGACCGTTGAGTTCGCTGAAACTGTTGTGATCCAGTTTCGGCTCATAATTGGGATCTGTTCTCAGCTTTTCAGTCTCTACGTCGATTTCCCGTGCAATATCCGCCTGCCATTCCGACACAGTCCTTCCCACATATTTGCTGTTAACGTGTCGGTAGGCAAGGTCTGAAAGAATCAGGTGCGTGATTTCGTCAGAAAGCTCCTCATGGTGAGCGTCTATTGCCACAAAGGAATATCCCCAGTACTCTGCATAAGCTTGTGCTGTTGACCCCTGATATCCGTAAATTGTTGTTAGTCTTGGATCTCCTAAAGTCGTTTTATAATTGAAAATTTCACAACTTGGATTTAATATCGTCAAACGCTTTGTGCTATTGCACACATTAAATGCATTCTTTCCTATACTTACTACGCTCTCGGGAATCGTGATATCCCCCAAAATATAGCAGCAACTAAAAGCATCTTCATCAATATATTCCAGACTATCTGGGAGTTCAATTTCTGTTAAACTAACGCAAAACTGGAAAGCACTTCGGGCAATTCTTCTTATCTGCCCTTGGAAGTTAACCGTTGTTAATCCTCTGCATTCCGAAAAAGCTCCTACTCCAATGTCAATAACACTTTCTGGTATATTTATTGAAACCAAGTCTCTGCAAAAGTAAAATGTTTGCGAGTCGATTTCTTGAACCCCATTTCCAATTTCAGCTGTTTGTATTCCACTGCCAAGAAAAGCACTTGCGCCAATTCTTTTGAGGCTGTCTGGAATAATAATCTTTGTTAAGTTTGCTGAATTTGAAAAGGCATCAATTTCTATATATTCAACGCTATCTGGAACTATGTATTCCCCAATTCTTCCAGAAGGGTATCGAATAAGTTCTGTTTTATTCTTGTTAAACAGAACCCCGAATGAATCGCTGCTATAGACTTCATTGCTTTCGGCTACCCATATTGCTTTTAAACTAGTGCAAGGGGAAAAAGCATTACCACCAAGGCTGGTCAGTTTTGGCGGTAATTCTATGCTGGGTAAGCTTACACAGTTGGAAAACGCTCCATTTCCTATTTTTACCACGCTGTCAGGCAGCACAACGCTCTCTAATGAAGAGCAACCATTGAACGCCCAATTGCCAATTTCACTTGCGCCTTTCGGGATTTCGATTTCCTTCAAAGCCGTACAACTCATAAAAGCGGCTTCACTAATGCCGACTAAATTGCTAGGGAGTTGTATATGCTCTAGCGAGGTGCATCCTAAGAAGGAACCATATCCAAAAGAGACCACACTTTCTGGAATTCGAATTTTTTTTAATGAAGTATGTTGGTAAAAAGCTCGACTACCAATACTTGTAACCCCATCCTCAATATATACATCTGTGATTTGTGTTTTGTATTTGTTCCATCGCGGAACCGTAAGCCAATCATACATAGCTCCGTCGCCAGAGATCGTCAAGAGTCCTGATTCCGAATCAAAGGTCCACGTCAAATTGTCGTCTTGTGCACCGCAAGAGCCGGAATAGACCGTTGCACAGGCAAAGAAGGCAAGTTGCGGCAGCATGGTACACAGCAATGCAAAAACTAATAGTACAGATAATAATCGCTTTTTCATTTCCATAGCCCCTTTTCGTTTCTTTTTCTAAATACACGATTGACTAAATATAAAAAGTGCGCAGCTTTTTTGAAGGCTGCGCACGAAAAACGCACAGCTCCTTTGCTGCGACGCGAATCCACGTTCCCGTATCACGACAGGTATGCGAATTAGAGCATGCGTTTTTGCCATGAAAAACGCATACGTGTCGTGAAAACAATATGGAAACCCGATTAAGCAATATGGATTTACGTCGCAACTATATTATAGCGATGTGCTCGTAAAAAAGCAATGCAAAACTGTGATTATTTGGTTATTTTTTCTCCTCACACAATTCTAATTCCATATCATAAGAAAGGCCTATATGTTTCTCACCTTGTACTATAGCTTTCTGTATAGCTTTCATGCTGGTTTTTTGGTCAATAAGTTGTCCTTTTGAATCTGTTTGTTCCACCAAAACCTCATTAAGTATTTGGTATGCATATCTGTAGGCTTTCATATATCTTGAAGGATTACAAGCAAATCCAGTAAGTGTCAACAGGGCAGAAACTGATGATAAAATAATTATTAATGTGGTTTGAGATGGTTGCGTACTGCTAACATACACTACTATCATGGAGCATGCGAAAGCCAGAATTGCAAAAGCGTGATCAAATACCCTCCACATGATAGCGCTACGTTTCCAATTCTTAGATAGCGACCAAGCTTTATCTAATGAAATCTTGTACTTTTCTGATGGAGCGGACTTGTTATTACTGCTCATTATAAAACCCTCCTGAGGTGCTTTTCTCTAGTATTATGACAATAAGGGCGTTCTGTTCTAAGCAAAACAATCCAATAGTGTGAGGAATTCGAATACGTCCAAAGGAACTGTTTAGTATTTGAACAGCTGCTTGATCAAAGCAACAATTTGTTTATACTGAATATCCTTCGCAAAACTAAACTGCCTACGATATTTTCCCCATAAAGTTTGCAGCTCCGGGCTTTCGGAGAGGGTTTGCAGGATGCCTGGAACGTCAGAGATCTGTTCGGCGGTTCCACGATGGGCAGCGGTTTCTTGCAGGGCTTGGCGGAACAGGGCGGGATCATAAGTCTGCGTTGTTGCCAGGATATAGACATCATAGAAGTCTCTGGGACGGGTGTTGAAAACGCCGCGGCGGAGGATGGTTTCGACTTTTTCCGCTAAGATTGTCTCGATGTTGTAAGCCCAGAGCTCGTAAGTCTGTGACGCGTCGAAAATCTCTGTGAATCGGTGCCGCTCGGCGTGTGGCGTGATGACGTCGCCGGTGGAGACGTCAATCGTTAACGGCGTCAGAATCGTTTCAAATTGGGCAGTCAGCGACACACGGTAGCCTCCATAGATGTCGTCCTCACGGATGGGGAAAATTGTGCCGATCTCAAAAGTCACAGGATCGTCCATTGGCATGGCGCAGATTTGCTCCAACGCATTCCGGATCGCATCCGGCGTCAGGGGCAGGTTTTTCAGCGTGGCGTCCAGATCCATCGTGGCGCGGTTGCTCAGCCCGACGATGGATGCGACCAACATCCCGCCCTTGAGCACAAACTTGTCCTTGTATTCCGACGCGGCCAGCCGCACCAACAGCCGCTCAAACATGTAGTTCTGCAAAATGACCTGCGCGGGAATGTTCTTTTCCTTGGCCAGATTACGAATTCTGGCTTTCAGGCTCATGGCTTCGCTCATAGCAGCACCTCCAGATACTGACGCAGTACACCGGCGACTCGCAGTTGCTTGGCGTAGGTGCTCAGTCGGTTCAGATTCTTTTTGGGATTCCTCGCGTACATACGCAGGGCGGACAGGAAAGTCTCGGTGCCAAGCTTGTTACGGCTGCGGATCACGTCGCAGACCGTGCGCTCCAGATCGTAGCAGGGAACGTCGTTGCCAAATGGGGTTTTTACCGTCGTTCTCCCCAGTTCAAACAGCTCCGGCTTGATGAAATAGACCTTACATTCCGCTTGCACAGATAGCGGGACCGCATGACCCGACGGCACCGTCAGCGTATGCTCGAACGGCGTCCGGTCGGAGATACCATGCAGGAACAGCGCCGTTTCGTGGGAAAAGATCAGCGCATCTCCGCGCAGGCTGATGGAATACAGCTCGTCCTGTACATCGTCGGGAAGGATGTATTGGCCTCGCGCAATCCGCTGAATCTTTCCCTGCTTGCACAGCTTGGAGAGCATGGCCTTGGAAACGCCTTGCTCCACTGCCACGCTTGTTTCAATAATACCGCCGTGGGTTCGGGCAATGTATGTGAAAATGTCAATGTAATTCATGCCATCACCGCCTCTGTTGACTAATTATATAATATTATAATCAAAATTTATTAGAAAGTCAACGCAGAAGTGGCGTTTTTTTGTTTATTCCCGAATGCTCTCAATCAGAGCGTCACTAAGTTCTTGAGAGGGTATCTTCGCCCAAGTGCCGGTGGTGTCGTATTGCGGGTAGTAGCGACGCCAGCGGTCGTAGTCGGCTTGGGTGATTTCACCGGCTTTGAGCTGGGCTGCCTGTTGCTGCCAGGCGGAGAGCATTTCAAACATGGCATGGTAGCGGGGCGAGGACTTTTCCAGGCGAATGCAAAGCTCACCGTCGATCTCGCCAATCTTGAAGGCGGAGATGTCCTCCAAAGTAAATAGCGTATGCATCAAGCCGACGTCGGTATCAATGTCCGGCACGGTGAGCGCAGAGGTCGAGACGTCCAGTTCCCTGGCAAGGGCTGCGACGATCTCGGCCTTTGGCGTTCTGACGCCGGTTTCGTACTGCGCAATCCGCACGTCGGCGGTGCTCTCCTTAAAGCCGATGGCGTTGCCCAATTCTTTTTGCTTCAAGCCCCGCAGGGTGCGGAAAAAGTGGATTCTCTCGCCGATTGCCATAGTCCTTCCTCCAATTCCATAACGTACAGATATTTTAGCAAAAATGTTTAGCTTTGTCAAGGTGAACAAACTAAATATTTTTGTTTAACTTTCTGTAAACTCTATTGACTTTAACAGATATGTTTAGTATAATATTAGTATAGGGTAAATTTGCCCGTGTAACTTGATAACTGAATATCCGTCCGATGGAGATACCGCTGCGACGATGGTCGGCAGACCGGAGCGGAGGAAAACGCCGGGGAGACAACCGGGCAGGAACGACATTGGAAGCAACGGAACACGTAAATTCGGATATTAAAAGAACTGGTCTCACTTTTTGAGATCAGTGAAAGGAGGCGACGCCAACCGTGCGGCAGATGGCCCACCGCATGAGAGGAAAATGGGTCAAATCTGAGAGAAAGGAGGAATTGCCCTATGTTTAAGAACTATGACGAGCTGCCCAGCGTTCTGGATGTGAAAGAGCTGCATGAGTTTCTTGGAATTTCCCGTTCCTACGCATACCAGCTTTTGCACCGCGAGGATTTCCCGACGCTGCACATTGCATCCAGATTACTGGTCACGAAGGAGAATTTGAAGGCATGGATGGAGCAAAACACCAACGGATCGACCCTGCAATAAGAAAACGACCGTTTCCAAATCGCCTGTTGCAGCAGGCGGGAAACAGCCGTTTCGTGATTTCATTATACACAGTATAGCCGATTTGTTTGGAAATTACAAGCCCCATTTTTGACAAATTCAAATTCTCTTTGATGATCGCGCGTAAACCCCTTGCCCGGACGACGGAAGCTGCGCTTTCAAGGGAGGCTACGGGAAAACTGCGGTGCAGTTTTTCCGTTATCCCCCATAACCAACTCCGAATCCCAGCGCAGCGGGTTTGGAGTTGAGAGGAGGAGACCCGAAGCACAGTAGAAGAAACGGCAAGCGCCAAAAGTGATTGACGTTTCTGAGCCGTGCGGAGGGATCTCTGACGAAGCCGCAAATCCAGGCTGCCCGCGCTGGGGATATGATGCGACAACAGCTTCATATCCCCGGCGAAGGCTCTCGCGTCTCCACGCCAAAACCGAACCCAGCGCCAGCGGGTTCGGTTTTGAGAGGAGGAGCAACGAAGCACAGCCGAAGAAACGGCAAGCGCCAAAAGCGAATGACGTTTCTGAGCCGTGCGCAGTTTGCTCCGCCGCCGCATCCCCCTCGGAGAGCCCACGACATCTTTGCAGCTTCGCTGAAAGTGTCATAGTGGGTCATACACTTTGAAAAAGGTGTATGACGCCACTGTCGCGGTCTTTCGTCTTTCTCCGGGCCACGATCAAAAGGAGATGTTTTATGGCAAGAAACGACGGCGTTGACCGTACCGTTGTCCGTGAAGCGCCTTATCGACGCAGCGGCATCGGTGTTCGTGAACGCCACAATGAAAGAAAAAACGAATCGTATTTCAACCCGGATATCGTCCGGGAGCGGAGCGCAATGAACGTCCACTTCAAACAGCCGGACGCAAGCTATGAGAGCATTCTGAACCACATGCTGAATGAAAAGATCGTATCGGATCGGGGACTTCGTCCCGATGCAAAGGTGTTCGGAGAGCTGGTCTTTGATGTAAACACCCGGTATTTCGACGAGCGGGGCGGTTATGAATTTGCAAAAGAATTCTTTGCCGAAGCCTACCGCTGCGCCGTGGGAATCGTCGGCGGGGAGCAGTATGTCGTATCCGCCGTCATGCATGCTGACGAGCGGAACCGTGGCCTGTCTGATGAGCTGGGTCGAGACGTCTATCATTACCATCTGCACGTCGTGTTTATTCCTGTTGTGATCAAGGATGTTCTTTGGAGCAAGCGCTGTAAGGACCCTGCCCTGCGTGGGACCGTCAAGGAACGCATTATTCAGATCAGTCACAGCAAGAAATGGAAATCCGAGCCGATGCTGGATGACGAGGGTCGCCCTGTCATTGGCTCCAACGGGAAGCCGGTGTTGCAAAACTCTTATTCCATTTTGCAGGATATGTTTTTTGACCACATGGAGAACGCCGGGTATTACGACCTCCAGCGCGGCGAACGCGGCAGCGACGACGTGCATCTGTCTGTCCTCCAGTTGAAAACAAAACTGGAGCAGGAGCGGCTGGAGGCACTGGGAGAAGAGCGTGAGGAAGCCGAAGAAGCTCTCTCATCTATGCAAAATCAGCAGGCCGAAAAAGAAGACACGCTACGGCAGCTTGAGGCAAAAGCAACTCAGACAGAAAAACGTCTGGACAAGCTGATGCCGAAATTGGAGAACGTGGAGGAGTTCGTCAAACACAACATCCACAGCCCCGACGAGGTTCTTCCGAAAGCCGACACCTTCGAGTCCGGCAAGCGATACAGGGAAGACAAGGCGGTCCCGGCGGTGTCCAGGCTGCAGAAGGCGCTTCTGGCACTCTATCAGAAGTTCATCAATCTGAAGCAGGAGTTCCAGGATCTTTGGCGGCGCTGCACTTTCGCAGAACGCTCCAGAGACTACTACAAGCAACAGACGGAAGCCATGTCTGCAGAGAACTACCAACTGAGCAAAAGCGCCAGGGATCTGGAGCGCGTCAGACGCGCCCTTGGCTCAGAAGCAGTTGACAACGCAATTGAGTGGGCAGCGGACAGAGAAATAGCTGATGCATTATCTGTTCCGGCAGGCCGGAATGCTCCTGCACGGTCCGGGAAGCGCCGTTCAGATCGGGATGCTCGATAATCCCGTCTTGACCCGGCAAAATCGCAAATTGTTCAACGGAGGCGGTCCCAGTGATACCGCAGGTCATGTGCGATATGTACGGTATGTGCGATATTTTACCGCACGACAGAATACCGTACAAATCGCACATATCGTACAAGCATACGGGTTTGTGAACATTTGGTTAACATAACCCGTTCGAAATTGACACAGACGCACACGCATGATACACTATGGACAGATGTGTTCTGCGTGTCACCGAAAGGAGGTTATCGATAATTTGTCACGCAGTAGTGGTAAGAAACGAAGCTCGCCCGGAATGGGCGGTGTACGAAAACGGACCAGAGAGCGCAAGGATGGAAGCGTCTGGACGTACTGGGAGGGCCGCATCTCACGTGGTTTTGATCCGAAAACAGGGAAACCGAAAACGGTAACTGTCACCGGAAAATCTCAAAAAGAGGTCCGGGAGAAGATTCAGGCAATCGCTGTGGAGTTCAACGAGGGAACCTTCGTTGCACCCTCCAAGAAAACGCTTGGAGAATGGCTGGATATCTGGCTGGCGGAGTATCAAGGCTCTAAGAAGCCGCTGACGATTCAGAACTACAAACAGGCAATCAAAAAGCACATTCGTCCTGCGTTGGGTGGTGTGCTGCTGAAAAGCCTGACGAACCTGATGATCCAGCTGTTTTACAACAGCCTCACCGAGGGAGAACATCCCCTATCCTCGAAATCTGTCAAGAATGTTCACGGTATTCTACACAAGGCGCTGGATCAGGCAGTCAAAGCGGGAGAGCTGAAAACGAATCCTTCAGACAACTGTGTGCTACCAAAGCAGGTAAAGCCGGAAATCAAGCCGTTGGAGCCGGAAGAGATCACCCGCTTTCTCCAAAATCTGGAGGGAGAGGCCTATCGGAATCTGTTCCTGGTTGCGTTCTTCACCGGAATGCGTCAGGGAGAGCTACTCGGGCTCTCTTGGAATCGGGTTGACTTTGAACAAGATGTCATTGAGATCCGCCAGCAGCTCCAGTGCATTGACGGGAATTACTTTCTGGAAACGCCGAAGCACGACAAGGTGCGCTTGATTGCTCCTGCGAAGCTTGTAATGGACGCGCTGAAGGAGGAGAAGGAAGTCCAAGACCACAACCGGAAGCTGCTGGGAGATAAATGGCAGAACGAGTGGAATCTTGTGTTCACGGACACCTTTGGTAAGCATCTGGTTCGCAGAACGGTGGATAAGCACTTCAAGAAGATTCTGGAGAAGAGCGGGATCGAGCCGCACCGTTTCCATGATATGCGCCATACCTTCGCTGTCAGCATGCTGGACGCCGGCGAAGATCTCAAGAGTGTCCAGGATAATCTGGGCCATGCAACTGCGGCGTTTACGCTCAGCCAGTACGCCCATGTCAGCAAGAAGATGCGCATGGAAAGCTCAGAAAGAATGAACAATTACTTTGGAAAGCTGATGCCGGTACCCGCAACGTAACGGCAACCAGCAAACAATCATTGGGTACTATTTGGGTACCTTTTGGGTACTTTTGGGGTATAGCTCGATTGGATGAGCGATTTTGGTCACAAAAAGCCGGGTTTAGACAGAAAAAAGCCCTGAAATCCGAAGATTTCAAGGCTGATTTCTGGCAGGGGCACAAGGACTTGAACCCTGAGCCTACGGTTTTGGAGACCGCCGCTCTACCAATTGAGCTATACCCCTATATCTCTATTTGGTCTTTAGAAAAGTGGTGGGCCTTCGGGGACTCGAACCCGGGACCGTCCGGTTATGAGCCGGATGCTCTAACCAACTGAGCTAAAGGCCCATAGTATAAATAGTGATAAAGCCGCCACCATGTGGCGGCTTTATCTGATTGGCTCCCCCTGTCTGACTCGAACAGACGACACACGGATTAACAGTCCGTTGCTCTACCGACTGAGCTAAGGGGGAATGTTTAAATTGGCGTTGCCCGGCTTCCCGGGTAGGCCAAGGATTGTCTTCGCCGTAAAAGCATTCCGGTGGAATGCTTTAGGCGAAAGCAATACGAAGTGTTGGCGTTACCTATCTTCCCGGGCAGTCACCCGCCAAGTATTGTCGGCGCAAACGAGCTTAACTTCTGTGTTCGGGATGGGAACAGGTGGACCCTCGCCGCAATCAACACCAACTGTTCGTTCACAGGTTGCCCTGCGAACTATTTTATTATACTGTGCTTTCACGATTTGTCAAGCACTTTTTTCGAACGCAGTAATGCGTGCGAAAAGTTGGTGACCCGTACCGGATTCGAACCGATGTTAATGGCGTGAGAGGCCACTGTCTTAACCACTTGACCAACGGGCCGTTCGTCAGCAGAAGCTTCATATCGCGCGCATTCGCCGTTCAAGCCTGCGCTCTCCGCCGAATGCTTACTCACTCCGCTCTGCTTCCTCTCAAATTCAAACCCACTTCGTTGGGCTTTGAATTTGTATATAATCAAGAATGAACGGTGATTCCTTTCGTTATTCACTATTCA
>JAFROD010000015.1 GCA_017429835.1 Oscillospiraceae bacterium
CGTGACGGCGGTCTTCGAGCGGGACGAGGAGCAGGTCGGCAACGAGCTGTCCTACACCGTCAACGCCTATATCCAGTCCAAGCAGGCGGACGGCACGGCGGCCCTCGCGGCGCTCGTGCAGGCGCTGTACAACTACGGCGCCTCCGCGGCGGCGTACGCTGAGGCATAATCAAAAAAAGAACGGAACCGTGAAGCTTCCGAAAGTTCTCCTGCGTAATGTCGTTTCCGACATACCGTTCTTCTGCGCAGATGCTTGCGGCGTTTCACGCTCCGGCTTTTCGCGGGATCGGGCTTTGCCCGATCCCGCGTTTTTTGTCGGCAGGGGAACACGGAGGGACGCTTTCGGAAAAAGCGAGAAAATACAATTTGCATATTGAAACCTAATATGCTATAGTAGTATTAGTAAAAAATCGGGCTTTCCGGAGGTATTGTAATGAAAAAACGGATTTTCTCACTTTTCCTCACCCTCGCGCTTGTCCTGCCCCTGTTTGCGGGGCTGACGCTGAGCGCGGGCGCGGCGAACAACTATGCCTACAACTCCGGCGTACGCGGCGTGGCGTGTACCTCGCTGTCCTCCGCCGCGTTGAGCTATTGGTCGGGGAATTATTCCTACGCCAATCTGAGCGCGCAGAGCGGCGACACCCTGCGCAGCACCCTGCGCACGAAGATCACGTCCAACCGCTCCACGGTCGGCTACGACGGATTGAAGACCTATCTGCCGTACACCGACGCCTATCAGGGCAGCAGCTCCCAGATCACGCTGTTCTACTCCAACGTCGCGGCGACCAGCGCATGGGACGGCACGACGTGGAACCGCGAGCACATGTGGCCGGACTCCCTCGGCGGCAACGCGGTCGAGGGCGACCTGCATTCCATGCGGCCGACCGACCAGAGGGCAAACTCCACCCGCGGAAACTCCAAGTACGCGAACGTCCGCGAGCTGTACCCCGAGGCCTACAAAACGGCGACCACCAACGCCGTCAACGGCTCCGTGATTGCAGGCTATTACTACAGCAGCACCTACTTTGAGCCGCTGGACGCCTCCAAGGGCGACGCGGCGCGCGTCCTGCTGTACGACTACGTCGTGTCGACCTCGATGAGCGCTCCCACCGTCGCGATCAAGGACATCGACACCCTGCTCCAATGGCACGCGATGGATCCGGTCGACACCTATGAGATGCAGAGAAACGATATCGCAGAGTCTATCCAGGGCTGCCGTAATCCGTTCGTCGACTATCCCGAGCTTGCGTGGCGGCTGTATACCAACTACACGATGCCCTCCGGCATGGTGACGCCCTCGAGTGGCTCTGCTTATACCGTAACTGCCAGCACCAACAACTCCAATTACGGCACGGTCTCCGTCAACGGCTACGTCATCACCGCGACGCCGGCGACCGGCTACTTTGCCTCCAGCTATACGATCCTCACCGGCACGGCGAGCGTTGTGCAGAGCGGCAACACCTTCACGGTCAGCCCGTCGACCAACTGCAGCATCCGCATCAACTTCGCCAAGAAGACGACCGTCACCGTGACCCTGTCCAACGACGGCACGACCTCCACGGTGACCGGCTACTCCGGCGAAGCGATCAGCCTTTCCACCCCGACCGCGCCGACCGGCTACAGCTTTGTCGGCTGGGTCACCGCGACGGTCAATGAGAGCACGACCCGACCCGCGACGATCTACACGGGAAGCTATACGCCGACCGCCTCCTGCACGCTTTACGCCCTCTACAGCCACGTGACCGGCTCGGGCGGCAGCAGCGGCTACGCGCTCGTCGGCGAGGCGGATATGGAGGAGGGCACCTACCTGATCGGCGCGCTCCGCAGCACTTCTGCGTCCGATAACTTCTACTTTGCGACCGGCTCGGTCAACAGCGGCGACATGCTCGTTACGGATACTGCCGTTTCGATCCCGGAAAGCAACGGCTCGCGCACGATCTCCTCGCTGCCGACCGGCGCGGCGGAGTTCTACTTCTCCGGCGACAACGAGCACGGTTTCACGATCGTGCCGACGTCGAATCCGACGAATTTCCTCGGCTTCTCCTCCCACGCCAACCGCAACCTCGACTTCGGCGCATACAGCACGACCAAGTGGCTCGTGCTCGCAAAGAGCACTCCGCTGGTGACGAACGGCGTCTATCTGAGCTGCGCTGACTCCAATAACCCCTACTACATCTTTGAAAACTCCACCAACAACACGCCGATCCGCGGCTACGTGTCCGGCAGCTACCGCGCCATCTACCTGTTCCAGAAGGGCGGCGGCGGTACGCTTGCCTACACGACCACGACCAGCTCGGCATGCAGTCACACCAACACCACGAACGTGGCTGCCGTCGCGGCGACCTGCACCGCGGGCGGCTACACCGCGGGCGTTTACTGCAACGACTGCGGGCAGTATATTTCCGGCCATGCGGCGACCGCCGCGCTCGGACACAACTACGGCGCGTGGACTTCCAACAACAACGGTACGCACAGCAAGACCTGCTCGCGCTGCGCCGACGTTGTGACGGAGAGCTGCACCTACACCACCTCCGTCTCCGGCTCGACCGTGACCTACACCTGCTCTGTCTGTGCCTACAGTTATCAGTCGCAGCAGACGACCTACACCGTGAGCTATAACGACCGCGGCAGCATCACGACCGCGAGCGTCGTACAGGGCAGCAGCCTGACGCTTCCCGCCACGGCGTCCACCGTCTCCGGCTACACCTTCGCAGGCTGGGTCACTTCGGCGATCGCCACCGAGACGACCACCGCGCCGACCGTGCTGACCGGCTCCTTTACGCCGACCGCCAACATCACGCTCTACGCCTGCTACACCCGCAGCGAGGCGGGACAGAGCAGCGGCGGCTACGTGAAGGTCACGAGCGACGCCGATCTGACCAACGGTCAATACCTGATCGTCAACGAATCCGCAGGCCGCGCGATGGACGCCTCCAAGGAAAACACCATCGGCTCCGGCAACAACTACATCGAAGTCACGATCACCAACGATACCATCGCCTCGACGAGCACCGTCGACGCCTCCGCGTTTACCTACAACGCGACGGCGGGCACCTTCGCTACGCCCGGCGGCCTCTATATCTGCCGCACCAGCGGCACCTCCGGCGGCGCGGTCACTACGTCGAGCGACGCTTCCGCCGCTGCCAATGACGTCAGCATCAGCAGCGGCAACGCGACCGTGACCTGCGGCGAGCGGCCGTACTATCTGCGGTATAACTCGCAGGGCTATTTCCGCTATTACACCTCTGCGTCGCAGCAGACCATTCAGCTCTACAAGAAGGGCGGCAGCGCTTCCGCCAGCACCTACTACACCACCGCGCCGACCACGACCTGCTCGCACACCTACGGCAGCTGGACGTCCAACAATGACGGCACGCACAGCAGGACTTGCTCGAAGTGCGGCGACGTGCAGAACGAGAACTGCACCTACACCTCCGTGACCTCCGGCACGACCACGACCTTTACCTGCTCCGTCTGCGGCTACAGCTATCAGACCCAGCAGAACACCTACACCGTGACCCTGAACGACCGCGGCACGACCACGACGCTGAGCTGCGTCGAGGGCGGCAGCGTGACTCTCCCCGCCACCGCGTCCACCGTGACCGGCTACACCTTCTCCGGCTGGGTCGAGTCGGCGATCCCCTCCGAGACCGCCGTCGCGCCGACGATCCGCACCGGCACCTACCACCCCTCCGGCAGCGTCACGCTCTACGCGCTCTACACCCGCAGCGAGGCGGGACAGGGCTCCGCTTACACGAAGGTCTCGTCTCTCGGCGCGCTGACCAGCGGCACCTTTGTCATCACCAGTAAGACGACCGGCAAGGCTTGGTCGCAGACGGTCAGCTCCAACTGGATCAAGCCGGGCGACACCTATTCCGGCGACACGATCAGCAGCCCCACGGCGACCGACGTCTGGACGATCTCCGGCGGCACGGTGACCTATGAAGACGGCGTGATGATGGTCGAAGGCGCGGTGATCGGCTGCAGCAGCGGCAATCTCTATTCCACCGCAGCGAAGAACGTCTCTTTGAGCGAGAGCAACTCCACCGGCTGGACGATCGTCGCGTCCGACGACGCCTTCCTGGTCGAGAGCGGCACGAACAACGCCAACATCATGAGCTACAATACCAGCTCCGCCGGCTGGCGTCCGTACGCCGGCGGCTACGGACAGGACAAGCCGCTCTACTTCTACAAGCTCGGCAACGGCACCGTGACCTACTACACGACCAATCCGACGACGGCAAGCTCCGGTCTGCAGATCGTCTCCGCCGCGCCGGTGCTGAACGGCAAGATCGACATGACCTATACCGTCACCGTCCCGTCCGGTTACACGAATCCGCGCATGGTCTTCAGCTTCAACGGCACGGATACGACCGTCACGACCTACACGACCGACAGCGGCAACCTGAAGTTCACCTTCACCGGCATCAACCCGCAATGCATGGGCGACACGATCACCGCGACGCTCTACGCGACGAAGAACGGCACGACGGAATCCGTCAGCGTAGCGAACTACTCCGTCAAGGACTACTGCGTGAACAAGCTGGCGGACAACACGATCTCCACGACCCTGCGCAAGCTGCTTTCCGATCTGCTTGCCTACGGCGCGGCGGCACAGACCTACATGAACTACAAGACGAACGCCCTCGTCACCTCCGGCGTGACCGGCACGAGCTACAGCACGTTCTCGAACCTCTCCGGCAACGCCGCGAGCTTCGACGGCACGGCGGACGCGAACACCTGCTGGGTCAGCGCGGGTCTGACGCTGACCGACAGCGTTGCGATGACCTTCCGCTTCTACACGACGTCCGCCAGCGATCTGACCGTCTACGTCACGCTCGGCAACCGGACGGAGACCTACACCACGTTTACCTCCGTCGGCAACGGCGTCTATGAGATCAGCTTCACCGGCATCAGCGCCGAGCAATTCGGCAGCGCCGCGACTGCCGTCTTCGAGCGCGACTCGGAGGAGGTCGGAAACGAATTGTCCTACAGCGTCAACGCCTATATCCAGTCCAAACAGAACGACAGCAGTGCGAACCTGAAAGCTCTCGTGAAAGCCCTGTACAATTACGGCGTATCTGCTGCGGCATACGTCGGCTGATACAAAATCGTCAAACGCCCCTCCGAGGTCATTCCTCGGTGGGGCGTTCTTCGCGCACGCCTTTCAATTCGCCGGCATATACTGTCGCAGAAACTCGACGGGAGGTGTGATCATGGAAAGAATCGACCCAAAGAGGGCGAAAGCAGTCTGGGCGCGCGTCATGGAGACGCGGAACGGGCGTCCCCCGATGCCGCCGCGTCCGCCAATGCCGCCGCGTCCGCCAATGCCGCCGCAGCCGCCAATGCCGCCGCGTCCGCCGATGCCGCCGCAGCCACCGATGCCGCCGCGTCCGCCAATGCCGGCGGTACCGCCCGAAGATGAGATGCGGCAGTGGCTTGCGGAGACGATGGCGCTGGTGCGCGGCTACCGGCACATGAACGCAGGACGCTTTACGCAGCAGCTTCGCAGAATGGCGGCGGAGGAGCAGGCGCACTACAGGCAGCTTGCCGCGCTGTACTCTCGATTCTACGGCAGACGGCCGGAGGTGCTGTCCGGCGCGGCGCCCGGCAGACGTTCCCTTGCCGCGGATCTGCGCGACGCCTACGGCGCGGAGCAGCGTCTCGCGCGGCAGTGGAAGGAGGCAGCCGCGCGTTACCCGTCGCAAAGAGCGACGTTTGAGCGCTTTGCCCGCGACGACCGGCGGCACGCCGAGCAATTACGGCGCATGACGGCGGCAAATCCGAAAAAATAGGACTTGTCGCGGCGGCTGCAACTTGCTATACTAAAGAAAAGAACCGCAAGGGAGTGAAGTATATGAAACAAAGGCTATGCGCGATTCTGCTGACGGCCGCTCTTTTGCTGTCCGTTCTGCCGGCGCAGGCGGCGGCAGTGACCGGAACGGCGCTGACCGAGCCGCCCGCAGAGGGCGATACGGTCGTCATCTACAACGTTTCTTATCAGGTGGCGATGGCGTACACCGCCTCGGAGAACGGCTATACCATTCCGTCGGTATCGGCGGCGGGCGGCACGCTCGGCAACGGCGCGCTGATCTTCACGGTGCATACGGACGGCACGTACTACACCTTTGAAAACCGCGGGCGTTATCTTTGCACCAAGGACAATGAAGACCTGTTCTTCAACGACACGCAGACGGCGTACACCAAATGGACGCTGACGCGGCAGGGCAGCGGCTGGCTGATCGAAAACGCGACCGCAGTCTACAGCGGTACGGGCAAGAACGTATGTCTCGAGTACTACGCGCCGAGCTTTACCGGCTGGACGTACAACGGCGGCAGTACGGTGATGTACTCCATGGGTTTCTACCGCGTGACCGACCCGCTGAATTACGGCTTTGTCGTCAGTCCGTCCGCGGCGATCGCCGCGCCGGACGCTTACGTCGGCACGGACTACACCTTCACGGTGCAGTTGCAGGATTATACCAATATCACTTCGCTGTACGCGACCTACGCCTTCGACGGCGGCGCGGCGAAGCAGGTGAGTTATGCGTCGCACTACGGCACTGCGTACGCCTTTACGATCCCCGCCGCTGAGCTTGCGGGGCATAGTACGATCTCGCTCCATGCGCAGATGGTCAACGAGAGCGGCATTTCCTATCAGGCGAGCGCGGCCGCGACCGTCCGCGACGAGCCGCTGATCGGGCAGACGCTGCCCGCCTACAGCACGGCGGTGGATACGTCCGCCAGACCGGAGATCGCCGCGGAGCTCATCAACTGCGGCGTCAATCCGACCCTGCAGATGACGTTGGACGGCGCTGCGGTCGCGGCGACTCTGGACGGCGGCTGGGCGACCTGCACGCCCGGCTATGCCTTGAACGACGGCGCGCATACCGTAAAGCTGCGCGTGACGCGCGCAGATGGAAAAACGGCCGAAAAGTCGTGGGAATTCTACGTCGGTGACCGTCCCGTCAAGGCGTATTTCGGACAGCTCCATTCGCACACGGAGTATTCCGACGGCGCGGGCTCGCTGGCGGAGGCGTACCAGTACGCGATGACCGCGAAGGACGTCGATTATCTGATCGTGACCGACCACTCAAACTATTTTGACTCATCTTCCACGGCGACGGTCTCCAGCTATTACAATCTCTCCTCGCTGGAAAAGTCCGGCTCGCTGACGAAATGGGAGCAGGCGCGCGCGACCGCGGCGGAATATAACGCCAAGAGCGCGGACTTCGTCGCCGCCTACGGCTACGAGATGACGTGGTCTGCCGGCCCGGGTCATACCAACACCTTCAACACCTACGGTGTGGTCTCCCGCAACAACCGGCAGCTCAACGACAAGCTCGGCTACGCCGGCATGCACCTGTACAACGATCTGATGGTCAACGCCGACCGCGGTCTGGACGAGAACGGCAAGCCCGTATCGCGGACGAAGTACATCGAAAACGCGCCGGTCGTCTCCCAGCTCAACCACCCGGGCGTGACCTTCGGCACCTTCGACGAATACGCGGGCTACAACGAAGACCGCGATGAGATCATCTGCCTGATCGAGGTTGGCAACGGCAGCGGCTCGGTGCTCAACAGCGGCTACTGGAGAAGCTACTCCGAATACGACAAGTGCCTTGCGATGGGCTGGCACGTTGCGCCGACCAACAACCAGGACAACCACGGCAGGCGCTGGGGCGATTCAAACACCCACCGCTCGGTCATCGTGACGAACGACTTTACCGAGGCGGGACTGTACCGTGCAATGTCGCAGCGGCGCGTCTACGCCACTGAGGATCAGAACCTGACGATCTATTACTATCTGAACGGCGCGCTGATGGGCGACGTCATTCAGACGAACGATCAGCAGATCCACATCACCGCGGATATCAGCGATCCGGACGGCGAGCGCATTTCGACCGTTTCCGTCATCGGCGAAAACGGGCTGACGGTGCAGACCAGTACCGTGACCGGCTCAAGCTGCAAGCTGGACGTGACGATCGACAATACGCAGCAGTATTACTATCTGAAGATCGTCGAGGCGGACGGCGATATCGCCGTGACCGCGCCGGTCTGGGTCGAGCCGGACGAGAGCGGCGTCTGCCGCCACGAATGGGACGGCGGCGTCGTTACGAAGCAGGCGACCTGCACCGAGGGCGGCGAACGCGTCTACACCTGCCTGCGCTGCGGCGAAACGAAGACGGAGCTCCTCCCGCCGACGGGACATCAGGAGGTTTTCCTCGAGAGCAAGCCCGCCACCTGCACGGAAAGCGGTCTGACGGGAAGCAGCTACTGCGCGGTCTGCGGCGCGGTGCTGCAGGAGCAGACGGTCATTCCCGCGCTGGGACATCTGACGGTGACCGATCCCGCCGTGACGCAGACCTGCACGCAGGACGGAAAGACCGAGGGCTCCCACTGCGCCCGTTGCGGTCTGGTGTTCGTCGCGCAGGTGATCACGCCCGCGACCGGACACGACTACCGGGAGGAAACGGTCAAAGCGACCTGCACGACGCCCGGCTATACGGAATACACCTGCGCCAACTGCGGCGACAGCTACCGTCAGAATTTCACGCCGCTGGCGGATCACGTTTGGTCTGCCGGCACGGTGACGGTCGTGCCGACGCAGCACAGCACGGGCAAGGTGACCTACACCTGCACGGTCTGCGGCACGCTGCGCACCGAGATCCTTCCTGCCCTGCAGTCGGACGAGCCCTGCGACGGCGGAAAGAACTGCCCGTCACGCAACTTCTGGGACGTCAGGGTGAATGATTGGTATCATGAAGCGGTGGACTTTGCCGTGGAGAAAGGGCTGTTCAACGGCATGACCGATACGACCTTTGCGCCGAACACGACGATGACCCGCGCCATGCTCGTCACCGTCCTCTGGCGCTACGAGGGCGAGCCGAGAGACACTGAGAACACCGCCGGCGCCGTGTCGGGAGACAACGAGACCGTCTTCACCGACGTGCCGAGAGGCGAGTGGTACACCGCAGCAGTCACGTGGGCGGCAAAGGAGAGCATTGTCAGCGGCGTCGGGAACGGCAAGTTCGATCCGAACGGCAAAATCACCCGCGAGCAGTTGGCTGCGATCCTCTACCGCTACGCCGATTACAAGGGCTATCGTACCGACAGCTACGACAATATGAGCGACTTCCTTGACAGATACAGAGTCAGCTTCTGGGCACAGGACGCCTGCGGCTGGGCAGTTGCGGAAAAGCTGATCACCGGCATCGGCGACAGGCTCGAACCGCAGGGCAGCGCCACGAGAGCGCAGGTCGCAACGATCCTGATGCGTTTCATTCGAAATATCGCGGAATAAAAAACGAAGCCGCGCTGTGGATATCCACAGCGCGGCTGTTCTTTATGAGATCATTCCCAGAATAACTGGTACTCTTCCATGCCGGTTTCCTGATCGCCGACGCCCCGACGGATCAGCGAGAGGGCTTCAAACTTGTCGTTCAGGTAGTAGCAGAACTGAAGCTCGTCGACTTCCTTAAACGCGAATTCGATCGGATTCTCATCTGCGTCGCGGACGACGCCGTCCTGCGCGATCTTTTTGCAGGCGTCGTAGCAGGCTTTCGCGGCTTCCTCATGGGATAACGTGGTGCTCAGGATAATATCGCCTTTGTCGTTGAACGTGACGGTACCCGGGAAGTCCTGCTCAGTGAAGCCGTGCGCTGTCAGCACGTCGCTGAGGGAGTTCGGATCGAACGGCGCTTCGGAACTGTCGCTGCCGCAGGCAGCAAGAGACAGGAAGAGCGCAAGAATCAGAAGACTGGCAATCCATGCTTTTTTCATGGGGTTTCCTCCGTGTTACAGGCGAAAGCTGTCGCTGGCACGATCAGCCCCACTGAATCTGATAGTTCACGGCACCGGTTTCCGGATTGACACCGTTCGGAGAAATGCAGACGCTTCGATATTCGCCGCCGCTCTTATAGGCGTACCATACGACGTCCTCGCCGGAGTAGGAAAACTCGATCGGCTCCTTCGTGAAGTAGTCGCGAACGATACCGTCGTCCGACATGCTCTGGCAGGTGTAGTAGTAGCCTCTGACGACGTCCTCAAAGGACTGGGTGGACTGCACGACGTTGCCGCCCGGGTTTTCAGCCGGCGCTTCGTCGCTGGGAGCGGGCGCATCCGTGGGCTTCTCGGTGGGTTTCTCGGTGGGTTTGGTCGTGGGCTTGGTCGCAGGAGCTTCCGTTGCGGCCTCGGTTTCACTCGGCGCAGGGTTTTCATTCTTACCGCCGCAGGCGACAAGAGACAGACACAGCGCAAGGATCAACAGGCTTACGATCAGAATTTTTTTCATGTCATTTCCTCCGTTCTCGGTTGGATTCTATTATAACAAACAAATTATAACACAACTCTTTTGATATTACAAGAGGAAACAAGCCCGAGATCGGCAAAAAACGGAGTCACATTTGTGACTCCGTTTTTTCAGGCTGTGGGATCAGTCGACGCTGATCACGTACTCCGTGTAGCCGTCTTCCTCCCAGTACGAGGTGACCCACAGCGTTTTGAATTCGCCGTCGCGCGTATAGCTGAAATGGATGATGCCGTCTCCGTCTGCGTCGTAGGAATACTCCATCGGCTCTTCGCTGATATAGTCAAGAACAACGCCGTCGTCCGCGACCTTTTTGCAGGCGTCGTATGCGGCCTTTGAGACTTCCTTGTCGGATGCGGTGGAGTGGAGAATGAGATCATGTTCTTCGTCGAACTCGATGTAGTCCTTCTCGTTGATGGCTAAGTCCTTCTCGGTGAAGTCGTACTTGGAAAGCTCGGCTTCCACGGCGGGGTCGCCGCCCTTCTTGCTGCTGCAGGCAAAGAGGGACAGGCAGAGCGCGAGGATCAGAAGCGATGCGATCAATACTTTTTTCATGTTGTTTTCCTCCTGTTTATTTAATCATCAAATAAAATACTATAAGGTGAGAACGGTCAATCGGCGATGTCACGATAGAGGAAGGTGACGATCTGACCGCGGGTGCAGGTGGCGTCCGGACTGAACGCGTCCACCGCGGTGCCGTTGGTGATCTGCCTTTCGACCGCCCACAGCACGGCGTCGTAGAAGTAGCTGTCCTTGACGTCCTTAAAGGGATTTGCGCTGTTTTTGGGCGCGGGCTTGCCTTCGGAACGCCAGAGGAAGGTCACGACCTGACTGCGCGTGCAGCCCGCGTCCGGAGAGAACGTGTCTGCGCCGGTGCCGTTGGTGATCTCGTTCTCGACCGCCCACAGGACTGCCTTGTAATAGTAGGCGTCCGCTTTCACGTCCTTGAAGGGGTTATCGGTCTTCTGCGGCTCGGGGCAGCCCTTCGCTCTCCAGAGGAAGGTGACGATCTGCGCGCGCGTGCAGACGTCGTCCGGCGCGAAGTGAGTCGCGTCTACGCCTTTCGTGATGGCCTTATCGACCGCCCACTTCACGGGCAGCTCGAAGTACGAGCCCTGCGGGATGTCGATGAACGGGGTGCCGGTGGCGCCGAAGGTGAACCAGCGTGCGCCGCTCCACTCGACTTCGTTGACCTGCATCCAGCTATCGACGGGCTTGTCGTTGATGTAGACCTTCGTGGTCTCGTCGAGGGCGTAGCCATCGTCCGCCTCCAGGCTGAAGCCGATGAAGTAGCGTCCGCCGGCCTGGAAAACGAACTCCCCGCTGATGCCGCCGTCGGGGTACCAGACCGCGCGGGTCAGTTTGCAGTGATAGTCGCCAGCCAGCTTGGCGGCGGGGTCGGGATAGGTGTACTTATCGCCGACGGAGGGGAGGTCGGCGGTCAACCGCACCTCGGAGATCGCGGTCGCGGCGGGCGGGACCGTGTACCACCACGCGGCGCACCATTCTTCCACGTTGAGCTGCATCCAGTTGTCCACGGGCTGGCCGTTGATATAGACCTTCGTCGACTTGTCAAGGACGCAGCCGGCTTCCGGACGGAGATAGACTTCGATGAAGTATCTGCCGCCCGCCTCGAAGACGATCTCGCCCGGGTTGATGCCGCCGTCGGGATACCAGGCAGCCTTTTCGATCGTGCAGGGGCAGGCGACTTCAAAGGAGGCGGCAACGTCGTCCAGAACGTACTTGTCGTCCGCCTTGGGAAGCTCTGCGGTCAGCCGGATCTCGCCGAGCGCCTCCTTGACCGGCTCGATCAGGACCTCGCTCGCGGGCGTTTGATCCTTGTTGAAGACGGAGCCGTCCTCAATGACGCCGTCCGCCGGCTTGACCAGCTTCGCGCCGATCAGCTCAAGGCCTGCGCCGAAGTAGGCGATCGCCATCTGGCCGTCCGCCGCCGTCTTGACGGAAAGGGTGCTGTTTTCGACGACGAGCTTCTCGTGATCGTCGCCCTCGACGCCGTATTGGCTGGTTTCAACGCGCACGTCGGCGTTCTGCAGCCGGAGGGTAGCCTTCTTCATTACGGAAACGCCGCAGTTATAGCCGACGTTTTTGACCGTCAGCCTGCCGCCGGTGATTGTCGTGGCTGCGAGGAATTCCACCGTGGGATCCGTGCCGTACCCGTCGGTATTGGACAGGACGGAAGCGCCCGTCACGTTGACGGTCAGTCCGTCGACGCTGCTGCGGATGATGCAGCCTTCATAGGAACAGCTGCCGTTGACGGTCAGGGTCTTCGTGCCCGCGTCGTACTTGAAAACACCGTCGCCGAGCACGTCCGCCGCGTTGGCGTCCGTCACCGGCGTATCGCAGACGAACAGATCGCTGCCCTCGCCCTTCTTAAAGCGGCAGATAAGGCACTGCATCCGGTCGTGGTCGAACGAGAAGACAGGATCGCGGGACAGCAGCACCGGCTCGCCGTAGACCATCGCGTCGTACCAGCCGTCAAAATAGTAGCCGTGCCGCGCCTTTGCCGTTAAGGTGTAGATGCGCGCGGGGCAGTTCGGCCCGTCGATCAGGTCCATCCAGCAGTGGTCCAGGTCGTCGTGGAACGCGCCGCCGTGGTATTCGATCTCCGGCTCGGTCTCAATGGCTACGGACATCGGGTAGACCTGCGGGACCTGCACGCTGTAGATCACGTCCAGATACGAATAACTGCCGTAATCCTCCCAAACGAGCTTCTCCACCGTGCCGCCGTAGAGCTGCACGGTCGGGTTTTCCGCGATCGGTACCTCGTCGTCGAAGGGGAAGAGCTGGAAGTAGGAATAGTAGGTCTTGCCGGACTCGAAGTAAGTATCGCCGTAGAGCATCGTCTCGTCGTTCTTGTTAACGTCCTCGAGGTTTTCCCACCAGACGTCGATCCGCTCCTCGTCCACGCCGGAGGTCAGGCAGAAACGCGGACGCGCTTCTTTCATTTTACCGTGCGGCTGATTGCGCGAGGCGAACAACTCGATGCTGTCGATCCGATTCTGCGTCGGGATCGTCACGGAGAAGTAGAGACGGGCATGGTTGTCCGCGCCGTCAAACACCGAAACGTTATAGAGCTTCGCACCGCCGGTGATGTTATAGGTCGTATTCTCCGTGAAGCAGCGCTCGTATTCCGGCCGCAGCACGATAACGCCGTAGTAGGTCTTGCCCGCCTCGAAACAGCCGTGGAAGGTCGCGGACTCGCCGTAGTTGCCGATCTTGGAAACGTCGTCCCACCAATAGCCGCCCGCCGTCGCCTCGGTGTCAATCGTTGCGTTGCAGTACCAGCCGACGGTCGCCGCCCACGGGCTGCCCGCAAGCTCGCCTGCCGAGGGGGTGCGGATGTAGAGGTCGAGCGATTCGATCTCGCGTTCCCAGATGGCGTAGAGCGTCATGTTATTGCGGATCGTCTCGCTGAAATCAAAGGTCTGCGTACGGGTGGCATAGGGGCCGATACTCCAGCCGCAGAAATGCCAGCCGTCGTGGCTGCTGAGCGCCGGAAGATCGCTTTCCTTCAGCTTGCCGCCGACGGGGACGGTGACCGTGCTGTAGTGATCGTCGCTGAGGTTGCCGTCAAAGGTCACGGTGACGGTCGACGGATCGCGCGCCGGGACGGCCGAGGCGGGGATCGCCGCCAGCAGGGAGAGCGTCAGCACGAGCGCCAGAAGTATGGATAACAGCCGTTTGTGCATCATAGTACTACCTCCTGTTTCTACTCGGATGTAAGGATATAATCATCCATATATAATATAAGTAAAAATGAACGGCTTGTCTATCCGCCGTTTGGCGGGTTTTGCAAACAAAAAGCGGAGCGGCAAAAGCCGCTCCGCTTTGAAAGAAAAGTTACGCTTTCATGAAGCGATACAAGAAGGTGACGATCTGGCTGCGCTGGCAGGCAGCGGACGGGCCGAAGTGGGTCGCGTCCATACCCTTGGTGATGTTCTTTTCGACCGCCCACAGCACCGCGTCATAGTAGTATGCACTGCTCGACACGTCCGTGAACGGATTGGTCTTGTTGGAGTACTCGGGCTTGCCGGCCGCGCGGTACAGGAAGGCCACCGCGTGTTCGCGCTTGCAGTTGGCGTTGGGCGCGAAGTGGGTGTCGTCCACGCCGTTGGTCACGCCCTTTTCGACCGCCCAGAGGACTGCCTTATAGAAGTAGTCGCTCTCCTTCACGTCCACGAACGGATTCTTCGTGATGGTGGGAGCGGGTTCGCCGAGCGCACGCCAGAGGAACGTCACGATCTGACCGCGGGTGCAGGTAACGGCGGGGCCGAAGTGGGTTGCGTCGAGACCGTTGGTGACCTGCGGCTTGGCGTAGTACGCCCACAGGACCGCGTCATAGAAGTAGTCGCTCTCCTTCACGTCCACGAACGGGTTGTCCAGCACGACGGGACCGCTGGGCGAGCCGGGAACAATCAGAGCTTCCTTGGCAAGCGCGCCGTCGACCTTGATGCTGCCGTCAGCGGTAGCGGCGTTCTCAGGCGCCTTGACGTAGCAGTCGATGAGCGCAATGGACTCGAAGCCGGTGATCGCCGCCGAGGACGCCTTCACGTTGACGGTGGAATTGTAGAGATAGAGCTTTGCACCGCTTTCGCCGCAGATGCCGTTTTTGCCGCTCAGGTCAACGTTCGCGTTCTTGATCGAGAAGTCGCAGCCGCTGACGTAGATGCAGGACAGCGCGCCCGCGATCGTCAGCTTGCCCGGGCCTTCGATCCGCGTGGGAGCGTTCACTAAGATGCCGTGGCCGTCGATGATCTTGAGGGTGGCGTCCTTCGCGACCTTGATGACCGTGCCGGTGATGCCGCTCTCGATCATCGTGCCGTAATACTCGCAGTCGCCGTTGATCGTGAGGATGGTCGTGTTCGGGTCATAGGCGAACACGCCGTCGCCCAGGATGTCCTTGCAGTTGGCGGAGTTGACCTGCCTGCCGCAGACCTTAAGGTTGTAGGTATCGACCGGCTGCAGCAGGACCTCGGTCGCGCGGTTGCCTTCCGCGTCGCGGATATCCGCACCGAAGATCTGACCGGCTTCCGGAATGATCACGCCCATGTCGCTGCCGAGGGACAGACCGCCGTCGCCATAGATCGCGCTGGTCGAGCCCTTTGCCGAGACGGTGGATTCAGTGATCTCGAGTTTGCCGCCGGCGTGGATGCCGTACGGGCCGCCGCTGGCGTCAACGACCGCGTCTTTAATGCTGATCCCGCCGTCGGCGTAGATCGCGCCTTTGCTGTTGCTGCCCGTGCCGATCGCGGTCAGCTTGCTTACCGTGCCGTCGCAGGTGATGGACAGCTGATTGTTGTGGGAGATCGCGCCGCCGTTCATGGTACGCTCGACCGACACATCACCCGTGACGACGATACGCAGCTCCGCGCCGAGCATGGAGTTGATGGCCGCCATCGCAGAGCCGTTGTTCCAGCTGATGCTCTTCTTGAGATACAGGTAATAGACGGAGCCGGTCGGCACGAAGCTGACAGCGCCGTCGCCCAGAACGTCGCCCTTGTTGTCATCGGTAATCGTCTTGCCGCAGACCCAGATGTTGTAGTTGGCGGCGGACGCCGTCAGCACCGGCACCAGGGACAGCACCAGCACGAACGCCAGAAGCAGGGATAAAAGCCGCTTTTTCATTTGTTGTTTTCCTCCTAAAGATTGTTTTTTCTCCTGCGGCGGACCTGCCGCAGGAAGGGATTTGGACGCCTACCCGAAAGGGTAGATTTTCCCACTTCTTATTGTAAGAGAAATCGCAGAGCGTGTCTATCCGCCATTTGGCGGGTTTTTATGGAAAGCGGAAAATTGAAAGCGCAGCGCCCAAAGGGGCGCTGCGCTTTCTCACGATGGTACGCTCGTTGTTTTTACGGGATCAGACCCAACCGTGACGCCTTGACGGCAAGCTCTGTGCGGGAGTGGATGCCGGTCTTGTCCATGATCTGCTCGAGGTGGCTTTTGACCGTCAGCGGCGAGATCTGCATGCGCTCGGCGATCTCTTTGTTGGGAATGCCCTGCGTCAGATAGCCGAGCAGACGCTTCTGCTGATCGGTCAGCTCGCTCGTCGGCAGGGAACCGAGCATCGCCTGCGGCGGCGTGTCGGCGTAGACGGATTCGCCCGCCACCGTGCGATCCATGATCTCCAGCAGCGGCAGTCGGGAATACTCCTTGTACCAGAAGCTGTCGATCCCCGCGGCCTGCGCCTGCGCCATCCACTCCGGCTGCGCCATCGAGGTGGCGAGAATGATCTTGATTTCCGGCAGCTCGCGCTTGAGCTGCGACGCGGCGGTCAGCCCGTCGATGCCGCGCGCCATCACGACGTCCATGATGACAAGATCGGGCTTGTTCTCACGGCACCAGGAAAGCGCGTCCTCCGCGTAGGAGATCGACGCCGCCAGCTCGTAGCGGGTGGAGCTTTTGACGAACAGATCGACGTACATCCGCGCCATCCGCTGATCGTCCACGACCGCGACCTTGATTTTCTTATTCATGGGCGGCACCTCCTGTGTCTGTGTGATTTATTATACCATTTCTCTGTAGAGGAAGGCGACGACCTGCGCTCTGGTGCAGGTGCCGTTCGGACTGAAGGTCGTGGCGGAGGTGCCGGTGGTCACGCCGGTCTCGCTTGCCCAAAGGACTGCCTTGTAGTAGTATGCGTCGGCACTGACGTCCTTGAACGGGTTGTTCGCGGTCTTCGGCTCTGCTTCGCCCGCAAAGCGCCACAGGAAGGTCACGATCTGCGCTCTGGTGCAGGTGCTGCTCGGGCTGAAGGTCGTGGCAGAGGTACCTGCGGTGACATTATGCTCCACCGCCCAGAGGACGGCTTTGTAATAGTATGCATCGGAGGCGACGTCCGTGAACGGATTGTTTGCGCTCTTCGGCTCCGGCTGACCGGCGGCGCGCCAGAGGAAGGTCACGACTTGCGCTCTCGTGCAGCCCTGGTTCGGGCTGAACGTGGTCGCGCTCGTGCCGGCGGTAACGCCGTAGTAGACCGCCCAGTCGATCGCGTCGTGCGCCCAGTTGCCTTTTTCCGGCATGTCCTGGAAGATCCTGCCCGGGCAGTTCAGAGCGTCGGTGCAGGGGAGCGGACTGGGATCGGGCCCCGGCCCAGGACCGGGATCGTCCTCGGTGCGCTCGATGCGGAGCATGCCGGTGACCGCCTCGCCGTCCGGCGTGCAGATACCGAGGTTCATCGGCTGTGCGTCCTCGGGCGTGACGACCTTGCAGGCGATCAGCTTCACGCCGTCCGAGAAGAGGTTGATCGCGCTCTGCTCGACGCCGTTCATTACGATTTTGCAGTTGTTGATCGTGAGCGAGCAGCCCTCGCCGTAGCCGTCGATGCCGCGGGCGACGTGGTCGACGTAGAGATCGACGTCGTGCAGCGTCACCGCCACGTTTTTGGCGCGGACGGAAATCGCACCGCTGCCGTCGCCGCAGCGCAGGGTATAGCCGCCGCCGTCGACGGTGAGATCCGCCGTTGTGACGATCGCCGCACCGCCGATGGTGATCAGATCGCAGTCGCGGGTCAGCTGGATCCGCAGATCGTCGATCTCGTTGACGATCAGATCGGCCATGCAGGTATAATCGCCGTTAATGGAAAGAACGTTGGAATCCGGATCGTAGGAGAATACGCCGTCGCCGAGGACGTCGTCCATATTCTTGCCCGTGACCGGAACGTGGTCGATCGTGAGCGCGTATTCCTTGACCGGCACGGCGGGCGCTTCGCCTCTGCCGATGACGACCTGATCCGCCTTGCCGCCGTCGGCTGCCACGACCGCGCCGTTTTCGATTCTGCCGCCCTTCGGAACGGCGATATAGCAGTCTTTCAGCGTAATATCGCAGAAGCCGGAGATCGCGCGATCAAGGTACAGCGTCGAATTCAGCTCGCAATCCTCGATCACGAGCTCAGGCGCCGTGCCGCCGGGGTACGCCATGCCGCGGATGCCCCAACACACCAGGCGGGGATTGTAGATCCACAGGCGCTGGGCTTCCTTTTCGTATGTCCGCAGCCAGATCGCGGGGGAATCGGGCGCGCCGCAGCACGTCAGCCGGTATTTGCCGCCGATCAGGAGGGTTTTCCAGCTCGAGATGACCTCGCTGCCGCGGCTGGTCAGCACGGAATTCTTGTCGACAGAGATCGTGAGCCGGGAGATTTTGTTGTTGATCATCGTGCCGAGGCAGGTGTAGTCGCCGTTCACGTGCAGGATGTGGCTGAGCTGATCGTAGGAGAATACGCCGTTATTCAGAACGTCGTCCTGATTGCCGTAGGTGACGGGAATGCCGTCGATCTCCAGATCGTAGAAGCCTGCGCTGCTCTCAAAGTGCAGCTCGTCGGCGATGACGTTGTTCTTGTAGCGGTATTCGCCGTTGACGTACTTCACGTCGTCGGGCCCGGTGAGATTCGTGAAAACGGGTTCGATGCCGCTCGTGAAGCCGACGATCGCCGCACGGTCCACGTCGATGTCGAGGTCGCTGCCGCGGATGGTCAGCCTGGAATCCTCCGAGCCGACGATGCCGAAGAAGCCGGTGATCGCCATAGACGCGGTGGAAATCGTGAGATCGGCGCCGCCGCGCATCGTGATCGCGTTGCCTTCGCCCGACCACAGCTCGAGCTGATAGTTGCCGAGGATCGTCGTATCGCCGCTCAGATCAAAGACGGAATTGTTCGCGCCGACCACGGCGAGCCGCGCCGTGTTAAACGGACGGATGGTGAGACCGTTCTCATGGCTTTCGACCATCGGACCGTCGCCGTACGCCATTTTGCCCGTGATGTAGAGCGTCTTGTTCTCCGACACATAGGAGGCGTCGCCGGTGCCCAGAATGTCGTCCTTGTTCCAATCGTAGACGCGCATGCCGCCGACCACGAGCTGATAATAGGGCGTCATGCCCTGAATCAGCAGCTTCTGCGCCGGATTGCCGTCAGCGTCCGTGATCCGGTCGTCCAAGACGACTGCGCCCGTCGGCGCCGCGACGTTCGCGTCGTACAGATAAATGCCGCTGTCGAATGTGTCTACGCCCGCATAAGCGTAGAGCGTCGCGTCGATGACGACCAGCTTCGCCGCGCCGCCGCCGCAGGTGACGGCGCAGTCGCTGTCATAGATCGCGGTGTAGCCCTTGGTGAAGGTCAGCCGCACGTCGCTGTCCACAAACATGCCCTTGTCGAGCGTCAGATCGCCGTCGCCGGTGATCTTCGTGTTCGCGCCGAGGCGGAAGGAATACGTCCCTGTGGTGCTGAGCGTCGTCGCTTTCCAGACGGAGATCGTCAGGTCGTAGATGCTGCGGTTGTGAATGAGATATTCGTCTTCCGACTTCGGGGTGAAGTCGTACGCGCCGCCCAGAAGAAAGAGCGTCTTGAGGCCCGGCTCGTAAGCAAACATGCCGTTGCCGAGGATGTCGCCCGCGTTCTCCTCCGTGACGGGAACGCCGCAGACGGTGAGTCCGTAGCCCTCGGCGTAAGCGGGCGTATGCAGGGCGGGCAGAACGCCCAGTACCAGCGCGACCGCCAGCAGCAGGGACAGCAGGGATTTGATCCGCTTCATATCTTTGTCCTCCTTTTTAATATAATATTCCGTATACTATTATAGGAGGCGCGGCGCCAGGTGTCTATCCGCCATTTGGCGGGTTTTCCGTGAATTCGGAGCGCGGAACGGTTTCCCAACCTCGTCGTTGAATATTGGAAAAGCGGGCGGCCACCGGCCGCCCGCAAGGTATTAAAGAATAATCAGCCGGAAGCGCGGCGCGCTTTCCAGCTCCATGCGGCAGCCGGCGTTGGCGGCGGCAAGCCGCAGGGACTGCAGACCGCCGCTGGGGACGATCTCGCCCTCCGGCGGCATGCCGTCGTTCGTGATCTCAAAGCTGTCCTCATGTATCACGACCTGCAGACGGCTGCCGTGCGCGTGCTTTACGGTATTGACGGCGCATTCCGCGATCGCCTGCCCCAACAGCAGCCGCAGCGCCCTGTCCCGGGGCGGCGTGCCGGTGATGCTGACCTCTACGCCGAAGCCGGCGGCAGTTTGCAGGGCAGCGTCGACGTCCTGCTCCTGCGCCTCCGTTTCCGACCGCAGGGAAACGTTGAGCTGCTCCAAGAGCAGCCGCAGGGTTTTCGGATCGGTGCGCTCAGGGTGTTCCAGGTGATATTTGCCCATCAGCAGAACGCTGCCGAGCTGGTCATGTACCGTCGTGCGCGCGGCAAGCAGCTCCTGCCGCACGACGAGCTCCGCCTGCTCCTGCCGGTAGCGCTTCAGACGAAGCTGCAGTTCCTTCAGACGTTCGTTCTTCTCGTTCATTTCCGCCGTCTTGCGGTACTGCTCGGTCACGTCCTCGCAGGTGATCTGCACGCGCGTCTGCCCGTCCATCGTCAGTTCCGTCCGCCCCGCGAGCAGCGTCGTGCCGTCCTCCAGACGGAGCAGATACTGCTCGCCCTGCCGCGCACCGCGTTCGGTGATCGCCTGCCACAGGGCGTCCGCGCCGGAATAGATGCTGCCGGTCAGCGCGCGCAGGTATTCGTTCATTTTGAGGTTGGACAGCAGGATCAGTCCGCTTTCGTCGGAAATACAGATGGCGGTCGGCAGCAGATCGACGGTCTGCTTGACGGACTGCACCGTGGGATGATTGCGCGCAAAGCGCAGGATCCGGTACACGTGAAGCAGCAACAACAGGAAGGACGTGCCTTCCGCAGCGGCGACTGCCGCGTAGGGCAGCCCCATCGTCCACAGCACGACCGGCGGATAGGCGCGCGTATATCCGGCGTATTCAAGCAGATAGTCGATCCGGTACGCGCCGTCGAGCAGCAGAGTCAGCAGGCACAGGTCAAAGAGCGCATGTATGGCGCACAGCAGGATCGGAAGCGCCCCGCGCCGCTGCGAAACGGTCAGCAGCAGGACGCACAGCGAGCCGATCATGAGCAGCATGGCGGCAAGCCGCAGACCGATCCCCAACGGCTGCATCAGGATCTCGGAAATCGTTTTCATGCCGCGCCTCCTTCCGCTGCCCGAAGGGTCAGGTAAAGAAGACCGTCCTCGGCTGACAGCTCCGCCGCGGCGGGAAGCTCCGGCAGCTCGAACGGCGCGGCGCAGTCCGCCATCAGCCGAATCCCCTCGTCTGTGAGCAGGATCAGCACATGACGCGCCTGCTCCGCGAACGCCTCGGCAAGCTGCTCAAAGCTGTCGTAGAGCGCGGCGGCTTCCGCGTTGGAGAAGGCGCGTTCGGTTCTCTGCTCCGCGGAAGAATCCACTCCGCACAGGCACAAAAACCGCGAGGACTCCTCCAGCGCGAGGTACAGCTCCTTTGCCGTGATCGTTCTGCACCCCGCCGCCTGCAGAACGAAGTTCGTCTTGCGTTTGATGTACGCGTTCATCAGCAGAACCTTTGCCAGCGTTTCCGCATAGTCTGCGCGCTCCGGCTGCAGGTGCTGCAAGAGCTCGCCGATCCTGCGCTGCGTGCCCTGCACCGAGGCGTCTGCCTCGGCGTAAAGGCGGTTGCGCGTGTCCACGCGAAGACGCTCTTTCGCCTGCTCCGTCTCAAAGCGGAGCAGATCGTTTTCCGTTTCCAGGACTTCGTTTGCGTCCGCGAGTTCCCGGTTGAGCGCCTGCAGCGCGCGCTCGTCTCTCGTCCAGAAAGCATAGCCGGAGGAGATGCGCTTGCCGGAAAGCCGCGTGTGACCGTCCGGCAGCAGGATCGGCGCGGCAAGGGCTTCCCTCCGCGCGGCGGCGTCCGCTTCCATCGGACTTGCCGTGCGGTAGACGGTGCGCTGTGCCGGGTCGGTGATCTCCGCGGGCAGGCGGAGCTGCGCAAAGTATTCAATGTAGTTTTCGTTGAACGGGATCAGGCGGCTGCGGATGCAGCTTTCAAAAATGCCGAGCATGCAGAAAGCGGCGGCCTCCGGGAACGTCCACGGAGAAGCCAGCATCGCGCGGCTCAGCGGGCGGTCTGCCAGCGTCAGAATGGCGAGCATTCCAAGCAGGATCAGGGCGGGAAACAGCGTTTTTCTTCCACTGTGCTTGCGCCGGTCTGCCAAAGCGAGCAGCGTCAATCCCAGTAGGACGCAGACGATCACGAAGCCGTAGGTAAGATACCAGAGCGGACCGAGCGTATAGCTATTCCAGACGCCGCCCTGCACCTCCGTTCCGATCGGGTGGAACATGAGATAATGCAGGTCGTTCGTTGCCACCAGCAGCGAGATCAGCGCCGCCGCAGCGAGCGTCAGGCGTATCTGCGTTTTCCGTCCGCGCCGCTCCGGCTCCATACACAGGCAGGTCGCCAGAAACAGCGCGGGGATGAACGCCATCGGCACGTAGAAGGCATACCAGCAGAAGTGCTCCAGCAGAGAGGCGTACACCGCGAGCCGGTACTTGACGGAGCGGATCAGCAGGAACAGGAGCATCATTCCGCCGGCGATCAGGATACAGCGGCGGGCGGGTGAGGGCAGCAGCCGCGTGTAGACCGAGCGGATCCACCACAGCAGCAGCGCGCAGTAGATCGCAAAGTTCAGCACGAACATCACGGTGCTTCCGAACGCCGGCAGCGCGGAGCCTTCCGCCGAGGAAAGCATATTCAAATACTCGTTGCACAGCCGATCCATCACGTGGATCGCGCCGGCAAGCAGAATGCCGATCACAAAGAGGATCGTCCGCCGTGTTTTGACCTTGTTCATCGTTTCCCGCCTCCTTTCGCCCGCTTTCGCAGTCTCTATGGTCGGATTATATCATATTTTTTTGCGTTTGCAAGCTGTCGTGCCGCTCCCTTTGCAAAATGAGGGAGGGCAACGGTCGTTGCCCTCCCTGATAGCTTGTATCCGCGACACTATGTCTGACAGGAGATCGTATACAGCGTGCCAGGCTCGAAATCGGCAAAAAGCTGTCTCAAGTCCAGCTCCGACAGCTTCAAGACGCACTCGCGCTTGTTCCGCTGCGTGTCCCATGCTTTGCAGAGGGAAACACTTTCCGCCC
Source organism: Oscillospiraceae bacterium (assembly GCA_017429835.1). GTDB lineage: Bacteria > Bacillota > Clostridia > Oscillospirales > Oscillospiraceae > JAZOXB01. Next base: position 23,260 of record JAFROD010000015.1, read on the forward strand.
CGGGCAGGGCGCCCGCCTCCGCGATCAGCGCCGCGAGGTCGCGCACCTGCGCGGCGTCGGGATCGTGCCTGCCGACGTCGCTTTCACAGTCGCAGCAGCCGTCCGTCAGACGGAACGCTCCGTTGCAGGACAGCACCGCCGTCTTGACGTCGTGCTTCGTTCCCGCCGAAAGGTGACAGACGTGCTTTTTGTTGATTGCCTCCAGCGCCGCCGGATCGACGCCGCCCTTCAGCGCGCCGTGCAGGATCCAACACATGGTACTTTCGGCAATACGGCCGGATCAGCCGAAGTAACGATCCAGCAGACCCTTCAGCGCCTTGCCGTGGCGGGCTTCGCCGCGCCCCTTCAGCGCGAGGCGCCGAAGCCGACGCATGGCGCTTGTGCAGTATTACTTCGCAGCTCTGTTCTTCGCCTGAAAGTAGCCCGCGACAGCGGCGGCGAGGCAGACGACTACGTCAATGATGATATCACCTTTGCCGCCGATCTCTGCCATAAAGGTCGTCTGGTGAATCAAACTGAGCACGAAATTGAACAGCGCAACAAGCGCCGCAGCGACCACAAAGGTAAGGATAGCATTCAAAATCGGTTTCTTGGACAACATGGTTTCTTCTCCTAAATCGTTGATTTTTAGTGGCTGCTTATTTGCCGAAGTAACGGTCGAGAAGTCCCTTCAGCGCCTTGCCGTGGCGGGCTTCGTCGCGCGCCATTTCATGGACGGTGTCGTGGATGGCGTCGAGGTTGTTCTTCTTCGCGCAGGCGGCGAGGTCGAACTTGCCCTTGGTCGCGCCGAACTCGCAGTCCACGCGCCATGCGAGGTTCTTCTTGGTGGACTCGGTCATGTTGGGCTCGAGCGCGCTGCCGAGCAGCTCCGCGAACTTCGCGGCGTGCTCCGCCTCTTCCCACGCTGCCTTTTCCCAGTACAGGCCGATCTCGGGATAGCCTTCGCGGTGGGCAATGCGCGCCATGCACAGATACATGCCGACCTCGCTGCACTCGCCGTTGAAATTCGCCTTGAGCTGGTCGAGAATGAACTTCTTGTCCTCCTCGGGCACGCCGTCGAGCTTCGCGCCGATGCCGAAGACGTGTTCAGCCGCCAGAGGCGCGCCGTCCTCCATCAGCTTGAACTTCGAGCCGGGAACGCCGCAGAGCGGGCACTTGAAATCTTCGGGCATGTCGCCTTCATGGACATAACCGCAAACGGGGCATACGTACTTTTTCATAGCTGTTCCTCCAAAATAAAGTGTTTATTGTTGTGCGTCCACGCTGACGCATTGGTTACAGATGCCGTAGAAGGTGAGAACGCAGTCGCGCACGGAGCCGCAGGTCACCTTGGCGGCGAGCTCCTGCGGCGGGTCGATTTCGTCGACGTCGATGACCGCCTTGCAATGGGTGCAGACGAAGTGCGGGTGCGGGTCGGTGCGCCAGTCGTAGCGTTCCATGCCGTCCACCGTGCCGACCGAGGCGATCACGCCCTCCGCTTTGAAGGCGGCGAGATTGCGGTAGACCGTCCCGAGCGACAGATCGGGGATATCCTGTTTGAGCTGCGCGTAGATCCAGTCCGCGGTCGGGTGCGATTCCGTGGAGCGGATACAGTCCAGAATGGCGTCGCGCTTTTTGCTGTGCTTGCGGGCGATCATGCGGTTCTCTCCCAAACAATAATCATTCTCGTTTCTGCTGCTATCATATCACAGATATCTTTTCCGTTCAAGTCCTTTTTGCGAAAAACCATATTGAAATCAGGCGAAAGATACAGTATACTATAATCAGCTTAGTAGGAGCAAGGGAAGGTGAATGCATTGGGCGAGGTCATTTCCGTCATTTCCGGCAAGGGCGGCACGGGGAAAACGACGCTTTGCGCCGCGATCGCGACGTGTCTGGCGGTAGAAGGCAAACGGGTCTTATGTATCGATACGGACTTCGGTCTGCGCAATCTGGATATCGCGTTGGGCATGGCGGATCAGTCGATCGTCGCATTCACCGACGTGATCCACGGCTACTACAACCTTGCCGACGCTGCGGAGCATCCGCGGTTTTCCGGTCTGTTCCTGTTGACCGCGCCGGTGCGCGAGAACGAGGATCAGATCAGCACGGAGGACTTCGGCAAGCTCCTGGAGGACGCGCGGAAGGAATTTGATTTCTGCCTGATCGACGCGCCTGCCGGGATCGGCGCCGGCTTCCGTCTGGCGACGAAGTTTGCCGACCGGTGCCTCGTCATTTCTACGCCCGACCCCGCGTCCATGCGCGACGCTGCCCGCACGGCGGAGCTTTTGAGCCTTGACGGGAAAGAGGAAACCCGCCTGATCGTCAACCGCGTGACCCCGCGCATGTTCTCCAAAATGGACTTGACCGTGGACGACATCATGGACGAGGTCGGGCTGCCCCTCCTCGGCGTGGTGCCGGAGGATCCGAAGGTCGTGCTCTCCGCCGCTTTCGGAAACGCATTGATCTTGGCGGCAGGCGGCGGCGCGGCAGAGGCGTGCCTGCGAATTTCCAGAAGACTGCGCGGCGTGCCGATGCCGCTGATGAAACTGTGATGAGGTGATCGTATGAATATCACACTTTTGGCTCACGATAAAAAGAAAGAGCTGATGGTGCAGTTCTGCACGGCATACAAGAGCATTCTCGCAAAGCACAGTATTTCCGCCACCGCAACGACCGGCAGACTCGTCGCGGAGGCGACCGGCTTGCCCATCACCCTGCTGCTGTCGCACAATCAGGGCGGTCATCAGCAGGTGGACGCGCGGATCGCCTATAACGAGGTCGATCTGGTCTTGATGTTCACAGACCCGAACAGCATCGACCCCTGGGAGGATCAGCAGATCGTCCAGACGATCCACCTCTGCGATACGTACAACGTCCCGGTCGCGACGAATCTGGCTTCCGCGGAAATGCTGATTCTGGGATTGCAGCGCGGCGATCTGGACTGGCGCGAAATGATCCGCAGCAAGCGCAGGTGAGAAGCTTATGGAAGCTTACGAAATCATTGAACTGATCCGCACGGCGGAAAAGAAAACGCCGGTGCGCGTCTTCTTGCAGGAAAAAGAGCCCTGCGAATTCACCGGCGCGGAAGTCTTCTGCGGCGGGAACGGGCTGAAGATCCTGTTCGGCGACTGGAAGAATATCGAGCCGCAGCTTGCCGCGAATGCGGAGAGAATCGAGCGCGTCCGCGTAGAAAACAACGCCGTCAATTCCGCTATCCCGATGCTGGACGTGAAGAATCTGCACGCGCGTGTCGAACCCGGCGCGATCATTCGCGACGGCGTGGAGATCGCCGATAACGCGGTCGTCATGATGGGCGCGGTGCTGAACATCGGCGCGAAGGTCGGCGAGGGCAGCATGATCGACATGGGCGCGATCCTCGGCGGACGCGCGACGGTCGGCAGGCATTGCCACGTCGGCGCGAACGCCGTCCTGGCGGGCGTGATCGAGCCGCCCAGCGCGACGCCCGTCGTCGTCGGCGACAACGTCGTCGTCGGCGCGAACGCCGTCGTTCTGGAGGGCGTGCAGGTGGGCGCGAACGCCGTCATCGCGGCGGGCGCGATCGTCACTGCCGACGTGCCGGAGAACGCGGTCGTCGCCGGTGCGCCTGCGCGCGTCGTTAAGTACCGCGACGAAAAAACGAACGCGAAGACCGTCCTGATCGACGCCCTGCGCGAACTGTAAAGAATGCAAGGCTTCGACCGAGACGGTCGGAGCCTTTTCAAAAGGGGAGGACGCAGCATGGACGACGAAAGGCTGGAGCAATACGAACGGCAGGCAAAAGCGCAGTGGGGAGTCACGGACGCCTACCGGGAGTACGCCGAAAAGAGAAAAAACCGCTCTGCGGAAAGCGAAAAAGCCGTTGCTGCAGGGCTGATGGCGATATTTGAAGCCTTTGGGAAGTGCAAAAACGGCGATCCCGCGTCCGCCGAGGCGCAGACCTTGGTGAAGCGGCTGCAGGCGTACGTCTCGGAACACTATTACCGCTGCACACCGGAGATCCTGCAGTCTCTGGGACAGATGTACGCGGCGGGCGGCGAATTCACCGAAAACATCGACAAGGCCGGCGGCCCCGGTACTGCGCAGTTCACCCAAAAGGCGATCGACGCTTTTTGCGAATGAAAGACGCTGCGGCACAGGTGTGCCGCAGCGTCTTTCATTGCGTTCTTACAGCAGTGCTTCGAGCTGCTCCTTCGTGCGGAAGCCGACGGCGCGGTCGGTGAGTTCTCCGCCCTTGAAGACCAGCAGCGTGGGAATGCTGTCCACGCCGAACCGGATCGCAAGCTCCGGCTGCTCGTCCACGTCGATCTTGCAGACCTTTGCCTTGCCCTCCTCGGCGATCTGCTTCACGATCGGCGCGACCATTCTGCACGGGCCGCACCACGTTGCAAAGAAGTCCACCAGAACGGTCTTGTCCGCCTGCAGAACCTCCTGCCCGAAGTTTTCTTTCGTTACGGTGATTTCCATAGCAACCTCCTATTTCGACTTGTAGTACAGCATGCAGTGACAGAAGCCTTCGTAATTCTCGTCGGCGATCTGCTCACGGAATTCCCTGCACATGCATTTGTTGTCCTCGATGCGCTCGCGCCGGCAAGGACAGTAGCCGCCGGTCTGCTTCAGACCTTCCTTGACGGCAGCGACGATCTCGGCGTCCGGATTGAGTGTGATTTTCATACGCGTCCCTCCATATCATAGCTATTATACCACAGAATCCACCGTTTTGGTATGCTTTTTTTGCGCTGAGACCGCGCGAAAAAACAGCCGCGATCCCGCGGCTGTTTTTTCTGCCTGCTCAGTCCGCTGCCGTGCTGACCCAGACGGCGGGACGGATGAACATCGAGGCGTAGGTGAAGTAATCGAAGACCTCGCCGTCGCTCGTGATATAGACCACCATGTCCTCGTCGGTGTGCGAATTGCAGAGCGTGCGGGTCATCCACGCGCCGGCGCGGGTGGCGTTATCGTAATAACCGAAGAGGACTGCGTCCGTGATGTAAGCTCTCCAATCCGGATTGCACTTCATCGCGGAGAACGGATAGTCGCTGCCGCCCGTGTACTCCTCCGTCGGCTCGCCGAAGTATTGCAGCAATTCCTGATAGGACAGCAGGAACATGCGGTCGTCCGTGTCGGGATCGTCCGCGCGGTTTTGATCCGCCAAATCAGAGTACTTTTTCTCACCCTGATCCTCGAACTCGCCCCACTGCGCCAGCAGCTCGGCGTTCGCCGCCTTGTTTTCCAAGTGGGTCGTCAGCATGAGGGCGCGCTCCTCCGGCGTGAACATGGAGAGGAAGCCGTTCTCGCTTTCGTCGTTCAGGAAGGCGCGCAGGGAGCAATTCTCCCACGTCACGTCCGTCAGCACCTCCTGCGCGGGGTTGGTGTTGTAGGCGAAGCTGTCGAGCAGCCTGTCGCACAGCAGAAGCACCTTGCCGTCCTCCTCGGCGATCACGCGCCAGTAGATCGGGGAAAGCTGCGCCTGATACTCATCCTGGATATACTGCCCCATGCAGACCAGATCGCCGACCTTCGCCTCCTTCAGCGGCACGCTGCCGCCAATGCCGTTGAAGACGAGGTCAAGCCGCTCCTGCGAGCAGGGCTCAAGCACATACCAATGGGCCAGGGTATCGTCCTCGCTGAACCAGAACGCGCCCGTCTCGTCGGTGTAATAGGGAACCAGATAATCGCCGTATTGCACCTTGCCCGCCTCGTCGGTGTTGAAGTCGATCGGCTGCGGGTCGCTGCCGAAGGGCAGGGTCACCGTTCCGGTGCCGTCCTCGCCGATCTCGCACCAGAGCGTCGAGTTGTTCTCGTACATTTCTTCCAGCAACGTGATCGGGTTGCCGTAGTAGTCCTCGAACTCATTGTCCTTGGGTACGTATTCGCCGTTCTCGTCGCCGATCCAGCGCAGCATGAACAGCCCGACGGGGTACTGCGCCGCTTCTCCGGTCGGATCGGCCTGCGCCTCGGTATCCTGCGTTTCATCGTCCGGCCCCATGCCGACGTCGCCGATGCGTCTGCGGTTACCGCCGCAGGCGGCGAGCGTCAGCAGCAGCGCGAAGACAAGCAATAAACAAAACAGTCGTTTCATAAGGATAACTCCCTTTCACCGCGTTTTTCTGTTTCCACTATATCATAATGCAGCACCCATTGCAAGCGGCGGATTGCGTCCGTACAAAAAACCGCTGCGCTGCGCATTGCAGTTGACAAAAACGGCGCTGCAGTATATAGTCAAAGTATCACAACGAAGGAGGGCGAAGCGGTATGGGCTATGCGTCGAACAACGTAAACGAATACTATAAACATCGCTTTACACAGAAGGGAATGCGAGGAAAGCTGATCGCCGCGGCGATCCTGATCGCGCTGGGCTGCGTTCTGTTCGGCCTGGTCATGACGGGGCTCATCTCGCTGGGCGGAGGAGGCGTCCTGTTCATTCTGCTCGGCACGATCCTTCTGGTTACCGGCATTCTGCTCTACTTTGTCGGCTACCGTTCGCGCGTGAAGCAATACGACGCGCCGAAGGCGGGTAAGGCGCTCTCCCGGGTCGCGCTTCTGATCGTGATCGCCGGATTTCTCTGCGCGTTCGCGCTTCCGGTCGTCCCCGCAGTCGTCAAGAGCGTGCGCGACGGCAGCTTGAATCAGGCGCTGCAGAGCAGCGTGAGAGACGGCGAACTGGAGCGCGGCGCGTCCCTGCCGGAGGATCCGAAGTTCGTCCTGTATGACATGGACGCAAAAAAATTCCATTACCCGCAGGACAGCGGACTCGGCAAGGTACCCTACGCGGACAGCGTCTACGCCGCAAAGAGCCCGGAAGAGGCGAACATCGTGATCGCGTATTCGGACGAGGGTACGTCGAAGGGCGGCTACTGGTACGATGAGAACTCCGGGAAAAAGGTGGCGGACGAATTCGTCCAGGCGGCGAGGATCTACGCGATCCGGCTCGACGACTGGACGCTGATCGACAGCATGCTGGTCACCAAGGCGCTGCCGAAGGGCTCCACCAGCGCGCCTGCGAAATCGCTGCTAAACAAATACGATATCGAAACGCTCTGCTCGACCGGGGAATTTCCCGACAACTGAAGCAGAAAAAATGACGCGCTGTCGGCGCGTCATTTTTTAGTATTTACGATTCGATATCCAATGCCGAGACCACGCCGGGCATGGACTGGATCTGGCTTACCAGAGCGGCGGGCCGCAGGTTGCCGCGCAGGAAAACGTCCGCAGAATAATCCGCCTCCGTATTCTCGTCGAGCGACTGGATCTGCAGACTCCGGATGGACATGCCACTGTCCTTGCAGAAGCGCAGCACCTCGTCCAGCGCGTCTTTGTTGTTGTAAAGAACTTCGATGGTAAACTCCGGGCGGCGGGGAAGGTGGGCGGTCAGGCGTCCGAGCAGGGTCTCGGAGATCAGGATCAGCGCAGTGCCCAGAATACCGAGCTCAAAATAGCCGCTGCCGATTGCCAGACCCACGATGCCGGTCGTCCAAAGACCGGCGGCGGTGGTCAGACCCTTGATGCTGAGCTTTTTCGTGATAATGATCGAGCCCGCGCCGATGAAGCCGAGTCCCGTAATGATCTGACCGCCGATACGGGAAATGTCCGCAGGGAGCCTGAGCCCCACGTAGAGGTAGATGCCCGTGATGGCGGTCACGGCTGCGCCGAGGCAGACCAGAATGTGCGTTCGGAAACCGGCAGGGCGGTTCTTGGAGGAACGCTCCAGGCCGACCAGCGTGCCGCAGACGCAGGCAAGCAGCAGACGCAGCACTACGGAGAGGAACGTCAATTCGCGCAGTGGATTCAAAAATGACAACATGCAGAGTTCCTCCTTCCTTACTGGATCAGCTCTTGAACCGAGCGCACGCAGTTCAGCTCCGCGACGGAGGAGAGTATGCCGGAATGGGAGCTGTTCTCTTTGCTGAGCTGCACGATGAAGATGGCGTTGGGCCAGGCGTCTCCGCTGTGATCTGTGCGTTCCACGTCGATATCATAGATCTCGGCGTTTTGCGCCTTTATGACCTCGGATATCCTGTCGATATCCTGCACCTCGCCGAATTCCACGTTGAGGGTGATGTTCCGGTGGCGGCGCTTATAGGCGATTTCCAGAGGCGCAGCCGCATTGAGGATCACGACCACGATCACGGCGGCGAGGACGGTCAGCTCATAAAAACCGGCTCCGGCAGCAACGCCCAGGCATACCGTTGTAAACAGACCGGTCGCCGTGGTGAGCCCCTTGACCTGCTGATGGGCGGTCTTGACGATAATGCCCGCGCCGAGGAAGCCGATGCCCGTCAGCGCCTGCGACGCCAGTCGGGAGGCGTCGAATTTCTGACCGACTTCATCTACCACAGGCTTCCACGCGGTCTGGAGCATTTGATACAGGAACAGGGTGACCAGCACGGACATGCACGCGCCGATGGAGGTCAGCACGTAGGTTCGCATACCGGCAGTCCGCTGCATGGCGGAACGGCCGAAACCGATCCCCGTGCCGCAGGCAAGCGCCAGCAGCAGCCGCGCCAGCGCGGAAAGAAACGTAAATTCCCGCAAGGGGTCAAGCGCATGAATCATACCAAGCGCACCTTTCAAACGAAAAAATGACTGCATACAGAATACCAAAAAACCGACAGAAATACAAGAGGAAACCGGAAAAACGACAAAAAGCAAGCGGCGACCGAAGCACGGCCGCCGCTTGGGCGGAACGAAAGGTTCAAAATAATAGAAAGCAGTCACACTGCTGTGACTGCTTTCGTTTCAATCGTCGTCTTCGTCAAAGGCGTAATCGTTCAATTCCTTGAAATCGAGAAATTCGGACAGGGTCATATTGAACGCCAGTGCGATCTTATGCAGCGTCTTAACGCGGGGGTTCTTCGTTAGCCCGCGCACGATGTTGTCCAACGTGGACTGCTTGACGCCGCTCATGGTAGCCAGCTTGTTGATCGCAATGCCGCGCTCCCTGCACAGCGCGCGAATACGCTTGATATACAGCTCGGAATACTCCATACGACTGCCTCATCACAATTATTACCCGTTCGTGGGTTACAACCATGATAGCAACGAAAATGGAGATAATTACCCGAATACGGGTTGACTTCCGTACATTTTTTCGATATAATGAGACTTACCCGAACACGGGCATATTTTCGAGGGAGTGTGCGTGTGGCAGATTATCAGAGAATGTATGCGATCCTGTGCAAAGCGATTGACGACGCAATCGATCCGTTGAAGAAGATCCCTCTTGCGTTGCCGTGGGCAGCGCGTCTGCGCAAGGCGCTGCTGGAAGCGGAGGACGTATATATTGACGCCGAACGGACAGACGGGTGATATTGCGATAAATCCAACCGTGCCCAGGGGCATTTCACATGGCGAAGCCATATTTCACGCGCGCAGCGCATTGCACAAATCCACGCAAGTGGATTGATTTCGTTGAAAGACCGCCATCCAAAAGGATGGCGGTCTTTCATGGTGGACGATATAGGACGCTTCCGCGGCGGGCAAATAATTCCCTGTTCTCGTCCTGCGTCCACAAAAAAATCAGCCACGCCACACGGCATGACTGATTTTTTGGAAGGGTAGAACAAAAAAGATGCCAACTTTCAGCTCTGCCTTTGGAGGCATATCACCCGTGAGACAGGAACAATATCACCCAGAGGCGAAGACCATATCACCCGTGAAACGGTGGCCGTATCACTCAAACGGTGAAGACTAACTCACCTGCCTGGTGCTTCTTTGAGGTTGACATAATATATGGCCTGCGGCACCACAAAGCAAGGAAACGGTCTTGCAAAACAACGAGACCGATGTGCGAGGGTTTAAATCAAAGCGTCAAATCCCATGCGGTATTTGGGACCAACCGATCAGCGTTTTCAAATTCGAGTGCCACATACTCAGCTGCAGTCATACCGTAAGTCGCGGCAAGTTCCTCTTGCAGGGCGCCCATTGCGGCATCAAAGGGGTCCGGATAACCAAAATCAGAAGCAGTGTATCCGCACCCAAGTTCCCTGTCGACCGCTCTCTGCTCATCCAATTCATACATCTTTTTTATAATATCCTTCCGTTGTCTCCTCAAGGCAAGAGCCTCCTTTCTCGCGGATAGTAAGCCTAAAGCGCTGGAGTTTTCAGCCTGCAGGCAAGTATAATCCCAGCCTGTTTTCAGATCAGGCTGGGATTGTAATTGTTATGGGAAAGAGCGCGCAAACGTACACCAAAGCATAGAAAGAAGGCCTAAAAGTATACCAGTACAACATAGATCGCATCTTTGACCTTGTATATAGAAATACCTTTAAGTACTGATTTTATCTATTCCGATCGAGTGAAGCA
>JAFROD010000061.1 GCA_017429835.1 Oscillospiraceae bacterium
CCCCCGCTTACGGTAAGTTTACGAAGAGAAAGGGAGAAAAAGGGGAGGAGAGAGCTTGAAAAAGGGGAGGAGATATGGTAGAATGCAAGGGAATAAAATGGGTATGGTATGGATAAGCCCTGATCTTTATTGGAGGAAACAAGGCGGATGGAACGAAGCAATCGCGCGCGGCAGGAGCGGGAGATCGATTTGTTGGATCTTGCGCTGACGCTGCTGAGCCAGTGGTATATCATCGTAGCGGTGACGGTGGTGGTCGGGATCGGCGCAGCCGGATTTTTCTTTTTGAAGACGTTCTCGCCGGACGAGTATTCCGCAAGTACGACGCTGTATGTGCGCAATCAGCTGAGCGGAGAGAATACGATCAGTACAAGCGATCTGAGCAGCAGTCTGATGCTCGTAAACGACTATTCGGAGCTGATCTCGAGCCGGCGTGTAACGGAACGGGTGTGCGAGATGCTGGGCCTGCCGAGCCTGAGAGGGTATAAGATATCGGTTGATTCGGTCACGAATACGCGATTCATCCGGGTAACGGTAAATGGTCTGTATCCGGAATCGGTGACGTATATCGCGAATGCGATCTCTGCGGTGTTTACGGACGTGGTAAAAGAGGTCATGGATGTAGAGAACGTGTCGGTGGTGGACGAGGCAGTCGTGCCGACGTCGCCTTCGGGACCGCCGCGGCTGCGGAACACGCTGATAGCGATGGCGATCGCGTTTGTGGCAACGGCAGGCGTGCTGGCGGTGATCGATCTGAGCAACAACACGGTAAAGACGACGGAGGACATCGAGGAGCAGTTCGGGATTCCGGTACTGGCGACGGTGTCGCTCGTGAAGGCAACGAAGACAAAGGAGTAAGGAGCGCAAAGGAAGATGGCGAAGGAACAACAGGTAGCCTTGAATGACCGGAATCTGATGGATTCGGCAAAGACGCTGCGATCGAACATCGACTTTGCGGGAATTGATGAACCGATCCGGAGCGTGACGGTAACGAGCGCGCAAAAGGGCGACGGAAAGACGATGGTGGCATGCGCGCTGGCGATCGCGGAAGCGAATGCGGGGCGGAAGACGCTGATTATCGACAACGATTTCCGTGCGCCGCAGGTCGCATCGCGGCTGCACATCCGCGGGACGGCGAAGATGAGCGACGTATTGAAGGCGACGGAAGAGACACTGATGCAGTACTGTCTGGAGACGAAGACGGAGAACCTGTACATGCTGGATATCAGCACACGGCGGAGCGATCCGGTGGAGGTGCTGTCGTCGAAGAAATACGAAGCGCTGTTGAAGTTGGCGATCGAGCAATTCGACTTTGTGGTGGTGGACACGCCGCCGCTGGGACTGTTCATTGACTCGGCGCTGGTCGCGCCGAAGACGGACGGGGCGGTGATCGTCATCCTGTCGGGGAAGGACTCGGAGCAGACGGTGAAGAACGTGCTGTCGCAGCTGGAAAAAGCGAACGCGCGGATTCTGGGCGCCGTGCTGAACGGGGACAAGAAGAAGCACACGGATTACTATTACTACTACAGCAAGAAGGACCATAAAACCAAGAAAAAAGCCGTGCATTGAGCAGGC
>JAFROD010000016.1 GCA_017429835.1 Oscillospiraceae bacterium
CTTGATCACTATGTCTCTTACTTCAACAACCAGCGCCTTCATGCTGCCTTGGGCTACAAAAGCCCAGTTCAGTACAAGACCGAACTGGGCTTTCCGTAATTATACTTTTTTATTGTCTACTTTTGCTTGACAGGTGCACTGAGCGTTGGCTCAGCCGCCTGTGTTTGATTTATACCTCGAAGACCAGGTCGCCGTAGGTCGGCACCGGCCAGAGATCCTTGTCCACGATCAGCTCCAGACGGTCGATCGGTTCGCGCAGGGCTTTCATGGCGGGCACGATAACGTCGTGGCAGTAGTTCGCGACGTCCTTGACGCTGTCCGTCTCGCTGCCGCGCCCGATCGCCTCGCGCAGGGCTTCGAGCGCGTCGCTTGCCTGCGTCAGCAGGGCGCTCGTCTGCGTGAGCAGGGCTTCCTGCACGCGCACGCTTGCCTGCGGGCAGGCGGCGCGCACCTTGCAGACCGAGTCGCCGAGGCGGGTGCAGTAGCGCACGATCGCGGGGAGATAGTGCTTTGCCGCCGAATGGACCATCGTCCGCGCTTCGATGAGGGTGACCTTTGCGAAGGTCTCGTACATGATCTCGCTGCGGGATTCCAGCTCCGCGGCGGTGAAGACGCCGAATTTGCCGAAGAGTTCGACCGCCTTTTTCGTCGTCAGCGAGGGTACGGAGGAGACCATGCTCGGCAGATTGGGCAGGCCGCGCCGCGCCGCCTCCTTGATCCATTCCTCGCTGTAGCCGTTGCCGTTGAAGATCACGCGGCTGTGCGCGCGCAGGTTTTCCGCGACCAGACGGATCGCGTCATGCCGCACGTCGCTGCTCTGCTCCAGCACGTCCGCCGCGTCGCAGAACGCTTCGGCGACGATCGTGTTCAGCACGGTGTTGGAGTTTGCGATGCAGTCGGACGAGCCGACCATGCGGAACTCGAACTTGTTGCCGGTGAAGGCAAACGGGGAGGTGCGGTTGCGGTCGGCGGCGTCCTTGTGGATGAGCGGCAGAGTGGAAACGCCCGTGTCGAGCTGACCGACGGCGAGGCAGTCGGCTGCCGTGCCGTTTTTGACGATCTGCTCCACAAGGTCTTCCAACTGGCTGCCGAGGAAGATCGAGACGATGGCGGGCGGCGCCTCGTCCGCGCCGAGACGCTGATCGTTGCCGACGCAGGCGGTGGACATGCGCAGAAGATCGGCGTGACGGTCGACCGCCTTGATGATGCAGGAGAGCACCAGCAGGAACTGGAGGTTGTCACTCGGCGTCGTGCCCGGATCGAGCAGGTTTTCGCCGGTGTCGGTGCTGATCGACCAGTTGTTGTGCTTGCCGGAGCCGTTCACGCCCGCAAAGGGCTTCTCGTGAAGAAGGCACACCAGACCGTGCCGGTTGGCGACGCGCTTCATCGTTTCCATCGTGAGCTGGTTGTGATCGACCGCGACGTTGCAGGTGGTGTAGACCGGCGCGCTTTCATGCTGCGCGGGCGCGACCTCGTTATGCTGCGTCGTGGCGGGAATGCCCATTTTCCACAGCTCCACGTTCAGATCCGCCATGAATTCCCCGACGCGTTCGCGGATAACGCCGAAGTACTGATCTTCCAGCTCCTGCCCCTTGGGCGCGGGCGCGCCGAACAGCGTCCGTCCGGTATAGATCAGGTCGCGGCGCTTGAGGTACTTTTCGCGGTCAACGATGAAATACTCCTGCTCCGCGCCGACGGAGGGAATGATCTTCTTCGCTTTCTGATCGCCAAACAGACGGACGATGCGGATCGCCTGCTGAGAGAGCGCCTCCATGGAGCGCAGCAGCGGGGTCTTGTTGTCCAGCGCTTCGCCGGTGTAGGAGATGAACACCGTCGGAATGCACAGGATCGTGCCGCAGGACATTTCCTTGACAAAGGCGGGGGAGGTGATGTCCCAGGCGGTATAGCCGCGGGCGTAATGCGTGGCGCGCAGACCGCCCGTGGGGAAGGAGGAGGCGTCCGGTTCACCCATGATGAGCTGCTTGCCTGTGAGCTGCAGGATGACCTTGCCCTGTTCGTCCGGCACGGAAAGGAAGGAGTCGTGCTTTTCCGCCGTAACGCCGGTCAGCGGCATGAACCAGTGCGTATAGTGGGTCGCGCCCTTCTCGACCGCCCATTCCATCATCGCCTTTGCGACGATATCGGCAGACGCCATGGAGATCTGACCGCCGTGCTCCATGACGGAGCAGACCTCGTCGAACACCTCGCGCGGCAGACGCGCCTGCATGACGGCCTTGCTGAATACGTTTTCACCAAAATAGTCGGAAATCTTCATAAGAGCTTCCTCCAAAAACAGGATTTACAAAAGTTTACCATTTTTTAAGCTCAAATTGCAAGCCCTTTATAGAATTTTATAGGCGTAACCAATGTCGGAATGCAAACTCAAGGGAAATTTATACAAATTAACGATAGATTTATCATTTTCTATGATTGCATAAGCGCCGGATTTGTGGGAATGCTACGCGCGGAGGGGTCGTCATGCCATACAGTATCGTCCGCACGTTGATATTCTATTTGCTCCTGCTGCTCGTAGTGCGGCTGCTCGGCAAGCGGCAGATCGGCGAAATGGAGCCGACGGAGATCGTGGTCACCATGCTGCTTGCCAACCTTGCTTCGATCACGATCGAAAATCTGGACTTTCCGATCTGGTACGGCGTCGTGCCGATCGCCCTCGTTTTCGGCGCGGAGCTGCTGCTGTCACACTTGACCTTTCGGAGTATTCATATTCGCAGACTGTTCTGCGGCAAGCCGGTCATCCTGATCGACAACGGGAAGATCGACGAAAGGAATCTCCGCAGGACGCGGGTCAATCTCGACGAGCTGACGATGCACCTGCGAGAGAACGGCGTGTTCGACCCCACGACGGTCAAATTCGCCATCCTCGAAACCAACGGACAGCTCAGCACGCTGCTCTACGGCAAGGATCAGCCTGCGTCCGCGAAGGACGCGGGGCAGAAGGTCAGCGATACCGAGCTGCCCGTCACGCTGATCTCCGACGGCAAGCTCCTGCGCGACAACCTGCCCCTGACGCAGCATGGCGAGGACTGGGTGAAAGAGCAGCTCGCCTTTCGCAGGTGCGGTATGGAGCAGGTGCTTCTGATGACGGTCGACGCTTCGGGGCATATCATTTTCATCAAAAAAGCGGAGACTTGACGGCACATTACGGCGCGTTTTCGGGCTTGACCCGGGCGCGCCTTTTTTGTATAATAGCACTAAGCTTAACCGAAAATCGGAGGGACGTATGGACGTATTCGAACGCGATCGCCGCTACGTGGCGCATACCTACAACCGCTTTCCGCTCGAGATCGTGAGCGGGAAAGGGTCGCTCGTGCGCGGCGGCGACGGCAGAGCGTATATTGATTTGGGCAGCGGGATCGCGGTCAATATTTTCGGCCTCTGCGACGAGGCGTGGAAGGCTGCCGTCACGGAGCAGTTGGACAGATTCCAGCACTGCTCCAATCTCTACTACGCCGCACCGGTCGCGAATCTTGCGCGGCTGCTCTGCGAACGGACGGGTATGGAGCGCGTCTTCTTTGCCAACTCCGGCGCGGAGGCGAACGAATGCGCCATCAAGGTCGCCCGCAAGTGGGCGGCAGAGAAAAAGGGCGCGGAATTCTGCAATATCATCACGCTGCAAAAGAGCTTCCACGGGCGCACGCTGGCGACGCTGGCGGCGACGGGACAGGAGGTCTTCCACAAGGACTATCAGCCGCTGCCCGGTGGTTTCCTCTACGCAGAAGTCGGCGACGCGGCGGGGCTGGAATCGCTCGCGAGAGATTATCCCTGCGCCGCGATTCTCTTCGAATGCGTGCAGGGCGAGGGCGGCGTCATGCCGATCGGTCAGGCGTGGGCGGACGCCATGCGCGAGGTTGCGGAGAAGTACGATCTTTTGCTGATCGCCGACGAAGTGCAGATCGGCAACGGCCGCAGCGGGCATCTTTACGGTTATATGGAATACGGCCTGCAGCCCGACGTCGTGACCACGGCGAAGGGACTGGGCGGCGGACTGCCGCTCGGCGCGGCGATTCTGAGCGGGCGCGTTGCGGACGTTCTGCAGCCCGGCTCGCACGGCTCCACCTTCGGCGGCAATCCGACCTGCTGTGCGGGCGCGATCAGCATTCTCAACCGCATCGACGACGATCTGCTGCGCGGCGTGCGGGAACGATCGGACTACATCGTGCGGGAACTGACCGGCGCAAAGGGGATCAAAAACGTCAGCG
The DNA here is from genome assembly GCA_017429835.1 of Oscillospiraceae bacterium. Classification (GTDB taxonomy): domain Bacteria; phylum Bacillota; class Clostridia; order Oscillospirales; family Oscillospiraceae; genus JAZOXB01. The sequence continues at coordinate 4,221 of JAFROD010000016.1, forward strand.
GCATGGGGCTGATGCTCGGCTTTGAGCCGGAGAAGCCTGCGCGCGAATTCGCGGAGCTTGCGCTCTCCAAGGGCGTCCTCGTGACGACGGCGAAGCAGAAGATCCGTCTGCTTCCCGCCCTCAATATCCCGATGGATTTGTTAGAAAAAGCGGTGCAGATTCTGAAAGTCTGCGCCGCGGAATAAAGGAGAAAGACTATGAACTTGAAAGGCAAAAACTTCCTGACCCTGCTCGACTTCACGCCGGAGGAGATCACCGGACTGTTAGACCTCGCTGCTGAGCTCAAGGCGAAGAAAAAGGCCGGCATTTTCCACGACGATTACAAGGGCAAGAATATCGCGCTGATCTTTGAAAAGACCTCGACCCGCACGCGCTGCTCCTTCGAGGTCGCCGCGCACGATCTCGGCATGCACGTGACCTACCTCGACCCGACCGGCTCGCAGATCGGCAAGAAGGAGTCCATCGCCGATACCGCCCGCGTCCTCGGCAGGCTTTACGACGGCATCGAGTACCGCGGCTTCGGGCAGGCCATCGTGGAAGAACTGGCGAAGCACGCCGGCGTGCCCGTCTGGAACGGCCTGACGAACGAGTACCACCCGACGCAGATTTTGGCGGATATGCTGACCATCCGCGAGCATTTCGGCTCCCTCAAGGGCAGAAAGCTCGTCTTTATGGGCGACTGCCGCTACAATATGGCGAATTCCCTGATGATCGGCTGCGCAAAGCTCGGTCTGCATTTCGTCGCCTGCGGCCCGGAGGGCTATTTCCCCAATCCGGAGCTGATCGCCCGCTGTGAGAAGATCGCCGCCGAGACCGGCGCGACCCTCGCTTTCGAGACGGACCCGATGAAGGCGACTGCCGGCGCGGACGTGATCTACACCGACGTCTGGGTCTCCATGGGCGAGCCGATGTCCGCGTGGGAGGAGCGTCTTGCCAAGATGTTGCCCTATCAGGTCAACGCGAAGATCATGGCGAACGCCGGCGAAAACGCGGTCTTCATGCACTGCCTGCCCGCCTTCCACGATCTCAACACCGGTATCGGCAAGGAGGTCGGAGAACGCTTCCGGCTCGACGCGCTGGAGGTCACGGACGAGGTCTTCGAGAGCAAGCAGTCCATCGTCTTCGACGAGGCGGAAAACCGTATGCACACGATCAAGGCCGTGATGGCCGCCACGCTGTAAAAGCCGGAGGATGAAAGCGTATTCGTTTTACGGCTGGGAAACGGCGGATATCAAAGACGACAGAGGCTTGACCCCGAGAGATTACTATGATCTGCTGTCCGACTTGTGGTGCGCGGAGACCTGCGCGCCGCGGCTGCGCGACCGATGGTCGCCGGAGAACAGAACGCTCGGTCAATGCTCGATCACGGCGTTTCTGATGCAGGATATCTACGGCGGAAAGGTATACGGCGTGCCGCTCAAGGACGGAAATTATCATTGTTTCAACGTCATCGGCGATTGCGTGTTCGACCTGACGAGCGAGCAGTTCGGCGATACCGTTCTCGACTATGCCGCCGGCCCCGAGCAGTCCCGCGAGACGCATTTTTCCAAAAGAGAAAAAGCGCAGCGCTACGCGCTGCTGAAAGAAAAACTGCTGAAAAAGCTGAAAGCGCCGATTTAACGCGCTTCCGAAATAAAAGACGCAGGATCCGCGACTGCGGATCCTGCGTCTTTCGCATACGGCGCCCGATTGAGGGAACCGGAAAACTGCGGAATGCTCAATGCGCGGTGCCCCCCCTCCGAAGTGTCATTCCGAGGAGCGAAGCGACGTGGGAATCTGTCCGCGGCAGGGATGGGACATATTGCGTATTACGAAATCGTGTTCTTGTCGGCAGGCGGCCGATGCCCGCCTCCGCGATCCTTGCGTTTCTCCGCTGCGGTGAAACGGAAATGCAAGCGCTGCTTAACAGAATCAAGTGTTTTGTGCTTTCCTTTTGCAAGCGCATCGCCATAATGAAAACAGCCGAAAAGCAAGGAAACGATTCGTTTGACAAGTCGGAAAAGAACTGCATTTTTGAAAAAACGACGGCGTTCACTTGCATTCGTCAATCGTTTGTGTTAAACTAATCTTGCGACACAGCTTCATATCGTGCAACTGCAAGCTCACGCGTTTTTATCAATTCAGTAAAAACGCGAAGCTCTATTTCGCGTGCTTGCAGGAAGCATCGAAGTTGTGTCGCAGCAATCGGAGCTGTGCGTTTTTCGGTGCGCAGCTTCGGCTGCGCACTTTTTTGTTTTTCAAGGAGGAAACAAAATGAAAAAGAAACTGTTATCCCTGTTCCTTGCAGTCGCTCTGCTGCTTTCCGTCCTGCCGACGGTCTTCGCGGAAGATATTGTGCTGCCGCCCGATAAGCTCGACGGCGAGATTTATGAAAAAACAGTTGACTGCGTCATCTATCAAATCGACCCCAACGCAAAAACCGCGACCGTTATCGGCTGCATTCCGGAAAAGCTGCCCGACATTTTGGAGCTTCCGGAGACGGTGGACGGCTGCAGCGTGACGAAAATCGCAGCAGGCGGTCTGTCCCCGCTGCACAGCCACGGGCTCATCCTGCCTGATACGCTGACCTGCATTGAAGAGAATGCAATTGATACGGACGAATCTAACGCAGATTTGTTCATCTGTATGCCCGACAACGAGGTCACTATCGCAAGCGGCTATATTCAGAATTTCTATGTAAATTATTGTTTCCTGCCCGAGTCCTTCCAGCTTTCCGCGGAATGCCTTTACCCGGCTGAAATCATTTTCAGCAGCTGCGTGGGATACGAAAAGCACAAGGTCTATATGGGCGAATATCAGCATCTGGTCACCGTCGACGGCATTATGGACGAACGGCTGATGCTTTCCCGTAGCGGCGTGTACCGTCTGGACGACGGGGAATACACGATGATCCTGCTGTCGGACGGCTATCCCGTTCCCGATGCAATCGCAGGCATTCCCGTCACACGTGTCGCAGCATCCTGCGAGATCGACGACATATACATCGTGCTCGGTGAAAACGTCCGCGTTGTCGAGGACGGCGCGTTTGTCGCCTGGGCTTGGTTCAACGCTGATTACATCTACGTTCCCGCCTGCATCGAATACCTCCCGGCAGACTATTACCCGACGTATTCTCCCTGCACGATGTACGGTACGTCCGGCGGCTACGCCGAGCAATACGCAAAGGAGCATGGCCTGCTGTTCGAGGATCCCGAGAAGACGCCTTTTACGGACGTGCCGGAAACCGCTTGGTTTTTCCCATACGTGCACGACGTCTATTGGTACGGTCTGATGAACGGCACCTCGGCGACGACCTTCGAGCCGAACGCCACGACGACCCGCGCCATGGTCGTGCAGGTGCTTTACAACCTTGCGGGCGAGGACATCGGCTACTATAACGTCTTCACGGACGTCAAGCAAAACGACTGGTTCAGCAAAGCAGTTATTTGGGCGTATGCCGCAGGCGTCAGCACCGGCACGAGCGAAACGACCTTCTCGCCGAACGACTCTGTCACGAGAGAGCAGCTCGCCGCCTTCCTCTACCGCTTCACGACTCTGTGCGGCTTTGACTGCAAGGAACGCGGCGACCTGAGCAAGTTCACGGACAAGAATCAGATCTCTTCCTACGCCACGGACGCGATTGCCTGGGCGGTCGGCGTCGGCATCATCAACGGCACCAGCCCGACGACCGTCGCGCCGAAGAACAACGCGACCCGGGCGGAGATCGCCGCAATGCTCTGCCGTTTGCTTGATTACGTCTACAGCAGCGTTTCCGAGGAGTAACTCGCTTCGTCGTTCGTTGTCATTACTTTCCATCAACGTCATATCAAGGAAGCGCAGCGCCCGTAAGGGTGCTACGCTTTCATATCCTGGCTCCCTAACAGAGGGAGCTGTCAGCGAAGCTGACTGAGGGCGTTTGGATCCCTCTGCGAGGGAGCTGGCGAGCGCAAGCGAGACTGAGGGAGAGAATAAGACCCTTTAGTGCTGAATGGCATGTCCGGCTTTGCTCTCCCCCTCCGTCACGGTGGATGCCGTGACACCTCCCCCACAGGAGAAGGCAATGGCCTACTGCAGTCGACCTCTCAACGCAATACGGCACCCGTGCCATCCCTGCGACAGACAGATTGCCACGTCGCTTCGCTCCTCGCAATGACACGGTGGGAGATGCGTCAATTCGCAAAAGCAAGCTGGGAGCGAGGCTCCCAGCTTGCTGCAATTATTCAGCTTACGGTTTGAAGCTGTCCTTCAGCAGGACGCTGCGGTTGAAAACCGGATGATCTGCGGTGCAGTCCTTGTTGTCCATGCAGAAGTAGCCGACGCGCATGAACTGATAGCACGGCGCGGTCTTCTTCACGCGGCGTTCGCCCTCGGCTTCATACGCTCTGATGTCGTCGAGCAGCGCCGCTTCGATCTTGCAGCCCTGCAGCACGGTCAGGGAGTTCGGGTTCATGCACGCGAGGAAGTCCTTGTCCGGACCGTCCGGCTGCGGATCGGAGAACAGGTTTTCGTACAGACGGACCTCCGCGTCCGCGGCGGTCGCGGCGTCAACCCAGTGGATCGTCGCGCCCTTGACCTTCCGACCGTCGGCGGGATTGCCGCCGCGGCTTTCGGGATCGTACTCGGCGTAGACCTCAACGACCTTACCGTTTTCGTCCTTTTTACAGCCCGTCGCGGTGACGAGGTAAGCGCCCTTCAGACGGACTTCGTTGCCCGGATACATGCGCTTGTACTTGGGGATCGGCTCCTCAAGGAAGTCGTCCTCCTCGATCCAAAGCTCGCGGCTGAACGTGATCGTGTGCGTGCCCTGCTCGGGATGGACGGGGTTGTTCTCGACCTCGAAGGTCTCGGACTGTCCTTCCGGATAGTTCGTGATGATCAGCTTCACAGGACGCAGGACCGCCATCGTGCGCTCCGCGTTCTCGTTCAGGTCTTCGCGCAGGCAGTGCTCCAGAAGCGCGTACTCCACTGTGCTGGCTGCCTTCGCCACGCCGATGCGCTCGCAGAAATCGCGGATGGCATGCGGCGTATAACCGCGGCGGCGCAGACCGCAGAGGGTCGGCATACGCGGGTCGTCCCAGCCGGAGACGCGGCCGGTCTCCACCAGCAGGCGGAGCTTGCGCTTGGACATGACGGTGTGGTCGATGCCGAGGCGGGCAAATTCGATCTGGCGGGGCTTGTGGTAGGGGATAGAGACGTTCGTCACGACCCAGTCATAGAGCGGGCGATGCGCCTCGAACTCCAAAGAGCAGAGCGAATGGGTGATCCCCTCCAGCGCGTCCTGAATCGGATGGGCAAAGTCGTACATCGGATAGATGCACCACTTTGTGCCCTGCCGGTGGTGGTTGATGTTGCGGATGCGGTAGATGACCGGATCGCGCATGTTGAAGTTGCCGCTGGCGAGGTCGATCTTCGCGCGCAGCGTCCGCGAGCCTTCGGGGAATTCGCCGTTTTTCATCCGCTCGAACAGATCAAGGTTTTCCTCAATGGAGCGGTCGCGGTAGGGGGAGATCGCGGGCTTGCCGATATCGCCGCGGTATTCGCGGAACTGCTCGGGCGTGAGGTCACAGACATAGGCGAGCCCCTTTTTGATCAGTTCGACCGCGTATTCGTAGTCCTTTTCAAAATAGTCCGAGCCGTAGTAGAAGCGGTCGCCCCAGTCGAAGCCGAGCCAATGGATATCGTCCTGGATTGCTTCGACGTATTCCGTGTCTTCCTTGGCGGGGTTCGTGTCGTCCATGCGCAGATTCGTGATGCCGCCGAATTTTTCCGCGGTGCCGAAATCAATGCACAGCGCCTTGCAATGACCGATGTGCAGATAGCCGTTCGGCTCCGGCGGGAAGCGGGTATGCACCTGCAGACCTTCATACTGTCCGCCTGGTCCGATATCTTCCTCGACAAACGCCTCGATAAAGTTTTTTACTTCGGGAGCTTTGCGTTCTTCTTCCATAATTCCCATCCTCTCGGAAAAGATTGCTGATATTATATAACAGATTTCCCAAATCTGCAACGGTCGTTCCGTATATTTTGCCGAAATTTTCCTCACAGGCGGAAAACTTTTTTGGAAACGGAAATTTTGGTTGCCAATTTGCGCGAATTATTATAGAATAGGGGAAGACAAAACCATACAAAGGAGTGGTTTCCCATGAGCGAGCCAAAATATCGCCGCGTTTTGCTGAAGATCAGCGGTGAAGCGCTGGCGGGCGATGCCCACAGAGGCCTTGATTTTGACGTGATCGGCAGCGTGTGCGACGTGATCAAGCGCTGCGTCGCGGAGGGCGTACAGATCGGCATTGTCGTCGGAGGCGGTAATTTCTGGCGCGGACTGAAGGACGGCGGCGACCGCATGGAGCGCACCCGCGCTGACCACATGGGAATGCTGGCGACGGTCATCAACTGCCTTGCGCTGGCGGACAGCCTGGAGCAGCGCGGCGTTCCGGTGCGCGTGCAGACGGCGATCGAGATGTCCCGCATCGCGGAGCCCTATATCCGCAGCAAGGCGATCCGCCATCTGGAGAAGGGACGCGTCGTGATCTTCGGCTGCGGCACGGGCAATCCGTACTTCTCCACCGATACCGGCGCAGCGCTTCGCGCCGCGGAGATCGGCGCGGATGCCATCCTGCTGGCGAAGAACGTCGACGGCGTCTACTCCGACGATCCGGTCAAGAATCCGGACGCCGTCAAGTTTGACGAGATCACCTACGACGAGGTGCTGGCAAGGCGCTTGATGGTCATGGACAGCACCGCGACGTCCCTTTCCATGGACAACCACATTCCCATCATTCTGTTTGCGCTCAAGGATCCGGAAAACATCCTGCGCGTCGTGATGGGCGAAAAAATCGGCACACTTGTGAAGGAGGAAAACTAAAATGGCAGCAGTAGATTTTAAAGAATTCAACCGCAAAATGGACAAGACGCTCGAGATCCTGCAGGACGACTTCGGCGCCATCCGCGCAGGCAGAGCCAATGCCCGCGTTCTCGATCGTATCACGGTCGAATATTACGGCGTCGATACGCCGATCGGACAGGTCGGCACGATCTCTTCTCCCGACCCCAGAACGCTGGTCATCCAGCCGTGGGACGGCAGCCTGCTCAAGCCGATCGAGAAGGCGATCCAGGTTTCCGATCTTGGCATCAACCCGCAGAACGACGGCAGAATCATCCGTCTGGTCTTCCCGCAGCTCACCGAGGAACGCCGCCGCGAGCTTGTCAAGCAGGTCAAGAAATACGGCGAGGACGCGAAGGTAGCCGTCCGCAACATCCGCCGCGACGCGATGGATCATATCAAGAAGCTCAAGAAGGACTCCGAGATTACCGAGGACGATCAGAAGAACGCCGAGAAGGATCTGCAGGATCTGACCGACAAGTATATCAAGAAGGTCGACGAAGCCTGCGGCGTCAAGGAAAAGGAGCTCATGGAGCTGTAAAGACAGCGAAATACGGCAGGCAGCCACTTGGGCGGCTGCCTGCTTTGAATTATGGGAGGCTGTATGAGCCTTTTTAAGAAGAAAACCCGCGTCGGCGACCGACCCGTGCCGACGCATATCGCGATCGTCATGGACGGCAACGGAAGATGGGCAAAGAAGCGCGGTCTGCCGCGTACCGCCGGTCATAAGGTCGGCGCGGAGGCGTTCCGCACGATCGCGAACTACGCCAAATCCATCGGCTTGAAGTATCTGTCTGTCTACACCTTCTCCACCGAGAACTGGAAGCGTTCCGAGGAGGAGGTCAACGCGATCATGGAGCTGCTGGAGAAGTATCTGCGCGAGTTGATCCGCGACATGGACAAGAACCGCGTCCGCTTCTGCTTTTTCGGCGATCTGAGCCGCCTTTCCCCGCAGCTTCAGGAGGAGGCGCGTATCGCGGCGAAGGAGTCGGAAAAGTACGCCGGCGTGCAGGTGAATTTCTGCCTGAACTACGGCGGCAGAGCCGAGATCATCCGCGCTGCAAAGCAGTTTGCGCAGGATTGCGCAGACGGGAAATGCAAGCCGGAGGAGCTGACCGAGGAACGTTTTTCCGACCTAATGTATTCCGCGGGCGTGCCCGATCCGGAGCTGGTCATCCGTCCGGGCGGCGAGCTTCGCACGTCAAACTTCCTGTTATGGCAGAGCGCCTACGCGGAATACTATTTTACCGACGTCCTCTGGCCGGACTTCGGGCCGAAGGAACTGGAAAAGGCGATCGCCGCCTATAACGGGCGCAATCGCCGCTTTGGAGGTGCAAAGTAATGCTGGTGAGGATCCTTGCCGCTGCGGTCGGACTTCCGCTGCTTCTGGCGGTCGTCCTGCTGCTGCCGCCGGTCGGCACGGCGATACTGTTCTCCCTCGCGTGCATGATCGGCGCGTACGAAATGCTCTGGCGCACGGGGCTTTTGAAGCACAAGCGGATCGTCGCCTGGACCGCCCTCATGGCGGCGGCGGTCGTGATGTGGTCGTGGCTGCGCGCCTGCGCGGTCGTCGAGGAGAAAACGCTCTGGCTCAGCGCGCTGATCGGCTTGTTCGTCTATGCGTCCGTCCTTTGCTGTGAGCTGCTTGCGGGACATACGGAGCTTAAATTCACCGCTCTGTGCGTCGCCCTGTTCAGCGGGATCGTCTATCCCTTCCTGATCGGTTCTCTCGTGCGTCTGCGCGGAATGGAAAACGGCGAATATTATATTCTCGTCGCCTTTATCATTTCCATGGTCGCAGACTCCGGCGCGTACTTTGCGGGCCGCGCCTTCGGCAAGCACAAGCTCGCGCCCGTCGTCAGCCCGAAGAAGACCGTCGAGGGCGCGATCGGCGGCGTGATCGCCAACATGTTCGGCATGGCGCTGTATACGTTTATCCTTTCGCGCTTTTTCGGCTTCACGCAGGTCAATTATTTCTACGCCGTGATCTACGGCTTCGTCGGCGCGTTCGGCTCGATGCTCGGCGATCTGACCCTGTCGGTCGTCAAGCGGCAGGTCGGTATCAAGGACTACGGCAATCTGATCCCCGGACACGGCGGCATTTTGGACCGCTTCGACAGCACGATGATCTGTGCGCCGATCGCGGAGATCCTGATTCTGCTGATCCCCTTTGCGGTGAAGTGATATGACGAAACGCTTATCTATCCTCGGCTCTACCGGCTCGATCGGCAGGCAGACGCTCGAGGTCGTGGAAACCATGAATGACGTGCGCGTCGCCGCTCTCACGGCGGGCGCGAATACCGAGCTGATGGCGCGGCAGTGCCGGCAGTTTCACCCCGAGCTTGCAGTGATGGCGACGGAGGAAGCGGCGGTCGATCTGCGGCAGCGCCTTGCGGGGGAGAAGATTCGCATTCTCTCCGGCATGGACGGGCTGATCGCAGCGGCGGAGCTGGACGGCGCGGATACCGTCGTGACGGCGGTGGTCGGCATGGTCGGACTGCGCCCGACGCTGGCGGCGATCCGAAAGAGAAAGCGCATCGCCCTTGCCAACAAGGAAACGCTGGTCTGCGCCGGCGAGCTCGTCATGGCGGCGGCGCGGGAATCCGGCGCGGAGATCGTCCCCGTCGATTCGGAGCATTCCGCGATCTTCCAGTGCCTGATGGGCAGTCGGGACAAAAGCGAGATCCGCCGGCTGATCCTGACCTGCTCGGGCGGCCCGTTCTTCGGGAAAACGCCCGAGGAGCTGCGGAACGTCACGAAATCGGACGCCTTGAAGCATCCGAACTGGAAGATGGGGAATAAAATCACCATCGACTGCGCTACACTGATGAATAAGGGACTGGAGGTCATCGAGGCGATGCGCCTGTACGATCTGCCGCTTTCCAAGGTGGACGTCGTGATCCACCGGCAGAGCATCGTCCATTCCCTCGTCGAATTCCGCGACGGCGCGGTAATGGCGCAGCTCGGCGTGCCGGATATGCGCATTCCGATCCGGCTTGCGCTGACCTATCCGTACCGCGCGGAGAATCCCGCGCCGCCGCTCGATCTGCTGCACTGCGGCGAATTGACCTTTGCGGAGCCGGACGAGGAAGCCTTCCCGTGCCTGAAGCTGGCGAAGGAAGCCGCCGCGCGGGCGGGAAACGCCTGTGCCGTGATGAACGGCGCAAACGAGGCGGCGGTCGCGAAATTCCTGCATGATGAGATCGGTTTTTACGACATTCCGCGCCTCGTGCGGCACGCGATGGATACCGTTCCCTATACCGAACACCCCGATCTTGCAGAGATCCTGCAAGCGGATCACGCTGCACGGGAGGCAGTTAATCATCTGATTTGAGGTGCAGAAATTGATCGTTTTCTATATTATTCTTGCTATCCTACTCTTCGGCGTGCTGATCCTTGTCCATGAATTCGGACACTTCTTCACGGCGAAGCTGTCCGGCGTGCAGGTCAACGAATTCTCTTTGTTCATGGGCCCCGCACTCTGGAAAAAGCAGAAGGGGGAGACGCTCTACGCCCTGCGTTGTATCCCCGTCGGGGGCTACTGCGCCATGGAAGGCGAGGACGGCGACAGCGAGAATCCCCGCGCCTTTACGAATGCGAAGGTGTGGAAGCGGCTGATCATCCTCGCGGCAGGCTCCGCGATGAATTTTCTGACGGGGCTGCTGATCGTCGCGCTGCTGGTCACGTTCGCGTGGCAAGCCATTCCCGGAAAGACCGTGCAGATGATTGCGCCGGGGCGTCCCTTTGACAATGCGCAGGGGCTGCAGGTCGGCGACGAGTTCGTTTCGATCAACGGCGAGCGCGTGTATACCCAGATGGATATCACCATGCTGCTTGACCGCGATCCGGACGGATTGCATGATATCACCGTGATCCGAAACGGTGAAACGCTCGAGCTGACCAACGTGCCGATGCAGCGCGACTATATCGACAAGGACGGCAGCAGAATCTACGGGTTTATCCCCGACAGGCAGGAGCGAAGTCTCGGGAGCATTCTTTCTTATACGTGGAACCAGAGCGTCGATTTCGTCCGGATGGTGCGGCTGGGGCTCTCCGATCTCTTTACCGGCAGAGCCGGGATCAAGGATATGTCCGGGCCGGCTGGTATCATTTCCACCGTGGTCGAGCAGGGCGTGCAGTCCGAGAGCGTCAGTATCGGCGTCGAAAACGTGTTCTATTTGTTCGCGTTCATTGCGATCAACCTTGCGGTGATGAACATGCTGCCGATCCCTGCACTGGACGGCGGACGCATCGCGTGCCTGCTCGTGACGGCGGCGATCGAAAAGATCACCCGCCGCAAGATCAATCCCAAATACGAAGGCTACCTGCACGCGGGCTTCATGGTACTGCTGCTCGCGTTTATGGCGTTTATCACGTTCAAGGACGTGTTCCAGATGCTCGGAGGATAACATGACAAGACAGATTTCCGTCGGCGGCGTAAAGATCGGCGGCGGCGCGCCGGTTTCCATCCAATCCATGCTGAACAAACCCAATACGGACATCGAAGGCTGCCTTGCGCAGATCACCGCGCTGCAGAATGCCGGCTGCGAGATCGTGCGCCTGTCCGTGCTGGACGAGGAAGCTGCCGCGGCGTTTGCAAAGATCGCAGAAAAGTCGCCGCTGCCCCTGGTCGCGGACATTCACTTCGACTACCGCCTTGCGCTCCTGGCGGCGGAGGGCGGCGCGTCGAAGATCCGCATCAACCCGGGCAACATCGGCTCGGAGGATCGCGTCAAGGCGGTCGTGGACTGCTGCAAGGCGCACCACATCCCCATCCGCATCGGCGTGAACGGCGGCTCACTGGATAAGGCTTTGCTGGGAAAGTACGGTCATCCGACGCCGGAGGCGCTGGTGGAGAGCGCGTTTTCCCATATCGCGCTGCTGGAAAAGTACGGCTTTTACGACACCTGCGTTTCGATGAAATCGAGCAACGTGCCGTTGATGATGCGAGCCTACACCCTCATGCACGAACGCTCCGACTATCCGCTGCACGTCGGCGTGACCGAGACCGGAACGGAATATATGGGGACGATCAAGTCCGCCATGGGGATCGGCGGTCTTCTGTGCATGGGGATCGGCGATACGATCCGCGTGTCGCTGACTGCAGACCCCGTGCGCGAGGTCGAAGCGGCGAAGGCGATCCTGAAAGCCGCCGGACTGCGCAGGGGCGGCGTGAATCTCATTTCCTGCCCGACCTGCGGCAGAACGAAGATCGACCTGATCGGTCTTGCGAATCAAGTGGAAGAAGCCTTGCGCGGCTGCGAAAAAGACCTGACCGTCGCGGTCATGGGCTGCATCGTCAACGGCCCCGGCGAGGCGAGAGAGGCGGATGTCGGCATTGCGGGCGGCGACGGCTGCGGCGTCATTTTCATCAAGGGTGAGCTCAAGGAGAAGCTGCCCTACGACGAGCTTCTGCCCGCGCTGTTACGATACATAGACAAGCTTTAGGAGAAAACGATGGCAAGTGCATTCCCGTTTCTGGAAATGTTTTACGAATATCAACCGGACGAACCGCTGCGTGCTGTCTTGGAGCAGGCGGCGGTTTGCCATGCCGAGATCGACCGGGAGTCGAAAACGGTCGATCTGCGGCTTTCCATGCAGCGTTACTGCCCGGAGCAGACGCTCGAGGCAGTCGGCAAAGCCCTGTGCGAACTGTACGGCTTCCACAGCGCACGTATCCTGCCGCAGTTTTCGGAGGAGATGCTCTGCGTATGCGAGCCGTCGGATCTGAACCGCATTCTGATCAATGCCTATTCTCCCGCCGCCGCCTCATTGGCAGGCTGCGAGTGGGTGCTTGGCGAGGAGGAGAGTCGGCTGCATCTGCGCGCCAACGGCAAAGAGGGCATCGAGCCGTATCTTCCGCTGGTAGAGCGCTTCCTTGCCGACCGCTTCGGCGTGACGACAAAGATCACGGTCGTCTGCGGCAGCGAGGTTGAGGGCGACGGGCTTTTCGCACAGACCGAACTGATGCGCCGTCAGGCGATGCAGAATATCCCGCAGCCGAATTTCGGCACGACGGAGAAGAAAAAAGAGGACGGCGGCGCGATCTACGGCAAGCCGATCAAGGGCAAGACCTGCCCGATCAGCGAGATTTCTCTGGAACGCCAAAGTGAGCGCGTAATCATCGAGGGCAGAGTTTTCGCCGTGGAGCACCGCGACGTCAACAAGGGCGCGGCAACGGTCGTCGCCTTCGACATGACCGACTTTACCGGCTCCGTGCGCGTCAGCGACTATTTCAAGGGCGATACCGGCAAGCCGATCACGGACGCGATCAAAAAGCCGGGGCTCTGGGTGCGCGTACAGGGCAAGATCGACTTTGACAATTACGCGAAAGAGGTCGTCATCCGACCCGTTGCGATCATGAAGATCGACGCGCCGAAACGCGAGGATACCGCCGAGCACAAGCGCGTGGAGCTGCACCTGCATACGACGATGTCCCTGATGGACGCGCTGACCAAGACCGAGGAGGCCGTCGCGACCGCGGCGCGCTGGGGACATAGGGCGATCGCCATCACCGACCACGGCGTGGTCTCCGCTTTCCCGACCGCGCTGCACGCGCTGACGCCGAAGGGGAAGGCGCCGCTGGATATCAAGATTCTCTACGGCTGCGAGGGCTATTACGTCAACGACGTGGACGACCGCATCGCCGTCCACGGCGGGAAAAACATGCCTCTTTTGGGCGAATTCGTCGCCTTTGATCTGGAAACGACCGGGCTTTCGTCCGTGCACGACGCGATCACGGAGATCGGCGCGGTCCTGATCCGCGACGGCGAAACGGTGGAGACCTTCTGCACTTTCGTCGACCCGAAGCGAAAGCTCGACCCGAAGACGATCGAGCTGACGGGCATTACCGACGAAATGCTGCGCGGCGCGCCGGAGATTGCCGACGCGCTGCCGGACTTTTTGAAATTCTGCGGCGACCGCCCGCTCGTTGCGCACAACGCGGACTTTGACGTCGGCTTTCTGAAAGCTGCCTGCGAGCGGCTGCATATTGCGTTCGCGCCGACCTATATCGACACGCTGATCCTTGCGCAGAATCTGCTGCCGCACCTTTCCAAGCATAAGCTCAATATCGTCGCGGACGCGCTGAGTCTGCCGGAATTCAACCACCACCGCGCGTCGGACGACGCGCTGACCTGCGGACTGATCTATCTCCGTCTGGCGAAGGCAATGGCGGAAAACGGCGTGCAGGACATTCAGAGCGTCAACGCGGAAATGGAAAAACTGCGCGCCGGCAGCCGCATCGCCGACCGCCGCACCCGCCATATCATCGTGTTTGCGAAGAATCAGCTGGGTCTGCGCAATCTCTATCACATCGTCTCCGACGCGCACTTGAAATTCTTCCGGCGCAATCCGCGCATGCCGAAATCGGAACTTCTGCGCTACCGCGAGGGTCTGATCATCGGCTCGGCCTGCGAAGCGGGCGAGCTGTTCCAGGCTGTCGTCGCGCATAAGAGCATGGACGAGCTCAAGCGCATCGCGTCGTTCTACGATTTCCTCGAGATCCAGCCGCTCAGCAACAACAAGTTCATGCTGGAGGACGGCACGGCGGAGAGCGAGGAGGAGCTGCGCGAGTTCAACCGCACGATTGTGCGACTCGGCGAGGAATTGGGCAAGCCGGTCTGCGCGACGGGCGACGTGCATTTCCTCGAGCCGGAGGATGAAATCTACCGCCGCATCCTGTTGGCGAGCAAGGACTATAAGGACTGCGACCGCCCGAATCCGCTCTATTTCCGCACGACCGACGAAATGCTGGAGGAATTCTCCTACCTCGGCGCGGAAAAGGCATTCGAGGTGGTCGTGACCAACCCGAATTTGATCGCAGACATGTGCGATACCATTCGTCCGGTGCCGCACAATCTGTTCGCGCCGAAGATCGAAAACTCGGTGGAGGACCTGAAATCGCTGGTCTACGGCAAGCTGCGCCGCCTTTACGGCGAGCGTCCGCCGGAGATCATCACCAAGCGCGTGGAAACGGAGCTCAACGACATCATCACCTGCCACTACGACGTGATCTATATGTCGGCGCAGAAGTTGGTGCAGAATTCGTTGGATAACGGCTATCTGGTCGGCTCCCGAGGCTCCGTCGGCTCGTCGCTGGTCGCGTTTTTGAGCGGCATCACGGAGGTCAACTCCCTGCCGCCGCATTATCGCTGCCCGAAGTGCAAATACTGTACCTTTGACGTGCCGGACGGGATCAACTGCGGCGCGGATCTGCCCGACGAGGTCTGTCCGGAATGCGGAACGAAGCTCGACAAGGACGGCTTTAATATCCCGTTCGAGACCTTCCTCGGCTTCGGCGGCGACAAGGTGCCGGATATCGACCTCAATTTCTCGGGCGAATACCAGTCCCGCGCGCACCAGTACTGCGTCAGTATGTTCGGCGCGAGCCACGTCTTCCGCGCCGGCACGATCGGCACGGTCGCGGAGAAAACGGCGTTCGGCTACGTCAAGCACTATCTGGACGAGCGCAATCTGACCGTCAGCCGCGCGGAGGAAAACCGCCTGGCGGCCGGCTGCGTCGACGTGCGCCGCACGACGGGGCAGCACCCCGGCGGACTGGTCGTTATCCCGCAGGAGAACGAGATCTGGGATTTCTGCCCCGTGCAGCACCCCGCGGACGATATCCACACGGATATCATCACGACGCATTTTGAATACCACTCCATGGAGGAAAACCTCCTGAAGCTCGACATGCTCGGGCACGACGACCCGACGATGATCCGCATGATGGAGGATCTGACCGGCGTGAACGCGCAGGAGATCCCGCTCGACGACAAGGATACCATGTCGATCTTCACGTCGAGCAAGATCCTCGGGTATGAGAACGATCCGATCCTGTCGAAGGTCGGCTCGGTCGGCATTCCGGAGTTCGGCACCGGCTTCACCCGCGGCATGCTGATGGACACCATGCCGACGCAGTTCGACACGCTGATCCGGCTTTCCGGCTTCTCGCACGGCACGGACGTGTGGCTCGGCAACGCGAAGGATCTGATCCTGAGCGGCACGGCGACCGTCGGTCAGGCAATCGGCTGCCGCGACGACATCATGCTCTATCTGATCAAATGCGGCATGCCGGAAAAGCGCGCGTTCAAAATCATGGAGTCCGTCCGAAAGGGCAGAGGCCTTCCGTCCGGCGCGGAGGAGGAAATGATCGCGGCGGGCGTGCCGGCGTGGTACATCGGCTCGTGCAAGAAAATTCAGTATCTTTTCCCGAAGGCACACGCCGCCGCCTACGTTATGATGGCGTTCCGCATCGCGTGGTTCAAGGTGCATCACCCGTTGGCGTATTATGCCGCCTACTTCTACCGCCGCAGCCAGAAGGACTCCTTCGACGCGGTCATGATGACGCACGGCATCGATACGGTCAAGGCGCATATCAAGGCGATCTCCTCCAATCCGGATCACACGGCGAAAGACGACGATCTGCTGACGACGCTGGAGGTCTGCTACGAATTCTATCTGCGCGGTTTCGACTTTGCGAGCATGGATCTTTACGAATCCGACGCGATCAAGTTTGTGATCAAGGACGGGAAGCTCCTGCCGCCCTTTGTGGCGGTGTCCGGACTGGGCGATACGGCGGCAAAGGACATCGTTGCGGGCAGAGAGGGGAAACACTTCATCTCGATTGAGGAATTTGCCGCCGCCTGTCCGAAGGTTTCCAAGACCCATATCGAAAACCTGAAAGCGGCGGGCGCGTTCGGCGATCTGCCCGATACGAGCCAAATCACGCTGTTTTAACGATTCTGCTTGCTATTTTCGGCGGTATGCGCTATAATTAACATACCAAACTATGAATTAAGGAGTGTCATATCATGCAAAAACTCGAAAAACAGTTCCACATCCACTGCGTTGAGGGCGATGTCGGTCGTTACTGCATCCTGCCCGGTGATCCCGGCCGCTGCGAGTCGATAGCGAAACTCTTTGATCATCCTGTGCATGTCGCACAAAACCGCGAGTATAATATCTATACCGGCACCCTGCTCGGCGAAAAGGTCAGCGTCTGCTCCACCGGCATCGGCGGCCCGTCCGCTTCGATCGCCATGGAAGAGCTGCACAACATCGGCGCGGACACCTTCATCCGCGTCGGCACCTGCGGCGGCATCAATCTGGACGTGCAGTCCGGCGATATCGTCGTCGCGACGGGCGCGATCCGCTTCGAGCACACCTCCATGGAGTACGCGCCGATCGAGTATCCCGCAGTCTCCAATCTGGACGTCGCCATCGCGCTGCGCCAGGCGTCTCTGGCGATGGGCAAAACGACCCACGTCGGCGTCGTGCAGTGCAAGGACGCGTTCTACGGTCAGCACAGCCCCGCGAAGATGCCGGTCTCCTATGAGCTCCTGCAGAAGTGGGAAGCTTGGAAGCGCCTCGGCGTTCTTGCCAGCGAGATGGAATCCGCCGCGCTGTTCGTCGTAGCCGACGCGCTGAAGTGCCGCTGCGGCTCCTGCTTCCACGTCATCTGGAATCAGGAACGCGAGGCTGCCGGTCTGGATCAGAAGATGAGCGAGGATACCTCCGCCGCCGTCCGCGTCGGCGTCGAGGCGCTGAAGCTCCTGATCGCGCAGGATAAGGCTGCAAAATAATTTCGGAACTTTTCCGACGCGAGAGCGTCAAATGCCCGGAAAGGAGGGAGTACTATGCGCCGCTACTGGTGGACGGTCTGGATCAAGGTCGCCGTGTTGGCAATCGTTTTGCTGATCGGTTTCTTTGCCGCGAAAAAGTACGTCCGCGGCTTCTTCGAACCGTATCTGATCGAAGAGGAAGACACCGTGGAGGAAGAGCCTGAGGTTGCAGAAGACTCCGACCCCGTGAAGGCAATTTTCGGAAAGGTGCAGGATAAGCTCGGGTTCCGTTTCCGCTATGAGGACATGATCTTCGACTATGCAAACGGCTTTGCAAAGGATATGATGGAGGACTCCGAAGCGGAGCGCAACGCGATCTCCGAGCCGCTCTCCTGAGAAGGAAAGAAAAGCTCGCAGCCCTGCCGGTTTCGGCAGGGCTGCGTTTATGAGGAATTCAAATGGAACGAAGCAGACAGATCGCCGCGATTGCGGAAAGTGAAGAAGAACGGATGCTGCTGGTGCGGGTGTGCGACCGCATGGAACGCGCCATGCAGCGGCAGACGCCTGCGGCGACCGCGTTTTTGTCGCAGCGGGAGCAGGCACTGATCAGAATGCTGCTGCCGGACTGCCGCTTTTTCGGCGGGATCGACGCGGCGGAGCGCAAGGTGGCGTACTGGCTGCCGGATTATATCGACGAAGAGGTCTTTTTCTCGGACGGCCCGATCGCCTGCCTTCGCGCGTCGTTTTACGAAGCGAACGCGCTGACCCATCGCGACGTGCTCGGCGCGCTCATGGGCGCGGGCATTCGGCGCGACGCGGTGGGGGATATCTGTCTGCACGAAACGTCCTGCGATATCTTCGTCCTTTCCGAGCTGCAGCGCTATCTGCTCAATAATCTGACCGAAGCCGGACGGCAGCACCTGCGCCTTGCGCCGATCGCGCTGTCCGACGCAAAGAAAGCGCCGCAGAAGATGAGAGAACTTCGCGTCACGGTGCCTTCTCTCCGTCTCGACGGCGTGATAGCAGCCGCTTTCCACCTGAGCCGCGGCAGCGCGGTCGAGGCGATCCACGCGGGAAAATGCGCGATCAACAGCCTGACTTGCCTGAAGCCCGACCGTGCCGTTACAGAGGGCGACGAGCTCTCCGTGCGCGGTTGCGGCAAGCTGAGAATCCTGCAGTTGGGCGGCGAAACGCGCAAGGGAAGATTGGCTCTGACCGTGGGAATTTATGGTTGACAATCCGCTGCTTTCCTGCTAAAATGACAGCGTAAAATGCGAAATATGCGTTGAGGAAGCCAATCCGTGCGAAAGGCGTCAGCGAGTGGGGAAACGGTGCGAGCCCCATCGTCGGCAGCACAGACCGCCACTTCCGAGCAGCCTGCGACGAGCAGGACGCTTCATCTGCGTTATCGGATGACTAAGATGCCGCTTTGCGGCAATTAGGGTGGTACCGCGACTGACCTCGCCCCTAACGCTGGGACGGGGTATATTTTTTTATCCGGAGGATCATTCCATGGCAACGAAAAAATACGGCGTAAACGAACTGCGCGAGATGTTCCTGTCGTTCTTTGAGAGCAAGGGACATCTGCGTCTTCCCAGCTTCCCGCTGGTTCCCCAGCACGACAAGTCCATTTTGCTGATCAACGCAGGCATGACGCCGATGAAGCCCTATTTCACCGGTGAGGAGGAGCCGCCCCGTCACCGTGTCTGCACCTGCCAGAAGTGCATCCGCACGGGCGATATCGACAACATCGGCAAGACCGCCCGCCACGGCACTTATTTCGAGATGCTCGGCAACTTCTCCTTCGGCGACTATTTCAAGTCCGAAGCGCTGCGCTGGTGCTGGGAATTCCTCACCGAGGTCTGCGGACTGGAGAAGGACCGGCTGTATCCGTCCATCTATCAGGACGACGAGCAGGCGTTCGAGATCTGGAACAAGGAGATCGGCGTCCCCGCCGACCGTATCTTCCGCTTCGGCAAGGAGGACAACTTCTGGGAGCACGGCTCCGGCCCGTGCGGCCCCTGCTCCGAGGTCTACTATGATCGCGGCGAGAAGTACGGCTGCGGCAAGCCGGAGTGTACGGTCGGCTGCGACTGCGACCGCTATATGGAGGTCTGGAACAACGTCTTCTCCCAATTTGACAACGACGGCAAGGGCAACTATACCGAGCTGAAGCAGAAGAATATCGACACCGGCATGGGCCTAGAGCGTCTGGCGGTCGTCTGCCAGGACGTTGACTCCCTGTTCGATATCGACACGGTCATGAATATCACGAACAAGGTCACGGAGCTGACCGGCGCGTCCTACGGCAAGAGCCATAAGATGGACGTCTCGCTGCGCGTCATCACCGACCACATCCGCGCCGCGACCTTCCTGATCTGCGACGGCGTTCTGCCCTCCAACGAGGGCAGAGGCTACGTCCTGCGCCGTCTGCTGCGCCGCGCCGCGCGCCACGGCAAGCTGCTCGGCGTCAACAAGCCCTTCCTCTTTGAAGTCGTCGATACGGTCGTGCACGAAAACGAGTGCCAATATCCCGAGCTGCGCGAAAAGCAGGCGTATATCACCCGCGTCATCCAAACCGAGGAGGAGAACTTCTGCAAGACCATCGACGGCGGCATGAAGATCTTTGCCGAAATGCTCGAGGGGCATAAGGCGAAGGGTGAGACGGTCTTCTCCGGCGAGGACGCGTTCAAACTCTACGACACCTACGGCTTCCCGATCGACCTGACGAACGAGATGGTGGCGGAAGTCGGCATGCGAGTGGACGAGGAAGCCTTTGCCAAGCAGATGCAGGAGCAGAAGCAGCGCGCCAGAGAAGCCCGCAAGGCGCTGGGCGACCTCGGCTGGGCAGGCATCGAATTCGGCAAAGAAGTGCCGGAAAGCAAGTTCGTCGGCTACGATACCCTGACTGCGGACGGCAAGGTCGTCGCGATCATCTCCAACGAGGAGCTGTGCGGCTCCGTCTCCGAGGGTATGGACGCGATCGTCGTGCTCGATCAGACCCCGATGTACGCGGAAATGGGCGGCCAGGTCGCCGATCACGGCATTCTGACCGCGGACGGCGTCGAATTCCTCGTGACCGACGTACAGAAGAACAAGGGCGGCAAGTATATGCACTACGGCAAGGTCGTCAAGGGCGAAATCGCGCTGGGCGACACGCTGACCGCCGCGGTCGACGCCGACCGCCGCAACGCGATCCGCCGCGCCCATACGGCGACGCACCTGCTGCAGACCGCGCTGGTCCGCGTCCTCGGCGAGCACTGCCATCAGGCGGGCTCCCTCGTCGAGCCGGATCATCTGCGCTTCGACTTTACGCATTTCTCCGCCGTGACCGACGAGGAAATGATGAAGATCAACCTTGCGGTCATGGATATGGTGCTGAAAGGCACGGACGTCGAGACCCTCGTCCTGCCGATCGAAGAGGCGAAGAAGCTCGGCGCGACCGCGCTCTTCGGCGAGAAGTACGGCGATACCGTCCGCGTCGTCAAGATGGGCGACGATTCTCTGGAATTCTGCGGCGGCACGCACCTGAACAATACCGCGAAGGTCGGCCCGTTCCGCGTCCTGTCGGAGGTTTCCGTCGCGTCCGGCGTGCGCCGTATCGAAGCCTATACCGGCAAGCGCGTCCTTGCGCAGATGGAGAGCTTCAGCCGCACCATTCTGACGGCGGCGGAAACGCTGAAAACCACACCGAAGGACTTGATCTCCCGCGCGCAGGGCGTCATGACCGAGATCAAGGAGCTCAAGCAGGACGTCGACCGCATGAAGGACAAGCTGCTCGGCGGCGACATCGACCGCGTGCTGTTCTCCGCGAAGTCGGTGAACGGCCTGAAAGTCCTGACCGCGCTGCGCAGCGACCTCGCGCCGAACGATCTGCGCAAGATGGGCGATCAGCTCCGCGACCGCGCCGACGACGTGGTCGCCGTCCTCGCAAGCACGCAGGGCGAGAAGATCACGATCCTCGCGGTCTGCGGCAAGGAAGCCGTGGCAAGAGGCATCAAGGCCGGCATGCTCGTCAAGGAGGTCTGCGCGGTATGCGGCGGCTCCGGCGGCGGCAAACCCGACTCCGCCATGGGCGGCGGCAAGGAGCTCAATAAGCTCGACGACGCGCTCGCGATCGTCGACGACTACGTCAGCGCGAATGCGAAATAAGGAGAAGAATATGGAAAACTGCATTTTCTGCAAGATCATCGCGGGGGAGATCCCCTCGAAAAAGGTCTATGAGGACGAGCTCTGCTATGCCTTCTACGACATTCAGCCGCTCGCGCCGCAGCATTTTCTGGTCGTGCCGAAGCAGCATATCGCCGCGGCGAACGAGATTACCGAGGAAAACGCCGCGCTGGTCGGCCACATCTTCGCGGTCATCGCGAAGCTGACGGCGGAGCTCGGCTTCTCCGACGGCTTCCGCGTCGTCACGAACTGCGGCGAGAACGCCGGTCAGACCGTGAAGCACCTGCATTTCCACGTGCTCGGCGGCAAAACGCTCGGCAGCTTCAACTGATCGCTTTTGAGGGGCGGGGGAATCCCCGTCCCTTTCTTCAAAATGAGGGGAGGGACAGACGTGCGCAGATTGGCAATCTTTTCATTTTCTTTCGCGTTGGCGGCAGCGGCGTACGTCTGGCTGCTCCCGCCGGTATGGGCGATCGTCACGGCAGGTGTTCTGCTTGCCGGCATGCTTGCGCTGCTCGCGTTCCGCACGGACAACGTCAAGCGCGTGCGGATCGCCGCGCTGGGCGCGGCGGTCGGCCTTTTGTGGTCATGGGGCTACGAGGCGCTGAAGATCGCGCCGCTGCGCGAGCTCTGCGGCGAATATCGAACGGTCACCGCGCAGGTCTGCTCCGTACCGGTGAAGACGGACTACGGCTGCCGCGTCGTCGCGCGGTTGAGCGGCGGCAGAATGGCGCTGTATCTGAACTGCCCGCCGGAGGAGCTTTCGCTCGGTGATACCGTGAGCGTCAAGGCGGACGTGATCGACGTCTCCCGCGGCAGCGGCGACGAAAACAATCTGTATTTTCAGTCCAACGACATTTCGCTGCTCGGTCTGCAGCGCGGCGCGCTGACGGTCGAAAAGGCGGAGAAAACGCCTCTTTCCTGCTATCCCGCGCTGCTTACGGCAAAGATGAAGGATCGGATCGATCTGGTCTTTCCCGACGATACCGCAGGCATTGCCAAGGCGATCCTGACCGGCGACCGCAGCGGACTGTCTTTCGAGACGCGCAATACGCTCTCCGTGGCGGGCATCACCCATGTTTTCGCCGTTTCCGGCATGCACGTATCGCTGCTGGTCGGCATTCTCATGATGCTCTGCCTGCAGAGAAGAAAGCTGGCGACCCTCATCAGCATCCCCGTGATGTTCTTCTTCGCGGCGATGCTCGGCTTCGGCGCGTCGGTAACGCGCGCGGTCATCATGAACAGCGTGCTTCTGATCGCGCCGCTGGTGCGTCGGGAGAACGACGCGCCGACCTCGCTGAGCCTTGCGCTGCTGATCCTGCTCGCGTTCAATCCGTGGGCGATCGCGAACGTCAGTCTGCAGCTCTCTTTCTCCTGCATGGCGGGCATTCTCCTGCTTGCGCCGAGGATCTATCATTTCCTGATGAAGTCCGTGCATGAAGATGCGATGAGCGAAAAGCAGGGCTTCCCGTACCGCTTCCGGAGACACGTTGCGGTCATCATTGCGACCTCGATCGCCGCGACGGTCTTTACCGCGCCGCTCGTTGCGGGCGTTTTCGGCTCGGTCTCCCTGATCGGGCCGCTGACGAATCTGCTGACCATGACCGCGCTCAGCGCAGCGTTCACCCTTTCGTTCTTTGCCGCGATCGCGGCGTTTGTCTATGCGCCGGTCGGCGCGGCGATTGCGTGGCCGGCGTCGTGGCTGTTCCGCTATGCGCTGTGGCTGAGCGGTCTGCTTGCGAAGATCCCGTACGCCGCAGTCTACACCGACAGCGGCTACGTCGTTGCGTGGCTGATCACGGCGTATCTGATGATCTTCGTCTTCGTCCTGTGCAGGCAGGAACGCTACAAGCTGCGCCTGCTGATCGGCGCCCTTGCGGTCACGCTGATCGGCGCGGTCTTCTTCTCCATGCACAGCTCGGCGGGTATCACGCTCAAGGTCTTCGACGTCGGACAGGGGCAGTGCGTCTTCCTGCAGAACGGCAAAAACGCCGTGATGATCGACTGCGGCGGCGACGAAGACGAGTATGACGGCGAGCGGACGGCAAGAGCCTTGCTGACGCGCGGTTATACCGGCATTGACGCGTTGATCCTGACGCATTACGATACCGACCATACCTGCGGCGCGCTGCAGTTCCTGTCCCGCGTCCGCGTAAAAAAGCTCATCGTGCCCGATTTCCTCGATCACACGGGCAACCGTGAGACGATCCTGCGCTATGCGCAGCAGGCAGACATTCCCGTTCTGCTTGTCACGCGGGATATCAAGCTCAACTTTGGCAGCGGAATGCTGTATCTTTACGTGCCGGAGGATGCGAATGTCAAGAATGCGTCATTATCCGCATTGATGTCCGATGAAGAATATGATATACTGATTACCGGAGATATGGACGGTACCGGCGAGCGCGTGCTGGCTGCGACGAAAGCGCTTCCGGATCTGGAAGTGCTGATCGCAGGACATCACGGCTCGAAATCCTCCACCTGCGCGGAGTTGCTGCAAAAGACCGCGCCGGATACGGTGATCATCTCCGTGGGAGAGAATTCCTACGGTCATCCCGCGCAGGAGGTGCTGGATCGGATCGCGGCGATCGGCGCCGCCGTCTACCGCACCGATCTGGACGGAACGATTACGATAACGAGGTAATACCATGGTCAAAAAGCCGACCGGAACGCCTGCCGGAGCAGAACAATTGAAAAACGATCTGAAGGCAAAGACGCCCGGGCGGTTTTACGTCCTGTACGGCGAAGAAGATTATCTGCGCCGGTACTATCTGGAGCAGCTCAAGAAGCTGCTGCTGGACGACCTGACGGCGGATTTCAACTTCCACCGCCTGACTTCAGAGAATTATACCGTCGACCTGCTTGCCGACTGCGTCGAGGCGCTGCCGATGATGGCGGAGCACACGATGATCCTGGCGGAGGACGTCGATCTCTTCGACGGGACGGACGCGGAGCGCCTGTGCGCGCTGCTGTCCGATCTGCCGGACTACTGCACGCTGGTGTTGACCTACGAAGAGTTCAAACCGGACAAGCGTAAACGGAAACTGTGGGAAACGATTGAGAAGAACGCGGTGCTCGCGGAATTCAAGTACCAGTCGGAAAGCGACCTGCGCGCGTGGATCCGCAGACATTTTGCCCACGAGAAGAAGAACATCTCGCCCGAGCTGTGCGGTTATCTTCTGCAGCAGTGCGGACTATCCATGACGCGGCTGGACACGGAGATCGGAAAGATCTGCGCCTATTCCGGCGCGGAGATGATCGTGCGCGCGGACGTCGACGCGGTCGTGGAGCCGACCTTGGACGCGGTCGTCTTTCAGCTCACGGACGCGCTGGCGGCGCGGCGTTTTGACGATGCGCTGGAGCGTCTGCACGCTCTGCTCAAGATGCAGAACGACGCTATCCCGATCGTTGCGGCGATCGGTTCGCAGATGCGAAGGCTTTACGCGGCGAAGATTCTGCTGAACGAGGGCAAATCCGCGGAGGAGCTGGCGCAGCTCTGCGCCATGCCGTCCTTTGCCGCGACCAAAACGATGGGGCAGGCGCGCCGTCTGTCCGAGCGTTTCTGCCGCAAAGCGGTGCTGCTCTGCTGTGAGACGGACTATCAGCTCAAGACCTCCTACGGCGAGGAGGAACGGCTCGTGGAGCTGCTGATATTGCAGCTTGCAGAGGAGACGCGCCATGATTAAGCTGCGCCAGGCGATCGTCGTCGAGGGAAAGTACGACAAAAACACGCTTTCACAGCTCGTCGACGCGCCGATCTTCGAAACCAACGGCTTCGGCGTGATGCACGACAGGGCGCTGCTGGACTTCCTGCGCCGCATTGCGGAACGGCGCGGGCTGATCATTCTGACCGATTCCGACGGCGCGGGCTTCGTCATCCGCAACTACCTCAAGGGCGCGCTGCCGAAGGACAAGGTGCTGCATGCCTATATCCCCGATATTTCCGGCAAGGAACGCCGCAAGGCGCAGGCGGGGAAAGAGGGCAAAATCGGCGTGGAGGGCATGCGCCCCGACGTCCTGCTTGCCGCGCTGCAAAACGCGGGCGCGGAGACTGCGGAAACTGCTGCCCCGACGGCAAAAATCACAAAAACAGACTTGTACTGCGCCGGTTTTTCCGGCGGTGAACATAGCGCGCAGAAGCGAAAGGCGCTGCAGAAGGATCTGCAGCTTCCGGAGCATCTGGGCGGCAACGCGTTCCTCGACGCGCTCAACCTGCTGATGACGCGGGAGGAATTTCTGGCACGTTACGGAGGTAACGATGATTGATATTGCAGTAAACGGACTGGTCAAGTCCTTTGAGGTCGGCTCGATCCTCCTCGACGGATTGACCTTCGACGTCCACGAGGGCGAATGCGTCGGCATCATGGGGCGCAACGGTTGCGGCAAGACCACGCTGTTCCGGCTTCTGACCGGCGAGATCGCGCCCGATGAAGGGCAGATCGTGATCGCCGCAGGCAAAAAGCTCGGCTTGATCTCGCAGATCCCGCATTATCCTGCCGGCAGCACGGTCGAAGACGTCCTGCGGACGGCGTTCGCCGGATTGGAAGCGATCCGGCGGAAGATGGAAGAACTGGCGGACAAGCTGACCGCCAGCGCGCCGAAAACGCTGCTGGACGAATACGACCGCCTGAGCAATGCCTACCACGTCGGCGGCGGCTACGCGCAGGAGACCGAGATCGACAAGATCTGCAACGGTCTCGGCATTCCGCAGGCGATGCGTTCGCAGGAATTCGACCGCCTCTCCGGCGGCGAGAAGACCCGTGTGAATCTGGCACGGCTTCTGCTGGAAAAGACGGATATCCTGCTGCTGGACGAGCCGACCAACCATCTTGATCTCAAGAGCGTGGAATGGCTCGAGGACTACATCTTAAAATTCAAAGGCACGGTACTGACGATCTCCCACGACCGCTATTTCTTAGACCGCGTGGTAGACAGGATCGTTGAGATTTCCGCCGGAAAAGCCGAATTTTACAGCGGCAACTACACATTCTACCTGCAGGAGAAGCAGGATCGCTTCAACCGCCAGCTCAAGCAGTACGAGCAGGAGCAGGCGAAGCTCAAGCAGCTCGGCTACACGGTCGAGCGCATGAAGGGCTGGGGCATCAACAACCGCGTGCTCTACCGCCGCGCGATGTCCATTCAGCACCGCATGGAGCGCATTGAAAAGACCGAACGCCCGACGAAAGAAAAGACGATGCGCGCCCGCTTCGGCGAAAAGGAATTCCACGGCGACGAGGTATTGTCCGTCAAGGGGCTGAAAAAGTCCTTCGGCGACCGGACGCTGTTTTCTGACGTCGAACTGACCGTCCGCGGCGGCGAGCGAATTGCGCTGTTAGGCGACAACGGCAGCGGGAAGACGACCTTCCTGCGCGTCCTTTTGGGCGAGCTGGCGGGCGAGGGGAAGATCAAATTCGGGCCCTCCGTCAAGGCGGGGTATCTGCCGCAGGTGATTCACTTTTCTCATCCGGAGCGCACGCTCTACGACACGATGCTCTATGAGAAAAACTGCACGCCGCAATCCGCGCGCGACCGCCTCGGCGCGTTCCTGTTCTCGGTCGAGGACGTGTTCAAAACGGTTGGCACGCTGTCCGGCGGCGAGCAGTCGCGCCTGCGGCTTTGCATGCTGATGGACGAGAAGATCAATCTGCTGATCCTTGACGAGCCGACGAACCATCTGGACGTCGCCTCACGCGAGTGGGTGGAATGCGCGATCGACGAGTACGAAGGCACGCTGATCTTCGTCTCGCACGACCGCTATTTCGTGGATAAATTCGCCACCCGCGTCTGGGAGCTGGAAAACGGCGTGATCCGTGACTTCCCGTGCGGCTACGCGAAGTACCGCTCCATCAAGGAGCATGAGGCGGCGCAGCGCATGCAGCAGCCGAAAAAGAAGGAAAAAGCGGTCAAAGATGTCGGCAGCAAGGAACTGGAGAAGCTCGTCCGCCGCCTGGAGCGCGAGATCGCCGCACAGGAGGAAACGATCGCTGCGCTCGACGCCGCGATCAACGCCGCCGCGACCGACTATCAGGAGCTCCTGCGCCTGACGGCGGAAAAGCAGGCGGAGGAAGAAAAGCTGGAAACACGGATGGCGCAGTGGGAGCAAGCCGCTGCGGCACTGGAAGAATAAACATCGGAGGTTATTATCATGAGTGAACAATGTACGGGCAACTGCTCGAGCTGCGGCGCGAGCTGCTCCGACCGCAAGGCGGAGAGCCTGCTTGCACAACTGAACGACAAAGCGAAGGTCGGCAAGGTGATCGCCGTCGTGTCCGGTAAGGGCGGCGTCGGCAAGAGCACCGTGACTGCGATGCTTGCGACCGCCATGCAGCGCGCAGGCAAGCGCACCGCGATTCTGGACGCGGATATCACCGGGCCTTCCATCCCAAAGGCGTTCGGCGTGACGGAGGTCAACGGCGCGAGCGAGGAAGGCTTTTATCCCGCCGTGACGAAGACCGGCATTCAGGTGATGTCGATCAATCTGCTTCTGGACGACGCGAACGACCCCGTTCTGTGGCGCGGCCCGATCATTGCAGGCGCGGTCAAGCAGTTCTGGACGGACGTGTTCTGGGAGGACGTGGATTATCTGTTTGTCGACATGCCTCCCGGAACGGGCGACGTGCCGCTGACGGTCTTCCAGTCGCTGCCGATCGACGGCGTGATCATCGTTACCTCGCCGCAGGAGCTGGTGTCGATGATCGTCGGCAAGGCGGTGCGCATGGCGAATATGATGGCTGTTCCCGTGGTCGGCGTGGTGGAGAATTACAGCTATTTCCGCTGCCCGGACTGCGGCAAGCGGCATGCCCTCTTCGGCGAGAGCCATCTGACGGATATCGCGGAGCAATACCACCTTCCCGTGCTGGCGCAGCTCCCGATCGACCCGTCGGTCGCGGAAAAATGCGACAGCGGCAGAGCGGAGGAGCTGGATACGGCGGAGATCGAAGCCGCCGTCGCCGCGATCGGCAATCTGTAAGGAACCAAACACTGTATGATTCGTCTAAAGGTACGAATACAATCACCGGAGGCACCTATGAAAAAACGTATCATTGCAATTGCACTGTCATTGCTGCTCGCTTTGCCGCTGCTCGCCGGCTGCGGCGAGGAACTGCCCGCGGTCTACGTGCAGTCTGTGAAGAATGTCATGGGCTATGGCGCGATGGGAGAATTCAATCTCTGCGCCGGCGTGGTCGTCGCGCGCAGCGAGGTCAAGATCGACCGTGATGAAAACCGCAAGATCGCGGCGCTCAAGGTCGAGCCAGGACAGGACGTGTCCGAGGGCGACGTGCTGTTTTCCTACGATATGGAGGAAATGCAGCTCACCATCGACAAGGCGGTGCTGGAGATCGAACAGCTCAGGAATTCCGTGACCGATATGGACAAGCAGATCTCCGACCTGGAGAAGGAAAAGTCCTATGCGCCGGAATCGGAGCAGCTTTCCTATACCGTTCGTATCCAAACCCTGCAGACGAACAAAAAGGAGACGGAGTATAATATCACCGTCAAGGAACGCGAGCTGGAATCGCTGCAGGCGATGGTCGGCAACGGCGACGTCACTTCGCCGATCAACGGACGCGTCAAGGCGATCAACGAGGATGGCGGCTATGACGACTATACCGGCATGCCGCTGCCGTACATCACGCTGATCGAGGCGGGCGCCTACCGCGTCAAGGGCAAGGTGAACGAGCTTAACCGCAGCGATTTCTTCGTCGGTCAGAGCGTGGTCGTGCGCTCCCGTTCTGACGCCAATATGATGTGGACGGGCGTGATCGCGGAGATCGACAGCAATCCCGAGGAAAACAGCGGCGGGAAATACAATTATTACGGCTACAGCGACGAGATGACCTCCTCCAGCAGCTATCCGTTCTATGTCGATCTGGACGAGATGGACGGTCTGCTGCTCGGTCAGCACGTCTATATCGAGCCGGACGGCGGGCAGACGGAGGTTAAAACCGGACTGATGCTCGACGCGTCCTACGTAACGGGCTCGGAGGAAGAAGGTTACTTCGTCTGGGCGGCAAACGACAAGGATAAGATCGAAAAGCGCCCCGTCACGGTCGGCGCGTTCGATGAATTCCTATATCAGTATGAGATCCTCGACGGTCTGACGGCGGAGGATCGGATCGCCTTCCCGGACGACAGCGTGCAGGAGGGCGCGCCGGTCACCGATCTGCCGCCCGCGCAGGAGAATCCGCCGGAAAACCTGCCGGAGCAGGACGTCGTCTACGAGGGCGCGGTCGTCGGAGGGTATTGACGGATGCTGGTGGAAATGAAGGACATCTGCAAGGACTATCCGCAGGGCAAGGAAAAAGTCCGCGTCCTGAAGGACGTCTGTCTGCAGGTGGAGGAGGGCGACTACCTTGCCATCATGGGGCCTTCCGGCTCCGGCAAGACGACCCTGATGAATTTGATCGGCTGTCTGGACGTGCAGTCGTCCGGCGAGTATTATCTGGACGGCGAGGATCTGCGCAATGCGGGCAGCAACCGTCTTGCCGAGGTGCGCAACCGTCTGCTCGGCTTTGTGTTTCAGAGCTTCTATCTTTTGCCGAAGCTGAATGCGATCGACAACGTCGCTCTGCCCCTGATGTATGCGGGCGTTCCGAAGAAAGAACGCCGGCAGCGCGCGGAGGAGGCGCTCAAGACCATGGGCTTGGAGGATCGCATGACTTTCCGCCCCAATCAGCTTTCCGGCGGTCAGTGTCAGCGCGTCGCCATCGCCCGCGCCATCGTCGGCAAGCCGAAGCTTCTGCTGGCGGACGAGCCGACCGGCGCGCTGGACAGCGCGTCAGGCAGTCAGATCATGGATATTTTCGACCGTCTGAACACAGACGGCACGACGATCATCATGATCACGCACGAGCAGGCGATCGCCGATCGTGCGAAGCAGATCAAGTATATCCGCGACGGCATTCTTTCCTCCGGCAGGGAAGAGCCGCCGCAGGCGGAAACGCCGGACGGAGAGGAGGGCGAGGCTCATGCGTAAGGGCGTGAAGATCGCGCTGATCTCTTCGATCAGCGTTGCAGCCGCAGGCGCCGCGCTGGTCGGCGGACTGTGGTACTTCGGCAGACAGACCGACCCCGTGGAGGTCGTGCCGGTCAGCCAGCACTACGCCATGTTCTATGACGACATGCAGTATTTCGACGGCAGAGTGACCGCTGAGAATCTGCAGTCCGTCTATGCCAGCAATACGCAGACCGTCACGGAGATTTTCGTCAGCGAGGGCGACGAAGTGAAACAGGGCGACCCTCTGCTGAGCTACGACACTACGCTGACGGAGATCGAGCTGGAGCGCAAGCGCATCGGCGTGCAGCAGGCGGAGCTCGACCTCAAGAACGCGAAGGACGAGCTTGCATGGATCAACAGCCTGAAGCCCTATGTTCCGCCTCCTCCCACCCAGCCGACCGTGCCGAACACGGAGCCTTTGGAGCCGGTAGAGGAGCTGCCGCATTTCATCAGCGGCGACGGCACGGAGGAAACGCCGTACCGCTGGCTTTGGGCAGACGGGCTGAGCTATGACGACGACTATATCGCAGGCATGTTCGGCGAGGAGCAGACGGAAATCTGGATTTCCCTGGAGGAACGCGAGCAGAATTCCATGAAGGGCATGGTGCTCAATCTCTGGGGCCTGCATGTTGTGCGCGAGGAGGACGGGAAGCTGAAATACAGCTTCTTTACGCCCGTTCTCCCGCCGGATGAGGAAGAACAGGACGATCCGGAGCCGATCTGGATCGACGACAGCTCCGGTTATACTGCCGGAGAAATTGCGCGGATGCGCGCGGAAAAGCAGACGGAAATCCGCGATCTGGACGTGGAATACCGCATCGCGCAGGTGGAATATGAGCGCATGAAGAGCGAAGCGGAAAACGGCGTCGTTTACGCGAAAGTGGACGGCACGATCCTGATGGTCAATGACCCGGACTTTGCCCGCATGGACGGAAGCCCCGTGATCCTGCTGTCCGGCGGCGGCTGCTACCACGTGCAGGCGTCGATCGGCGAGTATGACAGAGAGCGTTTTCAGATCGGCGACGAGGTCTTCGTCACGTCCTGGATGACGGGCGAGGAGATCATCGGCACGCTGGAATCCGTCGGCGAAACTCCGGTCAGCGGCTACTATTACGGCAGCGGCAATCCGAACGTGTCGCTCTATCCCGCGACCATCGCGGTGGATGCGCAGTCCGGTCTGCAGGAAAACGAGTACGTTTCCGTCCGTTTTCCATCCGCCGGGACGCAGGACAGCAACGCGCTCTATCTGGAGAACATGTATATTCGCTCTGAGAACGGACGCTCCTACGTCTACAAGCGCGGCGCGGACGGCATGCTCCAAAAGGTCTGGATTGAGACCGGCGCGACCCTTTGGGGAAGCTACACCGCCGTCTACGGCGATCTGACCGAGGACGACTGGATCGCCTTCCCCTACGGCAAGGGCGTCAAGGACGGCGCGGAAACGGTGGAAACGGACGAAGAGCCCGCAAACTACTACTTTTACGGCTGACGGGAGGGAAGAGCATTGTTTGAAAGTATCTCCCAGGCGCTGCACGGCGTTTTCTCCCATAAAATGCGCTCCTTCCTGACCATGCTGGGCATCATCATCGGCATTGCGTCGATCATCACGATCATTTCCGGCATCAAGGGAACAAACGAGCAGATCAAGGCGAATCTGATCGGCGCGGGCAACAACGTCGTCACGGTGCAGCTTTACCAGAACGACATGCCGTACGAGATGATGTACAGCGGCAATCCGGTCGGCGTCAAGCCGCTGGAAGCCGGTCAGCGGGAGGAATTGCGCAAGCTCGACGGCGTGGACAACGTGACGTTCTATCATTCCCGCAGCTACGCAGAACAGATCTACTATCAGAACACGGCGTTCACCGGCAACGTGTTCGGCATCGACGACAGCTATTTTGCAGTCAACGACTACCAGATCAAGCAGGGCAGAGGTTTTACCGCGGAGGATCAGGCGCAAAACCGCAAGGTCGTTATCCTGGACGAGCGCGCGGTGCAGACTCTTTTCGGCAGTGAGAATCCCGTCGGCAAGGCCGTCGAGATCATGCAGGAGCCGTTCGTGATCGTCGGCGTTGCGGCGCGAAGCTCCAATTTCGAGCCTGTTATCAACTCTGTGGACGATTATTACTCCTACGCGCAGACCGACGCGGGCTCCTTTTTCCTACCGGACAGCGCATGGCCGATCGTCTACCGCTTCGACGAGCCGCAGAACGTCGCGGTGCGCGCGAATTCTACGGATGATATGACGAACGCCGGCAAGGCGGTCGCGGATTACATGAACGAGAATCAGATCGCAAGTCAGGCGTCCAAGGACGGCATGTCCTACCGCAGCAACGACCTCCTGAAGCGCGCCCAGCAGCTCCAGGAGCTGAGCAGCTCTACCAACAACCAGCTCATCTGGATCGCAGCGATCTCGCTGCTCGTCGGCGGCATCGGCGTCATGAACATCATGCTCGTCAGCGTGACCGAACGCACGCATGAGATCGGCCTGCGCAAGGCGATCGGCGCAAAGCGCCGCAGGATACTGACGCAGTTTTTGACCGAGGCGGCGGTGCTGACCGGCATCGGCGGCATCCTCGGCGTCCTCGCCGGCATCGGCATGTCCAAACTGATCTCCAAGTTTATGGACACCCCCTCCGCGATCAGCATTCCCGCGATCGCGGCGGCGACGGTGTTCTCCATCCTGATCGGTTTGGTCTTCGGCTTCGTCCCCGCCGTCAAGGCATCGAAGCTCAACCCGATCGAAGCCCTGCGCAGAGAATAATCGAACAGATATGACAAGCCCTCCGGCTTTCGCCGGAGGGCTTTGTATGATATAAAGCTAATCGCTGACAGCGCAATGATGATAGGATTCGTCCGAGAAAGATACGACCGTTGCACGTTCCTCGCTGCGGAACTTGCCTACCTCATTCAAGACTTGCGCGGTACTCGTGAATGTGATCGTTTCCGATGCGCTGTCGATTGCGATATCCAGATCATATTTGGAAACATTGTACCAGTTATACTGATAGAACATGGCTTCCAACGGGGCGTCCAGTCCGTCCACGCGGATCGTCAACCAATACGGCCCGTACTCGCCGGCGTGAATGGACAACGCAGTACCGTCCTCACCATCTTGAAAGCGGAAGTCGACCTTCTGCTCGACGAAAAAAGCGGACACGTCGCTGCTTTTGAGCTCGTACCGTTCACCATCCACCGTCACGCGAACAGTTCCTCTGATCCTGTCGCCAAGATAAAAGAATCGGTAATAGACCGGCTTGAAGAAAAAGTAGGTTATTCCGCCAATCAGCAATGCAGCCGCAAGAAGAATCGCGATGATTCTGATTGTTCTTTTCGCAGCATTCATGTCTGCTCCTCCATTTTCTTGCTTTGAAACTACGAATTGATAAGCGGCAGCCGAATCTCACGATCAAAAAACTGATACAAACAATCCATCACGCCATGCGCAGCGTGGATTGTCGCTGCCATCAAGGCGTCGGTGTCGCAGTAGGCAAAGTTAATGGCATATCCTGCATGACAAATCAGCAGAGTGAAAAACAGCCGTTGCGTCCGACCGTTGCCCTCGCGGAACGGATGCAGCATATTGAGATCGTGATAAAGCTACGCAAGCTCCCTCGCAAGCGCAGGGAGCATTACTCCGCGGCGGCAAGCGCGGCGCTGCACAAAGCGCGGTACTCGTCCACGACGCTCTGCGGGAAGATGACGGCGGCTCTGCCGCCGAAACCCGCGATCCAGCCGAGGAAATTCGGGGAGACCGAGACGTCGACCGTCAGCGTGAAATGCTCCTTGCCGTCAGGAATCGGCATGATATCGCGCCCGAAACGGTCGACGACCACGCCTGCGAGCGCGTTCTCAAAGCGGAGCTTGATCCGCTTGCGCTCGCCGCGGAACATGCCGAAGACCTCGCGCGAGTAAGCGGCGGGGTCAAATTTCTTCGTTTCCTCCGTAAAGACGCGCGGTTCTCCCGTGAGGCGGATATCCTCCATCTTGTCTACGCGGTAGTGGGTCAGACCGTGCTTTTCCGAATGTGCGATCAGATAATAATTCTCGTCGTCCCAGAGCAGAGCGTAGGGGCTCGCCACGTATTCGCCCTCACGGTACGCCTTTTTCAGATCCGTGCCCCAGTCAAAATAGCGGAACGCGATGCGGCTGTTTTTCCGGATCGCCTCGTGGATGGCGTCCACGTTCGCGAAGCCGTCCTCCGCGGTCGTTTTCAGCCGCCCGGCAAGCACGATCTCCCTGCGCAGCAGCTCGGACTGGTGTGCGCCGGACAGAGCCGCAATCTTTTTGATCAGCTCCGCAGAGCGCTTTGCGGACAGAAACCGCGACGACAGCACGGCGTCGACGAGCAGCTTTAATTCCGGCAGCTCGAAATCGCGCTGCGCGACGTAGTAGCCGCCGTTGCTGCCGCGCTTATAGAGCACTTCCGTGCCGTATTCGTTGAGAATGCGAATGTCGTCGTAGATGCTTTTCCGCTCGGCGTGGACGTCCCTCGACGCAAGATAGTCGATGAGCTGCTGCACGGTGGCAGGGTGCGCTTCGTCTGTGTTATGCCGCAGATAATCGCGCAGGTAAAGAAGCTTCAGCTTCTGATTCTCCGATTTTGCCATACGATCGCCTCCAATATTACAATACCATAAACGGGACTGTAATTGCAAGCCCCTTGACGATTCGCAAACTTCGTGGTATTTTATAGGGGAAGTAATAGGAAAGGAGAACCGATGTGAAGCTGCACCGCAATCAAAAGTATTTCAAATGGGGTCTGACCGCGTTTTTTGTCATCGTGGCGGCGCTGGTCTTCTGGATCGTATTCTCCAACCTCAAGGGCTTCTATGACATGCTCCTTGATCTGACCCATATTCTTGCGCCGATCCTTTACGGCTGTCTGTTTGCCTACCTGATGAATCCCGTCATGGAATTCACGCGCAGGTTGATGGATAAACTACTGTCAAAGACCAGACTCAGTGAAAAGAAAGCGAAGAAGATCAGCACCGTCGTCAGCATTTGTGCTGCCGTGCTCGTCCTGATCGGTCTTCTGGTCGCGCTTGTCGCGCTGATCGTGCCGAATCTGGCAAAGAGCCTGGAAGAGCTGCTGCAGAAGGATCGACTGGAACAGTACGGCAATACCATTACGGCGTGGATCAACAGAACCTTCGAGGGTACGCCGGTCGAAAAATGGTTCCACGACAATCTGGACAGCTTGCTCGAAATGCTGAGCGACGCGCTGAAGAGCATTGATATCGCAGCGTTTATCGGCAGCCTGACCAGCTCGGTTTATGGCGTGGTCATGGGCGTCTTCGACGTGTTGATCGGCGTGATCGCCGCGGTCTACGTGCTCATTTACAAGAAACAGCTCTGCTCGCAGGCGAAGAAGATCACGGTTGCGACCTTCAACGCGAAGCATGCCAACCGCCTCTTCGAGATCGCCCGCCGCACGAACCGGATCTTCAGCGGCTACGTCGTGGGTAAGATCGTGGATGCGCTGTTCGTCGGCGTGGTAACCTATATTGCCATGCTGATTATGGGCATGCCTTACGCGCCGCTGATTGCGACGCTGATCGGCGTGACGAATATCATTCCGTTCTTCGGACCGTTCCTCGGCGGCGTCCCCGCGACGCTCCTGCTGCTGATCGACAGCCCGAGCAACGCGCTGATCTTTGTCATTTTTATCGTCGTTCTGCAGATGATCGACGGTAATATCATTGAAAACCGCATTCTGGGCGAGCGGCTCGGCATTTCCGATTTTTGGGTGCTGGTGTCGATCCTGCTGTTCGGCGGGATCTTTGGCTTCAGCGGCATGCTGCTCGGCGTACCGGTCTTTGCCGTGATCTACACGGTCATCAACGACGCGGTCAATAACCGCCTGAAGCGCAAGCGCTACCCGACCGAAACGGAGATTTATTATACGCTGGAAACGGTGGAACGTCTGCCGGTGGAGCCGCTGCCGAGCTATTCCTACGTCTCGGTCGATCCCGCGTACGACCTGCAGGTCGAGCCGGACGAAGAATACGACGACTACGACGATTATGACGAACAATAAACGATAACGACTGGATCGGGGGCTGAAAAACAGCCCCCTTTCCCATAAAATGAACGTAAGGAGGTGAGACCGTGTTTTTGCAGACAATCAACGCATTTTTTCATGCGGAGGGCAGAGAGATCGCGCAGGTGTTCTGCACCGTGTGGAGCTTTCTCGCGCCGGCGCTCGGCGTTTTGATCCTGTGGTGGTGCGTGAAGCCGCTGCTGCGCTTCCGCAGAGAGCCGGAAACGTGGGCGTGGCTCGTTATGCCGGACGGTCAGCAGCTTCCCGTGACCCATTGGGAGAATATCATCGGCCGCTCCAAGGGTTGCGATATCATCGTCAATCTCTCCACGGTCTCCCGCAACCATGCCGTTCTGACGCGTTATGACGACGGAAGCTGGTCGCTGACGGACATCGGCTCGCGCGGCGCGGTTTCGGTCAACGGCAAGCAGGTCGAGGTTTGCGCCCTGCGTTACGGCGACGTGATTTCGCTGGGCGGCGTGGAGATGGTGCTCGCGCCGACGACGGCGGAGGAGGTCGAGGAGCAGAAATACTACCGCACCAAACCTGCCGCTATGGCAAGCCCCGGGCTGACGCTGTTCCTGCTGACGCTCTTCCAACTCCTGACCGCGCTCCAGTTCTGGATGAGCAGCAAGCCCGAGGAGGTCGTCAACTCCGTCGCCGGCGTGCTGGCGGTCTGCGCACTGAGTTGGCTTCTGTTTCTGATCCTGAAGATCATGCGGCGCAGCAGCTTTGAGGTGGAAACGCTCGCATTCTTCCTCTCCACGCTCGGACTTGCGGTCATCGCGTCTTCCGACGCCGGCTCCATTCCCAAGCAGCTCGTCTGCATTGCGGGCGGTATCTTTATCTATCTGCTCCTCGGCTGGTCGCTGCGCGATCTTTCGCGGGCAAAACGCTTCCGTTACGTCGCGGCGGTCGCCGGACTTGCGCTGCTTGCGGCAAACCTCGTGCTCGGACGCGAGATCAACGGCGCGAAGAACTGGATTGCCGTCGGCTCCATGTCCTTCCAGCCCTCCGAGCTCGTCAAGCTCTGCTTTATCTACGTCGGCGCCTCGACGATGGATCGTATCGTAACGAAGCGCAATCTGTTCTCTTTCATTCTCTATTCCGGCGCGATCTGCGGCTGCCTTGCGCTGATGAACGACTTTGGCACCGCGCTGATCTTCTTCGTCGCGCTCGTCGTGATCTGTCTGATGCGCGGCGGCAGCTTCTCCGCAGTTTCTCTGCTTGCGACCCTCGCGGTCTGCGCCGCGCTGCTCCTGCTCGTGATCGACATTCCGCCGCACGTTATGCGCAGATTCTCGACCTGGGGACACGCCTGGGACGATCCGCTCGGCGGCGGCTACGATCAGGTCAAGGCCATGACGTGCATCGCCTCCGGCGGCCTGTTCGGGCTCGGCGCGGGCAACGGCATGTTTACCTACTACGTGATGGCGGCAGATACCGACTACGTGTTCGCCTTCGTCTGCGAGGAATGGGGGCTGATCGTGGGACTCCTGCCGATCCTGGCGATCATCGTCCTCGGCGTCTTCGTCGCGCGTTCCGCCAGCGTCGGCAGAAGCAGCTTCTACACCATCGGCGCGTGCGCTGCCGTAGCGATCATGATGACGCAGACGATCCTCAACGTGTTCGGCACGATGGACTTGCTTCCGATGACCGGCGTGACTTTCCCGTTCCTATCTAACGGCGGCTCGAGTATGCTTTCGTCCTGGGGACTGCTTGCCTTCATCAAGGCGGCGGACACCAGGCAGGACGCGAGCTTCGCGGTGCGGACTGCGCGCAGCGAGGAGGTGGAGCCTTATGAGTAAGCTTGCAAGACGCGCATGGTTTGCCTATTTCCTCGCCGCGGCGATGCTGGTCGGCGTGATCGTCATCGTCGTCCGCTATGCCGTCGGCGCGCCGGACTGGGTGCCGTTCCAGAGCGACGGCATGATCCTTGACCGCAGCGGGACGGTGCTGCTGGATAAAACCGACGGCAGATCTGAGCTGGCGGACAGCCCCGCTGTCCGCGCGGCGATGATCCACATCCTCGGCGATACGCAGGGCTATATTTCACCGTATCTGCTCAACGAGTACGGCGACGAAATGAGCGGCTACGACCGCATTACCGGCACCCGCCACGCGGACGGCAGCTACGGAAAAATGCAGTTGACCGTCAGCGCCTACGCGCAGGAGGCGGCGGTCAACGCCTTCGCCGGACAAAAGGGAACGATCGGCGTTTACAACTACAAAACAGGCGAGATCCTGTGCATGGTTTCCTCGCCGAACTACGACCCGCGCAATATGCCGGACGTGGAGGCCGATCCGGACACCTATGAAGGCGTCTTCGTCAACCGTTTCCTGCACTCGGCGTACGCGCCCGGCTCGACGTTCAAGCTTGTGACGGCAGCAGCCGCGCTGGAGGAGATCGACGGCATCGAGGATCGCGTTTTCCACTGCGAGGGAAGCGCCGTGATCGGCGAAGAGGTCGTAATCTGCAACGCGGTGCACGGCGACATCGGCTTCAACGACGCGCTCTGCAAGTCGTGCAACGTCGCCTTTGCCCAGATCGCGCAGGAGCTCGGCGCGAAAAAGCTTTCCGAATATGCCGACCGCTTCGGTATCGCCGAGAGCCTCAGCTTCGACGGCTTCCGGACGCAGAAGGGCAATTTTGACCTGTCCGGCGCGACGGTCTTTGAGGCGGCGTGGGCGGGCGTCGGGCAATACACCGATCAGATCAATCCCTGCCAGTATATGACTTTCATGGGTGCGATCGCCAACGGCGGCGAAGCTGCGCTTCCGTATCTGGTCGAAAGCGTGCGTTTCGGGGGAGAGGAGCAGTATCACGTCGAACGGCAGACGGGCGGCAGGATCCTGGATCGGCAAACCGCCGACGAGCTGGCGGAAATGATGCACTACAACGTCGTCAACAACTACGGCGAGTGGTACTTCAGCGGGCTTTACGCCGGAGCGAAATCCGGCACGGCGGAACGCGGCGAGGGACAAACGCCCAATGCACTGCTGGCGGGCTTCGTGCAGAGCGAGGACTATCCGCTGGCGTTCGTCGTCATCGTCGAGGGCGGCGGCGCCGGAAGCGCCGCCTGCACGCCGATCATACGGCAGGTGCTGGACGCCTGCATCGTTGCGATGAATTCATAAGATTTGCAAAAATCGGCAAGAAAATGCTTGACAAGTGAAGAATAATTATGTATGATATTCAAGCTGATTTTGCGGCAGGCAAGGTCGGCTGAATTGGAGAGGTGGCTGAGCTGGCCGAAGGCGCACGACTGGAAATCGTGTAGGCGTTAAAAGCGTCTCGCGGGTTCGAATCCCGCCCTCTCCGCCAAGAATAATGCCCTACGCCAAAGGCGTAGGGCATTATTCTTAACGGGCGAGGATTCGAAGAACGAAATCCGACAGTCCGGCGGACTGTCGGGGCAACCAGTTCAAAAAGAGGGGTAGTCCTTTATGTCGTTCGGGTGTTATGTTGCGATTCCGCTGATCGCTGTTTCGATTTGGCACGTGATCAAAGCAGCTCGGCAAAAAGAATGGCTTTGCTTGCTTTGGGTATTGTTCCTGCTGCCGTGCATTGCATGGTTTCTGGCATGTGCAGTCTACGGAGGCAGTCCCGCCGTCAATGCTGCGAGCCGGTATTCAGGCTATGAGCCGGGGCATTTCTACCTCTATGATGGACACGGTACGTATACGGAGGTTTCTGCCGTTGTCTTTCAGCGCATAAGAACAATGGAAACCGTCGCCCGCATTTCGCTTGTTATCAGTGCGGTTTGCGGCTTGCTGGGTACAATTCTGCAAGAAATGCGAACGGGGCATCCCGACAAATCCGATTCGAGGAAAGACGTATGAACTACAGACCAAGCCCGACCGGCGAATACGCCGTCGGCACGTTTACGTATACGGTTTACAACGACAGGGACGAGATCAGAGCGCCCGGTACGAAGCGAAGCGTTCCCGTCAGAGTTTACTATCCGGTAAGCAAAGAAGCCGTCAAGGGCATGGAAAAGGCGCGTTATATGTCGCGGAACGTCGCGCTGGGTCTGCGCAAGGCAATCCACGCGCCGATCAACTACGACAAGCGGGAGGCGGCAGGGGACAACGTATCGGAATGCTATCCCGACGCGCCGCGGTTTGCGGGGGAAAAGTATCCCCTCGTCGTGTTCCATCACGGGCTGTTTTCCTATCGGGAGAGCAATTCCTTCCTGTGCCTTGAGCTTGTCTCACGGGGCTATGTCGTGCTCGCGGTCGGGCACCCTTACGA
The DNA here is from genome assembly GCA_017429835.1 of Oscillospiraceae bacterium. Taxonomy (GTDB): domain Bacteria; phylum Bacillota; class Clostridia; order Oscillospirales; family Oscillospiraceae; genus JAZOXB01. Next base: position 45,111 of record JAFROD010000016.1, read on the forward strand.
CGCCTGCTGCGCGGAGCTGGACGACGGCACGTGCGTCTTCTTCGACAGGGAGCTGTCGAAGAAGCAGTACGATCCGTTTCTCGGCGGAATGCTGAAGGCGATAAAGCTCACGCATACAAAGGGAACGAACAGAGAGCTTGCGCAGTGGTTCGACGCGCTGCAAAAGCAGTATTGCAGGCTGATCATCAGCCGCGTCGCCGAGTGGGAGAAGGACACGCTGGCTGCCGTCCGGTACGCGAAGGAAAATTACTGCGATCGGATCGACTTTTCGTGCGGAATCGGCGTAACGGGGCATTCGCTGGGCGGCGCGACCGCCTACGCACTGTGCCTTGATGAGCCGGACTTCGTCTGCGGGGTCAATCTCGACGGCGCTCCGTTCGGCGACACGACGGGCAAAGTGCTGGAGAAGCCGTTTCTGCAGATTAGCTGCAAGGCGAACGTAAAAGCGGAGACGAGGGCGTTGATCGACCACACGAAGCCGGTCTGGGGAGCCGTGTTCGACAAAATGCGGCATTTGGGCTTTACCGACATGAAACACATGATGGGATTGAAACTTCTGACGGGAAAGCTCGACGCCGACGTGATGCACGAGAACGTCTGCAAGCTGCATTTGGAATTGTTTGATACGTATTTGAAGAGATCGAAAGACTGTCCGACGCTTACAGACAGCGCGGCGGTCACGGTCACGGAATACGCGCCGGACGTGTGATCCAATAATAAACCGGAGGAAAACGATGAACAACGACGATATCATCCGCCCGGAAACGCCGGCGGATTATGCTGAAACGGAATACCTTGTCCGGGAGTCTTTCTGGAACGTCTACCGCCCGGGCTGCATGGAGCATTACGTCCTGCACTGCCTGCGCGACGATCCGGCGTTCGTCAGGGATCTGGACTTCGTGATGGAACAGAACGGCAGGATCATCGGGCAGAACATCTTTATGCGCGCCGAAATCAAGGCGGACGACGGCAGAACGATCCCGATTTTGACGATGGGCCCGATCTGCATTGCGCCGGCGCTGAAGCGGCAAGGCTACGGCAAAAAACTGCTTGATTTCTCTCTTGAAAAGGCGGCGGCGCTTGGTTACGGCGCGGTGTGCTTCGAGGGAAATATCGGCTTTTACGGCAAGAGCGGCTTTGACTATGCTTCAAAGTTCGGCATTCGTTATCACGGACTGCCGGAGGGCGCGGACGCGTCGTTCTTCCTGTGCAAGGAGCTGATCCCGGGGTATTTGGACGGCGTGACCGGCGAATACGCCACGCCGCAAGGTTATTTCGTGGACGAAACTGCTGCGGAAGAGTTCGACCGCTGCTTCCCGCCGAAGGAGAAATTGAAGCTTCCGGGACAGATATTCGGATAATCGAGTTTTAAGGCTCCGGCGCAAGATCACGCCGGAGCCTAAAAAATGCCCGACTTTACACTTGATTTTCCGCAAAAAGGCTGTTATAATGACATGGCATTTGAAAACAGCATACGGAGCGGTATCGAAGTGGGGACGAGCCCGACCGCCGCCAGCGGCGGAGTCAAGGGAGGGCGAGGAGTGGCAGCGGTCGAAATCCTGCGAGCGAGCAGCGAGCAAGGGACTTCGGGCAGCGCAACAGGATATAACGGCCCTGACTCGAAAGAATGCGAACCTTTGATCAGTTCGGCGAGTCGCCGATTGATATATCTTAAACGATGAATACTTGGAGCGGTATCGAAGTGGTTATAACGGCCCTGACTCGAAATCAGGTGTACCGGCAACGGTACCGTGGGTTCGAATCCCACCCGCTCCGCCAACGGAAAAGCACGGCACGAAGTGTCGTGCTTTTTCGTTGGCATTGGTATTAGTGTGGGTGGGATTCGAACAGGGCGACGGCGCAGCAGGGACAAACAGTCCGGTGGACTGTTTGAGAGCCCGCGGGAGAATCCCACCCGCTCCGCCAACAAAGAAACCTCTTTTGTCTGCTAGGGCAAGAGAGGTTTTTCTCTGCATTTTGGGGAAAAATCGGGCAAAAAAGGTATTTGGGGCTTTTAGACGGTTGATCGTCCGTCCGGAAGTCCGATATTTTGCTTTCCGGACGCAATTAGGTCGAAATGTTGCTGTACTTCTTGTGTTTCTTTACGCTGCAAAGAAAAGTGAAAAGTGTCATGGAGGGAGGACTCGAACGAAAACAACGTCTATTTGTCAAGTAGAAATTCTCAAATAATCAATAATAGATTTCAAAAGAATCACTTGACAAATCGTATCGCGCGCGATATAATTTCGTTGAATAAGTCGCGTGCGATATAATTATGACGAGGTGATGTTAATGTGAACGACAGATACGAGGCTCTTCGCCTGAAAAATCAGCTTTGCTTCCCGATCTACGCCGTATCGAATATGATAACGCGCAAATATAAGCCGTTTCTCGACGAGCTTGATCTGACCTACACGCAGTACATCGTGATGATGGTGCTTTGGGAGCGCGGACGGGCGAACGAAAAGCTCCTCTGCGAGGCGCTATACCTGAAATCAAACACGGTGACGCCGCTCTTAAATAAGCTGCAGGACAAAGGATATATCGAGAAAACGAAAGACAGCGGCGACGAACGGAATCTCGTGATCACGCTGACAAAGGCGGGCAAGGAATTGCGGGACAAAGCGCTCCGTGTGCCGGAATGCATGGCGAAAGAGCTTCATTTGACGCCGGATGAGGCGACTGCGCTTTGCGGGATCTTATACAAACTGCTAAATGAAGAAAAGAATCAAAGCGGAGGTTAACGAAGATGAAAACGGTTTATGATTTCACGGTAAAGGACAGAAAAGGAAACGACGTCAGCCTTTCGGAGTTTCGGGGGAAGGTATTGCTCATCGTCAACACGGCGACGGGCTGCGGATTCACGCCGCATTACGACCCGCTGGAGGCGATGTATAAGGACCTGCGGGACAAGGGGTTTGAGATCCTCGATTTCCCGTCCAATCAGTTCGCGGGGCAGGCGCCCGGCAGCGACGACGAGATCCACGATTTTTGCACGATCAAATTCGGGACAGAGTTCCCGCAGTTCAAAAAAATCGACGTCAACGGCGAGAACGCCGATCCGCTGTTCGCGTTCCTTGCTTCCGAGAAGCCGTTTTCGGGCTTCGGAAAGGGACTGAAAAGCGCCGCGCTGAACAACTTTGCGAAAATGAACAACAAAAAATTCGGCGACAAAACGTATATCGGCTGGAACTTCACGAAGTTTCTCGTTGACCGCGAAGGAAAAGTCGTCGCCCGCTTTGAGCCGACGGTCGACATGAAGGACGTGCGCAAAGCCGTCGAGGAACTGCTCGGGTGAAGCGATATGAACGATCAAAACAATGACGTCGCCGTTCTCGCGGCAAACAGAGAAAAAGCGATCGTAAAAACGAGTATTGTCGGTATCGTTACGAACGTCCTGCTCGTCGGCTTCAAAGCGTTCGTCGGGCTGGTATCGAATTCGATCGCCGTCATTCTCGACGCGGTCAACAACCTGTCCGACGCGCTTTCGTCCGTCGTGACGATCATCGGCGCCAAACTCGGCACGAAACAGCCGGATAAAAAGCACCCGCTCGGTTACGGCAGGATCGAGTATTTAAGCTCCATGATCGTCGCCGCGCTCGTTCTTTATGCCGGCATCATGTCGCTTGTTGAGTCGGTCAAAAAGATCATCCATCCCGAAGCGGCGGATTACAGCGCCGTCTCGATCATTATCATTTCCGTTGCGATCGTCGTGAAACTGATTCTTGGACTGTACGTAAAGAAGCAAGGAAAGAAGGTCAATTCCAAGGCGCTGATCGCATCCGGTTCTGACGCGCTGTTTGACGCGATCCTTTCTTCTTCCGTCCTCGCTTCGGCTATAGTATATCTGATTTCGGGCGTTTCGCTGGAAGCGTACGTAGGCGTTGTCATCGCGGGCTTTATCATCAAAGCCGGGATCGAGATGATGATCGAAACGCTGAACGACGTCATCGGCAAGCGCGAGGACGCGGAAACGACGAAGGAACTGAAAGAGATCATTTGCGCGGAAGACGCGGTGCTCGGCGCGTACGACGTGACGCTGTTCAACTACGGTCCGAACAAGAACTACGGCTCGGTACATATCGAACTGCCGGACAATCTCGGCGTGGACGACGTGGACAGAATCACCCGCAAGATACAGACAGACGTCTTCCATAAAACCGGCGTGATTCTGACCGGCATCGGCGTTTATTCTTTCAACACATCCGACGACGAGGCGGCGCGGATGCGCAACGCGGTGCAGAAAACGGTCATGGCTCATGACTGGGCGCTCCAGATGCACGGCTTCTATGCTGACACCGAGAAGAAAACCGTCCGTTTCGACGTAGTGGTCAGTTTTGACGTTGACCGAAAGGAAGCACTTGAAACGCTGTACGGTGAAATGAAATATCTCTATCCGGAATATGACATTCTGATCGTACCGGACGTGGATATAGCAGATTAAATAACACGGAGGAACAGATTATGATCATCAAAGCAGTCAAATTCAGAAAAGACGGATTTTATACTCAGCCCTTCGTCTTCGGCGGCGAGGAAGGCGCAGACAAGTTTGATCCTGCTATCCGCTATCGCGGAAGTCTGCAAAATTACCTGATCGATACCGGTAACGAAGTGATTCTCGTTGATACCGGACTTCCCGCAGGGACGCCGGAAGAAGTACCGGAGGAAAAGAGCTTGCTTTTTACCGGGAAGGATATCTGCAGTTATATGGACGCTTTCAAGGCTCTCGGCTACAATCCCGAACAGGTGACGAAGATCCTGCTCACACACAAGCACGCAGACCATTCCGGTGAGCTTCGCTCCTTCCCGAATGCGAAGATCTACGTGAATTCCGATGAAATAGATGCGGCTGAGTTGCAGGGGCTTGACAACGTCATCCCCGTCAGCTTCACCGACGGCGCGTACCACAACTTCCCGGAGAGCCGGAAGATCGCGAACGGCGTTTACTATATAAAAGCCAAAGGTCACACCAACGGCAACAGCATCGTGATCGTCGAGGACGACGGACTGTTTTATATGCTTCACGGCGACATTACTTACGTTGACGAAGCGCTGTACGAAAACAAACTTTCCACCGTATTTGAAGATCTCACCGCCGCCCGTGAAACGCTTGACCGCGTCCGTGAATTCGTGCGTAATAATCCGACCGTCTACTGCGGAACGCACACGCCGCAGGGATATGAAAACCTTGAAGCCAAGCGCGTGATCGACCCTGATCATCCCGTCCCCACTGTGCTTGCAGAAGTCGATTTTTCCGAGACGAAAGCCAGCGGCAAATACGTCTGCTCGGTCTGCGGTTACGTTTACGATCCCGCCGAGCACGACGGCGTCGCCTTTGAGGATCTGCCGGACGACTGGAGATGCCCGCGCTGCAAGCAGCCGAAGGAGAAGTTCAACAAGGCGTGACAAACTCCGGTTTTCAAAGGTAGCCGGTGCGCATCATTTAGGCGCTTTTACCTTGTTTATGTATCATTTGCGCGCTCTTACACAGCGGAGAAGCCCACCCGCTCCGCCGGAAAAAGGACTTGGCGATTGCCAAGTCCTTTCCTAACGATTTATCTACAAGAGTTTGAATCCATCTGCCAGTATCGAAGAAGAGACGCCTTCGGGCGTCTCTTTGATCGTGGCGCAGGTAATATTGCGGGGAAATCCAATGCAGGGAGAACCCCGCCGGCGAATATCGGAAGCGTCAACGCTCCGTTCCGTTAAAAAACAGACCCAGCATGCCTGGCCCCACGTGGGAGCCGGAGACCGGCTCGTGCTGACAGATCGTGATCGGAACGTCGGGCGTGATCTCTCGGATAAGGGCGGAAAGGGTTTCAGCGTCCCGCAGACAGTTGCCGTGCGAGATGAAGACCTCCTGCGCACCGGAACGGACGCGCTTCTCATCGTATTTCTTTGCGAGCGCGGCAATCGACTGTTTCCGCCCGCGCACCTTGGCGCAGGACACGATGTGTCCGGTTTCGTCGCCGTAGAGGATCGGCTTGATATCGAGAACGGTGGCGATTTTTGCCGTGATCCCGCTGACGCGGCCGGTCTTTTTCAGAAAATTCAGGTCGTCCACCGTGAAATACTGACAGGTGTGCGGCACCTGCGCGTCAAGGATCGCGGCGGCGTCTTTGACGTCGACGCCCTGTCGGCACAGCTCTGCCGCTCGGATCGCCAGTATGCCGTTTCCGAACCCGCAGCCCAACGAATCCACAACGTGGATAAACCTGCCGCTATACTGTTCCATCAGTTCCGCCGCCGCATTGCGCACGGCGTTGAATGTTCCGCTGATCGCGGAACTCATGCAGACGTAGATGACGTCCCGCCCCTGCTCCAGAATCGGCGCAAAGTACGACAGGAATTGATGCATGTTGATTAGTGTCGTGCTTACGGCGCTTCCGCTGCGCAGACCTTCATAAAAAGCGTGACCGTCGAAAGAGTCTATATCTCCCCGGTAACGCTTTGCCCGACCGTTTACCGTATAGTCAAGCGGAATCAGCGATATCCCGCCCAAAAGCTGTTTTGGCAGATTGGCTGTGCCGTCTGCAAAGACGACGAATGACATATTCGCAACCTCCGTAGTTTTGTTTGCTCTGACCGCAGCCGCAACAATACGCGACCGCGTGCTTTGGATACTATACTACAGAAATGAAACGATAGCAAGTTGTTTTTGCGGCATTGCTATTTGACAAAGTCGAATATTATATCCCGACGAATCTTCTTGAATTTAAATCGCTAAAGTATTGACATTTTCACGTTTCGGTGATAGAATGACAAAATCAAAGCAGGTTCCTGCAAAACAAACAAAGAATAGAGATGGATTATGAGTACTACAATGATCATTACGCTGATCATGACGGTCGCTTTCTTCGCGGTCATGGTCATCATCGGCATTCGATCAAAATCGCACGCGCAGGACGTGCAGGGCTTCGTTCTCGGCTCACGGAACGTCGGCCCTTGGCTGAGCGCCTTCGCTTACGGCACGTCGTATTTTTCCGCAGTCATCTTCGTCGGCTACGCCGGACAGTTCGGCTGGAAATTCGGCGTCGCATCGACTTGGATCGGCATCGGCAACGCGATGATCGGCTCGCTGCTGGCGTGGCTGATCCTCGGTCGCCGCACGAGGATCATGACGAATCACCTCGGCAGCAAGACGATGCCGGATTACTTCGGCACGCGGTTTGAGTCCAAAAAGCTGAAGATATCCGCCTCCGTCATCACGTTCCTGTTCCTGATCCCGTACACCGCTTCGCTGTATAACGGTCTGTCCCGCCTGTTCGAGATGGCGTTCCCGGGAATCCCGTATTCCGTGTGCGTCATCCTGATGGCGGTGCTGACCGGCACCTACGTCGTGATCGGCGGATACATGGCGACCGCGCTCAACGACTTCATTCAGGGCATGCTGATGCTGATCGGCATCGTGGCGGTCATTTTGGCGGTGCTGAACACCAACGGCGGTCTGATGGGCTCGATGCAGGCGCTTGCCACCGGCAAGAACGGCGGCTGGGAATACGCCTCCTTCTTTGGGCCGGAGCCGCTGTTCCTGCTCTTCGTCGTATTCCTTACCTCGCTTGGCACGTGGGGCCTGCCGCAGATGGTCGGCAAGTTCTACGCCATTAAGAATGAGGACGCGGTCAAGAAGGGAACCGTCATCTCCACGCTGTTTGCAATCGTCGTCGCCGGCGGCTGCTATTTCCTCGGCGGCTTCGGCAGACTCTTCCCGATCGAGACTGCAAACGGCGCGCCCGTCGGCGGCTTCGACTCTATCATTCCCACGATGCTCTCAGGGCTTTCGCCCGTCATCATCGGCATCGTGATCGTTCTGGTGCTGTCCGCCTCCATGTCCACGCTGTCTTCTCTCGTACTGACCAGCTCCTCCACCATCGCGCTGGATTTCATCGCGCCGCTGCGGAAGAAGGAGATCAAGGAAACGAAGAAAATGCTGATGATGCGCCTGTTTATCGTCGCTTTCATCATTATTTCCGCCGTGATCGCCATCGTGCAGTACAACAGCAACAGCCTCTTCATCGCGCAGATGATGGGCGTGTCGTGGGGCGCGCTGGCAGGCGCCTTCCTCGCGCCGTTCCTGTACGGTCTGTACAGCAAGCGGATCAGCAAGGCGGCTGTCGCCGTATCCTTCGTATGGGGCGTCGGGCTTGAGGTCGTGCAGCTTCTGGTCTCCCTGAAGGTATTTGACGTGTCCGCGATCCCGGTTCTGGGGTTCGTGTTCAAGAATTCCCTCTATTCCGGCGTGTTCGCGATGGTCGGCGGACTGATCCTCGTGCCGATCGTCAGCATCCTGACAGGCTCGACCCGCCCAAAGGAAACGGACGCGATGTTCGAGTGCTATAATCAGAACCGCACCGTCGGCATTACCGACAACTTGGGAAAATAGCCGAATCTATAACAAAAGCGCCATCCGATCGGATGGCGCTTTTTATGTGCTTATCGCTCAATCGTCAATATGTCCGCAAAGCCTGTCAGTTCGAACACGTCCATGATATCCTCGTTGACGCCGCGCACGACCATGGCGCCCTGACGGTTCATGACCTTCTGCGCGGACAGCAGGACGCGAAGACCGGCGGAGGAGATGTATTCCAACTCTGCGAAGTCAAGCACGAGCTTGCTGACGCCGGGGACGGAGGCTTTCAGCTCTGCCTCGAGCTGCGGCGCGGTGGTGGTGTCCAGACGTCCCTGCACGTGCAGGGTCAGCATTTCACCTTCTGCTTTTTTCGTAATAACCATTTGAATCTTCTCCTTTTCAATCCAAAATTATTTCGTATTTTTTTTGATGGTCAGAACGTTTCTGCCGTCGCGGTACGCATAGTCCACGTCGTCCATGATGTTCTTCACCATAAAGATGCCGAGTCCGCCGATGGAACGCTCCTCTGCGGTGAGGGTCACGTCGGGATCCTCGCGCTCCAGCGGATTATAAGGGCTGCCGTCGTCGGAGAAGGAGATCGTAATGCTTTCAGTGTTGGCGAGACAGGAGACGTCCAGCGTTTTTGCGCCGCTGTATTGGAGAATGTTTGCAATGATCTCGTCCACTGCCACGTAGATCTTTGCCGCGCAGGAGCGCGCCGTGTTATGCTGCGTCAGGATCGCTTCAACGAACTGACGCACGTGCTCCGGCGTGATCTGACGCGTTTCCGCGTGCAGGGTCTTTCCTGCCGGGCTGTCTTCCTTCAGCGCGAGACAGAGCATGGTAATGTCGTCAAACTGCGGCGCGTCCTGCACAAAGCGGTCGATGTCCTGCCGCACGGCGCGCAGTGCTTCCTTCGGCGCGGCGTCGGCAGCCGCGTTCAGCGCGGCGAGCATTCGCTCCGTTCCGTAGAGCGCGCCGGAGGCGTCGGTCGCTTCCGTTACGCCGTCCGTGTAGAGGAAGAGTTTTGCGCCGCGCTCCAAATACAGTTCGTATTCCGTGTACTTTATGCCGTCCATGCCGCCGATCACGAAGCCGTGCTTGTCCTTCAACAGTTCATACCTGCCGTTCGGCTGCCTGACGACGGGATATTCGTGCCCGGCGTTTGCGGCAGTGAGCTTTCCGGTGGAGATCTCCAAAATGCCGAGCCACACCGTCACGAACATTTCTTCGCGGTTGTTCGAGCAGATCGTGGCGTTGGTATCGGTCAGGATCTGCGCCGGACGCTTGCCGCTCATGGCGTTGTTTGCCAGAATGATCTTCGCCGCCATCATAAACAGCGCCGCAGGAACGCCCTTGCCGGACACGTCCGCGATCACCAGACAGAGGTGATCGTCGTCAATGAGGAAGAAATCGTAGAAGTCGCCGCTGACTTCTTTCGCAGGATCCATCGTGGCGAAGACGTCGAATTCCGTCCGCCCGGGGAACGCCGGAAAGATGTTCGGCAGCATATCCGCCTGGATACGGGTCGCCAGCGTCAGCTCGGACTCGATCCGTGCGGTTTTGATATCTTTTTCATGCTGGGTGGTCACCAGCTCGCGGCCGCGTCCGGCAATGTTGCAGCTAATGATCGCGGTGAGCGTGAACATCAGAAAACGCGGCAGATAGTCAAAGAGCAGGGTGTTGCGGGTCAGCATTTGACCGAAACCCGGATCCCCCGCGCCCGCGTTCTTGATCGCGTCGCCCAGGAAACCGCCGGTCGCGATCATCTGCGTGCCCTCGGGGAAGGTCACGATATTGAGATTGATCATGCCGTTCGTCGCGCCCCATGCGGCGGACGCAAGAAACGCCAATGCGGAAACGACGGACGTAACGACGGTAAGCTTTTTGGAATAATATCGGCTGCTGAACACCACGGGAATGATCATCAGGAGCGCCGTCTTGTGGGTCAGAATGCTGTCCAGATTTGCGTAAACGATGATCAGCCCGAGAATCAGCAGGTGCTTCAGCCACCAGGCATCGTTTTTGACCGCGCGGCAGACGACGACCAGCGCCGCGCTTGCAATGACCGCAGGGATCGCCGGGGAAGCGACCGATTCCCACGGAAGCAGGAAAACGCCGAACGCCGTCAGAAGCAGAATGATGATCAGAATGATACCGCTGCTAAACAGGATCAGCGCGCCCAGACGGTTGCCCTGCACCTCCGTCTCGTGGAACACCTCGTCGGCCGTCAGTTTGTCATGAAGCTTTCTGAAGTACGATTTGAGCTTTTCTTTCATGTTCATTCCCACTTTGCCGTTAATGTCGTTACTGTCTGCCTGAACGATAATATTATAAAGCATAGCGCCGGGCGTTGCAAGCATTATTTGCGGCAGAGGCTTCCGGAAGGACGGCTTATATGCGCTTTTGCCGCCTCTCGACAGAAAATCGTGCGAAAAAGGTCGTTTTTTGTCTTGCCCCGCGGCATGAATTGCACTATAATATATATTGCTATGTTTGAGGAAACGAGGGGTTTGCTTTGAAGAAACTGAGAATGTGGATGGAAAAGATCAATATTCCCGCGTGGCTGTTCATGTTCTGCGCGGTGGTATTCGATGAATTCATCTTGCATATCTGGACGCCGCGCGAGTTTGCGTTCCCGCGGCTTGTCACCGTGCTGGTGTGCGCGGCATTCTTCGGGCTGGTCTTCGCCCTGCTGACGACGATCGGCAGCTCCGCAAGAGTCAGCCGGATCCTGGCGCTGGTCTTCTCCCTGGTTTTCGCGTTCTTTACGATCCTGGAGTTCTTTATCCAGGACTCGTTCAAGACCTTCATGATCCTGTCGGACATTTTCGGCAACGCCGGCGACGTGGCGGGCGGCTTCGGCGACACGCTGGTCACGCTGATCCTGCACGGCTTCTGGCGAATCCTCGTCGTCCTGCTGCCGATTGCACTCTACGGCTTTCTGGGTCATCTCGGCAAATGGGGCAAGACGGGAAGCTGGATCACGCGCGTCGTGCTTGCCGGTCTTCTGATCGTCAGCTTCTTTGCAGGCATGCTGTTCGTTCGGACGGTTTCGCCGGACAGCAAAAAATATGACGAGGAATACACCTTTGACAGCGCCGTCCGCGCCTTCGGCCTGACCGAGGCGCTGACGCTCGATCTCTTCCGCGGCGGCAACACCAATACGGACTTCGTTCCGTCCGAGGTGCCGACGGCTCCGACAAGGAAGACGCAGCCTTCGGACGAGCCTACAGAGCCGACGGACGTGCTGACGGAGGAATCGACGGAGCCGACGGAGGAGACCGTCGCCTACGGCGTGCATGAGTTTGACGTCGACTATGCCGTGCTGGCGGACGAGGAATGGAACGACCGGATCGCTTCGGCGCACCGCTTCGTCGCCTCGCAGACGCCCGCATCGGAAAACCAGTATACCGGCATGTTCGCGGGCAAAAACCTGATCCTGATCACCGCGGAGGCGTTTACCAAGGAGGTCATCGACCCGGTTCGCACGCCGACGCTCTACCGCATGGCGCACGAGGGCATATACTTCACGGACTATTATCAGCCCGCCTGGGGCGGGAGCACCTCGACGGGAGAGTTCTCCAACCTCTACGGCATCGTGCCGACCAACGGCGTCGCAAGCATCAAGAACATGATCTACAACAACAACGATCTGACGATCGGCAATCAGCTCCGCAGGCAGGGCTATTTCTCCGTGTCCTATCACAACGGCGAATACACTTATTACGAACGCCACCGTACGCACCAGATGATCGGTTACGACAACTTCTATGCTATGGGCAACGGACTCGAGCAGGGCGTCGCTTCCACCTGGACGGAGAGCGATCAGGAGATGATCGAATACACCGTCCCGCAGTATATCGATCATCAGCCGTTCAGCGTGTACTATATGACCATCAGCGGACACTGCAACTACAGCCAGGCCAATAACGCGATGTCCAGGAAAAACTACCACGTCGTGGAAAACGAGGACTGGTCGGAGACGATCAAGTGCTACCACGCCGCCAACATCGAGCTGGAGAACGCGATGGCGAGTCTGCTCCGCATGCTGGAGGACGCGGGGATCGCGGACGATACGGTCATCGTCATCAGCCCCGACCACTATCCCTACGGTCTGGAGACGAGCTACGCCTGGTCGAACGGGCAAAGCTATATGACGGAACTGTACGGGGAACGGGTCAGCTCCTGTTTCATCCGCGACAATACGGCGCTGATTATTTGGAGCGGCTGCCTGGAGGGAATGAATCTGCAAGTGGACGCGCCGACCTACAGCCTCGACATTCTGCCGACGCTTTCCAATCTTTTCGGCGTGGAATACGATTCTCGCATGTTTGTCGGCAGGGACGTCTTCTCCGATCAGATGCCGCTGGTGCTCTGGAACGACTATAGCTGGAAGACGGAGTACGCGACCTATAACGGCGCGACCGGTCAGTTCATTCCCGCAGAGGGCTACGAGCTGGACGAGGACTACAAGGATCAGATCGCCGCGATCGTCCGCAACAAGATCACCTTCTCCGACATCGTGCTGGAATGCGACTACTACGGCGCGGTCATGAGCCATCTGCCCGGGAAAGAAGAACAATAGAAAAAAGCAGGGAGCTGTGATCAGCTCCTGCACCTGGTAAGATGAAAGTAGACACTAAAAAAGTGCCTACTTTCATTTTTTTGTTGTAGAATTAGAGAAGAGAGGAGATGAAAACATGAGCAAGAAAGGGCAAGCACACCGGAAATGGAGCAAAGAGGATAAACTGA
>JAFROD010000062.1 GCA_017429835.1 Oscillospiraceae bacterium
ACATACTTCGCTCCATGTCGCGAGGGGGAACTCCTACAGATAATCCAATTATTGAAGCTCTGAATGGCTGGATGAAGGAAGAACTCTATCTTGACTTCGATCTTGCTCATGCGCAAGACGTTCCTACACTCCTGAATCAGTGTGTTTCCTTCTTCAACTACCGACGACGACACGCCGCTTTGGGCTACAAAAGCCCAGTTCAGTACAGGACCGAACTGGGCTTTCCATGACTTTTCTTTTTCCCTGTCTACTTTTCCTTGACAGGTGCACTGCATGAAGCAGAGCGCGTTTCTTTGTACCGGTACAAATCCCATGCCTGAGACGGACAGATTGCCCGAGCAAGCCGGGCAACGACAGAAACGAGGTGGTTTCCGAATTCCCAATTCTGCATTCTACACAAGCTCTCCCTCGACGCCGTCGGGACGGAGGGCGGTGATCCTCACGGAGCGGGCGATATTATGTAAACCATCGCCGCGGGCGTAGACCTTGACGTAGTTCCCGGCGTGACCGGTGAAGAAGCCGTCCTCGATCTGCTCGAACAGCACCTCCTGCACCGTCCCGATCAGCGCGGCGTCGTACCGCTCGCGCAGCTTTGCCGCGACCTCGGACGCCCTTGCGGCACGGGCGGATTTGACCGCCTTGGAGATCTGGTCTGGCATTGCGTCGGCGGGCGTGCCGGCGCGGCGGGAATAGGGGAAAATGTGCATGGCGGAGAAGCCGCAGGTTTCCGCAAACGCCAGCGATTCTGCAAACTCCCGCTCCGTTTCACCGGGGAAACCGACGATCAGATCGGTCGTGATCGCGCAGCCGGGGAAAAACCGCTTGAGCAGCGCGACGCTCTCCAGATAGCGCGCGGAATCGTACTTGCGGCGCATGCGCGCGAGGACGGTATCGCTGCCGCTCTGCAGGCTCAGATGAAACTGCGGGCAGAAATTGTCGAAGCGCGACAGTCTTTGGCAAAAGTCCTCGTCCACGATCCGCGGCTCCAGAGAACCGAGCCGGATCCGTGCCTGCGGCGCGGCAGCGCATATCGCTTCGGCAAGGTCGGTAAAACGGCTGCCGTCCTTGAGATCCCAGCCCCAGGAAGCGATCTCAATGCCCGTGACTACGATCTCCCGATAGCCCGCGGCGGCAAGCGTCTTCGTCTGCTCGACCGCGTCCTTGCGCAGCAGGGAACGCACCGGGCCCCTGGCATAGGGGATAATGCAGTAGGTGCAGAAATTGCTGCAGCCGTCCTGCACCTTGAGCATGGCGCGCGTCCGCGTAGACAAGCCGCCTGCGGGCAGGATCTCAAACGACCTGCGGCGCAGCGCCTGATCGACGGAAACGAGCTGCGTCCGCTCGCGGTACGCCTGCAGCAATAGCTGCACGAATTCCTGCCTGCCGCCGCTGCCGGAGATCACGTCCGCGCCCATCGCGCGGACTTCGTCCGTGCTGACCTGCGCGTAGCAGCCGCACACGCCCAGAATCGCCTGCGGATGCTCTCTGCGCAGGCGGTGGATCAGGGTGCGGTTTTTCCGGTCGGCGACCGAGGTCACCGTACAGGTGTTGACGATCAGCACGTCGCAGTCTTCTTCGGCGGCTGCCTCGTGCCCGAGCGCAGTCAATTGCTGCTCCATCGCCTGCGTTTCATATTGATTGACCTTGCAGCCAAGCGTGTAACAGTGAAATTTCATAAGAATCCCCAAAAAACAGCCGGGATTGCTCCCAAAAATCTGGCAAAACACATATTGCAATCCGACAGCGCCGGACGGTATAATACGAACAAACCTATTGTAGCAATTTCTCCCGCAAAAGTACAGTCCTTTCTTCGGAGGTCATCATGAAGATTCATTTTGCGTCGCTGGGCGACGTACAGGAATTCGTCGGTCTTGCGTCGCTGCAGCCCTACGCGGTGCAGGTGCAGGATAAGGAACGCACTGTCAACGCCAAGAGTTTTATGGAAATGTTCACGCTCGATTTTTCCGAGCCGCTGTCCGTCACCGTCAGCGGTGATGAAAATGAAACGCATTTCGCGCACGCCGCAAAAAAGTTTCTCGTTTGATTCTAACAGCCTCCTCCGCTTCATACGCTTGTACTGCGATAAAGCGGAGGGGGCTTTTTTATGTGGAAACGAGTCATTGCAATCGCGCTGAGCGCCGTTCTGACGCTCTGCGGCATTCCGGCGGCGCGCGCCGTGCCGACGGAGGCTGTGGAGATCTCCGCGCCGTCCGCCATTCTGATGGACGCCGCGACGGGTACGGTACTGTTTGAGAAAAACGCGAACGAGCGGCTTGCGCCTGCGTCGGTGACGAAGGTCATGACGCTGCTTTTGGTCATGGAAGCGCTCGACAGCGGGCGAATCGGCTGGGACGACACGGTAACCGCCTCGGAAGCTGCGGCGGGAAAAGGCGGAAGTCAGGTCTATCTGGAGGTCGGCGAGCAGATGAGCATGGACGACATGCTCAAATCCGTGGTCGTCAGCTCCGCCAACGACTGCGCGACCGCGCTCGCAGAGCACGTGGCCGGGAGTGAAAGCGCGTTCGTCGCTATGATGAACGAACGGGCGGCGCAGCTCGGTCTGACGGACACCCATTTCGTCAACTGCACGGGGCTGGACGACGAACCGAACGCGGCGGAGCACCTGACGACGGCGCACGATCTGGCGGTGATGTCGCGCGAGCTTTTGAAGCACACGGAGATCAAAAAGTACACGACGATCTGGATGGATACCGTGCGCAACGGGCAATTCGGACTGTCCAACACCAACAAGCTCGTGCGCTTTTACGAGGGCACGACCGGTCTGAAGACCGGCTACACCTCCGCCGCAGGACACTGCCTGTCCGCAACGGCGGAGCGCGACGGCATGGAACTGATCGCCGTGGTCATGCACTGCGCGAGTTCCTCCGACCGTTTTCAGTCGGCAAAGGCGCTGCTCAATTACGGCTTTGCCAATTACGCGCTCGTCAGCGCGCAGCCGCCGGAGCCGCTTTCCGACGTTGCCGTGCTGCTGGGCAGGCAGTCCGTCCTGACGCCGGTTTTGCAGGAAACCGCGTCGATCCTGATCGAAAAAAGCGAGCAGGCACGGGTCACGAAGACCGTGACGCTGGCAGAGGAAGTCACCGCACCGGTCGCCGCAGGGCAGCAGCTCGGCACGCTGACGATCGCGACGGATACGCGGACGCTGGCGGAGATCCCGATCGTCGCGCCCGCGGCGATCGAAAAACTGACGCTCTGGGAGATGGCGGTACGGCTTCTGCGCCGCGCCTGCATGGGGAACTGAAAAAACCGCTCAAGCCGTTTGGCTTGAACGGTTCCAGCGTGTCGAAAAACCTTTTCGACACGCTGAACAGGCTGTCAAAAAGTTCGGAAGGCAAGCAACGCACGACCGTCGGCGTATATTGATACGGTAGGTCGTGCGTTGCGCAGTAAGTCAAAATCCTTGCGAAGCAAGTATTATTTGCCATGAATAAGTTTGAAAATTGTCCTGTTGTCTGCAAACGAAAAGTCAACGCACCGTACCAAAAGTGCTTGACTGATTTTGACGGTTACGGACTTTTTTACAGTCTAAAACCGCTCAAGCCGTTTGGCTTGAGCGGTTCGTTGTTATTCGTCGTCGTCATCTTTGCTGAATTTTCGCTTATACCAGTACAGCAATGCCCACATCAGGATCGTGACGCCCACAGGCAGCTCCCACGGGAAACGTGTGTTCGTCGGCAGCAGATTCTTCAACTCGTCCGTATCGGAAGCGGCAGTCTCCGTCTCTGCCGACGTTCGATTTCCCCCGCCGGTTTGCTTTCCGGGCTTTTGCTCCTCCTCGTTGATCGGCTTCAATCCCGCCATCGCGCTGGCAAGGCTGTAAACCATCGCCTGATACCGCGCGGTGTCGTACTCCTCTCCGATTTCCACCGGCGCAAGCACGCGCAGCGCGCCGTCCACGGCGGAAAGGCTCGCCGACGTATAGTCGGCGCGGTTGATCCCCTTCGCCTGCGCTATAAGCTCCTGCGCATACGCTTCGAGGTTGGGATCCGGCAGGGCGGGCGCCGTCCACGGGTGCGTCTTTACGTCCGCGATCTGATCGTAGGCGTAGGCAATCTGCAGCAGGACGTCGTCCTTTCCGTATCCTGAAAACATCGACAGTCCGAGCGGCAGCGCGTGCGGAAAGCCGTTCTCCGGATCGGTCTCGGACAGTCCCATCGGAAGTACCGTCTCCGGAAGCCCTCCCAGCGGAGAGAAGGTGTAAATATAACGCGAGCCGTTGTCGAATTTTCCGACCGGATTCTCCTGCGTTTCCGCAACGTCGTTCTGCGAAACGTAGATCACGGCGTCGATGTTGTTCTCTTCCAGAACCTCCGTCACATACTCGCGGATCGCCATCATATTGCCGTAGGTGTAGTTGCCCGTCACCGAAGCGACGTAGTATTCCGTCAGCACGTCGGACAGATCGACCAGCTCCGCACCGCCGTCAACGAGCGTCTGCTTCGCGCGCTCGACCATGTCGGCGATCTTCGCATCCAGCGGCTGCGGATAGTCCGAAGGAAGACCCGTTCCCGCCTGATAGAGATAGCCGAAGGAGTTTGCCAGATAGCCGATGCGCTTGCCGCGCAGACCGTTCGCTTTCAGCCCGGACGTATAGCCGCCGTCCGGCACATAGCTGTCCGCGTCTGCGGAGAAGGGATCCGACGGGTCGGTGCCGGCGATGACGTCAAAGATCAGCGCCATATCCTCTGCATTGCGGCACATCGGGCCGATCACGTCCTGATCGTAGTTCAGGCGGACGAGACCCGTCTGGCTGACCAAGCCGAAGGAGGGGCGCAGCGTATAGATGCCGGCGAAGCTCGCCGGTCGGCGCAGCGAGGAATAGGTGTCCGCGCCGAGGGCTGCGGCGCAGAAACAGCAAGCGACCGCGACTGCCGAGCCGCCGGAGGAACCGGCGGGCGTGCGGGTGGGGTCGTAGGCGTTGCCGACCATGCCTGCGAGCTCCGAAATGGAGTTGGCGCCGGACTCGGAGAAGGTCGACATATTCGTCTTTCCCAGGAACACCGCGCCCTCCGCGCGCAGACGCGCGACCGCCTCGGCGTCGCTGCCGGCGACGGCGTTGCGGTAATAATAGGAACCGCGGGTCGTCGGCATGCCGGCGACGTCGATGCTGTCCTTGACCAGAATGGGAATGCCGAGCAGTCTGCCCGTCGCGCCGTTGGCGCGCGCTTCATCGGCTTTTCTCGCATCTTCCAGCGCGTTCGGGTTGAGGTTGATGATTGTGCGAAGTTCCATCGGGATATCGTACGCCTCAATCCGGTCAAGATACATCTGTGTCAGCCGTTCGCTCGTCAGGCTGCCGTCCTCCATCGCGTCCAGCAGGTCGGCGATCGTGGCGTCCATCAGGTCTGCAGTTGTAAATATGGCGTCAAGCCGCGGCGTTTTGCTCCCCTCCGCCGCAGACGCGAGCGGAAGAAGCAGCAGCAGCGACAGCAGTCCAGCCGTCAATCGAATAATGAGTTTCTTCATGCCAGTCGGTATCGCCCTTCTTATGATTCGACAGAGTTACCATCTTAATTTGTATTTTATCATTTCCGTCGCAAAAAGTCAATGTGAGTATGATTCCTAACCTCCGTAATTTTTTTGAAAAAAATAATGCATTTTTGAAAATATATGTTATAATAGGTCGGCTATCAACCATAGAGGAGAAGAATATGAAAAATAATTTTAAGTACATCATTCACAACGACGGCGACGTTTCTAAGAAAAACCCCGCCAAGGCGCTCGAACTGTTCCCGATCTCCTGCGGCAGAGACGCGCGGAAGTTCCACCGCCAGATCCCCGACTACCACATGACGCCGCTGGTCGCGCTGCCGAATCTCGCGCATCTTCTGGGCGTCGGCGGCATCTACGTGAAAAACGAGGCGGAGCGTCTGCACATGAACTCTTTCAAGGTCATGGGCGGCTCCTACGCGATCTACCGTCTGGTCAAGCAGCTGCTCGGCAAGGAGAACGAGGACCTGTCCTACGACTATCTGGTCAGCCGGGAGTGCCACGAGGCGCTCGGCAACATCGTCTTCTGCTCCGCGACGGACGGCAATCACGGCCGCGGCCTTGCCTGGGCATGCCAGAAGCTCGACCACCCGTGCAAGATCTACGTCCACAGCGAGACCTCGCAGGCGCGTATCCGCGCGATCGAGGGCTTCGGTGCGGAAGTCACCGTCGTCGACGGCAACTATGACGACGCCGTGCGGCAGGCAGCCGCAGACGCGAAGGCTAACGGCTGGTACGTCGTCTCCGATACCTCGTGGCCGGGCTACGAGGAGATCCCCACCTGGATCATGCAGGGCTACAACTCCATCATGCTCGAAGCGCAGGAGCAGTTTTCCGGCATGGGCATCGTGAAGCCCACGCACGTCTTCGTGCAGGCGGGCGTCGGCGCGCTGGCGGCGAGCGTCGTCGGCTTCTACAGCGCGCTCTTCCCCAATGATCCGCCGCTGTTCATTATCGTCGAGCCGACCAAGGCGCCGTGCGTCTATGAGTCCATCGCCGCCGGCGACGGCAAGTGCCACAGCGTCAAGGGCGATCTCGACACCATCATGGCGGGACTCGCCTGCGGCGACCCGTCGCCGGTCGCGTTCGATATCCTGCGCGACAACGCCGATATCTTCCTTCAGGTGCCGGACAACGTCGCCGCCCGCGGCATGCGCATCCTCGGCTGCCCGCTGCACGGCGATCCGCTGGTCATCAGCGGCGAGAGCGGCGCAGTACCGCTCGGCACCCTGTTTGCGCTCTGCACGGACGAGATCGCGCCCGATCTGAAAGCCGCGCTGCACCTCGATATGGATTCGCAGATCTTCATGATCAACACCGAGGGCAACACCGATCCGACCGAATTCCGCCGCATCCTCTGGGACGGCAAGAACCCCACGCCAGAGCGCTACCGCGTGAAGGAATAAGGACGGATTTATCAGAACGCCACGTCCGGACAATTCCGAAATCTGAATTCCGAATTGCTTTCCCCTGTATTATAAATCCGCCGCAGCGTCGTGGAGACGACGCTGCGGCGGGTTCATTTTTCTGCTTATTTCACGATGTTCTGAATAAAGCGCATGAGGATCGTCGCGACCTGCGCGCGGGTGGCGCTGCCCTGCGGGTCGAGACGGCCTTCGTTGCCGGTGATCAGCCCCGCGCCGACCGCCCAGCTATAGGCGTCTGTCGCCCAGCCGCTGATCTTGTTCTTGTCGGGGAAGCCCGCAAAGTCGCTCCTCGCGCTCCTGTCGAACCCCTTATTCGTGGAATAGCGATACAGGATCGCCGCAAGCTGCTCGCGCGTGATCTTGCCGTCCGGGTCGAACCGGTTGTTGCCGACGCCCGTGACGATGCCCTTCGAGGCTGCCCAGGCGACCGCGTCCTTGTACCAATCCGCCTTCAGGTCCGTGAAGTCGCTCTTGCCTTCCTTCGGGGAACCTTCGTAGCGCCACAGCACCGTGACGAGCATGCCGCGGGTCATCGGCGTGTTCGGCTCGAAGGTCGTGTCGGTCATGCCGTTGAACAAGCCTTTGGTAACCGCGAAATCGACCGCCAGATGATACCAATCGCCTGCCTTGACGTCCTTGAACTTGTAGGACGGGCAGGTCGGGCCGCCGTCGCAGTCGCTGGGCGTGACGACCTTGATCCACTTCGGATAGAGATTGGTATCCTCCAGGATCGGCGCGGCGGGATCGTAGGGCTTGGTCAATTCCTTATCGGTAAACCAGCCGCCGAACGTATAGCCCTCCCTGCCCGGCTCCGCCGGCGCGCCGTAGACGTCGCCCTTGATGACTTCCACGCCCGCGATGGGGTATTCGTCATTGACGTCAAGATACCAGCAGACGGTGCAGGTCTCCAGCGGCTCCATCGGCTCCGTCCAGACGTAATACGAGCCGTCCGGCTTCCCGCCGGAGAGTTCCACGGCGTAGTCGCCGCCGTTCAGCTCGAAGACCGTCGAATCGTCGATCACGTAGCCCTCGTAGGGCTTCACGACGTTGCACATCATATAGTGCTTGCCCAGCTCGAAGGGATCGTCTCCGATGAGCATGAGATCATCGTCGTCGTCGAACCAGTAGCGTTCGACCAGCTCGTACGGGCCGTTGGCCACGTAGGTCGTCGTACATTCGATTGCCATCCAGCCCGCGACGGGATCCGTGACGCCGAAGATCTGCACGCGGTCGATGTGCGTCCGTTCGGTCGCGGGAATGGGGAACGAGCGGCAGTACCAATAGCCGGAGGTGCTCTCCGCCGCGCCGAGGACGAGGTCCATTTTGCCGTTGATGCGCCAGACGGTGGAGCTGTCGATCGTCCAGCCGTCCTTCGGGGCAACGCGGAGGGTGATCATATAGCTCTCGCCCGCCTCAAAGAGGTCGTCGTCCTTGATGTACGTATCGTTGCTCTTCTTCGACACGTTCACGTCCTTCCTGTCGGTCACGAGGGTATAGCCCGCGCCGGTGGGGATCGTGACGTTCTCGAACGCGGTCTTCGCGGGGTCGCCCACGTAGAGCGTCTCCGTCATGCCGTTCAGCTCGATGATGTCGATATGGCGCGACGTTGCCTGGAAGTCCGCGGAGAACAGGTCAAACCCTGTGCCGCTGCTTCTGCTCCACTCTTCGTCGGTTAAGGACGCCGTGCCGTCGATGCGCCAGTAGCACTCTTCGCTGGCTGCAAAGAAGTAGCCTTCCTTCGGAACGAGGTCAATATCAAGATAGTACCATGTGCCTTCCACGAACTTCTCGCCCGGCTCCATGCGGATCTCATCGCCGGGGGCGTCGGGCATCGTTGTGTAACGCCACCACGCCGCGTCCGCGATCGTATAGGGCGCGTCCTCGGGGACGGACAGCGTCGAGACGTCGGGCTCCGCGCCCGTGGCGGGCAGGATCATACCGTAGACGTCGATCATCCTGATCTCGTTCGTCCACGCGCAGCGCAGCTCGACGTCGTAGGCGAAGACCTCCTTGCCCGGCTCCGCATCCAGCGACGGCTTGCAGTCGGGGTCATATTTCGCCTTCTGTCCGCCGATAAAGACGGGCAGCGTCGCCGCCGTCGTTTCATCCAATCCGGTCGCGCCGTTCTGCGGCACGATCAAAAGCGTCAGCGTGTACAGCTCGCCCGCGTCAAAGGTGGGCGAGAGGTCCGCATTGATAATGCCGTCGCTGACGCGCCAGGACATGTTCCAATAATACGCCTTGTAAAGCTGCGGATCCGCCGCGATCAGGGTGTTGCTGTCGTAGGGGATCGCCGCGCCGTCGGTCGGCGTCGGAACGCCGGTGATGGTGATTTTCCCGATCTTGCCGCCCTCTGCCGACGCAAGCGGCAGCACGGACAGCACCATTACGGCGCACAGAATCAACGCGATCAGTCGTTTCTTCATGGTAATTCCTCCTTGTCTCTGTTCAGCAGGGTTTGTCTGCCCCGCCAGTTTACAATTTCATTATAACACGGTTTTTCAAAAAAGGAAGAGGCTTTCTTTGGGAAAAGTGAAGCGCCCCGCCTGCAAGCAGGCGGGGCGCTTTGCGATCATGCATTAGTAGGACTCATAGAACCCCGGTACGGAGAACTCGTCGTCCGGCATGGTAAAGGTAGGAATCGGATCATCCGGCAGGATCACAAGGCTGACCGCGATGGTATCCAGCAGGTCAAACCGTTCGATTTCAACGGTCGGCGTTTCAAAATGTTTCATTCCTTATCCTCCTTTACTTTCCGGCGTACGCGCGCGCGGACGCGCCGTAGTTGTAGATTGCTTTGACGAGATCTGCCAGATACGGCACGGTGTCGTTATCCTGCATCGAGTAGACGTAGGAGTTGACCGAGTAGGTCAGCGTCTGGCCGACCTGCACGCCGTCCTTCTTGAAGACCGCCGTGACGGTGTCGTCGAACTCCGTCGCGGAGATGCCGGTGAAGGTCGTGCTGTAGGTGCCGTTGCTGTTGACCCTCGACTCGGGGATCGTATACACCGAGGTACGTCCGTTGATGGTCACTTCCACAGTCGTCACTTCCGGAACGGTCGTCGTGAAGGTGAAGACCATCGCCATCTGGCTGCCGCACTGCAGGCTCGCGGACACCCACTTGATCTCCGCGTCCTCCTCGCCGGTGCGGGCGAGCTTGGTCTCCGTCACGGTCGTGAATTCAGTCGCATGCGACAGATCGACGCCTTCCGTGACGAGCGCGTCGGTGTGGTACTTGGTGTACTGCTGTGCCGTTGCGCCGTAGACCAGAATATCCGTCAGCAGCGTCATCAGCTTGTCGGAACCCGCAACGTTCTGATACTTGTTCATGGAGTTGACGCAGTATTCGCGGACGCTGTAGTTCTCCTTGGTGACGCAGGCGGTCTGCCCGTATGCGGTGGTCGCGTACAGCTTCGCGCAGATGTTGTCACCCATCTTCTCGGGCGTTACGCCCTCGAAGGCGAAGGTCGGACGGTTCTTGTTGTCTACGCCCTTGCTCTCAACGCGGTAGTCCTTGCCGTTGAAGGTGAAGACCATGTACGGGTCTGTCATGTTTTCGGGAACGGCAGCGGAGTAGACGACGACGATGTCGTTGCTGATCGTGAGCTTCGCGGACGCGATCTTGAACGCGGTGTTCGTGCCGTCGCCCAAGCCGCACATCGTGCAGAAGCCGTCGACAAAGACGTGTTCGCCGGTCGCCGGGATGACCCAGCTGTCTTCCTCGACCTCATTCTCGGCGTTCTCGTCGGAGAAGAACTTGTCGCAGCCGGCGGTGCAGATGTAGTAGGCCTCGTTGCCGTCTTCGACGCAGGTCGGCGCCTTGTAGGCAACGAACTCGAGCGTATGCTGCGGCGGGATGACCCAGCTGTCTTCCTCGATCTGGTTCTTGCACTCCTCATCGGAGAAGTACTTGTCGCAGCCCGTGCAGGAATAGTAGGCGCTGTTGCCGGGCTCCGTGCAGGTCGCCTGGACGGCTTCGTGCAGGACGGGAACATGGATATGTACCATGCCGCCGGAGCCTTGCCATTTTGTTGCGCCGCAGCGCTTGCAGGTGTACGTTGTTCCGCCGCCAAAGGCGGGAGTGCCGTCGTCCCAGTCGTGGCCGAGCGCGGGAACTTCGGTCTGCGCGACTGCGTATTCGCAGCGCGAGCAGTGGCTGCCTTCGGTCAGACCGGTTTCGGTACAGGTCGCCGCTACCGCAGCGTCGGTGATCATGTCGTGGCCGAGTGCCGGGACGGTCTGCTGTGCGACTGCGTAATCGCAGCGCGTGCAGTGCTCGCCGGCTGTCAGACCGGTTTCGGTACAGGTTGCAGCGACGGCTGCGTCGGTGACGATGTCATGTCCGAGTGCGGGAACGACCGTCTGTGCGACTGCGTAATCGCAGCGCGAGCAGTGGCTGCCTTCGGTCAGGCCGGTCTC